>JBMOLS010000033.1:0-4173 GCA_049324055.1 Bacteroidota bacterium | reverse complement strand
GTTTGCCGGCTTTGATATCTCCCTGAAACTGCGAGGCACGTTGCGTGCCCCTGCCCGCTTTTATCACATCTACAGGTTCTCCATTGTTATTCCACAATTTGCCACTTACGCTGCCTCCGCCTTTGGGAGGCCTTCTGGTTTTAATGTAGCCTGAGAATTCTTCACCTTGGTCGCTAAAGCCAGGCCGCGCGTCTCTACGCATGTTACCGGCAAACTTGCCAGCCTTCTGTGCGCCTGCCGGTGGAATGCGCGGGTCGATGGGGGTGCGGTTGTTGTTCCACAACCTGCCGCTTACGCTTCCGCCACCCTTGGCAGGTCTTGTTGTTTTCATGTATCCCGAAAAGCCTTCCCCCTGATCGCCAAAGCCAGACCGCACGTCTCTGCGCATGTTGCCGGCAAACTTACCCGCACGTTGCGCGCCTGCCGGTGGAATGCGTGGATCGATGGGGGTTCGGTTGTTGTTCCACAGCCTACCACTCACACTACCTCCGCCCTTCAAGGGCCGCTGACCTTTGGTGCGCCCCAGCGCAATGCTTAGCTTTTTTGCTCCTTTACCGGGAGAACGGGGCGAAATGGGATCACCACCATGACTAGGCCCGCGTGTGCGCGATTGAAACCCGCTGCCTGGCAGTGGCCTGCCCGCTTTGCCCGAACTGCTGATGGACAACTTGCGCGGGTAAACACGTGCGCCTGCATTTTCGATACTGCGCTTAGGCTGCAACCTTCTTAATTTCCATTTGGCCACATCGCCTTGCCATGCACGTTGCCGCGAGGGCTGCACAGACACATATCCCTTACTTTGTCCCCGCCATGCCCTGTCGCCACCGGGTTTGCGGCCAAAGTTGGGGATGGTGTCGCGGCCTACCAGCCCGGCAGGCACCGATCTGAAGTTACGCGTGCGCAACGGTCGCCCGGCCAGATCGCGGGTAACGGCCTTTCCGCTTTTTGTGAATTTTCCCCAGTACACATTTTTGCGCCCCCGCTGAATGAATTGGCCAGATGCCGAAGAAGGTCGGCCACCGCCACCCAGCAACCGGTCGCTGGAGCCCAGGCGTTGGGCCCGCCTTACAACGGCATGGTTAGAAATGGGGCGCTCCTTGCGGTCTTTTACCTTACCGGTGTAGCGGCTATATTGATTTTTTTGCGAATACACATTTTTTGTTCGGCCCGTTGCCGATGGCGGGTTGCCCACCGGGCCTCCTTTGATATCGCCCTTCCAAGCGCGTTGCTTTTGCTGTGGAATTCTTCGTACGATGGGTTGCCCCGATGCTGTGCGTGTATGCCCGTAGTAGCGTTTGGGCTTCTGCGGCTTACGCGATGGGTTATTGACATAGGCGCCCAGCTGTGGATAGACATTCGCGCGAGCCGCCTCAGCCGTTCTGGGCTTCACCTTGCGTACAGGCGAACCCGATACATCGCCCTTCCAGGAACGCTCCCGGCCGCGTGGCGACTGGCTGAAGACACGGCCGGTAGATTGGGCCGGCCGGTCGGTCTTTACGCGGGGCCTCGATTTGTAAGGATCGGGCTGGCGGTAGCTGGCATTGGCCCGGGTGGCTGAAGACTTGTCTTTGGTGCGTAGCCTACGCCCGGCAATGTCTTTGGTTTTGGCGCGTTCTTTTTTCTTTACCGACTTTACGCGGGTTTCGCGCACCTGCCGCTGGTTACCCACCGACCGATCGCCTTTGGTGTTTTGCGCCCACACGTTGCCCGCGCCCGCTAGCACACAGAATGCTGCCACGGCCAACAGGCGCCACCACTTCCTTGCGTTATCGACAGGTTTGCGTTTCAAAAATCAACCCAATAAACAGGCTAAGATAATAAAAAAGCGCTTCCGCAACTTTGTGAAGCGCGTGTTCCACCGTGGGGTTAGAACGAACCAAACGGAATAAACTTGCCTAATACGCCATCAACTGCTGCACTTTTTCCTTCAGCCTTCCGGCAGGGAGGAAGTTACGTTCCAGCGTGGGAGCAAAAGGTATGGGCGTATCCAGGCTGGCTTCGCGCATCACAGGCGCGTCCAGGTCGGCAAAGCAATGTTCGCTGATCCAGGCGGCAATCTCTGCACCAATGCCTCCGGTCAACGTGTCTTCATGTAGCACCAGCACCCGGTTGGTCTTCTTCACGGTACGGGCAACTGCGTCTTTGTCCCACGGAAGCAACGTGCGTAAATCCAGCACCTCCAGGCTTACGTCCGGAAGATTTTGTGCCAATTCGAGGGCCCAATGCACGCCCATGCCATACGTGATGATGGAGACATCCGATCCCTCGCGTGCCAGGCGTGCCTCGCCCACAGGCACCGTGTAATAGTCATCGGGCACCAGGTCTTTCACCGAACGGTACAACAACTTGTGTTCGAAGTAAAGGTAGGGGTTGGGATCTTCGATGGCGGCCGCCAACAATCCTTTGGCATCGTACGGATTGGAGGGATACACAATTTTCAAACCCGGTGTATGGAAAAACCACGCTTCATTACTTTGCGAATGGAACGGACCTGCCGCTGTACCGGCACCCGTTGGCATGCGCACCACCACATCGGCAGCCTGGCCCCAACGCCAGTGCGCTTTCGCCAGGTTATTCACAATCTGGTTAAAGCCCTCCGTTACAAAATCAGCAAACTGCATCTCTACCATGGCCTTCATGCCCTTTACGGAAAGGCCCAGACCCGCGCCCACTATGGCCGACTCGCAGATGGGCGTGTTGCGCACACGCTCTTTTCCAAACTTGTCAACAAAGCCTTCGGTAATTTTAAAAACACCACCATACTCTGCTATGTCCTGGCCCATCAAAACAAGGTTGTGGTGCTTCTCCATACTTTGTCGCAGCCCATCGCTGATGGCATCGATGAATCTTTTCTCGGATTTTTTGTCGGAGGAGGGAGCTACGACTTGCTGCTGATGTGGTGCATACACATCGTTCAACTCGCGTTGCGTATCTGCCTCGGGGTATGTTTCGCGAAAAGCTGACTCCAGACCTGCTTCGATCTCTTTTTTTATTTTCTTTTTGGTGTCGTCAATCCATTTCTGGTCGAGCACTTTCTCATTCAGTAAATAGCGCTCGTAGTTTTCAACCGGGTCTTTTTTGGCCCACTCTTCCATCAGCTTTTTGGGAACATATTTTGTGCCCGATGCCTCCTCGTGGCCACGCATACGGAACGTGATACACTCCAGCAGCACAGGTCTTGGCTTCTTGCGAATACTTTCTGCCAGCGAGCGCACCGTGTCGTACACTTCAAGGATGTTGTTGCCATCTACCTTTACACCTTCAATGCCGTAACCGATGGCTTTGTCAACAAACTGCTTGCATCGAAATTGCTCGTTGCTGGGTGTAGATAATCCGTAGCCGTTGTTTTCAATGAGGAAGATCACGGGCAAATCCCACACGGCCGCCACGTTTACCGCTTCGTGAAAGTCGCCCTCGCTGGTGCCGCCATCGCCATTAAAAACAACGGTTACTTTCTTTTCTCCTTTCAACTTGGTTGCCAGCGCTATGCCATCGGCTACCCCGTTTTGCGGGCCGAGGTGCGAAATCATGCCCACGATGTGGTGCTCGTTGGTGCCAAAGTGGAAGGAGCGGTCACGCCCCTTGGTATAACCCATCAGGGTGCCCTGCCACTGCGCAAATAGGCGGTCGAACGGCAGTTGCCTGCCCGTGAACACACCCAGGTTGCGGTGCATGGGCAAAATATATTCATTGGGCTCCAGGGCTTGCGTAACACCCACAGCAATGGCTTCCTGGCCAATACCACTGAACCATTTGCTGATCTTGTTCTGCCGGAGCAGTATCAACATCTTTTCTTCAATCAGGCGGGGACGAACCAGTGCTTCATAAAGATCCTTCAGCACTTGGTCGCTGTATTTCTTGCGGTTGAACTTCATATAAAAAAAATTGCGCCAAGTTAATGCGTTTCCGCGATATGCCCGGCTGCTCTTTTTAACTAACTTTTCTGGATGAAAAGGTTTGTGTGGATATGGGCCGGGATGGCTTTACTGAGTTGTTCGAGCCGCAAAGAGCCCGCTTCGCTGACCGCGAAGCTCGACAGCCTGATACAAGCGCAGGTGGACCCGAACGGCCCGGGCGGAGTTGTGCTGATTGCCAAGGGCGACTCGGTGGTATTTGCCAAAGGTTATGGACTGGCCAACCTGGCCACGCGCGAGCCGGTAACCACCCAAACGC
>JBMOLS010000032.1:0-68826 GCA_049324055.1 Bacteroidota bacterium | reverse complement strand
CTTGCTCTTGCTCTTTGAGGATGCCAATAATCTGGCTCTCGGTGAATTTTGTCTTTTTCATTTCTCCTTCAAGTTTAACGATTAATCTCTATTTTTAATCGTGACAACTTTTAGGGGAGCTTTCACCCAAAACTCCGCTGCTCTGGGTACTTCGCGAACACCTGCAACTGGTGGGTACCAAGTATGGATGTGGCATCGCACAATGTGGGGCCTGCACCATCCATGTGAACGGAACCGCAGTTCGTTCTTGCTCGCTGCCCGTTTCAGCCGCTCAAAACAGGGAGATTACTACCATTGAAGGACTTTCTGAAAACGGAGACCACCCTGTACAAAAAGCCTGGCTGGAGCATGATGTGGCTCAATGTGGCTATTGCCAAACCGGACAGATCATGTCGGCAGCGGCTTTGCTAAAGACAAATCCCAATCCCACCGATGCGCAAATTGATGCGGCTATGTCGGGTAACATTTGCAGATGCGGAACTTATTTACGCATTAGAGAGGCTATTAAAACAGCCGCTAAGTACAACTAGAATTGATTGCGCATTACCATCCTGTAAAGAATTATAAAATGGAAAAGATTAAAACATCACAAAGCAGACGGTCATTTTTAAAGTCATCCGTGCTGGCCAGCGGTGGCCTGATGATTAGTTTTAGCGGATTGGGTAAATACACACTTGATACTAAGTTAAGTGAAACGTTACTTGCTGAACAATGGAATGAATTAACGGGCTATATCAAAATTACTTCGGATAACCTCATCAAGATACTTAATCCTAACCCGGAATTTGGTCAAAATGTAATGACCTCACTGCCCATGATTGTAGCCGAAGAGTTGGATGTGGATTGGCAGAAAGTGATCGTAGAAATGGGCCCGCACGACAATGTGAAACTCGGGCCGCAGTTTACGGGCGGAAGCAATTCAGTCCGGATGTATTGGAAACCACTCCGTGAAGCAGGGGCTGCCGCACGTCAGATGTTGAGGGATGCCGCTGCGCAAACCTGGGGCGTGCCTGTTGACGAGGTGACGACAAAAGCTGGAACACTCTATCATGAAAAGAGTGGCAAGTCAGGAACGTATGGTGAGTTTGCCTCGAAAGCTGCCGCTAATCCTATACCCAAAGAAGTAAAGCTAAAAGATGTAAAGCGCTTCAGCGTAGTACGTAACTCCCAAAAAAATGTGGAGGGGCTGAAGATCGTGACCGGCAAACCTCTCTTTGGAATTGACTACACCCAGGAAGGTATGCTGATTGCCATGATAGAGCATCCACCGGCCTTCGGCAAGAAGCTAAAATCTTTTGACGCATCGGAAACTCTGAAAATGCCCGGAATAAAAGATGTATTTGCATTGCAGCTATATCCGGATGGCTTTGAACAGGCTGGATTTGATACGCGTACATTCAACGACATACTGGTAGTAACAGGTACTACTACCTGGGAGGTAATGAATGCCCGCAAGAAGCTTAAAGTAACGTGGGAACAGATCAGCGAAACGAAAGAAACCATTGCGGGTTTCCGCGGTAAAACGGAAGTAGTTATTCCAGCGGAGCTTGAAACCACCAGTGCGCAGTATCAAAAGATGGCGGAGTATGCAAGCAAGCCCGCACAGCAATTGCGAAGAGACGGAGACCCCGAAACCGCTTTCAAAAATGCAGCCCATGTTTTGGAGCGCACCTATACCGCTCCTTTTTTGGCGCACAACTGCATGGAACCCATGAATTTCTTTGCCCACGTTACCGAGGAAAAAGCCTTGTTAGTAGGGCCGCATCAGGCACCGGGTTGGATAGAGCCCACGTTGTCGAAAATATTAAACCTGCCGCCCGATAAAATTGAAATACAGATGACCCGCATGGGCGGTGGCTTTGGTCTGAGGGCCTATGGGCATTATCTCGTGGAAGCGGCATTGATTTCCAGAAAGGTGAAGGCTCCCGTAAAACTAGTTTATAGTCGCGAAGACGATATGACGTACGGCATTTATCGCCCGATGTACACCGCTACATATCGCGCAGCATTGGATGCCAATAATAATCTGATTGCCTTTCATGTTAAGGGTGGCGGCATACCCGAGCATCCCATCCATGCCAACCGGTTTCCAGCCGGTGCCGTTGATAACTACCTGGCTGAAGGTTGGGCCATACCCTCTAACATAACCATCGGAGCCTTCCGGGCGCCACGATCCAACTTCAATGCCGCGGCAGAGCAATCCTTTTTGGATGAATTGGCTGAACTCATGGGCAAAGACCCTATCGATTTCAGGCTGGAGCTTTTAAAACGCGCCAAAGAAAATCCGGTAGGCAAAAATAATGAGTATGATGCCGACCGGTATGCAGGGGTTTTAAGATTGGTGAAGGAGAAATCCGGATGGAATAATCCCGAAAATAAGAGTTACAGTCGTGGAGTAGCTGCCTACTTCTGCCACAATTCGTACGCTGCCCACGTGGTGGATATCGTGAAGAAAAATGACCAACCTTATGTTGAGCGGGTCTTCAGCGCCATGGATTGTGGTGTGGTGATTAATCCGGATGCCGCCATTAACATGGTGCAGGGGGCTGTGGTGGATGGAATTGGAAATGCTCTCTATGGTGCATTAACACATAAAGAGGGAACTCCAGAACAAAATAATTTCAATCGGTACAGAATGATCCGACTCAGGGAAGCACCGAAAAAGATTGATGTTCACTTTGTGGAAAATGACATAGACCCCACCGGCTTGGGCGAACCGCCCTTTCCGCCTGTATTTGCGGCAGTGGCCAATGCGTTGTATAAAAACACGGGCAGGCGGTTTTATAACCAACCTTTCGTAAACGAACTGAAAGATGAAGGCGATAAAATCTAAAACATTGAAAGGGTGCACCGGTTTGGTCGTCCTGTTTCTGGTTGCCGTAGCCCTGAGTTCCTTCAACCAGTCGTTCGATTTGAAAGCAAGTATGGAACGTGGTCAGTCGATTTATGAAGCCCAGTGCATGTCGTGCCACCTGGCAGCGGGCGAAGGTATTGAAGGTATATTCCCTCCTCTTGCCAAGACAGACTACCTCAACGACAAGAACAGGCTCATCAAAGTAACGCTGCTGGGTGTGCGTGGCCCAATGAAAATAAATGGTGTAGACTATGATGCGGAAATGACGGGCTTTAACCTAACTGACCATCAGGTTTCTGATGTGCTGAATTACATCCGAAATTCGTGGGGTAATAAAGGCGAAGCCATTTTACCTGCCGACATTCAGCCAGCCCTGAAAACCACAACAAAAAACTATCAACCATATTGATCTTACCGACCATTCACGTGGTTTTCGTTTCAAAACATAACAATTAGAAGCCCGTTCTATTGCGGCTTTTGTGCCACACCCACGTCATTAAAGTAAGTTCCTGCTTTCTAAAAAACCTGTTCGACTGTTTAGTTTATAATCACTCAACCTTCTTTCAGCCTGTGAAAATCAATTTGCCCCTTCTCTTTTCCTGTTGGCTGTGTCTGAATTTATGCCATGCCCAACACGACAGCACCTTCTTTTTCCGGGCCGACCTGAGTGTAACCAACAACGGGTTCTCGATCATACCCGCATTTACACTGGGCGATCCGGCCGCGTTTCTCGACATGCGCATGGGCAACAAAAGGCTCAGTTTTGAACCGCAGTTTCGTTATGCCCTGGAAGGGCGTCCGTGGTCGTTTGTTTTTATATATCGCTACAAGGCTATCTTCAAACCAAAATTTCAGCTTACAGTAGGTGGCCACCTGCCTGGGTTAAACTACATTACACGCACCGTGGTGGTAAATGGTATTGAAGAGCAACTCTCCGTGGCCAGGCGGTTTCTTGCTTTAGAGATCATCCCGACCTATAAAATTTCGGACCGGGCAAGCGTGGGTATTTATTATTTACGCGGACACGGCTTTCAGAAGCATGGCCCGCAGAATTCCAATTTCCTTTCGCTGCAGGGCAGCTTTGCTAAAATCAAACTGGCAGGTAAAACGTATGTCAGTTTCAACCCCCAGGTATTTTACCTCAAGGTAGATGCCGATGACGGGGTGTATGTAAATGCAACCACAACCTTCGGCATCAGCGATTTTCCGGTAACCATTTCGGGTATTGTTAACAAAGCAATTGCCTCAACCATACCGGCACGCGATTTCGACTGGAGTGTGAACCTGATTTACACGTTGGAAAGACAACTGGTGCGCAGATAGCCGTGGTTCGGCTAACTTTAACCTTAGCAGATAGTTGGAATACTTCCAATCACAACCCGCTTTAGTTTGTACTTTTATTAGCAAAAATACTAAAATATTTAGTAATTCTATTATCTTCGCCCTCACCGGGGGAAGATATGGTGATTCACAGGGCTGATACAATCGCATCGCTGCGGGAGAAGATTTTAAGGATGGAAGGATTCAAATCTTCTTCCCAGTCGGGTATCCATGTGCGGTTGGGTCCGCTGCAAGAGGCATTTCCACAGGCCACTTTTCCATTAGGCGTTATTCACGAGTTTCTGGCCACCACGCGCGAGCAAGGCGCGGCCACTGCCGGTTTCATGGCCGGCCTCTTATCCTTTGTGCTGGGCACCCAGGGGGTTTGCCTCTGGATCAGCACCCAACGCACACTCTTTCCTCCTGCGCTGAAGCGCTTCGGCCTGGCCCCGGAACGTTTCATTTTTATTGATGTAAAGCAGGAGCGCCATGTGTGGTGGGCAACGGAAGAAGCGTTGCCATGCGGTGCCCTCGCAGCCGTGGTGGCCGAAGTAGGAGAGATGCCCTTCACAGCTTCGCGCAGGTTACAGTTGCGTGCAGAGCAAAGCAAAGTGACCGGCTTTGTACTACAGGGGCGCGTACGGAAGCCGGGGCCAACGGCCAGCGCCTCGCGGTGGCGTGTCACTTCCCTGCCCAGCATCAGCGAACCAGGATTGCCTGGCATTGGTTTCCCTTGCTGGCAGGCAGAGCTGCTCAAGGTACGCAACGGAAGGCCTGGCGCGTGGCCGGTTCAATGGACTCCCCATGGCTTCCAATCTGTGGAGCCGCAGCCGCTTCCGGAGGCAGAATACCAAGAGAAAGCAGGATAAGCCATGGAGAGAAGGTATGTATGCCTCTGGTTCCGCTACTTAAAAACGGATTGGTTCTCGCGCCAGCAGCCGGCCCTTCACAAGGTTCCATTCGTGCTAAAAACGTCTGTTCACGGCAAAATGGTGATTACGGCAGTCAACGCGCGGGCCCGCCAGCACGGGCTGTCGACAGGCATGGTGCTGGCAGATGCAAGGGTTGTACTGCCTGATCTTAAAGTAGCCGATGACAAGCCAGACATTACGGTGCCGTTGCTTAAAAAGCTGGCGGAGTGGTGCATCCGTTTTACGCCCTCGGTAGGCATTCAACCCCCTGACGGTTTGGTGTTGGAGGCAACCGGCTGCGCCCACCTGTGGGGTGGAGAAGCACCCTACCTGCAGGCGCTCACCCAACGGCTGCAGGCCCGTGGCTACCAGGTGCAGGCGGCCATGGCCGATACCATTGGTGCCGCCTGGGCACTCGCCCGGTATGGCAGCAAGCCTGCCGTTGTACCGGTAGGCCAGCACCAGCAGGCACTGCAACCTTTGCCACCGGAAGCCCTGCGGCTGGAGCCAGCCGTGAGCGAGCGGCTGCACGCACTGGGCTTGCAACAGATCAATCCGCTCATGACCATGCCACGGTCGGCCTTGAGGCGCAGGTTTGGTTCGGGGCTGCTCGCACAACTCGACAAAGCGTTAGGTTATGAAATGGAATGCTTCGACCCGGTGATTCCCACCGAACCTTACCAGGAAAGACTTCCGAGCCTGGAGCCCATCGTTACCGCCACCGGCATTGAGATAGCCCTGCAGGAACTGCTGACCCGGCTGTGCAAAAGGCTTCATCGCGAGCAGATGGGGTTGCGCAAAGCCGTTCTGAAATGCTTCCGCGTTGATGGGGAAGTGCAACAGGTTGAAATAGCCACGCACCGTGCCAGCAGGGAGCCCCAACACCTGTTCAAATTGTTGACCCTTCAGCTATCCTCCATCGCTCCGGGGTTGGGCATTGAACTGTTTGTATTAGAAGCCCCGGTGGTGGAGTCGCTGGCTGGCGAACAGGAAAAAATATGGGAGGCGGCACGGGGATGGCATGATCCGCAACTGACTGCCTTGCTGGATCGCATCACCACCAAGGCTGGGCCTAGCGCCATTCATCGTTATGTGGCAGCCGCGCACTACTGGCCGGAGCGATCCATCCACGCCACACAAGCGCTCCACGAAACATCTGCTGCCGACTGGAGAGAAGAAAAGCTTCGGCCCATGCACCTGTTGCCGCAACCCGAGCCCATAGAAGTAACCGCGCCCATACCCGATTATCCACCACTGCTTTTTCGATACAGGGGAAAAGTACACCGGATAGCAAAGGCCGATGGGCCGGAGCGAATAGAGCAGGAGTGGTGGATACAAGATGGTCAGCACCGGGATTATTACCGCGTGGAAGATGATCAGGGTGCACGCTATTGGATTTTCCGATTGGGACACTACCACGATGCCTCCTTTCAGTGGTTTCTGCACGGCTTCTTCGATTGATGTAATCAATGCCCTATGTATTCAGAGTTGCAGGTAACGTCTAATTTCAGTTTCCTCCGTGGGGCATCTCATCCTGAAGAGCTGATTGAACAGGCCAGCGCGCTGGGTTATCGTGCGATGGCATTGACGGACCGCAACACCATGGCCGGACTGGTAAGGGCACACGTGGCGGCCAAGAAAGCAGGCATTTCATTCATTCCCGGATGCCGGTTGGACTTGGCAGATGGCCCCAGCTTGCTGGCGTTGCCTACCGACTTGCAGGCCTACTCACGTTTAACCAACCTGCTGACTACCGGCAACCTTAGGGCCGAGAAGGGCAAGTGCCTGCTTTACCAGGCCGATGTCTTTGCCCATGCGCAGGGCATCGCATTCATCCTGATTCCTCCCACGGTGTTATCAGCCCACCTTGATTTCGACCCTGCCTTTAAAAAGCAGGTAGCCATTTATGCGGATGTTCTGGGCAGCCGGCTCTCCATCGCGGCCACGCGTACCTATGGCGGAGACGATGCCAAGCTGGTGTTTCGAATAGCTCAGCTCGCACAGCGCTTCAAGGTTCCTATGGTGGCCACCAACGATGTGCACTACCACCACCCCGCCCGAAGGGAGTTGCAGGATGTGATGACCTGCGTACGCGAAAAGTGCACCATCCACAACGCAGGGTTCAGGCTGCACCCCAACGCAGAGCGCTTCCTCAAGCCGGTGCAAGAAATGCAACGCCTGTTCAGTCACTATCCGCAAGCCATAGAACAAACCCAGGCCATCGCTGGTGCCTGCCGCTTTTCGCTCGACCAACTGCAGTACCGCTACCCGAAAGAAGTAACCAGCAATGGAAAAACACCCCAGCAAGAGCTGATAGAGCTAACCTGGCAGGGTGCACACCAACGCTACCCCTTAGGCATTCCCGCCAAGGTAAAAGATACCATCCAATACGAGCTTACGTTCATTGAGCAGATGAACTATGCGGAATATTTCCTCACCGTATACGACATCGTCAGGTTTGCCGTGAGCCGCGGCATCCTCTGCCAGGGTAGGGGCTCGGCCGCCAATTCCACCGTTTGCTACTGCCTGGGCATCACCTCGGTAGATCCTTCCCGGTTCGATCTGCTCTTCGAGCGCTTCATCTCATCGGCACGTAACGAGCCACCCGACATCGATGTGGACTTTGAGCACGAAAGGAGGGAAGAGGTAATGCAATACATTTACCAGAAATATGGCCGCGACCGCGCAGCGGTAGTGGCCACTGTTACCCAGCAACACCACCGGGGCGCCCTACGCGATGTAGGCAAAGCCATGGGGTTGTCGGTGGATACCATCAGCAAACTGTCGGCACTGGTGTGGGATTTCCGCGAAGACGGATTTGACGAGAAAAGAATTCGGGAGCAGGGCATCAACCCCGCAGACCCCACCGTACAGAAAGTGCTGTCGCTCACCACCCAGTTCATGGGGTTCCCCCGGCAACTGGGGCAACATACGGGCGGGTTTGTGATTACCGATGGCAGGCTTTCAGACCTGTGCCCCATTTTACACGCGCGAATGGAAGACCGCACCAACATTGAATGGAACAAAGACGACATCGATGCACTGGGATTCATGAAGATAGACGTGCTGGCATTGGGCATGCTCACCTGCATACGCAAGGCTTTCGACTTGGTGAAACAACACTATGGAAAGGAACTGACCTTGGCCAACATTCCGCAAGACGACCCGAAGGTGTACGAGATGGTGAGCCGGGCCGACACCATTGGCGTATTCCAGATAGAAAGCCGGGCGCAGCAGTCCATGTTGCCACGGCTGAAGCCCGCCTGTTTTTACGACCTGGTGATTGAGGTGGCCATTGTGCGGCCGGGCCCCATACAGGGCGACATGGTGCATCCTTACTTGCGTAGGCGAAATGGAGAGGAGCCTGTGGACTATCCCTCGCCCGCGTTGAAAGAAATTTTAGGGCGCACGTTGGGCGTGCCGCTGTTTCAGGAGCAGGCCATGAAAATAGCAATTGTGGCGGCAGGCTTTACACCCACCGAGGCAGACGAGTTGCGCAGAAGCATGGCCACCTTCAAGGCCAAAGGCATGGTATCGCACTTCGAAAAGAAGCTGATCAGCGGTATGATAAAAAACGGCTACACCGAAGCCTATGCCCAACGCGTGTTCCGACAACTGGAGGGCTTTGGTAGCTACGGCTTTCCCGAGAGCCATGCAGTGAGTTTCGCCTTGCTGGTGTACGTTTCTTCATGGCTGAAATATTATTACCCCGAAGTATTTGCAACCGCTTTGCTCAACAGCATGCCCATGGGCTTTTATCAGCCTGCCCAGATTGTGGCCGATGCCATCCAGCATGGCGTAACCGTTCTACCCGTAGATGTAAACCACTCGGATTGGGACAACCGCCTGGAAGGGAAGGCCGGAAGCTATTTCGCGCTACGCCTGGGCTTTAAGCAGGTAAAAGGGTTGGGGGCCGATGAGATCGCCCCGCTGCTGCAGGCGGGCACCCGGAAGTGGACCTCGATGGAAGCATTGCGAAGATTGGGCTTAAGCGACTCCACGCTGGAAAAACTGGCGCAGGCCGATGCTTTCCATTCACTTCAACTCGACAGGAGAAAAGCGCTCTGGGAAGCATCCGTTAAAGACGTGCCGTTAAACCTGCCCTTGAAGGAAGCCGTGGCGAACGAAGAGGCTGCCGTGGTTTTGCCGGAGATGACACTTTCCGAACAGGTGGTGCACGACTATGCCACGCTGACATTGTCGCTCAAGGCACACCCAGTCAGTTTCATCCGGCAGCAGCTGCTACAGTTCCGTGCAGTGACGAGTGCTCAGCTCGCAGAGACAACCCCAGGGGAGCAGGTAAGGGTGGCGGGCCTGATCCTTGTTCGGCAACGGCCAGGCACAGCCAAGGGCGTTTGCTTCATAACCCTTGAAGACGAAACCGGCACGGCCAATGTGGTGGTGTTCCCCACTTTTTTCAATACCTACCGCAAAGAGATACTGCAATCGCGCTTGCTGATGGTAGAAGGAACGGTGCAAAAGGAGGGGCTTGTGATCCACGTGATTGTGCAGCGATGTTTTGATTTTACCCGGCTGCTGCAACAGTTGCTGCCCCATCCATTGGATGATGCCGCACTGAATACCGCCATGCGGCCCGATGAAAAAGTGAGCAAGGGCAAAGATCCGCGGCAGCGGAAAGGGGGAGAGCACCTACAGACATCCATTTTTCCCGAAGGAAGAAATTTCAGGTAAGTGGTGGCCGTCCTTTACTGCTCCTTCGGTGTAACATTTTGTGTTCACTACAGTCTTTAACGGTAAACCACAACCCTATGGATCATCCGCAACCCGAGTTAGTGCGCACTGCGCGCCTGGCAGGCCTGTCGTACCTGGCTTTGGCCGTTTCAGGTATGGTGGGTTTTCTGACATTGCACCCCCAGCTATTCATATCCGGAGATATATCCCAAACATTAACCAACCTGCGCGAGCAGGAAACGCTGGCCCGGCTGCGCCTGGTGCTGGAGTTCGCCATCGTGGTGTCGCAGGCGGTGGCCGCGGCTTATTTCTTCAAGCTATTCAAAAACATCAACCTTTTTGCCGCCTGGGCGCTCGCTGCATGGGGCCTGGTGAACGCGGTAGCGATCATGGTGAGTGCTATGGCCATGGCGGGCGCCATCAACGTGGCCACCTCTGATTTGCCTGCTGAAGACCAACTCCTGCTGGTGCGGGTTTTCGACCAGTTCATCCGCCACGCGTGGGGGGTGGGCAGCCTGTTCTTTGGGCTGTGGCTCATACCCATGGGCTTTGTGGTGGTCGACTCGCAACGGATGCCTGTCTGGTTGGGTCGCATTCTGATGCTGGGTGGTGTGGGTTACATTACGAGCGCCTTTGTCAGCTATCTGGGCTTCAACGATGCATGGGTGGGCTTTTTGCCGATAGCGGCCACTATAGGCGAGTTCTGGATGATTGCCTACCTGTTGATGTACGGCATCCGGCCTGGGAAAGGTTAGTGGCTACCATGGGGACTTGCAAACAGTATTGATTGGACTTGCTGATCAAAGATCAGTTTACACCGATCCATACTAAATAGGCAGCGTGCTAAGGTTAACAGCTTATCGCTATTTTGTAAGCTCTATAATTTGAATATTGTTAGTGCCGTCAGTTGATTTCCACTTTTGAAGCTTTTTCTTGTTTGTCACTATTATCCATGTTTTGGCAAACTCAGAGTCTTCTCCATCAATCGTAATATATTTCCCATCATTCCAGGTCCACTTAAAAGGTACTTTGTCGTTTCGGGATATACCCAATACATTGTAGTTAAGGTTTTTTTCACCTGAACCATTTTTTGAGAATTGGATTGTTCCAATATTAGTAAGCGACACCCCCTGTTGTCCAGGTGTAGTAGTTTCATAACGTTGAACGGTCCATGTTCCAACGAGCCTGTGGGAACATGCATGTAGAAATGTAACCGCGGCTAATGCGGCAACAATCTTAATAGCTTTAAGTGTCAAACAACAATTTTTTATCATTTTGAAAGTGGCTGTGACATTAAACAGGTTGTAAATATAGCTTGTTGATTTGGATTTTGCATTTGTTGAACCGAAACGTAAGCAGGCTCTGTTGAGGACACCTGCCAGGGATAGATTCCCCTACAGATTTTCGAAAACCGTAAAGGATGTTGAATTCTCCTAAGGTATATCTTAGATGGGCCAATTGTCAGTAAGCTGTTGGAGCAACCTCAATTAAATTTACGAAGAAACGCCACGCATAGCATGTCACAATTATTAAGGTAGTAAATTTGGGTGCAATGCTGCAGCCGGGTGAATTGGCGTGGGTTTCTTTCAGCGCCTGCATAGTTGCTGACCGCAACAAACCATCAAAAAAGCCCTGACGATTTCGCCAGGGCTTTTTTGATTTAATAAGGATGGAAGAGAGTCTACCTCTTCCGCTTCAAAGCTTTCTCTACCGCCTCCACAATGTTATCCGGACTGAGGCCGTATTTCTTCAGCAGTTGGGTAGGGGTGCCGCTCTCACCAAAAGAGTCGTTTACCGCCACCATTTCGAGGGGGGCGGGGTGGAACCGCGACAACACCTGGGCCACACTGTCGCCAAGGCCACCGTTAATCTGGTGCTCTTCGCAAGTAACGGCACAGCCGGTTTTGGCCACAGACGCCAGGATGGCTTCCACATCCAGCGGCTTGATGGTGTGTATATTGATCAGCTCCACGCTGATGCCTTTGGCGGCCAGCTTCTCTTCTGCTTCAATGGCTTGCCACACCATATGGCCGCAGGCAAAGATCGTTACATCGGTGCCCTCAATCATTTTGTCGGCTTTGCCGATGGTGAAGGGGCGGCCGGTGGTAAAGATGGGCCAGCTGGGGCGGCCGAAGCGCAGATAGGCGGGGCCCACGTGGTTACCCAACGCCAGAGTTGCCTCCTTAGTTTGGCTGTAGTCGCAAGGCACAATCACCGTCATGCCCGGCAGCATTTTCATCATGCCGATGTCTTCCAGTATCTGGTGGGTGGCTCCGTCTTCGCCCAACGTTAACCCTGCATGCGAGGCGCATATTTTCACATTTTTACCTGAGTAAGCGATTGACTGGCGGATCTGATCGTACACGCGGCCGGTGGAAAAGTTAGCAAATGTGCCCGTAAAGGGAATCTTACCGCCAATGGTCATGCCCGCGGCCAGGCCCATCATGTTGGCCTCGGCAATGCCCACCTGGAAGAACCGGTCGGGAAACTCCTTCTTGAAGGCATCCATCTTCAGCGACCCGGTGAGGTCGGCACAGAGGCCCACCACGTTGGCGTTCTTCTTGCCCAGTTCATGCAAGCCCACGCCAAAACCGGAGCGAGTGTCTTTCTTTTCCGTAAAAGTGAATTTCATGTCTTAGTATTTGGTCTACGGTCGTCAGTCTATAGTCTTTCGTCTTCAGCTTTCTTCAATGATCACTTAGTAACGCTGCTTGCTGAGCGGAGTCGAAGCAATCGATCTCAATCTCCGTCTCAAATCTCAAATCTCCCCACCTCAATAATCACCCAATGTCTCTTCCAGTTGCGCCAGTGCCTTCTTCAGTTCCTCATCGTTGGGGGCTACACCATGCCACTTGTGCGAGTTCATCATAAAGTCTACACCGTAGCCCATTTCTGTTTTCATCAGGTTCATCACAGGCTTGCCCTTCTTGGCCAGGCTTTGTGCTTTCTCCAGGGCCGCTATCAGGTGTTGCAAATCGTTGCCGTTGCTTTCAATCACCTCCCATCCAAACGCTTGCCATTTGGCTTTAAGGTCTTTCAGGTCAATAATGTCTTTCACGGGCCCATCAATCTGCTGGCCGTTGTAGTCGATGCTGGCGATGAGGTTGTCTACTTGGTGGTGTGCGGCATACATGGCTGCTTCCCACACCTGGCCTTCCTGCTGCTCGCCATCGCCCATCAGCACGTATACGAAGCGGTCGTCTTTGTTCAGCTTCTTCACCTGGGCTGCACCGATGGCTACCGACAGGCCTTGGCCGAGGGAGCCCGAGGCGATGCGCACACCGGGCAAATGCTCGTGAGTGGCAGGGTGCCCCTGCAGACGCGAATTCAGTTGACGGAAGGTGGCCAGCTCTTTCACATCGAAGTAACCGGCACGGGCCAGCGTGGCATACCAAACGGGGCTGATGTGGCCGTTGGAGAGGAAAAACAGGTCTTCTCCGGTGCCGTTCATGTTAAATTGATTGTTGTGTTTTAACAGCTTAAAGTACAGGGCCACAAAGAATTCGGCACAACCTAAAGAGCCACCCGGGTGCCCCGACTGGCATGCATGCACCATGCGAACGATGTCTCTGCGGATTTGGGAAGTAAGCTTTTGGAGATGGGCAAGGTCGTGTTGCTGGGCCATTGGAAATGAAGTGAATTTGGTCGCGAAGATGGCTGAATTTTACAACAGCGCCAAGCCCCGCGCCCCTCGATTCGCCACGGTTTGTGACAAATCTATTTTGAAAAGGCGTCTGACGGCTTGACTGCGGGAGTGAACAGCCGTCTGACGCCAATACCCGCGTGTGTATCTCTCGTCAGCTTTGGCTCAACCCTAAGTAGAGTTCGTTATTGCAATCCCGCGAATGCGGGAGAAGCATTCTGACCTAGGTTCCGGATGAGATTGCTGCTCCCGACTCATTCGGGAGCGCCCCACCCACTATTGCATTGGGATCACAATGACGTTTCCTATTTTTTGTGCAATGACGCCTCCCAGTAAACTGACAGATCACTTCAACAATTCATTGACAATGCGATCTGCCTTGTAGATGTACTTTAGACCAGCCACAATACCTCCTGCATGAACCGACACCGTGCGGTTGGTCTCGGGCAGGAAGATATAGTTACCCGGCAGACTTTCCATGTTGCCATCGAAAATCAAGCCCACCACCTCGCGGTTGCGGTTAATCATCGGACTGCCGGAGTTGCCCCCGATAATGTCGTTGGTAGACACGAAGTTCATGGGCTCCTTCAGCAGTTCAGTGGGCGGATTTTGCCAGCGCGCGGGCAAATCCCATGGGTAGGTTTTGTTGAATGAATAGTAGCGATCGTAGAGGCCGTAAAATGTGGTGTAAATGGGTGCCTTCGTGCCATTGTAGTTGTAGCTTTTTACCACGCCATCGGAGAAGCGCAGCGAGAAAGTGGCATCGGGTGGAATTTGGGTGCCGTAGACATCGTAGAGCAGCAGCGAGAGTTGTGCCCGCAGAGACGACATCTTCGTGTTCAGTTGTTTGGTCTTCGCCTGCGCGGATTCATAGCGCGGTGCCGACAGGCGGGTGAGGGCCACCAGCGGGTCTGTGGACGCGGTGATGGCCTGCACACCACCATCTACCAACTCCTTGCGGAAGGCGGGGTCGTAGAGGCGCGTGTTCTTCATGATATCGGCCGCGGCTTCTTCCGGAGTTCTGTTTTTCAGGGCGGCCTTCACGTAGGGGTCGTTGGCACCGAAGGCGTTCTTCGCCTCGTTCAGGTGGGCCGCCAACAACTGCGTCTCGATTTCGGGCACCACCTTGCGTGGTGTCAGCGCCAGCCTCTTCAGATCGGCCGCGCGCTTCTCATCTGCCTTCTGCGCCAGCAGGGCGCTGTTCAGGGCTGCTCCCCATTCCTGGCCGCGCGAGTTCCACGCGCTGGGTGCGAAGAGGGTGTTTTCATAATACAACTTGGTGATCTCGGCCTGCGTGGCGGCAATCTCGTTCCACACACTTAGGGGCGATTTGCTCTTGCTCTCCGGGCGCGGTTTGTTGTTTTTGGCAACGGCCTCCTGGAATTCGCGCTCGAAGGCTTTTCTGCGGGCCATGATGTACGGGTCTTGCAAGCCTCCCAACTGGCCGCCTACCGCTTTTAAGGTGTTCTCGATGCCGAACGTCAGGTTCAAGATGCTGTCGCTCTGAGCGGTTGCGTTGTAGGCCTGCAGTATTTTCGAGCGCGCGCTGAAGCGGCTCAGCAGGGTGGGCCAGGCGTGGTCGCGGAAGTACTCCAGGATGGCAACGGTAGCCTGCCGGTTGGTGGTGCCGGGGTTGCCCACCACAAATACGGGTTCGTTTTCCTGTATGCCGTTGGGGTTAAATTTAAAGTAGTGCGTGGGGCGGAAGGGCTTACCATCGTCTCCGTACACGCGGAAGAAGGTGAAGTCCAGGCAATAGCGCGGATAGGTAAAGTTGTCGAAGTCACCACCGAAGAAGCCCAGTGCCAGCTCGGGCATCACCACCAAGCGCACATCGGTGTAGCGCTTGAATCCGTACAGCGAGTAGCGGGCGCCCTGGTAGAGGGTAATGGTTTGCAGGGTTAGCCCTTTCCACGCCTCCTTTTCGCCAAACTCTTTTTTGATGGCCTCGAACTCGGCACTGCGTAGTTGCACTTTCTCCTCATCTGTCTTGCCAGCGTTGAATGCCTTCTGCACGCGTGCCGTGATGTCTTCAATCAGCACCAACTGGTCTACATACAGTTCGGGAACCCTGCGCTCTTCCTCCAAGGTGGCGGCATAAAACCCATTGTTGTTGAAATTCTCACCTTCCTTTTGCACGCTGAAGGCCACATCGCGCGAGCAGTGGTGGTTGGTCATCACCAGCCCATCGGCCGACACGAACGAAGCAGAGCACCAACTGGCAAAGCGCAAAGCCGACATGCGCACGCCATCGAACCACTCTTGCGTGGGCTTAAATCCATAAGTTTTTTCAAAATAGTCGGCAGGTGGAAAGTCGAACGTCCACATTTTGCCGTTGTCGAACAGACCGGCTTTTACCGTATCGGCATTAAATGGTTTTTGAGCACGAAGGGAACAAAAAAAGAGAAGGGCAACAACGCCCGCGATCAATCGTAGTTTCATAGCAGGTAAGGTTAGTGGTGTGAAGGTGCAACAATTGCTCTTTTTTTGCAAAGTAAAATCACACACAACCTGACCCGTTAACTGCGGCCGAACAGGCTATTTCTTTTTCCTGGAGGCGGTTTTAGCGGTGGCCTTCTTCGCCTTCGCAACTTTTTTTGCTGCTTTTTTCTTGGGGGCGGCTTTAGCGGCAGTACCTGTGCCAACCAATATCTGTTGCGCGTGGTTTTTGGTATCCACCTTTTCGATCACCTCTTCCACGATACCTTTTTCGTTGATGATGAAAGTAACGCGTGCCGTACCCATGTACTTGCGCCCGTACATTGATTTCTCCACCCAGGTGCCGAATAGCTGGTGCACCGATTTGTCGGTGTCGGCCAGCAGCGAGAAGGGAAGTTTTTCTTTTTCGATGAATTTGCGGTGCATCTTCTCATCGTCAGTGCTAATGCCGAATACCTGATAGCCCGCTTTCTGCAGGGCCTTGTAGTTGTCTCGCAGGCTGCAGGCTTCTGCCGTACAGCCGGGTGTCATGTCTTTGGGATAAAAGTAGAGCACCACTTTCTGGCCCTTTAGGGCAGAGAGGGATACCACGCGGCCGTCCTGGTCGGTAGTGGTAAAGTCGGGGGCTTTGTCGCCAGCCTGGATCATACGGTTAGAGAATTTTTTGTTTGAAGACGGATTCGTTGCCGGCATTGTCCACCACCTTCAGCTCGAAGTCGCCACGCAGGGGTTGCGAGCGGTCCAACCTTTCGGAGTAGAGCACACCGGATTTATAATCGTAATTCATTAACAGCCATTGGCCATTGATGTTTGCTTCAAAATACGAAATTCCCGACAAGTCATCGCGGATGCGCAGGCGAGCTACGCTGCTGTTGATGCTGATAGGCTTGATGGCAGGTGCCAATGTGTCATTTAGCACTTCAAACTCGCCAAACGACAGCGTGCTGAACTGGTAACGCCCGTTGCGGAAGTTGTTGCCCAGGTAGGCATAGCTGCGTCCTTCCTTCCGGTAGATGCCGTGCGTGCGCTGGTGCTCGTATTGCGGCTGTGGTTTGTACGTTACCCGCACGGGGTTAAGCAGGGGCACAGTGGGACTGCCGATCCAAAAGCGCTCACGCACTCGGGCCGAGTCCATCCGCACGCGCAGCAACAACGTGTCGAATAGGGCGCGAGGCGGAAACTCCACCTCCAGGCGGTCGCTGTAATACATAAACTCCGACTGGCTCGGCACCCGTGTTACCCAATGCGATACCCAACTTCCGCGGCAGCTCACCACTGAATCGGGGTAGGCATCTTTCAGGTCTACCAAAAATACGTGCGTCTTGTGATTGCCATAGGCACGGGCCAAGGTCTTCGCCTGGCCTTGATAGAACACGCGCAGGGTAGAGTCGCTGCCTGCGCAGACAGGTACCGTTACCTTTAGAAAAGGTTCGGCCAACTCGGTGGTGATTTTGGTTACCGGCTCCACAAATGGAACGTCTGCCACTGGTGGCGAGGGCTGTAGGTGCAGTTGGATAGTACTGGTGTTGTTGAAGTAGTCCGTCAGCCTGATTTCTATTTTTTGCAACGCGCGGCCCACGGTAATGCCGTTGGTTTGTGTGGAGCCCTGGTACAGGGGCAAGTGGTTGCCATCGGCCACGTACAGGCGGTTGTAACGCTGCCCTTTTGTTTCCATCACCTCATAGTCCATCAGCGCCAGTATCTGCCGGTTTTCGCTGAAGCGGATTTTATCAATGGTCTGTATAAAGATGCGCTCGCCATCTACATATACTTCAATCAGGTTGATACCGAACTTGAAGCGCGAGTTCTCTTGTTTGTCGTGCGCCAGCACCTCTATGCCAATGCGGCCCGTGGCCAGGATGGGAGAGGGCAATAGGTACTGTGCGCCCTGGCGAACCACGTGAAATTCAAAGCGGCCGTATTGGTCGTTGATGCGCGAGGCGGGGGAGAGTGTGCGCAACGCCACCTTTTGTACCAGCGGGGGCGTGTTGTCCACCACTTCACCAAAGCCGGCAATCAGCGGGTTGAGGGCATCATTGTTTTCATCGCGCAGCTCGAAGTGCAGGTGCGGCCCGCCAGACGAGCCCGTGTTCCCCGAAAGGGCCACCACTTCGCCCTTCTTCACCGGAAACTGGTTGGGCGCAAAGTGCAGGTCTACCTCCGATTGTTTTCTGCGGTAGCGCTCCTGGCGGATGTGGTCTGCCACTGGCCCCAGGAACTCATTGAGGTGGGCGTAGAGAGTGGTGTGCCCATCGGTATGGCGTATGTACAGGGCGTTGCCATAGCCGCTGGTGCTGGCCGTGGCGCGGGCAATGTATCCATCGGATGCACTTTGTACTTGGTAGCCAATGGTGTGCGTGTTGATGTCGAGGCCACCGTGAAAATGGGTGGCGCGCAACTCGCCCATGGTGCCGGTAAGTACCGCAGTTTTGCCGGGCTCGATAGGGAACGTGTATTCGTCCATCGCCCGCTTTTTTACTGCAGGTTCGTCAGGGGCGCTGAATTGCGCGCGACTTGCAAAAGATATCAGAACAAGAAAAAAGCCAACCTCACTTAACTTCAAACTCCAGTAATTTCTCATCTTCTATGTATGCAGATAATTGATTGCCCACCACCACCGGCCCCACGCCTTTAGGGGTTCCGGTAAAAATCAGGTCGCCTGTGCGCAGCGTAAAAAACTTCGACAAATAGCTGATGATGTAATCGAAAGGGAACAACATCAGGCTGGTGTTGCCCTGCTGCTTCAGTTGTCCGTCTACCTCCAGCTTGAAGTTGATATCGGCCAGATTCTTAAAGTTGCCCACAGGTATGAACTTGTCCGACAGTGGCGCAGAGCCGTTGAACCCTTTAGCGATGTCCCACGGCAAACCTTTTTCCTTCGCTTTCTGCTGCAGGTCGCGCGCGGTAAAGTCGATGCCAATGCCGATGGCATCGTAGTACTTGTTAGCGAACTTCTCTTCAATGTTTTTGCCTTCTTTGCAGATGCGCAGCACCAGCTCCACTTCGTGGTGTATGTCTTTGGAAAAGTCGGGGTAATAGAATGGGCCGTTGTTGCGAATCAGGGCCGTGTCGGGTTTGGTAAAGATCACCGGCTCATCGGGCCGTTCGTTGTTCAGTTCTTTGATGTGCTCGGCATAGTTGCGGCCGATGGCGAAAATCCTCATGTCAACATTAGTTTTGATACAAAGGTAGGAACTATGCGGGGCCGGTTTTCATTTTCCTGCTGTTTTTAAGCGTTTTTTGATCAGCGGTTCTTTACCTTTGGCATCAGATAAAATCCACCCATTTATGTTACGGAAAGGTTTGCTATTGTTGATCGTTGGCCTGGTGGCCTATGCCTGTGCCACCGTGCCGGTTACAGGAAGAAGGCAATTGAGTTTGATCTCCGATGAGGAGATTAATTCAATGTCGGCCGAAGAGTACAAGAAGGTGCTGGCTCAAAGTAAGCTGTCTACCAACCAGGAGCAGGTGGCCATGATCAAGCGTGTGGGCACGCGCATTCAGAAGTCGGTGGAGCAGTACATGGCCGAAAAGGGAGCCTCCTCGCAGTTGGCCACCTTTGGATGGGAGTTTAACCTGATTGAAGACGATAAAACGGTAAATGCCTGGTGTATGCCGGGCGGCAAGGTGGCCTTTTATACGGCCATACTGCCCATCTGCAAAGATGAAACCGGTGTGGCCATTGTGATGGGCCACGAGGTGGCGCACGCCATTGCCAACCACGGCAAAGAACGCATGAGCCAGGCCATGCTGGCCAACGGCCTGCTGGGTACGCTGGGTGCGGCCGCGGGGCAGAACCCCACCTTAACCCAACAACTGTTGTTGCAATCTTTGGGAATTGGTGCCAATGTGGGCATGTTGAAATTCTCGCGCGAGAATGAGTCGGAAGCGGACTACATGGGTTTGATCTTCATGGCCATGGCAGGGTACGATCCGCAGGAGGCGCCCAAGTTTTGGGAGCGCATGGCTACGCTCAGTGGGGGCCAGCAGCCTCCGGAGTTTCTTTCTACGCACCCTTCGCACGAGACGCGCATCAAAGACCTGCAAGGGTGGATACCCGAGGCGATGAAGTACTACCATAAGTAGTTAGAAACGAACGAAAGCATTTGGCTAAGTAGGGCAATCTATGGATTAGGCGTCAGACGGCTGTTTACTTTTGCATTCAAGCCGTCAGACGCCTATTTCAAAAATAGCGTACATAATTGCGATGCCGAATGGGGTCGGGAGCAGCAATCTCATTCTGAAACTAACTAGATTGCTTCGGTCGTTCCTCCCTCGCAATGACGGCTGGATAAAAAGAACAATTCCTCATTGTGATCCCGAATGGACTAGTGGAGGGTTCGTCATCGCGATCCTGTAATATATAGGGGTTCGTCATTGCGAGCGCAGCGAAGCAATCTCTAGAAATAGACTGAGGCGAGATTGCTTCGGTCGTTCCTCCCTCGCAATGACGGACACTACATTAGAGGCTGACCTCCATTGCTTCTCCCGCATTCGCGGGATTGCCATGATGAACCCTACTTAATTAGAGGCTGACCGAGATGGCTTAGTCTCTATGCGTTAGATGCACCTGCACTTTTCAGAGGCTCCGCCTCTTCGCTGGTTTCGTGCAGGCCACACTCTTTGCTGCTCGCTTCCCACCACCAGCGGCCCGCCCGCTCATCTTCTCCTTCGGCAATGGCGCGCGTACAAGGCGCACAACCGATGCTGGCGAAATGCTTGCGGTGCAGTGAGTTAACAGGAATCTTATGGGTGGAAATAAAATCTTCCACCTGCGCGCTGGTCCAGTTAAGCAAGGGGTTGTACTTGATGACGTTGTGAATGGCATCCCACTCCACCACGTCCATCTGCTGGCGGTTGGTACTTTGAGTGGCCCGCAAACCGGTGATCCAAACCTGTGCCTCGCCCAGGGCGCGCTGCAGGGGCAACACCTTGCGGATGTGGCAGCACTCTTTCCGGTTTTCTATCGACTGATAAAAACTATTGGCGCCCTTCGCGCGCACTAACTGTTCCACCTGCTGCGCGTCCGGAAAATACACTTCGATGGGTAACTTGAATTTTTGCCTGGTCAGGTCCAGCAGTTCGTAGGTTTCCTGAAACAACCGGCCGGTGTCTAATGTAAACAACCGGATGTTGAGCTGGTGCTGCGCCAGCCAGTGAGTAATGATCTGGTCTTCTTTGTTGAAAGCGGTGGAGAAACTGGCCTTCTGGCCGTAGTGGTCGCTCACCCATTTCAAACCTTCTTCGGGCGAAAGCTCGCTGATGATGGCCTTTATCTTCAGGTAGTTGAATTCGTTCATGGTACGGGGCAAGTTTCTAATTTACCTTAATTAAGTCTTCAAAACAGCGTTTCGGCCGAAAGGGTTCTACCTGGTTTTCAAAAGGCTCAATTTCACCTCCGTAAGGCGCCTTTTAGAATCCAGCGGGAAGTCGCCATTCATGAACCAGTCGTAGTAGGCAGGTTCTTCGCGCAGCACTTTCAACACCGGTTTGCCTTTGTGCTTGCCGAAGTTGAAGAGCACTTCGTTCTTGTCGTTCTTGATCATGCGGCCCGCCAGGTCGAACACATCGATGGCGCTGATTTGACCCAGCGCGTCCATGTCGTTTTTGATTTCGCCCACCTTGTTGCCGTTGCTGTCGGTTACGGGCTGTTGGTCGTAGCGGGCAATCTGTGCCAGCAATACTTCCATGGTGGCTTCGGTATCGGCTTCGGCCGAGTGCGAGTCAGCCATGTCTTTCTGGCAATAGAACTGGTAGGCCGCACGCAGCGTACGCTTTTCCATCAGGTGAAAGATACGCTGGGCATCTATGATGCGCTTGCGCGTGTAGTCGAAGTCCACATCGGCACGCAGAAACTCTTCCACCAGCATGGGTACATCAAATTTCAGAATGTTGAACCCGGCCAAGTCGGCCCCTTCCAGAAAGCGTGCATAGTCTTTCGCCAATTCTTTAAAGGTGGGTTTGTCTCTCACATCCTCATCGTAAATGCCGTGTATAGCCGATGATGACGGAGGGATGGGCATGCCGGGGTTTACCAGATCTACCTTGCGCACCACCTCTCCATTGGGCATCGCTTTGATCACCGCTATCTCGATGATGCGGTCGTTCGCTATGTTGGTGCCCGTGGTTTCGAGGTCAAAAAATGCCAAGGGTATCTTCAGGTTCAGCTTCATACAAAAGGTGCTGGAGATGGGTTGCGTGACTCAGGCATTCAGGGCGTTGGCCAGGGCCGCCATGTCGGTGCCGTTGAAGGTGCCGGAACTCATCATGAGCAAATTTTTATTATGCCAACTCTGGGCTTGCAGATAGCCCCTCAGTTTCTCTATGTCGGTAAATACTTCCATATGTGGGTTGGCAAAGGCGGCTTTCACATCTCCTTCGGTAAAGGGCTCCAGATGTTTGTCTTTCACCTTGCGGGGGTTAAAATAAACCACGGCCTGTGTAGAGGCCTTCAGTGTATTTTTATACTGTGGTAAAAACTTTTTGCTCAGGCTGCTGAAGGTGTGCAACTCCAGGCAGGCCACCAGTTCACGCTGCGGGTATAATTCGCGCACGGCTTCGGTGGTGGCGCGCACCTTAGAGGGCGCATGGGCATAGTCTTTAAAGAAAACCATGTTGTGGGTTTCCCTGATTTTCTGCAACCTGCCTGCAGCGCCCATAAAACTGGGTATGGCTTTGTAGAATTGATCGGGGGTGATGCCAATTTTCTTTAATACCTCTTTGGCTGCGCTGATGTTCTGTAAATTATGTTTGCCAAATATGTTGATGGGCAACCGTTCTTTGTTAGTGGTAATTAATATCTCCCTGCCGTTTTCTACCGCATGGGCATGCGTTTTATACGGCACGTACAACACGTCAGCGCGCTCCTTGTTGCACAAAACCGTTGCCACCGGATCGGTCTCGCAGTACACAAGTATCCCGCCTTTGGGGGTGGCATCGGCAAAAACATCGAACTGCCGAATGTATTCATCTTCGGTAGGGAACACATTGGCGTGATCCCAAGCAATACCGCTGATCACCCCGATGTGGTGCTGGTATTTCAGAAATTTAGGAGTGGGGTCGAGGGGAGAGGCCAGGTACTCATCGCCTTCGATGATGATCAGAGGTGCATCCGAGAGCTTGACCGTGTTTTCAAGGTTACCCACCTGGGCACCTATTACATAGTCAAACTTGCGCTGGTGGAAGTTAAGCACATGGATGATGATGGCGGTAATGGTGGTTTTGCCATGACTGCCGGCTACCACCACGCGTTGCTTGTCTTTGCTATGACTGTAAATAAAGTCGGGGAAGGAGTAGATGGGTATGTCGAGTTCCTTGGCTTTCAGCAATTCGGGGTTGTCGGGCCGGGCGTGCATGCCCAGTATTACTGCGTGGAGGTTGCGGCTAATCTTCTCCGGAAACCAACCCTCCTTGTCGGGCAGCAAGTTGTGCTTCAATAATTTAGACCGCGAAGGGTCATGTATTTCATCGTCCGATCCGGTAACGTTGTGCCCCAGTTGTTTTAAGGCAATGGCTAAGTTATGCATTACGCTTCCGCCAATGGCAATAAAATGATAGTGTTTCCGGGGATCCATCAGTCAAAAAAATTTGCGTTAAAGTAAGATAAAATGTTTCGTTTTAAAAACAGTTTCACTATCAGGTGTTTACCTGCTCGAAGCAACACAATCAATGAAGATGAAGGAATACTTTAGGTGCGAGAGATAGTGAATCGAGTAGCAAATTTGTGCACAATTTATTGTGTTTATTGAATGTTGATAAAACAATGAGATTGGGGATAGCGAATGTGGTGCATACTGTACGTTTGTTGCCCTTGAAATTAAAAACACGTACAACAACCACTGTATGGAGCAACGATCAACGTCATTGAGGGTAGCTTCGGCCTCGGCAGGAGCGGGTAACCGGGCCAAACTTTTAACGAGAGATATCTCGGAGAGTTTGGGTAAGTTGCCCCCTCAGGCGCTTGATCTGGAAGAAGCCGTTTTAGGCGCATTGATGCTCGAAAAGAATGCCTTAACGGCCGTGGTGGAGTTTCTGCGCCCTGAGCACTTCTACTCTGAGGCACACAAAGAAATCTATTCGGCCATCATCGACCTGTTCAAGGCTTCTGAGCCGGTAGACATGCGCACGGTGGTGGCCCAGTTGCGCAAGAACGGCAAAATCGAGGTGGTGGGTGGCGCCTACTACATTGCCGAACTCACCAGCAAAGTAAGTTCGGCCGCCAATATTGAGTACCACGCCCGTATCATCATCGAGATGGCCATTAAGCGCAACCTCATCGAGATTGCCTCGCAGATACACCACGATGCGTACGAAGATACCACCGATGTGTTTGAACTGCTCGACAAAACGGAACAATCCATCTTTCAGATATCCGACTCGAACCTGCGCAAGAACTACGACAGCATGAAGTCGCTGATGTTCCAGGCCATTCAGGAATTGCAGGAAAAGAAAAACCACAAAGACGGGCTAACGGGTGTGCCTTCGGGCTTCTCGCGCCTCGACCGGGTCACTTCAGGGTGGCAGAAGTCAGACTTGGTGATCATTGCTGCGCGCCCCGGTATGGGTAAAACCGCCTTCATCGTTTCGGCCCTGCGCAATGCAGCAGTCGACTTTAACCACCCCGTGGCGATTTTCTCGCTTGAGATGGCTTCGCTTCAGTTAGTAAACCGTTTGATCTCTGCCGAGGCGGAACTGGAATCTGAAAAGATCAAGAAAGGAAACCTGGCCGAGTTCGAGTGGCAACAGTTGGTGCACAAAACCAACCGCCTGTCGAGCGCACCTATTTTTATTGACGATACACCCGGCCTGTCGATTCTGGAACTGCGCGCCAAGTGCCGCAGGCTTAAGGCCGAGCACAACATACAGATGATCGTGATCGACTACCTGCAGTTGATGAAAGGTGAAGCGGGCGGTAACCGCGAGCAGGAGATTGCCTCCATTTCGCGTGCGCTGAAGGGTATTGCCAAAGAATTGAACGTGCCGGTAATTGCCCTCTCGCAGCTAAGCCGTGGCGTGGAAACCCGCGGGGGCGATAAGCGCCCGCAGCTCTCCGACTTGCGCGAATCGGGTTCCATCGAACAGGATGCCGACATCGTAATGTTCTTGTATCGCCCGGAGTACTACAAAATAACGGTAGACGAGGAGGGCATGCCCACACAAGGTATGGCCGAAGTCATCATCGCCAAGCACCGAAACGGGTCGCTGGAAAATGTGAAGCTCAAGTTCATTGGTAAGTACACCAAGTTTGCCGACTTCGATGGACCCGTGGCTAACGAAAATCCCTTCTCGGGCATGATTACCCGCGAGAGCAGACTCAACACCTTCAACGAGCCGCCTCCACCACCACGCCCCGATGACGAAACACCTTTCTAAATTAAATCGCGCAAAAGTTTTGAATGATTTAAAAAGTGCATGGTGTGCGGCAAGAATTTCCAAAACCGCTGTTTTTTTTCTTCCTGCTTTGTATCTTGTACAGTAACCTGAACTTATGAAGGCACTGGTATTAGCATCTCCCGGTAATATTGAGTTACGCGAACTTCCTGTTCCTGTTCCCACTCCGGGCAAGGCATTGGTAAAGATCAAAGCTGCCTCCCTCAACCGGAGGGATGAGTGGATTCGCGAGGGCAAATACCCCAACATCAAGTTCGGTGTTACCATGGGCTCTGACGGAGCCGGTGTGGTGGAGGCCGTAGGCGATGAAAAAGACCAACCATGGGTAGGGCAGGAGGTGGTCATCAACCCCAACATCGACTGGGGACCCGATCCCGAAGTGCAGTCGGGCAAGTATACCATTCTGGGTATGCCCATTGATGGCACCTTTGCGGAATACGCGTTAGTGAATGTAGACAGGCTACAACACAAACCCTTCCACCTCGACTTTTTACAAGCTGCCACGCTGCCCCTGGGTGCCCTCACTGCCTTTCGGGCCCTTTTCAGGCGCGGTGGCCTGAGGGCGGGCCACAACATCCTGATTTCCGGTTTTGGTGGAGGAGTGGCCCAGTTCGCCTTTCTCTTTGCCCAGGCTGCGGGTGCCAACGTGTACGTTACCTCGGGCAGCGATGAAAAGGTAGAGAAGGCCATGAAGATGGGCGCCAGGGGCGCCTACAATTATAAAAAAGAATCGACCTATACGGATCTATGGAAAACGAAAGGCGGATTTGACGTAGTGATAGACAGTGCCGGGGGCGACCAGATCAACAACTTCATCAAAGTGCTGCGGCCCCACGGGCGCATTGTGTTTTACGGAGCCACCAACGGGCTACCCGGCAAAGTAGATTTGTACCGCATGTTCTGGAATCAACTCAGCCTGGTAGGCACCACCATGGGTAACGACCACGAGTTCAATGAGATGCTGGCCTTCGTCAGCAAACACCAGATCCGGCCGATGGTAGACTCCATCCGCCCGTTCGATCGCATCGTCCAGTCTTTCCCCGATATCACACGGTCGAACAAGGTAGGTAAGATTGTGTTTCAGATTTAGCCGCGCTCGAACAGCCAGTCGTTGTAGGCGGCCCGCAGTTCGCGCAGCGTCTTTGCATCGGCATGGGCCTGTGCCATGGCAATTCCCTGCTGAAATATTTCTTCGGCACGCTCCTCGGCATTTTCTTCAATCAGCAATTGGGTATAAGGATAATAGGTGGGCAGGTAGGCCGGAAATGCTTTCGATAAATGTTCGAACAACTGCCGTGCGCGGGGTACGTCCTGCTTCAGGTACTCCAATGCCAGGGCATAATAATTAAACGGGTCGGTCGGGTCTTCTCTCAAAAATTCTTCCAGTTGCGTAACCCGGGTCATGGTTGTTTGTTTAAAGGGCAAATCTGCGCTTTGTCACTTCACAAATCAACAGTTTATACTATCTTGCCGATCCGAAGTTGAAATTTTTTATAATTGTCTGATCATGAAGATTTTAGTTTGTATAACGCACGTACCCGATACCACTTCCAAAATCAACTTTACCGATAACAACACCCGCTTCGATACCAACGGTGTGCAGTTCATCATCGGCCCGTACGATGATTATGCGCTGGCCCGGGCGGTAGAGTTAAAGGAAGCAATGGGTGCCACCATCACGGTTTTAAATGTAGGCCTGGCAGATACCGAACCGACCATCCGCAAAGCGCTCGCGATTGGCGCAGACGATGCCATACGCGTGAACGCAGCGCCCACCGATTCGTTTTTTGTGGCCAGCCAAATTGCAGCACATGCGCAGGGCTATGACCTGATTTTGATGGGCCGCGAATCCATCGACTTCAACGGAGGTGTGGTACATGCCATGGTGGGCGAGTTGTTGGGGCTGCCTTCATTCTCACCGGTGATGAAGCTGGACATAGAAGGCACTACCGTGAAGATGGCACGCGAAATTGAAGGAGGCAAAGAATACCTGGAAGCATCGTTGCCGCTGGTAGCAGGTTGCCAGGAGCCTATTGCAGAATGGAAAATACCGAACATGCGCGGCATTATGAGTGCGCGCACCAAGCCGCTGAAAGTAGAAGAACCGAAAGCCGTAGAGGAGTCTGTGAAGCTTCAAAAATTTGAATTGCCTGCACCGAAGGGAGCCGTTAAGATGGTACCTGCCGACAACGTAGCAGAATTGGTAAACCTATTGAAGAACGAGGCAAAGGTGCTGTAAAGAGATAAAGTTTTAATTCACTTATTGTTTGCGAAGTCATCATCATTCAGAAAATTCAAGAAACATGAACATACTTGTGTTTGCCGAAAGTGCGGAGGGTAAGATCAGAAAAACATCGTTGGAGGCCGTGGCCTATGCTCATGCCATGGGTGGCAACGTGACTACCGCAGTGCTGGGCGAAGTGGAAGCCTCTGAGTTAGCGTTGTTGGGAAAATATGGTGCAAAGAAGGTGTTGCACACCACCGATAAGCGTTTGAACCAGGGTATTGTCTCAGCATATGCGGTGGCACTGGGCAGCGCCATGCAATCAGAAAATGCGGATGTACTGGTGTTGGCCAACTCATCGTTGGGTACGCCCGTGGCGGCCAAAGTGGCCGTGAAACTGGGTGCCAGCTTTGCCTCGAACGTAGTAGAACTGCCGCAGACTACCAACGGCTTTACCGTGAAGCGCAGCATCTATACAGGCAAAGCCTTCGCAGTAGTGGAATTGAAAAATGCGAAGAAGGTGATCGCCATTCGCAAGAACGCAGCAGAGCTGAAAGAAGTAAATGCCGCAGGCACCGTTGTTCCGTGGGCCTTGTCGTTGAATGATACAGACTTTGTGGGCAAAATTACGTCCACCGAAAAGGCCACCGGAGAAATTCTGTTGCCCGAGGCCAACATTGTAGTATCGGGTGGCCGAGGCATGAAAGGCCCGGAGCACTGGGGTATGCTGGAAGAACTGGCCAAGACCTTGCACGCAGCCACGGGTTGCAGCAAGCCTGTGTCCGACATGAACTGGAGGCCGCACCACGAGCACGTAGGACAGACCGGTGTAAAGGTGGCCCCGCAGTTATACATTGCCGTTGGTATCTCGGGTGCCATTCAACACCTGGCGGGTGTCAACTCATCAAAGTGCATTGTAGTAATTAACAAAGATGCCGATGCGCCCTTCTTTAAAGCTGCCGACTACGGTATTGTGGGCGATGCTTTTGAGGTGGTACCTAAATTGACCGAAGCCATCAAAGCAGCCAAATAAAAATGGTGGATTTGACGGTCAAACCAGTCAATTTTTCTAATATCGTATAACGAACATTTTTTTAAGAACGCAATCGAGTGGCACAGAAAAAGATTAAGCTTGAAATTTTAGGGTTGTCTTCAAGTCAGTCGCAAACAGGTTCTTTTGCATTGGTTTTGGGTGAGACGGAAGGGAACAGGAGATTGCCCATCATCATCGGTATGTTTGAGGCGCAGGCCATTGCCATCGAAATAGAAAAGATCATTCCCAACCGCCCCATGACGCACGATTTGTTCAAATCGTTCGCCAATAATTTCCACTTTCATGTGGAAGAAATTGTGATATCTGATTTGAAGGAGGGGGTGTTCTTCGCCAAGATTGTTTGCACTGATGGGCTGAAGAAAACGGAAATAGATGCACGGCCCAGCGATGCCATTGCCATCGGGTTGCGCTTCGATTCACCCATTTACACGTACGAAAATATCCTGGCAGAAGCAGGTATTGTATTAACAGACGAAGAGGAAGAAGAGGAGAGGCAGGAAACCAAACCCGAAGCGGCCAAGGCACGCGTAAAGAAAGAGAGTTCGCGCAAAGGGGGCGATGACTATAAGAACTATTCCGTAGAAAAGCTGAACGACTTGCTGAAAGAGGCTATCGAGAAGGAGGATTACGAGAAGGCAGCCAAAATCCGCGATGAATTGAGCAAGCGCAACTAATTCTTCTTCGGCATGGATTACCTACGCGGCCTGGGCGGACTCTTGTTTATTCTTGGTGTGGCCTACTTCTTGTCGGGCAACCGCAAGGCTATCGACTGGCGGCTGGTGCTAGTGGGCATTGTTATCCAACTGATTTTTGGTCTCATTATAGGCAAGGTTGCCTGGGCGCAGCAGGCGTTCGTCTTCCTTAGCGAAAAGTTTGTTACCTTCCTCGGCTTTGCCGCCAATGGGGCTGAGTTTCTCTATGGCGACCTGGCGCGCAACAGTGCCGGCAATCCTAATGTAAAGCACAACCTGGGCTTTCTGTTTGCCTTTCAGGCGTTGCCTACGGTGATCTTTTTCTCGGCTATAACGGCAGGGCTTTACTACCTGGGCATCCTCCAAAAAATTGTGTTTGGCTTTGCGTGGGTGATGGCGCGCACCATGCGCCTGTCCGGATCGGAGAGCCTCTCAGCAGCCGCCAACATCTTCATGGGCCAAACCGAGGCGCCCTTGTTGGTGCGCCCTTTCATCAAAAACATGACGTCATCGGAACTGCATTGCCTCATGGTGGGCGGCATGGCCACCATTGCCGGCAGCGTGCTAGGTGCTTACGTCTCCTTTCTAGGTGGCAACGAGCCCGCTTCGCAGGCCAAGTTCGCCACGTACTTGTTAAGTGCATCCATCATGAATGCCCCGGCCGCTATTGTGCTGGCCAAGTTGTTTCTGCCAGAAACAGAACCCGAAAAAATCGACCGCGAGCTGAAGGTAAACAAAGAGCAGATTGGCTCTAACCTGGTAGATGCCATGGCCAGCGGTGCAGCCGATGGATTGAAGCTTGCGTTGAACATCGGGGCGATGCTGCTGGCATTCATCGCCATTGTGTTTGCCGTAAATTGGGTGCTGGTAGATGGCCTCGGGGCTGCCACGGGACTGAACGAATGGGTGGTGCGCACCACCAACGGAACCTACCAGGGCTTCTCGCTACAATACATCCTCGGCCAGGTTTTCAGAGTATTTGCGTTCTGCATTGGTGTTAGCTGGGAAGAGTCGCTGCAGGTAGGAAGCTTGCTCGGTCAAAAGCTGGTGATCAACGAATTCATTGCCTACCTCGACCTGGCCAGCATGAAAGAGCAGGGCCTGCTAAGTGAAAAATCCATCCGCATTGCCACGTATGCGCTTTGTGGTTTTGCCAACTTCAGTTCCATTGCCATACAGATTGGCGGCATCGGAGGCATGGCGCCCGGCCGGCAAAGCGATTTGTCGCGACTGGGCCTGCGCGCCATGGTGGCAGCCTCGCTGGCCACGCTGATGACGGCCACCATTGCAGGGGCCATCTTCTGAGTCTTGCGCCTTTCGATAAACTCCGCTAACTTGAGAAGTGATTAATAGCGGTACCATGATGCGCTTGTCTATCCTCCTTTTATTCGTCCACGTGGTTGCGCTGGCGCAGCCCGACATACAGAAGAAAATCCAGACCCAACTGATTGAAGCGGAAGATGGTTCGACCATTGAACTGCCTGCCGGGAAATTTTTCTTCACCGTAGGCCTGTCGTTGGAAGGCAAGAAGAACGTGACCATCAAGGGGCAGGGGATGGACAAAACACAACTGTCGTTCAAAGATCAATTGTCGGGTGCCGAAGGATTGAAAGTAACGAACGGTGCGGGCATTACCTTGCAGGATTTTACGGTGGAAGACTCCCGCGGAGATGGCATCAAAACACAAGGGGTGAACGGCATCCGGTTTCAAAACGTGAAAGTGCAGTGGACCCGCGGAGCCAACCCCAAAAATGGCGGCTATGGTTTATACCCGGTGCAATGCAACCACGTGTTGATAGATAATTGCGTGGCCATTGGTGCCAGCGATGCCGGCATTTATGTGGGGCAGTCGAACTACATTGTGGTAAAAAATTCGAAAGCCATGCAAAATGTGGCTGGCATTGAAATTGAAAACTCGATGTATGCCGATGTGCACGACAATGAGGTGACAGACAACACGGGCGGTATCCTCGTTTTCGATCTGCCCGACCTGATACAGAAAGAAGGTGGCTTTGTGCGTGTGTTTAAAAACAACATCCATCACAACAACCACAACAACTTTGCGCCCGAGGGAAACATTGTGGGCAAGGTGCCCCCGGGTACAGGCGTAATGATTCTGGCCACGCGCAACGTAGAAGTATTCGAAAACAAAATTGTGAACAACATCTCGGTGGGCACCGGTATCATCAGTTATTACATGACGGAAAACCCCATCAACGATCCTACCTATAAGCCGTATCCTTCCAACGTGTCGGTGCACCACAATTACTACCAGCGGCCGGCCGTGCGCACCACGGGCAAAGGCCGCTTCGGTAAAATGTTTCGCTTCAAGCTGCGGATGGGCAAAGACGTGCCCCACATCTTTTACGATGGCATTGAAGATGAGAAGATGCCCGACCGCCAGATTTGTATTGCCGACAATACCAATGGCACATTCATGAACCTGGATGCTGCACACGACTTCAAAGGAAGACACAGGCAGGCAGAGGCACACCAGTGCGAGGGCATTCGCGTGAAGCCGGTGGTGTTAACGATGGCGCAATGAAACTTCGATGGGTGGCAGGGGCCGCGGCACTGCTTGCCGCGCTGTGGGCATTTAGGGCGACAGAGGAAACCAAGCCGCTTCCCCGACTATCGGACTATGGTTTTTTTTCGGGAGCACTTGCAGACCTGAATCCGGCAGAGGGCGTATTGCCCTACGATTTGAACACGCCTTTGTTCAGCAACTACGCAGAAAAGGCCCGGTTTGTGAAAGTGCCTGTCGGGAAAACCATTCCTTACAACGATTCAATTGCGTTTGATTTTCCGCAAGGAACGGTGCTCATTAAAAACTTTTATTACCCCAACGATTTCCGAAATCCCGCCAAGGGAAAACGAATCATAGAAACACGCCTGCTGGTGCACACCGAAAGCGGGTGGCAGGCATGGCCTTACGTGTGGAACGATGAGCAAACGGAAGCGTATTATGAAGTGGCGGGAGAGACGAAACAAGTGGCTTACGTAGACAAGAGGGGGAAGAAAGTAACCACGCCTTACCTGGTGCCCAACAAAAATCAATGCAAGGGCTGCCACAGCCGCGATGGAAAGATGGTGCCCCTGGGCCCGACCGTGCGCAACCTGAATGGCCACTACAACTACGCACAGGGCAACCGCAACCAGTTAGCATTTTGGAGAGAGAAAGGCTGGCTTACCGACCTGCCGGAAGTATTGCCGGCCATGCCGCGCTTCGATGACGCCACCGCTGCACTGGACTTGCGTGCGCGCGCCTACCTCGATGTGAACTGCGGCCACTGTCATCATCCACTCGGGCCGGCCAGTACCTCGGGGCTTTACCTCGACTGGCGCCAGAATAACCCGGCCCACCTGGGCATCAACAAGTCGCCTGTAGCGGCCGGTCGCGGTTCGGGGGATCTGCCTTTCGATATTGTTCCGGGCTCACCACAACATTCCATCTTGCTCTACCGCATGAAGACCAACGACCCCGGCATTGCCATGCCTGAAATAGGGCGGGAGCAAATACACCAGGAGGGCGTAGCGCTGATCGATGCGTGGATCAGAATCATGAAGTGATGGCACTTTTGGTGCGGCTTGTTTACTTTTCCGAACAAATTAAAAAACAGTATGGCAGCGAAACTATTGCACGGCTTTCTGGCACTGATGTTCCTGTTATTTGCCGCAGTGCAGTACAACGATCCCGACCCGTGGCTTTGGATAGCCATCTACCTGGTGATGACCGCGTTCTGCGTGCAGGCAGCGAGAGGACACTACTACCCCATAGCCATGTGGGTAGTGGGGACAGGTTTCCTGGTGTATGGCATCCTGCTGGCCCCGGGTATGTACGATTGGTGGCGGTCGCCCGACCGGTCGCTGTTGTTCGATGACCTGGCCAAGATGCAGCACTATTATATAGAAGAGGCCCGGGAGTTTCTGGGCTTGTTCATCTGCCTGTGTGTGCTGGCGGGGTATCTGTGGCTAAGCCACCAGCGCAAGCGGGTGTGAAGGCCATTCGGAGTCGCAATCGTTTGAAAAATCTTCGTTCGCTATTACTCATTAAACACGCTGCTTCCACATGGTATTTTGTTTATCTTTAAGATGGATGAAAATAAGTCTATTGATCTTGGCTTGCCTGGCCGTTATGGGCTGCTCGGCACCCAAAGAAAAAATTCCTGAAACCATGCCTCAACCCGAAACTGCCGGCAGCAAGTTGGTGATCTACCAAATGATGACCCGGCTTTTTGGAAACACCAAGACCACCAATAAGAAATATGGTACGATCGAAGAAAATGGAGTGGGCAAATTCAGCCACATCAACGAAAAAGCGCTTGCAGAACTGAAGGCCTTGGGCATCACCCACGTGTGGTACACTGGTGTGCTTGAGCACGCCATGCTTACCGATTACGCTGCCTTCGGCATCCCGGCCGATGACCCCGATGTGGTGAAGGGCAGGGCAGGTTCACCTTACGCCATCCGCGACTATTACGATGTGAACCCCGACCTGGCAGACAACGTGCCTGATCGCCTGAAAGAATTCGAGGCGCTGGTAAACCGCACGCACCAGGCGGGCATGAAGGTGCTTATCGACTTTGTGCCTAACCACCTGGCGCGCGCCTACCATTCGGATGCCAAACCCGAAGGCGTGAAAGACTTTGGCGCAGACGATGACACAGCGGTGCCCTTTAAACCATCGAATAATTTTTACTATTTGCCCGGCACCACTTTTCAGCCACCGCGCAACTACACACCGCTGGGTGGGTTAGCCTTCGCTGGCAGAGACAAGGCCTTTCGCGAAGAACCCGCCAAAGTCACCGGCAACGATCATTTTTCTCCTTCACCCTCGGTAGATGATTGGTTCGAGACGGTGAAATTGAATTACGGTGTCGACTATCAAAACGGCAAACAAACTCACTTCGACCCCGTGCCCGACACCTGGGTGAAGATGCGCGACATCTTGTTGTATTGGGCCGGTAAAAACGTAGACGGCTTTCGTTGCGACATGGTCGAAATGACCCCAGTAGAATTTTGGGAATGGGCCATTCCGCAAATCAAAGCTGTTAACTCCCAAGTCGTATTCATAGCAGAAATTTATAACCCGGCACAATACCGCAACTACATAGACCGTGGCAGGTTCGATTTTCTATACGATAAGGTGCAGTTGTATGACACCCTGCGGCTCCTCATCAACGGCCGCGCCTCCAGCACGGCTGTGCCACAGATTCAACAAAGTTTGTCGGGTATAAATCACCGCATGCTGCACTTCCTCGAAAACCACGATGAACAGCGAATTGCATCGCCCTTTTTTGCTGGCGATGCGTGGAAGGCGGTGCCCGCCATGGTCATCAGCGCCACCATCGACCGGGGGCCGGTAATGATTTACTTCGGCCAGGAGGTGGGCGAGCCGGGAGCAGGTGACGAAGGCTTTTCCGGGAACGATGGACGAACCACGCATTTCGATTATTGGGGTGTGCCCGAACACCAGAAATGGGTGAACGGTGGCGCATACGATGGTGCTGCCCTGGGCGATGACCAAAAGCAACTGCGCCAGTTCTATGGCGACATTCTCAACTTCGCACAGCAAAACCCGGCCATTACTTCGGGCGACTATGTAGACCTGACAGAATACAACGCATCCGCTGGCAACTGCTCGGAAAAAATTGTAGCTTACTGCCGGGTGGCAGGCGAGGAGCGGCTTGTCATAGTAGCAGGATTCAATACACAAGTAGAGCACGTAAAAATTCGCTTAACACCTGAAGCCATCCAGAACATGAACCTGAGCAATGGTACCGTATATGTGGGCCGCGATCTTTTACGCAGCGGCACCGACATTGGCCTGAATAACCAGTTTGAATTTGAAGTAGACCTGGCGCCTGCTACTGCCTATATTTTTAAAATCAAAGAATAATGCGTTTACGTTTTCCCCTCACCTATGTCACTGTCCTGATAGCCTTATGGAGTTGTACAGAGAAGGAGCGTGTGGCGAAGTGGCCTTATGGAGTGAATTATGAAGTGTTTGTGCTCTCTTTTGCCGACAGCAATGGCGATGGTAAAGGCGACTTCAAAGGGCTTACCGCGAAACTGGACTACCTGCAGGAGTTGGGGATAGGAGGCATCTGGCTCATGCCGATCATGCCGTCACCCACCTATCACAAATACGATGTAACCAACTACAAAGACGTGCACCCCGACTACGGCACCCAGGAAGACTTCAAACGCTTTGTTGCCGAAGCACACAAAAGGAACATCAAAGTATTGGTAGACTTAATTTTGAACCATACCGGTTACGAGCATCCGTGGTTTCAAAGTGCCATCAAAGGTAAAGACAGCCCGTACCGCGACTATTATGTGTGGGCGAAGAAGGATTCCATCCGCAACCAGATTGCCAAGAAGGCCGTGTCTTTGGATTCGGATAACATTACGCAGTGGCACCCCGTCAATGGCGACACGCTTTCAGAACATTATTACGGATTCTTTTGGGGCGGCATGCCTGATTTAAATTTCGACAACCCGAAAGTAAAACAGGAGTTCATCGAGATAGGGAAGTTCTGGCTGAGCGACATGAACGTGGATGGCTTCCGCCTGGATGCGGCCAAGCATATTTTCCCCACCGAGCGCGCAGCCGATAACCACGCCATCTGGGTGTGGTTCCGCAAGGAAATGCAAAAGATAAAGCCCGATGTTTACTTGGTGGGCGAAGTGTGGTCGAAGGCGGAAGAAGTGGCACCGTACCTGAAAGGTTTGCCCGCCTTGTTCAATTTCGATCTGGGTTACGCCATCACGCACCTGGTACAGGCCGGCAAGGATACCACCGGGTTTGTTGAGAACTACAAAAAGATCATAGACTACTACAACGCATCCACCTCGGACTATATTGATGCCACCTTCCTGAAGAACCACGACCAGAACCGGATAATGAGCGAATTGGGCGATGATGAGTCGCGGGCACGGCTGGCCGTTTCTATTTTGATGACGTTGCCCGGCACGCCCTATGTGTATTACGGGGAAGAGATCGGCATGAAGGGTGTGAAGCCCGATGAATACATTCGCGAGCCCTTTCTTTGGGATGTGGCCGGCAAAGATCCTATGCAGACGAAGTGGGAAGAACCCCGCTACTCTACCGAGGCAACAGTAACACCGCTGGCGCAACAAAAGTCCGACCCGCAGTCGCTGTATCATTTTTACAAGAATTGGATTGGTTTCAGAAATGGCAGCAGAGTACTGACCTACGGCAGCCTGGAGTTGTCTCCGGTCAAAGGTGGAGAGATCGTGAGCTTCTACCGCGTTTCGGAGGGAGAGAAATGGTTGGTGATTCACAATGTGGCCGATGTAGAGATTACGTTACCCTTGCCGGAAGGTCAGAGCAAAGTGGTATTTGCCACCCACCCGGAAGCGGTAGTAAAAGAAAATGGGCTGGCGCTGCCGGCAAGGTCTACAGTTATTGTAGCGAACTAAATAAGCATGAACGGAAAAGCAAGAGTTATCATTGAAAATGTACAGCCCGTTGTAGACGGGGGGTTGTACCCGGCCAAACGAACAGAGGGCGAGCACGCCACCATTACCGCAGCCATCTTTGGCGATGGACACGATCATATTCGTGCGCACGTGGTTTGGAAACACGAAGCCGAGAAAGATTGGCACCGCATCGAGATGTCGCCTGTTGTTAACGATGAGTGGAGCGCCACCTTCGCTACATCCAGAAAGGGGCTGTATTCGTTTTATGTGGAGGCGTGGATCGACCACTTCGATACCTGGTACGATGGCTTCCGCAAGAAAGCGCAGGCACGTGTAGAGGTACAGGTGGAGCTGATGGAAGGGGCTGCCTTTCTGCGACAGTTGGCTAAGGGAAATAAACGCATGCTGGAAATGGCCGACTTTCTGGCCGATGCCAAAAACTACAGTGCCGCCATTGCCAAGGTGCTGGGAGAAGAGTTTGCCGCCATCGTTCATGGCAACCCGCTGATAGAGAACCAGACCCAATCGGCTACCTACCAGATTATATCTGAAACAAAGCGCGCACGTTACAGTACTTGGTACGAGTTTTTTCCCCGATCGAGTGCGCTGGAGCCCGGGCGCCACGGCACCTTCCGCGATTGCATCAAACTGCTGCCCCGTGTGGCAGCCATGGGGTTTGATGTGTTGTACTTTCCGCCCATTCATCCCATCGGCAAAGTCAACCGCAAGGGCAAAAACAACAACGTACGGTCAGAGTCGGGGGAACCCGGATCGCCCTGGGCCATTGGCAGCGAGGAGGGTGGCCACAAAGCCGTTCACAAAGAACTAGGCACCCTGGAAGACTACAAAGAACTCATTGCCCAGGCAAAAAAGTTAAACATTGACATCGCCCTCGATCTCGCTTTTCAATGTGCACCCGACCACCCCTATGTAAAACAACATCCGGAGTGGTTCAGGCAAAGACCGGACGGTTCAATTCAGTACGCAGAAAATCCTCCCAAAAAATACCAAGATATTTATCCCTTCTATTTCGAAACGAATCAGTGGCAAGAGCTGTGGGAAGAACTGAAGTCGGTGATTCTGTACTGGATAGAGCAGGGTGTAACGATCTTCCGCGTAGACAACCCGCACACCAAGCCCATCCCGTTCTGGCAATGGGCCATTGCCGAAGTGCACAAGCAGTACCCTGACGTTATCTTTTTGTCGGAAGCATTTACCCGGCCGAAGATCATGGCTTCGCTGGCCAAAGTTGGTTTTACGCAATCGTACACGTATTTTACCTGGCGCAACACCAAACAGGAAATCATCGACTATGTGAACGAGTTGGTTTACGGCCCTTCGCGCAACTACTTCCGCCCTAACTTCTGGCCCAATACACCCGACATTTTACCTTACCACCTGCAGCACCAGAGAGAGAACATTTTCATCATCCGATTTGCGTTGGCGGCCACGTTGTCCTCCAACTACGGCCTGTACGGTCCGCCTTACGAGTTCTGCGAAAATATTCCGGTAGAGGGCAAGGAGGAATACCTCAACTCGGAGAAATACGAAATAAAGCATTACGACTGGAAGCGCACCAACCGCATGACAGACATTATCTCGATGGTGAACCGCTTCCGCAAAGAGAACGAAGCGCTGCAGACTACCTGGAATACGGTGTTCTGCCCGATAGACAACAACCAACTGCTGGCCTACATTAAAGTTACTCCCGACTTGTTGAATTGTATACTGACGGTGGTGAATTTGGACGCGCAACATCCGCAGGCGGGCTATGTGGGCTTACCCAAAGAACTGTTGAAGCTGGGCGACAAAATCAACATCAAGCTACACGACCTGATGACGGATGAGCACTACACATGGACCCAGGAGTGGAACTATATAAACCTGAATCCGCACAAGATGCCTTTCCACCTGTTCCGTCTTTCCATTCATGAATCGAACATGTAAGCCATGGCTGCACCGAAACACAACGACCCGCTTTGGTTTAAAGATGCCATTATCTACGAGGTAAGCGTGCGCGCCTTTTACGACAGCAATGGCGATGGCATTGGCGACTTCCAGGGCCTGATTGAAAAAATGGACTATCTGGAAGACCTGGGCATCAACACCATCTGGCTCTTGCCCTTTTATCCATCGCCCCTGAAAGACGATGGATTTGATGTAACCGAATATTGCGACATCCATCCCGACTACGGTACGTTGGCCGACTTCAAGGCCTTTCTGAAGGAAGCCCACCGCAGGGGCATTCGTGTCATCACCGAACTCATCCTCAACCACACTTCCGACCAGCACCCGTGGTTCCAGAAGTCGCGCAAGGCGCGGGCCGGGTCGCGTTATAAAGATTATTATGTGTGGAGCAATACACCCGACAAATACCGCGATGCGCGCGTGTTGCTGTCTGCCAACGAAGCTTCTAACTGGTCTTGGGACAATGAGGCCAAGGCGTACTACTGGCATCGGTTTTACCGGCACCAGCCCGAGTTGAATTTCGAAAACCCCGAGGTGCAACTGGAGATGATCAAGGTAGCCGACTTCTGGATGAAGATGGGCGTGGATGGCTTCCGTCTGTCGTCCATCGCCTTTCTCTTCGAAGAAGAGGGAACGGGCTGCGAAAACCTGCCAAAAACCCATGCGTTCCTCAAAAAGCTTCGTGCCCACATCGACCGTGAGTACAAAGACCGCATACTGATAGCGGAAGCCAACCTATGGCCCGAAGATGCAGCATCTTACTTTGGCGAAGGCAAAGAGTGCCACATGAACTTCAACTATCCGCTTACACCGCGGCTTTTCCTGGGGCTGCGCACGGAGGACAGTTATCCCATCATCGACATAATAGAGCAAACCCCTGCGTTGCCTCCCAACAGCCAGTGGGCCCTGTTTCTCCGCAACCACGATGAGATCGGTTTGGAAATGGTAACCGAAGAAGAGAAAGATTACCTCTTCAAAGCCTACGCCACCGACCCACATACCAAGCGTAACCTCGGCATTAACCGTAGGCTGGCACCCCTGCTAAACAACGACCGCAGGAAGATAGAGTTGCTACACACGCTTCTATTCTCACTGCCCGGCACACCGGTACTGTATTATGGCGATGAGATCGGTATGGGCGACAATATATACCTGGGCGATCGCTACGGGGTGCGCACACCCATGCAGTGGAACATGAACCTGAATGCAGGATTTTCAGAAGCCAACCCGCAGAAACTCTATTTACCGATTGTGAGCGACCCCGTGTACCGCTACGAGTCGGTAAACGTGGCCACGCAGGAGGAAAACCCTTCATCTCTGATATGGTGGCTGAAAAACACCATCGCCATGCGCAAACGCCTGCACGTGTTTGGCCGAGGCGACATGAAATTCGTGGAGAGCAGCAACGCAAAGGTTTTGGCTTTCGTGCGCTCTTATCAAGATCAGCGTGTGGTAGTGGTAGCTAACCTGTCGCAGTTTTCGCAAGCCACCACCCTCGATCTTTCTGAATACAAAGATTGCGATGTTACCGAAGTTTTTAGTCAGAACAGGTTTAGATCGGTGGAAGGTAGCGAGTACAGTATTACGCTTGGCCCATACGGTTACTTCTGGTTCCAAATAGACAAGAGCGAATCGAAAGAAACTGGGTCTGGTGGAAGCGAACTGGCTCTGTTGAAGACGGGCGTATCGTGGGAAAAGATTTTTAACAACTACAACGAGGTACGCACGTTCGAGCGGAAGCTGCTGCAGCCGTTCATGAAGAAGTGTCGGTGGTTTGGCGGCAAAGCCAAAAACATCAGCAAGGTGGGCATTCATAAAGTGATTCCGCTGAAGGTGGAGGGTACCATGCACTTCCTCACTATCATAGAAGTGCATTATGTGCAGCGTTTGCCCGAGTTGTACTTCCTACCCATGACCTTTGTAACCACCGATACCATTTTCGAGCGGATAGAATACACACCGCAAAGCGTGGTGTGCCGCGCGGAAATTCAGGGGCAGGTGGGTTTTGTGATCGATAGCAGCTACGACCGCGCCTTTCGAGACTACTTGTTTGCCAGCATGGCACGGGAGGTACGTCTGAAAGACGGTGACGATACCTTGGAGTTCCACTCGGGCGTGTACGCCAAACTAGATTCCGATAAGGTGGAATCTAAAATTTTGAAAGCGGAACAGAGTAACACGTCCATCATTTACAACGACCAGTATTTCTTTAAGTTTTACCGCAAAATCGAGAAGGAGATCAACCCCGACCTGGAGATAGTACGTTTTCTGTCGGAGGCCACCAGCTTCCGCAACGCACCCCGCTATGCGGGCAGCATCGAGTGCCGCGAGGCCGATGGCAGTACCTTCGTGTTAGGCTTACTACAGGAGAAGGTAGACAACCAGGGCGATGCCTGGGTGATGACCACCGACTCCATTGGTCGTTTTTACGAACGTGTGATGACCCGGGCAAAGAGAGAGAAACTGCCTAAGTTGGTGAACAAGCCGGCCCTCACTTTCGAAGAAGCTCCCGAACTGATCCAAGAGTTCATCGGCCGCGGGTTTTACGAACGTGTGGTGCGCCTGGGACAACGTACGGCTGAGATGCACCTGGCGCTGGCATCGGACAAATCAAACCCGGCATTTGCGCCTGAGCCTTTTACACAAAACTACCAACGAGCAGTCTATTCATCGCTACGTAAACTCGTGCGCGACCGGTTTAAGTTGCTGGAGCAATCGCTCCCTAAGCTGAGCCAGGAAACCAAGGAACTGGCTCAACAAGTACTGGGGTTGGAAGATGCCATCCTGGAATGTTTCAGCGAGATTTACCTACTGCGCATCAACGCCATGAAAACCCGCATCCATGGCGACTTCCACCTGGGGCAGGTGCTGTTTACCGGAAAAGATTTCATCATCATCGATTTTGAAGGCGAACCCGGCTTCAGTTTTAGCGAACGCAGGTTGAAAAAGAACCCCTACAAAGATGTGGCAGGCATGATGCGCTCGTTTCATTATGCGGCCTTCGGCAAAATATTGCTGAACGAAAATTACCGCGAGCGCGACCTGGAATTTTTGGAGCAGTGGGCAGAACAATGGCAGCATTATGTAAGCCGCTTTTATCTGGGTGCCTATATGGACAAGATGGGCATGGGCAACAGGCTGCCTTATGAAGACGATGTATTGATACGCACCTACCTGATTGAAAAAGCCATTTATGAGCTAGGGTATGAATTGAATGGGCGCCCCGACTGGGTAAATATTCCCCTTCGTGGCATCCATTATTTAATGAACCGCTACTTTCAGGAGAAAGAAGAGCGCAAAGAGAGCAAGAAAGGCAAATAGCACACACAACCCGAACCAAACATCATGGGAAAGAAGGCCACTGAAAAAAACAACACCGAAGAAGCCGGCTTCTCGCTGCTTACCGATTTCGACATTCATCTTTTCAAAACCGGCAAGCATTTTAAGTTGTACGAAAAGTTGGGTGCACACCCGCAAGGCAACAAGGGCACCTATTTTGCCGTTTGGGCACCCAATGCGCGTGAAGTTTCGGTAATTGGCAACTTCAATTACTGGAAAGGAGGGCAACACAAGTTGAGCGCCCGCTGGGACGAATCGGGTATCTGGGAAGGATTCTTCCCGGCCATACACAAAGGGGAAGTGTACAAATATGCCATCCTCTCGAACACAGGCGAATACCTGGAAAAGGCTGATCCGTTTGCGGCCTATGCCGAGGTGGCCCCAAACACTGCTTCCATTGTGTGGAGTACTAACTACAACTGGAACGATGGCGTGTGGATGAATGACCGCAAGAAGGAACTCAACAAAGGCAAACCGTATTCTGTGTACGAAGTGCATTTTGGCAGCTGGCGCAGAAAGATGGAAGACGGTAACCGGTCGTTGACATATGCAGAAATGGCAAAGGAGTTGGTAGACTACGTGGTGCACATGGGCTTTACGCACGTAGAGTTTTTGCCTGTAATGGAACATCCCTTCTTTGGCTCGTGGGGTTACCAGCTAACCGGCTACTTTGCGCCCACCAGCCGCTACGGGCCACCGGAGGAATTCATGGCGCTGGTAGATGCGTTTCACCAGGCCGACATTGGCGTGATCCTCGATTGGGTACCGTCTCATTTTCCGGGCGATGCGCACGGCCTGTATAAATTCGATGGCACGCACTTGTATGAACATGCCGACCCACGCAAGGGCTTTCACCCCGACTGGAGCAGCTACATCTTCAACTACGGTCGCAACGAGGTGCGCTCCTTTCTCATCAGCAACGCCTGCTTCTGGCTGGAACGTTACCACATAGATGGGCTACGGGTAGACGCAGTGGCATCCATGTTGTATCTGGACTATTCGCGCAAAGAAGGGGAGTGGATACCCAACGAATATGGCGGCCGCGAAAATCTCGAGGCCATCCGGTTTCTCAAAGAGTTCAACGAAGTAGTGTATGGCACATTCCCCGATGTGGTGACCATTGCCGAAGAGTCTACTGCCTGGCCGGGCGTATCGCGGCCCACGTACCTGGGTGGCCTGGGCTTTGGCCAGAAGTGGATGATGGGATGGATGCATGACACCCTGCAATACTTCAAGAAAGATCCTGTGCACCGCAAGTACCACCAGAACGACATCACCTTCAGCATTATGTATGCCTTTACGGAGAACTTTATGCTGCCACTCTCGCACGATGAGGTGGTGCATGGCAAAGGTTCTTTATTTGGCCGCATGCCGGGCGATGAATGGCGCAGGTTTGCCAACCTCCGGCTGCTGTTCGCCTATATGTTTACGCACCCCGGCACCAAGTTGCTCTTTATGGGTGGCGAGTTTGGCCAGGCCGATGAGTGGAACCACGACAAGAGCCTCGACTGGCACCTGCTGCAATATGCGCCACACAAAGGGGTGCAAAACGTAGTAAGGGAGCTCAACCACCTGTACAAAACAGAAAAGGCCCTGCACGAGTTTAATTTCGATGAACGCGGCTTCGAGTGGATAGACTATTCCGACCGGGAGAACAGCGTGGTGCTATTTATGCGCAAAGCCAGCGACCCGCGTGAGAACCTGATCGTGATCTGCAACTTCACACCCGAAGTGCGCTACGACTACCGCATCGGGGTGCCAGTACGTGGCCATTATAAAGAGATTTTTAACTCAGACGATATGAAGTTTGGCGGCAGCGGGGTTTTGAACCAGGGCTTGCTCACCACAAAGCCTGTAAAATATCACCTGCGCGATTATTCATTTACCCTTACCTTACCGCCCCTGGCCATCGCAATATTGAAATTACACGAACAAGACACAGAGTTTGATTTGGAGTAGCACATGCCTGACAGGAATTCGAACCACTATATCTGCATACACGGACATTTTTATCAGCCTCCCCGCGAAAATGCGTGGCTGGAGGTAATCGAGGTGCAGGATTCTGCGCATCCCTACCACGACTGGAATGAGCGCATCACGGCAGAATGCTACGGGCCCAATGCCGCCTCGCGCATCCTCGATGAGAACCGGGTGATCAAAAACATCGTGAACAACTACGCCCGCATTAGCTTCAACTTCGGGCCCACGCTGCTCTCGTGGATGGAGGTGAACGACAAGGAGACCTACGAAGCCATTCTGGAAGCCGACCGCCAGAGCATGAAATATTTCTCCGGCCACGGGTCGGCCATGGCGCAGGTGTACAACCACATCATCATGCCCCTGGCGAATCGAAGAGACAAAGAAGCGCAGGTGATTTGGGGCATACGCGATTTCGTGCACCGATTCAATCGGCTGCCCGAAGGCATGTGGCTGGCAGAAACCGCTGTGGATTACGAAACACTTGAGCTGCTGGCAGAAAATAATATCAAGTTTACCGTGCTGGCCCCCCGCCAGGCCCAAGCCGTACGTAGGGCAGGCAAAGCGGAGTGGACGGAAGTGAACGACCACACCATCAACACACGCAAAGCATACCTGTGCAATCTGCCATCGGGTAAAAGTATTACACTTTTCTTTTACGATGGCAACATTTCACAGTCGGTGGCTTTCAATGGGCTTTTGAATGACGGCAAACGTTTTGCCGAGTCTTTACTGCAGAGTTTTCTGCCGCACGAACCTGGCCCCCAACTGGTGCACATTGCTACCGATGGCGAAACGTACGGCCATCACCACAAACATGGCGACATGGCGCTGGCATTCTGCATCGACTACATAGAAAAGAACCCACAGGCCAAGCTGACCAACTATGCCCACTATGCGGCCCTTTTTCCACCTACGGACGAGGTGCAGATTATTGAAAACAGCTCGTGGAGCTGTGTGCATGGGGTGGAGCGCTGGCGCGACAATTGCGGTTGCAACACCGGTGGCAAGCCGGGCTGGACACAGGCGTGGCGTAAGCCGCTGCGCAACTCGCTCGACTGGCTGCGCGATACCATTGCCGAACTGTTTGAACGCGAGGGGTCGCAGTTTCTAAAAGACTGCTGGAAGGCGCGTAACGAATACATCGATGTGGTGTTGCGCAGAAATGACGACAGCGTACGCAGATTTTTACGCGACCACGTAAAGGGTGACGTAAACAGTACCCACGTGCTGCGGCTCATGGAAATGCAACGCCATGCCATGCTGATGTACACCAGTTGTGGTTGGTTTTTCGATGAAATATCGGGTATTGAAACCACCCAGGTGTTGCAATATGCCTGCCGCGCCATTCAACTTACGCGCCAGTTGACGGACGTAGATGTAGAACAGGAGTTCCTGAACCGCTTGCAGATGGCGCCCAGCAACATTCCCTCGTTGGAAAACGGAGCTCAGGTGTACCGCAAATATGTAACTCCATCCAAAATCAATTTGCAACGCGTAGGCATGCACTATGCCGTGTCGTCCATTTTTGAAGAGGAGCCGGAATCGTTACCGTTGTTTAACTATGCCGCCAGCAACGAATTCTTCTTGAAAAAAGAAGCAGGCGAACAGAAGCTGGTGCTCGGCATCACCAAGGTGCGCTCGCTGGTAACACGCTCGGAAAAGAAGTTTGCCTTTGCCGTGGTCTGTATTGGTGTGCACAACATCATCGGCAACATATCACTCGACATGGAGCCTGACAAATTCGCCAGCATGCAGTTTCGCATCACCAGTGCTTTTGATGAAGGCAGACTCGGGGATGTGATTGGTATCATGCAGACTTACTTTGGCCCCGACAAGTACACCATCTGGCAACTGTTCAAAGATGAGAAGCGCAAAATCTTGGATCAGATTGCACAACAGCGGCTGGAAGAATTGGAAGAATCATTGCGCAGGGCCTATAACCGCGACTACCCGTTGGTGAATGCGCTCGCTAACAACGACATCCCCGTTCCTAACGCCTACAGGGCCACCTTCGAGTACATCCTGAACATCGACCTGGTGCGTGCTTTCCAGTCGGATAAAATCAACATCAAGGCATTAGAGAGAATATTGGGCGAGATGGAGCGGTGGAATCTGCGCATAGAAGATCCAGACAAAGTTTCCCGACTGGCCGGTGAGGCGATCTTCAAAGAGCTAAAACGCATACGCAGCGAGCGTGAAAATGTAAGGCGATTGCAGCGGCTGAACCGCCTGTTCCCGTTGATGGCCAAGTTCAAACTCGATCCCAACCTCTACCAGGTACAAAACCTGTTCTTCGAAATTTCGGTTGAGAACAGCACTAAGCAAAACGAACTGCCTGCCGACTGGCAAGAACAATTTGCCATGTTGGGCAGCAACCTGGGCGTGAAGGTGGCTACGTAGTTCGGTAACCGCTTATTTCTGATCGGCCGGTTCCCCTGCGATGCTTTCCGTTACCACCTCAATGTGAGGTTGCATGATCACCTGCGCGCGCACCGATTTGGTGATGAGGCAGGCGGCCTCTGCTTTCTGCAGCACTTTCAAGGCGCGCTCCTGATCTTTCTCATCGCGAATCTTCACTACCGGCTCCAGTAACACTTCGGTCATCATCCATTGGTTATCTTGTTTGTCCAGTTTGCCTTTGGCAGCACATTCGAAGGAAACAAAGTCGAGGCGCGAGTTTTCGGCTACGGCCAGAAAGGTAGTCATGAGGCAACTGCTGATGGCGGCTGTAAACAAATGCTCGGGCGACCAAATACCCTCCACGCCTTTGGGAAACTCGGGTGGTGTGGCCACTTCAATGCACCCATTCGAGGGGGCAGGTGTCTTCAGTTCGGGCGAGCAGAGCATACCCCTGCGATCGCGGTGCCAGGCCAGGTCTACGCGGTAATAGTGTGCATCCACAGCATCAATGTTTAGAGGTTACCTTTTTGCGAAAGGTGCTGAGGCCCAGCGGCAGGTAGAGCGGGCAGAAACTTACCAGACTGGTAACAATAAAAACCGCGGCCAGCACCAGCAACACAATGGCTACCGTACCGTTAATGGTGCCGGTAAAGTAAAGTGTTGCAATTACCACCGCCACGAGCACACGCACAATGCGATCGAGGGTTCCCATGTTCTTTTTCATTGTTGTTTGGTTTTAGTTAACGTTACCTCCAGACGTTTGTCTGAAATCGCTGCTAAGGTAATACAGGCACCACCACCATTTCGTGACAGCGGTCACCAAGGAAACATGAGTTTTGTCAGGAGTTTACTTTTGCGCCCTTTCAATCTCGCGCAAGTTTTCCATCTTTTTGTTGCGCAAAAATCCGTTGATGTCCTCAAAATGTTCGCGTATGCGCTTATTACCAAATTCAAACACCTTTGAAGCCAAACCGTCTAAGAAATCACGGTCGTGAGATACGAGAATCAGGGTGCCATCGAAATCGCGCAAAGCTTCTTTCAGAATGTCTTTGGTTTTGATGTCGAGGTGGTTGGTGGGTTCGTCCAGAATCAACAGGTTCACCGGCTGCAACAACAGCTTGATCATGGCGAGGCGTGTCTTTTCTCCACCCGAAAGCACTTTCACTTTCTTCTCGATGGTATCGCCACCAAACATAAAGGCACCGAGTATGTCTTTGATTTTCGTGCGGATGTCGCCCTGCGCAATCTGGTCGATGGTTTGGAAAACTGTGAGCTCCTCATCGAGCAACGAGGCCTGGTTCTGCGCAAAGTAGCCGATCAGCGCACCGTGCCCCAACTGGCATTTGCCTTCAAAATCAATTTCGCCCATGATGGCTTTCACCAACGTAGACTTACCCTCCCCATTCTTTCCCACAAAAGCCACCTTATCGCCACGCGCAATGGTCAGCGAGGCATCCTTAAATACAACGTGATCGCCATAACGTTTGGTCATGCCTTCCACAATCACGGGGTAGTTTCCCGACCGCGGGGCAGGAGGGAACTTCAGGTTCAGCGCAGAAGAGTCTACCTCATCCACCTGCACCAGCTCCATCTTCTCCAGCATCTTCACCCGCGACTGTACTTGCAGGGTTTTCGAGTAGGTACCCTTGAAGCGCTCGATGAAGGCTGTAATGTCGGCAATTTCTTTCTGCTGATCCTCGTAGTGCTTCTGCTGCTGCTCGCGTCTTTCCTTGCGCAGCTGCAGGTAGTGCGAGTAGTTGGTTTTGTAGTCGTAAATGCGCCCCATGGTAATTTCAATGGTGCGGTTGGTCAGGTTGTCTACAAACATCTTGTCGTGACTGATTACGATCACGGCTTTGGCACTGGTTTTCAAAAAATCTTCCAGCCATTGTACCGACTCAATGTCGAGGTGGTTGGTGGGTTCATCCAACAAGATCAGATCCGGCTTTTGCAACAGTATTTTAGCCAGCTCGATGCGCATGCGCCAGCCCCCGCTGAATTCGTGCGTGGGCCGCGTGAAGTCGCTGCGTAAAAAGCCCAGGCCCAGCAATGTTTTTTCTACCTCTGCATCGAAATTGGTTTCTTCTATGGAATAATATTTCTCGCTCAACTCCGACACCTGCTCAATGATTTTGGCATAGGCATCCGATTCGTAGTCGGTGCGGGTTTCCAGTTGGCGATTTAAGTCGTCAATCTCTTTCTTCATGTCCAGAATTTTTGAAAAAGCTTTAGAGGCTTCCTCAAAAACGGTAACATCATCTTGGGTGAGTAGGTGCTGCGGCAGGTAGGCAATCACTGCATCTTTGGGAGCGGAGACTTTGCCCCGTGTGGGCTTGCCTACACCGGCAATGATTTTAAGCAGCGTGGACTTGCCCGCCCCGTTTTTACCCATCAGGGCGATGCGATCGTTTTCGTTGATGTTGAAGGTGATGTCGCTGAACAAGGTGGAACCGCTGAATTCCACAGAAACCGCGTCTACAGAGATCATGAATCGTACAAATAAGGCGCAAAAGTACGATTATTTTATCTCCGCAGGAGCGTGCGTTTCCAAAATCGCGGCAGTATTCCCAATCATTTCGCTAACGCAGGCGGGTTAATGGCGATCCCGCGGCATTGTGTAACCTATTCTTTATCATTGTGGCCATGAATCGCATACAGACAGCAGACCTTGTGTTGTGGCAGTTTCCCCGGTGGCAGCAAGAGCCGGGGCTGGTACATTTTGTATCCGACCGGCATGCGGGCGGGCCCGGCAGCGAGTTTACACTCAGCCTGTCGAGCACACCCGACCAAGAAGTGGTGCGCAGCAACCGCGCGCGGGTGGCGGCCGCTTTGGGCCTGCCGGCTGATCAGCTATTCTTTCCCTCGCAGGTGCACGAAACCAAAGTGGTTCGGGTAACTTCGGCCACGACCGCCCACGACCTGCTCCATACTGATGCGCTGATCACCAACGAGCCGGGCATCGGCATTGCCGTGATGTCGGCCGACTGTGTGCCTATTCTGTTGTACGACCGCCACCACCGGGCCGTGGGCGCAGTGCACGCAGGCTGGCGCGGAACGGTGGCCCATCTGCTCGCCAAAACATTAACCGCCATGCAACTGGCGTTCGGTACGGAAGGCAAACACGTACTCGCTGCCATCGGCCCTTCTGCCTCGCAGGCGAACTATGAAGTGGGCAGCGAGGTGGTGCAGGCCGTAGACGCTGCGTTTGGCGAACACCACCAGTTGCTCATTCGGCATGCCAATGGCAAAGCCCAGCTCGACCTGTGGAAAGCCAACGTGTGGCAACTGGAGCAGTTTGGCGTGCCGGCCGCTCACATCGCGGTGGCCAACCTCTGCTCCATAGGCAACCATCAATATTTCTTTTCGGCACGCAAGGGCGACAGCGGCCGCTATGCCGCAGGCGTGGCGTTGGTATAAACGGTATGGCTGCACTGCGCGCACATCAGATCTTTAAAAGCAAGGGCGACCGCCAGGTACTCCGGCATGTGGACGTGCAACTGGAGGCCAACCGCAAGGTGGCGCTGGTAGGAGAGACCGGCTCGGGCAAGAGTACGCTACTGCGTACGCTCGCAGGCCTGGAGCAACCCGACCAGGGGGAAGTGTGGCTGGGCGATGAAAAAGTGCGGGGCCCGGCAGACACACTGGTGCCCGGCCATCCGAAAATCGCCTACCTGTCGCAGCATTTTGAGTTGCCGAAGTTCGTGCGGGTAGAGCAGGCGTTGGCATATGCCAGCCAACGGAGTGCAGCGGATGCGCACGAATTGTATGCCGCCTGCCGCATCGACCACCTGATGGAACGCAAAACCGACCAGTTGTCGGGAGGAGAAAGGCAACGTGTGGCTTTGGCACGTTTGCTCAGTACTGCGCCTGATTGGTTGCTGCTGGACGAGCCCTTCTCGAACCTCGACCGCCCGCACAAAATGTTGCTGAAATCGGTGTTGGAGGACATCACCACCCGATGGAGCATCAGTTGCGTGCTGGTGTCGCACGAACCGGCCGACACGCTGTCGTGGGCCGATGTGCTGCTGGTGATGAAGGAAGGCACCATCCGCCAGCATGATCACATCCAACACGTGTACCGCTATCCGGCCGATGCCTACGTGGCCGGCTTGCTGGGCAGCTTCACCGAACTGTCGGCAGCGGGCCGGGCGGCCTTTCAGGTGGCCGACCAGCGGGTGTTTTTTAGACCGGAAGATTTTAGCGTGGCCAGCGAGGGTGTGCCCGGAAAAGTAGCGGGGGTGGTTTTTTATGGCAGCCATGAAGAAGCACTGATCGATTGTGCCCACGATCGGGTGGTGGTGCGCACGGCACCCCAGCAAGTACAGACGGGCCAGGCTGTGCACCTGCAGTTGCGCTGACGTTCGCCCTCACACCACGCCCCGCCCACCAATTCATCCAAACTTTTTACCTTTAGCCCCGTATCCACCTGTTGATGAAAGATCCGCTGAAGCGCATCACCCTTGTTTTTGCTTTGATAGCCTTGCTGCCACTGGCATTTCTGGTCTACGAATACAGCCAGTTGAATCGCCAGGAAATGATGGTGCGCGAGACATTCAAGAACCAGTTGGATGCCATCTTATTTTCTGTCAATCAATATTCAGACGATGTGGTGAGCAGCTGGGCCAACCGGGTACGGCAGGAGTTGGTGTATCTGCCCGATTCTGCTGACCTGTTTTCAAAAAGACTGCAAACCATCATCACCCAGGCGTCCATTGTTCCCTTTGTTTATTTCACAGATCTCGAAGGGCATTCTCTGTTAGTACCGGTTGATGGCGTCACCGTTTCGTACGACATCCAACAGAAACTGGACTTCGTTGCAAAGCAGGAGCAACCCATGCTGGAGCGGCTCATTCAATATGAAGAAGCAGGTTTTCGTAAGATGAATCCGGTGGGCCAGATCGGTAACTATATCCCCGTGTTCTTTGCGCTGGGCACAAACAAATCTGGCTATCGTATGGGTGCCTTGTTGTTGAACGAAAAGTTGTTCATTACCGACAACCTCTCGCAGAAGATGTTGAAGACCTCGCAGGAGAAGTTTGTGCTTTCCGTGCTGCGCGACCGCGATGATTCGGTGGTATACACCACCGAGCCTACTGCCAACAAGGCCGACATACAGGAAACCGCGCGCCTCTTCAAGGGCAACATGCACCTCACCAAATTGTGGGTGTTACCCGATCATTATTTGGGGATAGCACTGAAAGGCACTTCTATTGAACAACTGGCCGCTGACCGCACAGAAACAACGCTGGCCTTGTTGGCGGTGTTTACCTTGCTGCTGGCCGGTGGCCTGCTGTTTCTCTACCGCAATATCAGGCGAGAGATGGCCCTGTCGCAGGCGAAATCGGAGTTTGTATCGAATGTGTCGCACGAAATACGTACACCTTTGTCGCTGATCGGCATGTTTGCCGAGACGCTGGAAGCCGGCCGCGTGACCACCGAGGCAAAGAAGATGGAGTACTACCAGATCATCAGCAAAGAAACCAGGCGGCTGACACGCATTGTGAACCGCATCCTCAACTTCTCGCAACTGGAAGCCAACAAAAAAACGTTTCACAAAAGCCCCGTGCAACTGAACGACCTCTGTGCCGAAGTGCTGGCCAACTATGCTGACCATCTGAAAGAGAAAGGTTTTGAAGTAATCTACAAGCCCGGCAAGCTGCCCGAAATTGAGGGCGACCGCGAGGCCATAGCCGAAGTGATTCTGAACGTGGTAGACAATGCTGCAAAGTACAGCCAGGAGCACAAGCAGATCGTAGTTGAAACTGCGCTGAACCATGACGCGGCCCTGATACGCATCCGCGACAAAGGCATCGGCATTGCCCGCGAACACCACCGCGACATCTTCGAACAATTTTTTCGTGCCCCACTAGGCGATGTTCACACCACCAAAGGCTCGGGGCTGGGCCTCACGCTGGTAAAAAAAATAATGAAGGCCCACGGAGGCGATGTGCAGGTGGAAAGCGAGTTGGGCAAGGGCAGCACGTTTACCTTACAGTTTCCGTTAAACAAAAAACAGAAGCAGAATGGCGCATAGAATTTTGATTGTGGAAGACGAGCCCAACATGCGGCTGGGGTTGAAAGACAACCTGGAGTTCGAAGGCTATACCGTAGAGCAGGCCGACAATGGCACGGCCGGCTTGGAACGCATACTGGCCCAGAAGTACGATCTGATTCTGATGGACGTAATGATGCCCGGCATGAGTGGCCTGGAGGTGTGCCGCAAGGCCCGCGAGAAAGGGGTGGAGTCGCCCATTGTGTTGCTTACCGCCAAGGGAGAGGAGATGGACAAAGTGCTGGGGTTGGAGCTGGGTGCTGATGACTATGTGACCAAGCCCTTCAGCCTGCGCGAGTTGCTGGCGCGCATCAAAGCCATTTTGCGAAGGGGCACGTTGAAGCACGAGTCGCCCACCCTCACCATTGGCAAACTTACCGTGAACTTCGATGCCTACACCGCCACAAACCCGGCCGGTGCCGTGCGCATGTCGCACAAGGAGTACGCCATCCTGCAATACCTCTATCAGCGCAAAAACGAAATCGTAACGCGCTACGACCTGCTGCAGCAGGTGTGGGGTTATGATGAAACACCCACCACCCGCACGGTTGACAATTTCATCGTGCGCCTGCGCCAGAAAGTAGAGAACGACCCCAACGATCCGCGCATCATCCTCACTGTGCACGGAACCGGCTACAAGCTGGTATTGTAGCGCCCCTTGGCGGGCTGTGACATCTTTTTACAATTCCTTACCTCGGTATGACATCGTTTTTTTGGGCTGCCAGTATATTTATGCAGGCATTCAAAATGAAGCATACACACGTGGCAACCATGAAAAAAATAATACTACTGATCGGAATTGTACTGGCGGCCTTGGCCATGGCCACCGTGGCACAGGCCGGTAATGGCACCCGCAAAGTAAACCTGCGCGGCACCTGGAAGTTTATACTGGGCGACAACATGAAGTATGCGCAGCCCGGGCACAACGATGCCGACTGGGAAAAAATTTATGTGCCCTCTTCCTGGCAGGAGGAAGGCTTCCGCAGGTACTACGGCTACGCGTGGTACCGCACCCGTTTCACCATCGAGTTCAACAACAAAGAAGCGCTCTACCTCGAGTTGGGCCGCATAGACGATGCCGATGAAGTGTTCATCAACGGCCACCGCGTGGGCGGCATGGGTGGCTTTCCGCCCGACTACTTTACGGCCCACAATGTGCCGCGTACCTACGCCATCCCTTCCGAATACCTGTTGAAAGGCAAAGAGAATGTGATTGCCGTACGTGTGTACGACCAGGGGGGCGAAGGGGGCATCCTCGGTCGCGAGGTGGGTATCTTCAGCTATGACGTTCCGTTCGATACGGGCGTGCAACTGATGGGCAACTGGAAATTCAAACTGTCGGACGATGTGCGCTGGGCCCGTGAAGACTGCAACGATGCCGACTGGGAAAACATCGTAGTGCCTGCCACGTGGGAGAGCCAGGGCTTCCCTGCCTACGATGGCTACGCCTGGTACCGCAAGCGCTTTACCCTGCCTGCCGACTATCGCACGGCAGACCTGGCAGTGCTGCTGGGTAAAATAGACGACATGGACGAGGTGTACATCAATGGAAAAAGAATTGGCGGCACCGGTGATATTGAACGCAGGTGGGCGCGCGATGAAGAGTGGCAAAAGCCGCGCACGTATTTCATCCCCGACCAGTTGCTGAAGCCCGGCAAAGAGAACGTGATTGCCGTGCGCGTGTACGACCAGGGTGGCAACGGGGGCATCTTCGAAGGGCCTGCCGTGATATTACCCGTAAGCCAATACAAAGAGTTCTGGAGAAAATACAGCAGTGACCGTTACCACCCATTGGACTTTAGCACGTGGTTTGATTGGTAACAGAGGGTAAAGGATATTTTGGGCGGAAGAACAATGGGCATGAAGGCAAGACAACTTTTAATCTGGATAATAGCAACGGCAGGGCTGTGTGCTGCGCAGACTGCGCAGGGGCAGGAGCGCTGGGACCGGGTGCTCTCCTTGAGTGGCAAGTGGAAATTTTCTATTGGCGACCGCGCCATGTGGGCCGAGCGCTACTACAACGACAGCAACTGGGAGGAGGTATATGTGCCCGCCAAGTGGGAGGAGGAAGGCTTCAATGGTTACGATGGCTACGCCTGGTACCGCACCTCGTTTTCGGGGGCCTCGCTGAACAGCGCTGAGGGCAGCTACAGCCTGATACTCGGCTACATCGATGATGTGGACGAAGTGTACCTCAATGGCAAGAAGATCGGTGCTTCGGGCGGCTTTCCCCCGCACTACCACACCGCCTACAACGCGCTGCGCACATACCACCTGCCCAAAGAGTTCATCGACTTCAAAGGGCGCAACGTCATCGCGGTGCGCGTGTTCGATGAGGGCCTGGAAGGCGGGATCGTTTCGGGCGATGTAGGCATCTATACCAACCGCACCGATAAGGGGCTGGCGGTGAGCTTGCGCGGCATGTGGAATTTCCGCATCACGGGCAGGCGCAATACACGCATTGCCGTGCAGGAGAAAGACGTAGCCGAACTGATGCAGGGCAGCAAGGAAGGGTGGGAGAAGATCTCTGTTCCCGGAGCGTGGGAAAAGCAAGGCTTCCACGACTATGATGGCACTGCCTGGTACCATAAAGAATTCCTGGTGCCGAAAGAACTGGCAACCGAAGACCTCGTGCTGCTGCTGGGCAAGATTGACGACAGCGACCGCACCTTTGTCAACGGTCGCTTCGTAGGCGCCATGACAGACCAGTGGCTACAGTTACGGGCCTATCCCATACCAGCAGGCACGTTGAAGCCGGGGGCGGTGAACAACGTGGTGATTTTTGTAGACGACCCGCAAGGGTTTGGCGGCATTTACGAAGGCCCGGTGGGCCTGATGAAACAAACGGAGTTTACACGCTACATGCGCTGGAGAGATTGATCACAAAGCAGAGAGTATGAGATTACGCTGGAAGCAACGCGAATTGGAAGAGGCCGAACCATCGGTATTGGTGGAAATAGTGAAAGACCTGGAACAACGGCTGAAGAAAAAAACCGAAGACCTTACGCGCACGCGCCACCGCCTGCAGAAAGCCAGAACCAACGTGCAGCGCCTGAAGCAAATCATCGCCTACCAACGCAGCCGGCTGGTTGCGTTGCACGGACAGGTAACAAACGAGCCCACACCGCCACACGATAGGCCGACTCCCTGATTCATACCTACGGCAGCGAAGCAGGTCGCGGGTGTAAACCCTTCGGAACCACCTTGACCTCTTTTGAGGACTGCCCGCCATCCCCGTTGGACGCCCGCACCAAACTGCTTACCTTTCTGCCTCACGATTTTTTTATGTACGATGTGATTGTGATAGGCGTGGGTTCCATGGGCGCGGCCACCTGCTACCACCTGGCCAGCCGCGGTGCCCGTGTGTTGGGGCTGGAGCAATTCAGTATCACCCACGACCAGGGCTCCCATGCCGGACAGAGCCGCATCATCCGCAAAGCCTATTTCGAACACCCCGACTATGTACCGCTGCTGGCACGCGCCTACGACAACTGGTGCGCACTGGAGCGCGAAACCGGCACCCAGGTGTATTACCCAACGGGACTGCTTTATGCCGGGCCACCCCAGGGTGTGCTGATGAAAGGTGTGCGCGAATCGGCCCAACAGTACCACATTCACATAGAAGAATGGACCCACCAGCAATGTCGTGATCAATACCCGGCCTTCGCCATCCCCGCCCACTACCACCTCTTGTTCGAACCCGATGCAGGCTTTCTGACTCCCGAGCGGGCCATCCTGCTGTACACCGAACGCGCCATGCACCACGGGGCGGAGATCCACGCCCAGGAGGGCGCACTGTCGTGGGGGTTGGAAGGGCAGGGCGTGGTGGTGCAAACACCGAAGGCCACATACCGCGCCCGCAAGCTGGTGCTGAGCAGCGGAGCCTGGACGCAGCAGGTGTTGCCCGCGCTGGCCGGCCGGTTGAAAGTAACCCGGCAGGTGATTGCCTGGGTGAACCCCACGAAAGACAAGCCCGTGGCGTTGGGGCACTTTCCCTGCTGGCTGATCGACCGCGAAGACGGTGCCGGCATGTATTATGGATTTCCCCAACTGCCGGTGGGCGCGTTTGGGGCACCCATCGGCCTGAAGGTGGCCCTTCACTATCCGGGCGAGGCCACCACACCGGGCGCGGTGAACCGGACCGTGGGTCAGGAAGAGGAGCAGGCCCTGCTACAGGGATTTCAGCAGTGGCTGCCAGGCATCTATCAAAGTACACATGCATTGAAAACCTGCCTATACACCAACACCCCCGATGAAAATTTTGTCATCGACCTGGTAGTGGGCACGGAAGGCCGCGTGGCAGTGGCCGCAGGTTTCAGTGGCCACGGCTTCAAGTTCGCCTCCGCGGTAGGCGAGGTGCTGGCCGACCTGGCCCTGGAGGGAGCCACAGTACAGCCCATTGGTTTTCTGAGCATGCAACGCCAGGCCTTGCGGAATTTTATAAATTGAAAGATCGATTGAACGGTGTTATTTAGTAGCTCCATTTGTATTCCCCTGTGCTCACCCAGAAAGCCATATGTGAAGATCGGGAGTTGTAGATGGGGGAGTTGAAGTGGCCAACTCGGTGTCAAACTTTGATCATTTATAACGTTTTTTTCGCTTTCTGGCCCTAATGTAACCGGCATCTGACTCTCCGATTAATGACCCGGATTCTGACTTAACAAATACACTCGCTTTGACCTTGACAAGGAACGAGAACAAGGTAAGAATTACAAAACTCCTAACTTTTCAAACTAACCCTAAGTCGCGCAAAGCAATCCAACTCTAAATTTATTGCAATATCAGAGTGGTACTGTGACGGGGATTTCAGGCCGCAGCCAGTTATGTAAGGTTTTATTGCCTCATTCAATAAAATAATGGAAGTAATCGGCAAGCACTTTGAAAATTCGAGCCAATTACAGTCCACATACTCCTTTAGAAGTATTGTAAGTTACAGTCATATATTGTCAAAAATTCACGCCCACAGAAATCTTCATATTGAGTAAATTTCTGTTTTTAGTAGTATGAACAACCTCAAGATCGCGATCGTAGATGACCATCGGCTTTTCAGAAAAGGACTAAAGGGTGCATTGGAAGATATATCGCTGCCAGGAGCTTCGCTGTTTGAAGGAAGCAATGGCATGGAAGCCATTGAGTTGGCCATTGCCCATCAACCCCACCTCATTTTCATGGATGTAAGTATGCCGGTACTCAACGGCTATGATGCCTCCAAACGTATCTTGTCACTTTTCCCTAACATAAGAATTATTGCACTTACAACTTTTGATGACGTATCGTTGATCGTCAATCTATTCAGACTGGGCGCCAAAGGATTTCTGAGCAAAAACATTGAGGAGTCAATCATTGAAGAAGCAATTCGAACAGTGTTAGTGGGGGATTACTATTACCATTCTAAGTATGATGAAATCATCACGCGTTGGTTAAAGGCCGATCTGGAAGTTCGTGTTCCCTCTTTCGAGTTCACTGCAAGAGAAGTTCAACTGGTTCTGCACATATCCAAAGGATATACCTCACAGCAAATAGCGGAGCAGTTGAAACTCAGCCCGCACTCAATTGAAACCTACCGGAAGGGCTTGATGGAGAAGGTAGGTGTATCCAATACCAGCGAGTTAATATCCTTTTTCTATCGCACGGGATTTATGAATTGATACGAGTCAATTTGCTCGTCCTTCGTTTCTGTTCGACAACTTTTTTCGATAGTTGCCCCAATCCGTGCGTTTTAAGCAGACATGTCAGATTTTTCCCCTTTATAGCGATCTCGACCTCATATTGAAAATTTCAGGCATTTCGTCAGCCTGCATCAACATCCCAAAAATAGGATATCATCTCCACCAATGAAGTATTTTTTATGAAAACATGACTGAAGTCAAGAAAATCTAACAGAAGACAATTTTGAATAGGGCACTTCAAAAACAGGAAGACATTTGCGATAATCTTGCGGTACCTAAACCAACAATGCCACATGGGTTTCTTAACAAGCATAAAACTCTTCTGTTTCTTGCTGCTATCTTTTTCAGTTGTGATGATCTTTCTCTTCGCAAATCTACCTAAAGCAGCCTTGATGTGCCAAGCAACCGCTGACGCCCTATTCGAGCCACAAAATTTGGACGAGAGGGATGCGACAACAGATAATAAAATTGAAGACCTGCGCTTGCATAAGGCATAGGCTTGGGACTTGAAGACAGAGTAGTTCATAGGCTATACCTTTCGATTTAAAAATCCACGAACATGAACAGTAAATTATTTGGAGGGCTAATTTTTGTGATATCTGCAGCGAGTAGTCTCCGCTTCATTAAGAAAATAGCTGCGGTCGGAATGGTATGCTTGCCTCAAATAGCATTAGCCCAATGGGCTGGTAGTACAAACCTAGAGGGTGAAATATTTCGCAATGGTAACATTCGTTCAAATGGGTTGATCTTTGGACGTTATGGGGATGGCATAGTAAGTGATCCCAATCCTTACCAGATCGCTTCAATTGATGGTGAGAGTCACGATCTATTGCTCTATGGCAGTAGTACCGCAACTCTTCACTTAAGATTGTTCGATGGCGATTTGAAGATAGGATCGAACACGTTGCCTGCTACGCTACTGTTGAATGATGGAACTTCCATTTTTAGAAATACGATGTGGTTGTATGGTAATAAGTTACGTTTTTCTGAAGACAGGGGATTGGACTACAATGAGAGTCAAGATGCATTGTATTACAACGGGTACAACAACGGACAAGTTGTACAATTAGGAGATAAAAATGGCAATGGTTGGTTTTTAGGAAGCCTTGGCATTGGGACTAGTAATCCAGGCAGTTACAAACTAGCAGTAGAAGGCAAAATCGGAGCCCGCGAAGTAAACGTAACCACTACCGCTTGGGCTGATCATGTTTTTAAGCCTGACTACAAACTTCGCCCACTCAGCGAAGTGCAACGATTCATTTCCGAGAATCATCACTTACCCGATGTGCCTTCCGAGAAAGAAGTACTCACCAACGGCCAGAACTTAGGCGAAATGAATGCAATACTTCTGAGGAAAATTGAGGAGCTGACGCTCTACCAGATAGAAGCAACTAGAAAGATAGAAGATTTGCAAAAGGAGGTTCAAAAATTGGCCAGTAAAGTAAACTAGAATGAAAGCTTTTTTTATAGTCGTTGCAAGTATTGGTGTCTACAGTCCTGCTTTCGCTCAACAATGGACAGGTAGTGCTAATCTTGATGGCGAAATTAACCGTAACGGTAACATCAGGACTAACGGGCTTTCAGTTGGACGATATGGAGGTGGTATTGTGGGCGATCAGAATCCCTATAATATTTATTCCTCAGATGGGGAATCTCATGATATTTTATTTTATGGAAGTAGCGCAGCGACTCTTCATTTGCGGCTTTACGATGGAGATTTGAAATTAGGGAGTAATTCAACGCCAACCACCATCCTTTTCAATAATGGCAACGCCACGTTTGGAGGCCAGTTGGGCATCGGCACCGCTGGCCCTTATTACTGGTCAAAGCTTCATGTCAAGTCACCTGGAGCAAATCCATGGAGTATTCTGTCGGAGGCCATGTCTAATGATAGAGTGATTGGTATTGGACATGACGGTTCAAGCGGAGTAATTGCAGTAAGCTCTTTAGCCACTGGTGGATGGAGCCCTCTTGAGTTCCGAACGCAGAATGTTGCCCGGATGACGATTGGTGTCGATGGTAATGTTGGTATAGGGACAACCACTCCCAACTCCTACAAACTGGCCGTGGAAGGAAAAATCGGAGCCCGCGAAGTAAACGTCACCACAGGCGCGTGGGCCGATCACGTTTTCCGTAGGGACTACAGGTTACGGCCATTGAGCGAAGTGCAGCAATTCATTGAACAAAACCAGCACCTACCGGATGTACCCAGCGAAAAAGAAGTTCTCGCCAACGGACAGAATTTGGGCGAGATGAATGCCATTTTATTAAAGAAAATTGAGGAGTTGACACTGTACTTAATAGAGCTAAAAGCTGAGAATGAACAACTCTCCAGACGCTTGAACACTATAGAAAAGAAGGAAAAATCAAACTGATAATGCAAAACTACACAAGGCTGATCTTTTTGCTGTTCGGACTTTCAAGTTCATTCGCATATAGCCAACCTACAATACCAGTCGATTTGTTAACAGGAAGAGCCCAGGTAACGATACCGATTTGGAGTCTTTCGCAAGGTCCATACAGTACGGATGTTTTTATTGCAAATAATGGAAATGGGGTGAGAGCCACAGAAGGAGAGGGAACAGTTGGTGTCGGTTGGAATCTCATTGCCGGTGGCTCTGTTTCTCGTGAAGTTCGTGGTCTGCCAGACGACTATAATGGAGATCCCCAAAACAGCTCCGATCTAAGAAGGGGTTGGCTCGTAGCTGTGGGTGGCGAAACGCCTGGGGCAGCTATTAACTCATTTACCTCAAGCGCTGACAATGACGTTTCTACCTCAGGATGTACGGACGAAACTGCCGACTGGAACTTTATCAATGCGATAGACAACAAAAAGGATACGGAACCAGATATTTTCAGCTTCGATGCACCAGGGCTATCAGGGCAGTTTGTATTTAATCACTTAGGGCAGCCCGTTCCGATACCGTACCAAGACATTAAAATTGAAGTCTCCGGACTTCCAATTCATACCATAGCGATTACAAAAAACGATGGCACAAAATATACTTTCAACATCGGTGACAAAATTGTTCGAAGAGCCGTCTATCATGAGCCTGCCAGCCAGGGATTAGTTGTTGATTATTATACACAACGTGAATTATGGAAACATTACACATCTTTCATTTCTTCATGGAAGCTTTCATCATTTGGAGGTAATGGTAATACCATCACCTTTCAATATGATTCACCACAAAGCGCCATTACGGGCGGTGCTAAAGATTACGTGGTTGTTTACAAAAAGAATGGAGCTAATGTCACCACAGACACGACTTATTATTTTCACGATCAAACTGTAACACGAAGATTATTATCAATAACTACCCTGTCTCAAAAAGTTGAATTGTCGTGGTTTACCTATCCATTGATTTTGAACAAGATTGGAGTGGTGGATCGGATCACCGGCACCCGAAAAGAATTTTACATCAACTATGTTGATGTAAAGAACCCTAATGCCACGTTCGGTCAGTCGGCAAGAAAGTTTCTGAAATCAATAAAGGAAAGCAATAGCAATTGCTACTCATTTCCTTCTTATGAGTTTGAATACTACAATGTGTCTTGTAATGCAGGGTTTCTGGCAAATGCCACTACAACACACCCCTTTCATGATCAAACCACCAAGCAGGATCACTTTGGCTATTTTAATGATTGGGCAACAGATGTTATACCCAAAGTGTTTTTTTATGCCGGAGGCGCTGGTGCAGAGCGCTACCGATTCTATCCAATGTCCGGGCAAACCCTGAGCAACAGTATAAACACATCTTCTAACCGGGATGTAAATCCAGCAACAGTTGCCAGCGGCTCTCTAAAATCTATAAAATATCCCACAAATGGTATGGCTGTTATTTCCTACGAGCCCAATACTTATTTTGATACGGCTACGGGTCAAGATCAGTATGGACCTGGTGTAAGGGTCAGTCAGGTTGCTACATACGATTCAATAGGGATGTCGCCTGTGACGACAACAGAGTACGACTACTTGACTTCAGATAATAAATCAAGCGGTAAGTGGATATACAGAACCACCTATGGATTCCATGACATGTCTACGCTATGTGCCACGAATTTTGATAATTCGCCTGACTCTCGCTTAATGTATAGCCGGGTAATCACTTCTCAAAGTGGTAGGGGAAAGGTTATCACCGAATACAATTTACCTGCTATGTCCCCATCATTGACGGAATCCGAGTTTCCGCTTTGGAATGCGACTGAAACAAAGGTAGTTCGCGGTTCATGCATTAACGTAGGATACGTACTTCCTGGTTACTACCAAATGCCATTTGCTCCAAGTGTGAACTTTGACTTCGAGCGAGGGTTGGTTTCTAGAATTGCTACATATGACATCAATAATCAACTAAAGCACGAAAAAATCTTCTCCTATCAGTATCTGAATCTTACGCCAACAGAAGTAAAGGGATTGCGTTACAATATGCTTAATGCTACAATTGGAATCAATACGCCTTCTGCAAGAGTTTACGTTTTTAGCGTTTACAAGGTATTGACCAATATTGGAAAAGTACTTTTAACGGAGACGAGTCGGCTGTATGACATGAATGATCCCACAAAGTTTGTTGAGTCTGGCGAGACCTATACATTTAATACTACACATCATCTACTTAGCCATGTAACGTCCACTGCCAGCGATCAACGAACATGGAAAACAAAATTCAAGTATGCCAAGGACTTTGAGACTTTAACTAACCCGAATTCATCTGATAAGCAGGCCAATGCTTTGAAAGCGATGAACTCAAATTTCATGCATGGCACTCTTATTGAGTCCATCCAAAGTGTTGCTGCCGGCAGCGAACAGATTACGGGAGGTTCGGTTACACTGTTTGATCGGTTTTACGATTCTCTTGGTGTTCCTACATATGTATGGCCAACCGAGGTTAAACGGCTCGGTTCTCCAACAGGTTTTGTTGAAAGCACTGTCTTACCTCAGAGTGGAAGTAACCAACAATTTATTCATAGCGCTAACTACTTTCCGGTAACCAGTATGCTGGACTACGATTTCCGGGGCAATGCCCTAAGCATGCTTTCTGGGCTTAAAACATACTCTTCCTATCACCTGGGTTATGGATTCTCTCGCCCGGTAGCAAAAATTGCCAATGCCCGCGCTGGCGAAGTTCTTTATGACGGATTCGAAAGTTATTCGGGTTTTGGATTGAATGTGTTACCTGTTAGTTCTTCTTACGTTGACGGATGGTCTGGAAAGAAAGCACTACAGATCAGTAGTGGTACTACGATAGAAAGAACAAGTGTGCAGAAAGGTTTAGGGCGTTACTATAGGTACTCTTTCCGACTTAAAGCCGCTACCAGTTCTTCAATTACACTTAAGATATGGCAAGGGTTAGTCGAAAAAGCGTCCATAACGGTGAACTACGAAAGTCCAGTGAATTCATGGAGACATTTCGAAGGATTATTGGATATGAACAGCGTAACTGGTTCATTTCGTGTCACTATTCAGGCCAATGCCCAGGTAACATTTGACGATTTACTACTACACCCTGAAGGCGCCTCAGTATCATTGGCCACATATGAGCCGTTGTATGGCATCACCTCTGAAACCGATGAACGAGGTAACAGTAGTTTTCTTGAATATGATGTACTCGGTAGACTAAGGTATGTTAAGGATCAAGATAAGACCCTCCGCCAGCAGAATGATTATTATTATGCTTCTCAAGATACAATTTTTTTATCGGCAACCTTTACTGCGAGTAAGGAACCTTATCAAGTAAGAGTCGACCCTGCCACACAGGCAGGAACCCAAGTTATATTCACTGCACCCGCTAATTGCATTTCACCAGTTAATTATGAGTGGTTTGTTAATGGTGTCTCATCAGCTACAGCAAGCACATTCACGTACACGTTTTCTGTTGCGCAAAAGTATGTGGTAATGTTGCGCGTAAGCAGTGCCCTTGGATCTAATTCTTATTCAAGAGAGTATGACGTTCAAGAAATTGGAAGCGGCCCACTGCGCGTGAACGTGAGCACGTCCTCTGGTAGCTACGCCTTCTGTGACCCCGATCACTCAAAAACATTTTTTGCCACGCTAACTGGTTGCTTCATGGAACAGGATGTCGAAGTCACCTGGTACTACAATATCGGAGGTGGCTGGCTGCCGTTTATAGCTGGTTCAGGCAGTGGTACATTCAGCAATAATGACCGAACGCTTCTATTTAATCCGTTGATCGCTTTTAATGGTATCGGTAATCTCAGTACTTATTCGATCCGTTGTGAAGTGACTGGTAGTTGCCCAACTGATACAGGACAGGACATTGGAAAAATCTACATTTCTGTGGATGAGCTAAATATTTCATATAACGGTAACACCCAATGCGAATAGCCATGAAAGTATACGGTGTGCTCGAAAAAAAGTCTATGATGATTTCTTTCAATAGATCTTTGTGGCTGCCATTGGTAATGATTTTGTCGGCATTATGTAACCTTTTTGGGCAAGATTTTTCCGGAGAAGAAAATGTTTGCCAAAGTATTAACTACGTATACACCTATGCAGATGATGTAAACTATACGTCTGTTACGTGGTCGTACACGGGCTCATACTCAATAATCAGTTCAAGTACTTTATCAAAAACGCTCCAGTGGACGTCCGATGGTTCCGTAACCGTGAGGATGTATAACAGCCAGGGTGTTATTGTGAGCACTGGAACGAAAAACATCAGGATGTACCAAATTGGAACAATCTACGGGCCCAGTAGTGTATGTGCGGGAAGCGCTGTAACACTTAGCGCCCCCGAAGCTTATGGAACCATTCAATGGCAAAAGTCTACCAACGGAGGTTCTACATGGACGAATTTGGCTTCTAACACAGACACTCCATCTGGCAATGCGCAATACCGCGCAAGGTTGACGAACTGTGCGTCTAACAATGTGTCGAAGAATGTTATTTCTGTAACTCGAGTATCTGCCCCGGTTGCAGGAACCATGTCAAGAATTTCAGGCTCAGTTTTATGCGTAGAACCGGGGAGCACAGTTACAGCTAGTTTCCAGATAATCGGGGCATCGCCAGCAGTCGGTGGCTGGGAATATCGCTACAAAGATGGTCCTTCGGGTAGCTGGACCGCCTTCACGAATTTCAGTGTTAGCAGTGCCACCACCATGGATTACCCGGTGACTGCCGCCAGTGCCACGCTTGAGAGATACTACGAATTCAGGTCTTATTCGGTGAATAGCCCCTGTCCTAATGCCTATCCGTCCACGCCTGTTAGTTTCACCGTGAAGCCCAATCCGGAACCCGGCACGTTAAGTGCGCTGCAACCGGAATTATGTAATAACACAAGTCTTAGTGTAACATTAACTCCGTCTATTAACCAGGGCTTAGATAATGATCTTCAAAAGCGAGAGAAGAATGGATCTGGGTCATTCGGGACTTGGTCAGATGTGATTAATCCCATTGCCCTTTCACAGACGGGTTCATCTACTCGTACGTACGAGTTCAGACACAAGGCCTACACCAGCGGTTGTGGTGTCAGTGAGTATTCACCCCCCGTTTCAACAGTCATTTTCCCGCCTGCTGCGGTGGGCACGTTAACATCCAATACAGCAGCTGTTTGTGGTTCAGGTAGCGTAACCCTCTCGCTTAGCTCGTATACAGGCGCTATCTCCTGGTTTTCGCGTTACAAAGATGGGTCGGCTGGTACTTACACCCAATGGGAAAATTTTGCCAACGGCTCTCAAAGTAGAACTGTGAATGTTACTTCGACATCATCAGCCGTGCGTTATTACCAATTTCAGGTAAAAGTGGACAGTGGTCCATGCCAGGGTGTGCAAGCCACTCCAATTGATGTAGCGGTTCATCCAGTCGCGGTGGCCGGGGTAGTAGGAAGTTTGACCTCCATTTGTGGCAGCGGGGCGGTTACACTGACAGAATCTGGCAAATCCGGTGGGACAAGTTACTTCTTCGAACAGGAATTACGTGGGGTGGTAACCACTGTATCCAACCCGGCCAGTGTTCCGATTTCACCTAATGGCTCAACCGATGGAATTTACTATTTCCGACATGTGGCCTACAATCCAGCTTGCGGATACGACCGTTCAGACGATGAACTGGTTATTGCTTATGCAAACTCCTCGGTAGGAGTACTTTCAGCCAACTCATCAACCTATTGCAATGGCGATGCTGTTAACCTCACACTTGCATCACGGAATGGATCACTTGCATGGCGTTCACGCTTTAAGGACGGCACCGAAGGGACCTGGAGTGCATGGAACACCTTCAGTACTTCCAGCGGTACCACCAATAGTTTTCAGGCTGCCGCGGGTGCAACTGTCGACCGCTTTTATGAAGTAGAGGTAGTGGCTACCAACGGACCCTGTGCACCTGTTACCAGTAACAAACTTGAAATCACAGCCAAGCCCTTTTCAGCTGCAAATCCTCCCTCCATTTCTCCCGGCACAGAATTCTTTCAAGCCAGTCCTGCGTTGAATTTGAGCGGCAGTGGCGTTGGTAGCTTTTCTTTCGAGTCGTCCACTAATGGATCTTCCTGGAATGCCGTTAGTCAAAATCCTGTCAACCCGGTATCCGTTTCTACCATGTTCCGTACCAAAGCAGTAAGCGGTACCTGTGCTCCAGCCTATTCGACACCAGTTACCGTGAACATTTATCCTAACCCAGTGATCACGGTGGCTGGCAATCAAAACATTCCTGTTGGTGGCAGTACCTTGTTAACGGTTCAAAACAATTTTGCTACGTATCAATGGACAAAAAATGGTGTAGACATAGGGGCTGCTAACCAGTATCAGTACACTGTTACAGAGCCAGGCGATTACAACGTGAGGGTGAAGGCATCTGCTACCTCACCCGAAGCAACGGCATTACCCAAAACGATCGGTAGTACCTTGTTGCAGCAACCACTTAACATCAACTTTAAGGTGGTCACCAATTTTTTCCGCGAAGGCGCCACGGAGGGCACAAGTCCATATTCGCTTTCGGCTGCCGAAGTCCAACAAAATGTCACCTACATGGATGGTTATGGTCGTTCCGTGCAAAATGTTTCTACCGGTGCATCACCTCAAGGCAAAGACATAATACAGCCTTACCAATACAATGCATTTGGACAAAAAGAATACCAGTTCATGGCTTACCCGTCAGACCTGGTAGATGGACGTTACCGCGCCAATGCCATCAAACCGACCGGACTAAGCTACAGCGCCAGCGAGCATTACGATTTTTATTCTACCGGAGGGGAGGGTACTGCTACCGACTGGGAACCACGCGCACGAACGCTGTATGAACCTAGCCCGCTCGGCAGGGTGATAGCACAAGGTGCACCCGGTGGGGCCTGGCAGCCCGGCAGTGGCCACGAGGTATCTTACGTTACCCGGACTAACCACTCCACCTATAGCGAGGCTGCACTGAAAAACATTAAAATATGGACGGTTGATGGGCCCGGTAGCAACTATGCCGACAATCAACTAACGATCTCGGGTGTTACAGACGAAAACGGCAACAACGTATGGACGTTTACTGACAAGCTGGGCCGCACGGTACTGAAACGGGTGCAGCTAGACGATGTGCAGGAAGGGATATCGACTCCCTTTTTGGAAACGTACTATGTGTATGATGACCGGGGTAACCTGGCCATGCAGGTACCCCCTAAGGCAGTAGCCAAATTGAATAGTGGAACCAGTTGGTCTGCTTCCTTCCGCGATGAATGGTGTTTTACCTATGCCTACGATGCCCGCAACAGGCTTGTTGAAAAGAAAGTGCCCGGGCAGGGGGTAATGTATTATGCGTACGATCCGTTGGATCGCCATGTGTTGAGTCAGGATGCGCATTTGCGCGCCAGCAACCAATGGCTATTCATTAAATACGACAGCAGGAATCGCGCAGTGATGACAGGATTATACACCAACGCTACCCATACCACGCGCCAGGCAGTTCAAACCAATCTGCTCGACCCGCTCTACACCTCGGGAGTTTGGTACGAGGAGCGTGGGACGGCCGCCCATGGTTATACAAACCAGAGTTTCCCAATGGCCGGCACCCAGGTGCTCAGCGTAAATTATTACGACAACTATGATTTCGATCACAACGGCACTCCAGATTATTCGTACACCGTACAAAACCTGCCGGGAGAAAATTCGCCTGCTGCATCGGCCTTTGGGTTGCCAACAGGCAACAAACGGCTGCAGTTAGGCACCAGCAACTGGCTGTATGTGTACGCATTTTACGATAAGTACGGGCGCACCATCCAGGTGCGAAGCAATAACCACCTTGCCCTGGCTGTTAACGACCTTCAGACAAATGTTTATGACTTCAAAGGTCAATTGTTACGTTCGCTAAAAATCCATACTGGCACGGGAGGTGCAACGGTCACCATTAGCAACCGCTACACCTACGACCATGCCGGTCGGCTTGTGCGACTTTACCAGCGCAACAACAACGATGCGGAGCAGGTGGTAGCGGCATACAACTACAACGAGCTTGGGCAATTGATAGAGAAAAATATCCACTGTACATCGTGCGTAGAAGATACCGGCACGGCCGGCCAAACCAATGTAGCCTATGGAGAGGTGGTTACCCGATCTGCCTACTCGGCCAGCGAAACAAAGCTAATAGGAGGCAGCATGGTGCAACTACTACCTGGCTACTCAACACCGGCAGGAGCCAATGTGAATATGCGCATCGCAACGCCCTCGGCTGATTTTAGCGTACCCAGCGGTGGCACGTTTTTGCAAAGTGTTGATTACCGTTACAACATACGCGGCTGGCTTACCCACATCAATAACGCAG
>JBMOLS010000031.1:0-70184 GCA_049324055.1 Bacteroidota bacterium | reverse complement strand
GCAAAGGTATAGGCATGGGGTTGTTTTTACTGAATAAGTTGGTTGAAAAGACGAAAGCAAAGCTGGTGTTTGCTTCGGTAGAAGGCATAGGGTCAACCTTTCGGGTGGTGATACCGCATAACTGAGATAGCTTATGAAAAAGATACTTCTCTCCATTTTGGTGTTGGCCTGCCTCAGCGCGAAAGCTCAGCGGCTAGTGATTGGGACAGGTGTTGAGCGAACAGTGGCAGGCACAGAAGTAACGGCCGCTTTGGGTTATCAAAATGCCAAACAATGGGGCCTGGGTGGTTTTTACCAGCAAGACATGGTGTTACCCCGGCTGGAGAATAATAAAAACCTCCCTGCCTCTTCGTGGTATGGTGTGTTCGCTAACGTTCCCCTGGCAAAATCAGAAAAGATTACTTATTCGGCACAACTGCGCGTGGGCCTGGCGGAGCAAAAATATATTCAGGTGGTTCCATCGCTGGAAACGAAAATAAAGATAACCCCTTGGATGGCGGCAGGCACAGGGTGCAGCTATCGTCAGGGCTATGCGGCATTCATGGTGCGCACCTATTTTCACTTTATCAACCGCTAACGGCCATGCATCAGCTTCCATTCCGGTTCAGATTTTTTCTGGTCGTTTTCGTTTCGATTACTTCTGTTTTCTATTCGTGCGAAGAGGAAGCCGATCTGTTTCGCAGGTTCGACCTGCGGGAGGGTGAGCACTACGCTACACCCCGTGTAATGGAAACGCTGAAGAGTTCGAAGCTTGTTTTCTTAGCCAAGTTCGACTCATCGTGCCGCTACCATTTCGAGAACACCGGGTTTCAGGATTCGAAAAATAAATTGCTGGGTTTTTCTGACTGCAATTCCATGCACCATGAAAACAGCGCGCGCTTTGTATGGCAGTGGTACAACAACCGCATGGAGATATTTGCTTACTGTTATGTGAATGGCGAACGCAAAGAACAATTTGTTGGCGTTGTTGATTTGGAAGAAACAAACCAGTATGAAATCAGCATGACCGACAATGCCTATGTGTTCAGGCTGAACAATGGCGACCCGGTGACCATTGAGCGCCAGGCAACCTGCCGTACGGGTGTGTATTACATGCTGTGGCCCTATTTCGGAGGGTCGTTGCCCGCTCCGCACAACATGCACCTGGAAATCAAAATTATCTATTAGACGCGTTCGCCAGTTGGTCGCTCAATAATAAAAGCGTTTCATAAGGATCGCCAGGGAGACCCAAGGCCTGCGCAAAAGCAGGTTCTGTTTTCATTCCTTTCAATTTCAACGCCAGTACCGTCTGTTTCAAATTTTCGCCATGTTGCTGCAACAAGGCGTGCTCTGCCAGCAGATGGCGGTAAGCTACCTGCTCCCGGGGCGGAACAGGCTGCCCAAAAATTTCGAACAAATAGCCGTGGCAGCGAAAGCGCGCAATCACGGTGGCCATGTGGTGCACCTTTTTCTCCGACACCGAGAACCCGGAGTAGCTGCTAAAGTGCTTTTCCACAAATGTGGCAAACGCATCGGGTGCGGGGGCATGGCAGAGCACATCCAGATCGCTGTGGGGTGTAAATAGATCGAGGGGCAGCGTGCCAGCCAGCAGGGGCCCAAAAGGGGCTAATATTTGGAAAACGTTGCTGGCATTGATGGCCTGGTACGCCATTTTTTGGGTGGCAGAGCCGTTTGCCAGGTAGTCGAGCCGGGTGAAATCGGGTGTAGCTGACGCCATAATGGCCTTTAATTTTTAGTCAGTCTGCCGTTTTGGCTTGAACTGTTGTAGGTACAATTGTTGATTAGGAGTTGGAAAGTGTAAAGTTATGAGGAGATCGGAAAAAATAGCGAAAGAGCTGCTTACCAGTATAGACGTGCTCAACACCCTGAATGGGGGTATCATCGAGCCTCAGGTGTACCTTTCTCAACACCCTGAATACCGGCAAGTGGAACTATTTGCGCCCAGTGTGCCACAAGATCGGATCAAGGCAGAAATTCACAACAACCAGTTAACCATCTACTATAATATACATGTGCAATCAGAAGGCCGGTTGATTCGTATGCCCAAGGTGGTTTATAATAAACAGATACCTTATTTCATCGATTGCAAAAAGATTTCTGCCGTGTTTGAGGGCCCCAGCCTGGTAGTGACCTTGCCCTTCAACGAATTGGCCAACGGCTACCACCGCGACATTACGGCTACCACTTAATCGGCAATGGCCTGGTAGGTAAGCACCTTAAAGCGGTCGCCTATATTCCAATAGGGCGAACTGTACATGTTGGTGAAGATGATGCCCACCAGTTTCTCTTTTGGGTCTGCCCAGTAGTGTGTGTTGAAGGCGCCACCCCAACTGAAGCTACCAATGGAAAAAACAGATTGGTGGTCGTTGCGTTCGGTTTCCACCCCAAAGCCGAGGCCAAATTGGGTGGTAAGGGGTGGTTGCACCTGGTTGGTAAGCATCAGTTCCACAGTCTTCCTGCTCAGCAAACGCACCCCGTTGTATTCGCCCTTGTTCAGGAAGAGTTGCAGAAATTTTGCGTAGTCTTCGGCCGTGGAACTTAAGCCAGCGCCTCCCGAAAAATAGGTACCCTCCAACTTCGGGTATTCGGGGTTTACGTTATCGTAAATGGTGTGATCTACTCTGCTCACCACCCCATTTTTACTTTCATAGAGTGTTACCAGGCGGCTGTGCTTTTCTTTGGGCAGATAAAAATAGGTGTCGTTCATGCCCAAGGGTTGAAAGATGCGCGTTTGTAAAAACCGGTCGAACGGCATACCCGACCAAACCTCTACCAGGTAGCCGAGCACATCAGTATTGAGCCCGTAAGTATATTGTTCGCCCGGGTGGTGCTTCAGCGGAAGCGTACCCAGTATTTTTATTTTTTCGCTCAGTAAAAACCGGTCGTTGCCGATGCCACTGGGTACGCCTGCTTTGGCATATAATGCCTTGAACTCCTGGCTGCCAATGGCTGCGTAGTCGATGCCCGAGGTGTGGGTTAGCAGTTGCCTGATGGTGACTTCGCTTTTGGCGGGTTGTGTGGTGTAGGTGCTGTCGGCCCAGTTGAATTGTGTTAGCACCCTTGGGTTTTTAAACTCAGAAATATATTTCGATACGGGTTCATCCAGCAAGAACTTACCTTCCTCCCACAGCATCATAACGGCCAGGCTTGTGATGGCTTTCGTCTGCGAGGCGATGCGGAAGATGTGGTCTTTTTTCAACGCCACGTTGCCTTCTACATCGGCAAAGCCAAACGATTTGTGGTAAACAATTTTGCCGTTGCGTGCCAACAGCACCACGGCACCCGGAATCATCTTCTGGTTCACATGTTCTTCTACCATCCGATCGATGCGCTCTAAACGTTGTGGTGAGAACCGTACCTCTTCGGGTTTGCCGGTGCTGAGCGTTTGGGCGACAACCGCAACGGGAAGGCAGAATAACACAAGCAACAGCTTTTCCATGGGCAGAAAGTTTGTTTTAAAGTTAAGGAACTAAAGTTATATGGGTCTTAGTCATTGAGCAAACATGGTTTCCATTCGCCCCGTATTTTAGATTTTTGAAGGGATACAGCACCACCTAAATTCTGGCTGACACAACGCGTACATAAAAACAAACCAATGGTCGGAGTATGTCAAAATCGCATCAAATGAGGTCTCCACAGCTTACACAATAATACCAACCCACCTCATGTATTTTCCTGGGTTGAAATAGAAATACAGGCTCCGTTGGTCTCAGAATTAGACACAATCAGAATGAATGGTATGACGAAAATATAGATTGGGGGTATCCTACCTGCAAGGCCGAAATCCAGCTTGTTTTATTGTTCCAGATAAGGCAGCTGAGTTACCCTGCCTAAACAATTTTTGTTGGACACCACAAGCGGCACATTGGCTTTTGCCACCACCGCACAAAACCAATCATTCGGAGAAATCCAAAGAGCCGTTTCTGCTCCCGACAGCTGAACATAAAGAATGATGAACTTAATGGACGTCACCCAATTGATCATCTACCAAGGGAGTATAAACCGTTGGCACCAAATTGATACCTAATCTGTCAAAGTTTTGCACCAACCCACGTAAAGTGCAGATTGCTAAGCATAAAAAAAGGGGCTGGCGCCCCTAAAGTGATCCCGCTGGGACTCGAACCCAGGACCCATACATTAAAAGTGTATTGCTCTACCAACTGAGCTACGGAATCTGGTATCCGCACGGAGGCGAATTTCCCCATTTTCCTCACGAATTTGGCTGTTTTGTAGCCATTTCCGTAATTGAGGACGCAAAGGTAACACGATCCTATTTATATGCAAAAGTGGTGTTTAAAAATTGTTGTTGGGGGGTTGCTTTTCATGGGTGCGTATCTGTTGCAGGCTCAGCCTGCGGTACAGTTGCAGCGGGCGGATTCGCTCTTTGCCAAAAGGCAGTTCACGCAGAGCCAGGCCATCTACCAGGAGCTGTGGGCGCAAGACCACTACACACCGGCCATGTTGCTGCGCATGGCTTTTATTGAAGAGGGGCTGGGCCATACAGCGCGCTCTTTGTATTACCTAAACATGCATTACCTGCTTACCCACGATGAGGGTGTGCGCACCCACATGCAGGAGGTGGCGCAGCGCAACCGCTTGCAGGGCTATGAAACATCTTCTGCCGACCGCCTACTGTTTTTGCTACACCACTACGCGCTGCCTTTGCAGGTGGCGCTGGCCGCGGTGGCCTTTTTTTGCCTGGCGCTGATGGTGCGGCAACAGCGGCAAGGCCACAGGCCCACCGGGTCTTTTGCAGCACTGGCATTGAGTCTTTTGCTGATGTTGGGCGTGGGCTTGTATCCGGCCGTGCCCGCACACGGCATCGTTACGCAGGCACCGGTGTATGTGATGAGTGGGCCTTCATCGGGTGCAAAGGTGGTAGCCATTCTGAGCTCGGGCCACCGGCTGAAGGTGGCAGGCCGCCACGATGTGTGGCTGAAGGTAGATTGGCAAGGGCACGAGGCGTATGTGAAGGATAGCCAGGTGTTGCCGGTGGTGATGTGAGATGGTCCTCGAAACGCAGTGAGAGGCCCTGTTTAGGATGCACCCATTCTATAATATATCTGGATATTGCCTTCCATAGTCTGCGGCCTCTCACGAAAACGCTCGAGGACTTCATGAATTTTTTATGATTATTTTTCGTACGAGTGCTCTTCTTTGAGAACCACCGGTCCTCGAAACGAAGTGAGAGGCCCCCGGGACGGTTCGCACGCCTTTCATAACATATCTCGATTTCATTTTCGTAAGCACGGGGGCTCACGACCCGCACAAGATTTTCACCAGAATTTTACTTCCGTTTCATACAAATCATTACAGTCGGGATTGATAGATCTGATCAGCGCCACCTTTTTTGCTCTTGAAACTTTTTAATTTGCTTTTCTCTCGCAAAAGCCTCTTCAATTGATCCCGTCAGTTCAAAATAAACGAGCTTTTTACAATTGTATTTCGATGTGAAGCTCTTGGGATAATGGTTGTTTAGATGTTCACTTATCCGGGAAACAAGATCAACGGTTGCTCCTGCATATAGAACAGTGTGATTTCTGTTGGTTAAGATATAGACGGCTCCACCACTTTACATGGCAAACTATTTTTAGCAGGTTACCTATTGAAATTATTTGTTTGTAGTTTTTCATAGCCTGGGGGCCTTTCGCGAAACGCTCGAGGACTGTTGTTCTTTAAATTGTTTTTCATAGGAGGTGTGCTTTTTTAAGAAGCACAGGTCCTCGAACGAAGTGAGAGACCCCCTTGATGGTTCGGACGGTTAATAAAAAAGGCCCCACGCAAAACGCTCTGGGACTTTTGGATTTTTATATACCAAGTCCTCAATACTGCATTGAGATGCTGCCGCGGTATTCGCGGTTGGTGAACTTGAGGTAATAATAATACACCCCGGCTGGTTCGTTTTTCGGAATCCATTTAAAATCCCGGCTGGTGCTCTCGAACACCACCTTGCCCCAACGGTTGATGACCTGGAAGAGCACGAAAGACTCGGTGCAATTATCGGGGGGAATGAGGTTGACCACTTCACCCGTGGTGGCATCGATCTTCTCCATGGCGTAGTAATCGTTGAAGCCATCGCCATTGGGTGCAAACACATTGGGTGGGTCGCCAAAGAGCACGCCACCTTCGTGGTCTTTATAGGTAACATCTACCGTTACCGTGTCGGCTGCCACCTGCCCGCAGCGCTGGTCGCGCACGCGGAAGGAGAAGCGGTACTTGTTTTCGAATACATCGGCTTGGAAGATGGAGCAGTCCGGGCTCCAGGTAAAAGAGGTGGTGAGGCCACTGGTGCCGGTAGCAGGCGCAAAGCTGTAGCCATCGGGTTGCAGGTCGCCCGAGGCTTCTATCAACTCAATGGTGAGCGGGTCTTTGTCGGGAAAGTCATCTGCATCGAGGCCGGTCAGCTCCAGGTTGATGCTTTCGCCCAGGTAAGCTGTTAGTTGGTTGTTGGTGAAGGGAACACGGTCGTTCAGACTCGCCACCGTTAGTTGGGGCGGAGCATTGTCGGCTGGCAACACTTTCACGCGCACGTTTACCGTGTCGGCTTTGAGCAGGCGGCATTTGTTGGCACTGTCCAACACCACGAACTGCAAATCGAACAGGTCTTTCTGCGACAGGTCAATTTTATCGCAGCGCAGGTTCCAGTTGAAGGCCGAGGCCAGCGACCCCCGGCCTAGTTGAATGGGGAAGGTCATGCCGTAGTCGGAAGGTCGGAAATCAGCACCGCGCAGGAAGAGCACCAGTTGGTCGTTGTCGATTATATCCTGGCCGGTAACGTTGAAGGCCAGGTCGGTGTTCAGTTTACGTTCCAGCGAAATGGTGCGGGCATCGTAGCCGGCACTCAGGTCGGTGTCTACCAGCGGATCGGCATTGCCCGGTAAGACAACCGTCAGATGAAAGGTTGCGGTGTCGGCCGGGTTGATTTTACAGATGTCGTCATCGTCTACCAGTATTTGTACCTGGAAGCTGGTGCGGTTGGTGAAGTTGTAAATGTTGCAGAAGGCATCCCATGCAAGTGAGCCTTTGAATTTCCCCTGGTTCATGTCGGTGAGGGTGGAGGTAACAGTGGCCTTCATGCCGGCATCGGCCATGCTGAAGCCGTTGGTCAGAATGAAGTACGATAGCTTGTCGCCATCGGCATCAGTAGCCTCGAAGGGCCATGTCCGGTTCTCTCCTTCGTTGATCGCGGTGGTTACATCGGGTGTAATGAACTGTGGTTTCGTATTGGGTGGGGGCTCTACATTTACAGCCACGCGCAGCGTATCCAGCAGGGGCAGGCTACAGGCATCGTCCATGGCGATGATGCCTACTTCATAAGGGCCACCAATAAAGTAGGGGCATTGTGGAAAGCGAATGTCGAACTCGGCCGCGCTGCCGTTGCGCAGTACCGCAGACGTTACGGTGGGCAACATATCGGTCTTGAGTGTGGTGGTTTTAAAATTAAGGGGTACCACGCGTATGCTTACATGTTCGGTAAAGTTGTCTTCTGCTTTACTGGCATCGGGGTCGGTAATGCGTACACGAATCTTACGTTCGTCATCGGTGGTGGAGGCGGGGAAAGACACATGCATGGACCCATCGAAGGTGAAGTCGGCATCGGTCAGCTTCTTTCCTATGATTTTGGGTGGGTCTGAATTGGGGCAGGCATCGGTTACCAACATCTGGAAGTCGCGTCTGCTTTCTCCAATCTTTACCTTGTCGCGGTATTCCTCCACTTTTACCGCGAATACATAAAGGCCCAGCAACGTAGGGGTTACCGTTAACAACCCGTCTTTAGAGATATTCAGGTCGGGGTCGCCCCGCATCACGTGGTCGAGGCTGAAACCCGGCTTCCAGAGTATTTCAGGATATGGTGCAGGAGAGGCTGGAGGCAGGGCTAACGACTGGGTGGTATTCAATGGGGTGACCATGGAATAAACCAACGAATCTCCATCGTCATCTATACCGGCAAAGTCAACATAATACAATCTGTTAGGGCAGGCATAGTCGCTCAGGGGCGGAAACAAGCGTGGGGATGAGTTGATAAATGGTTGCCCATCCTTCACCACAGGCGGAAACTCCAGATAAAACGTCTGACCGGCCGAAGTGGGCGAGTTGGTATTGCCGGGTGGGGGAACATCACTGAAGATATTGTCAATCTGGTAATTGCGGCAGCAGCGCTGCCATGATACGTAATAGCCTTCGGGGTCGTTGTAGGTTTGGGGCGACAGCGAAATAAGGGTTGTGTAGAACAGGCGGTCTGTCTTCAGGCCATCGTTCGAGCATTCGGGCTGTGTGTAGGCTACGGCCGATTCTTCGGTTAGCAGCAACGTTACAGTTTGCATTTGCACACCATCTTTCTTACGGAAGATGGTAGCGCGGGGCGAGTTTACGCCATCGTCTTTGGCACCGGGCGTTCCGTTAATCTTATCGAAATAGACAATGAGATTGAGACGGTACAGATTGCCAGTTACGTGTATGAGCTCGAATTCGCCACCCACAATGTGCGATGCCACCACCGGAAAGGCCAACACACAAAACAAAACCAGTAAAATTCGCCTCATAGCTCAGCTTGGAGTGGGGAAATATAGCAAAAGGCCCAGTGCCGCAAAACCCCCTTTATTGTGTAATTTCGCGCGCTTTAGAACGATCTGAAAGCCAAAAAGTAACCGATTGGAAGACATGAAGAAGGGCGAGGTGCTGGAAAACATACGCATAGAGGGCATGGCGGCCGAAGGAAAGTGCATCAGCCGCCTGAACGGGCTGGTGATTTTTATCGCAGGCGGTGCACCGGGCGATGTGGTAGACGTGGAATTGACGAAGATAAAAAGTGCTTTCCTGGAAGGACGCGTGGTGCAAATCCGTTCGCTGTCGCCTGCACGCCAAACACCTTTTTGCACGCACTTTGGGCTTTGTGGCGGCTGCTCGTGGCAACACATTGCGTACGATACGCAGCTGGCTTACAAACAGCAACAGGTGGCCGACCACCTGGAGCGCATTGGTGGGTTGGCGTTGCCGCCCCTGCGGCCCATCTTACGTTCTGCCCGGACTGAACATTATCGCAACAAACTGGATTTCACTTTTTCTGCCAGCCGCTGGCTCACCAAAGAAGAAATGGCCGCTGTGGTGCCTTTTGGCGAGCCGGCCCTGGGCTACCACTTGCCCCGCATGTACGACAAGGTGTTTGACGTGAAGGAATGTTACCTGCAGGCCGATCCCTCCAATGCCATACGCCTGGCCGTGAAAGAGGTGGCACAACGCGAGGGCATACCCTTCTTCGACTTGCGGAAGCAGGTAGGCTTCCTGCGCACGCTCACCATCCGCACCGCCAGCACGGGCGAGGTAATGGTGATCCTGCAGGTTACGTACGACCAGATGGAGTGGATTGACAAAGTGTTGCAGGCCATCGCTGACCGCTTTCCCAAAGCCACGTCCATTCATTACATCATCAACGGCAAGCGCAACGACACTTTCCACGACCTCGACATCGTTTGCTGGAAGGGCAACCCCTACATTACCGAAGCCATGCCGCGCCCCGATGGCTCGGGCAGCCTGCGGTTTCGGGTGGGCCCCAAGTCGTTTTACCAAACCAATTCGCAGCAAGCCCACGCGTTGTACCGGGTGGCCTGGGAAATGGCTGCCCTTACGGGAAAAGAGCACGTCTACGATTTGTACACCGGCACCGGCACCATTGCGTGCTTTGTGGCGGGCCAGGCCAAAAAGGTGGTGGGCCTGGAGTATGTAGAGGCTGCTGTGGACGATGCAAAGGTAAATGCCAACTGGAACCACATTACCAATGCGGATTTTTTTGCCGGTGATATGAAAGATTTACTGGACGATGCATTTCTGGATGCACACGGCCGGCCCGATGTGGTAATTACCGACCCGCCCCGTGCCGGCATGCACGAAGACGTGTGCAAAATGTTGCTGAAGGCTGCGCCCCAACGCATCGTGTATGTAAGCTGCAACCCCGCCACCCAGGCACGCGACCTGAAGATATTAGATGCCAGCTATGCCATTGAAGCCATTCAACCGGTAGACATGTTTCCGCACACCGTGCATGTGGAGAACGTGGTTTTGCTTACCCGCAGGGACCCCTCAACAAGAACCGGAACAGATACATAAACGAGGCCGTTGAGTTCTCTTTCAAGCTTTATCTGCTACAGTGAGGCTGGTTTTTCGTTTTTTGGCAGTTACGTATTTTAGTCTCTTGATGCCGCGGAAATTGTTGCTCTTTCTTGCCATCGCCTGCGCTTTGGTGTTGGTTGCCGCCTGGCTGGTGGCGGGCTATTACCGCAAGGAGATTATTCAGCAGATCAACACCCAGTTGTCGGCACGGCTGAACGGACGGGTAGAGATGGCCGATGCAGACCTGACTTTCTGGGCTACTTTTCCAGAGGTGTCTTTGCGACTGGAAGGTGTAAAGCTAACCGGTCTGGATAGCACACAACAGCCGCTGCTTCGCGCGGAGCGTATCTACGTTGCCATCGATTTCATGGCGCTGCTCCGCAGGCAGGTGCGCTTTCAATCCTTGCACATTAATGAGGCCACCATTTCTATCTGGCGCGGCAGCAACGGGCTAACCAACGTTCAGGGTTTAATGAAAAAAGATACTACGGATGGAGCCAATACGCCAGTTGACGGTGTAGCCCTTCTGGCAGACGGGTTGCTTCACCTGGAGCAAGTAGATGTGCGCTATGTCGATTCTGTGCGCAACAAACGCTTCGGAGTGTTGGTAAAAAGGGCGCAAAGCCAGTTCCGCGGTACTGATTCTCTGTGGCATCAAAACCTGGTGGGCGATGTGTTTTTTCACGAACTGGTATTGAATCCCCGCAAGGGCACTTTTTTGCATGAAACCCCGGCCCACCTGGCGCTCCATGCGGTTCATCCCAGAAACAGCCATGTCTTTTATTTCGATTCCAGCACACTGAAACTGGAAAAATCGTTGCTCACCTTGCATGGCTCCCTGCACGCGCCTGATTCGGGAAGGCTGAAGCTAAACATTAGCAGCGAGAGCCTCGACTACCAGGAAGCACTCCACATATTGCCCAACGGGCTGGCTACCCTTTTAGACGACATTCAGGTTGCGAGGCCGTTTCCTTACGCCATCTCCATTGATGCCCCCATTGGAATCGCTGCAGACCCTGTAGTGATGATGAAATTTGACTTTGTAGATAACGATGTGCGCAGCGGTCCGCTGCATTTTGAAAACGTATCGGCCCACGGCACGTTCACCAACCGTGCAGACTCGCTGATGGAACCGGGTGATGCCAACACAGAGATAACCCTTACACACCTGAAAGCCATACACAATGGGTTGCCCTTTGCGGGAGACGCGCGGTTGCGTGACCTGGAGGCACTGCAGTTGCTCTTAACTGCTGAACATACTTTTGCCCTGCCCGTGCTGAATAAGCTGGTAGATACCACACAGGTAAGGCTACAGAAGGGAAATTTCCATTCACGCTTTCGGTATGAGGGCAAGCTGAGCGAATACCTCGACACCGCAGCTGTAAGTTACTACGGCCAGCTAACCGGTGCGTTGGAGGTAACGGATGCAGAAATACACTGGCTGCCACGACAACTTGTTTTTAAAGATGTGCAGACGAAGGTTCGCTTCACGCAAGATTCTGTGTGGCTTGATTTGCTGAGGGCCACCACCGGCAGCAACCAACTGCAACTTTCGGGTCGGGTGGGCAACTATGTGCCCTTTTTTACGGTGCCTACCGAGAAGGCATTTGTGAAGCTCACGGTGCAATCGCCCGATATAGACCTGTCGGGTCTGCTGGGCACGCGCCAGGTGGCGAAGAAGAAAACCACGGCACGGGCGCGCCAGGCGGCCCGCCAGCGGGTAACCGATTGGGTGGAAGAGGTTTTCAATACACTGGAGGTACTGGTACAACTGAACATCGGGCATGTGAAACGGGGCAGCTTTGAAGCACGGCAACTGAAAGGCGAGTTGAAGGTGGGGCAGAACAAGCTAGAGGCCAACCGCATGACGATGCAGTTTGCAGGCGGAGCACTCGATGCCAGCTTCCTGATGAAAGATTTGGATGCCAGTGAACACCCTATTTACCTGACCGCCTACACGAAAAATGTGAACTTGAAAAGCCTCTTCCGTGCCTTCGATAATTTTCATCAGCAAAAGATTACGCATAAAAACCTGGAGGGCACCGTGAGCACTTCAGTGAAGTTGGGTGCACGTGTCAATCAGGATTTTGAATTTGTGCCGGGAAGCTTTTGGGGGCCGGTGCGCGCCACGGTAAAAAAAGGCACCCTGCACGATTTACCCGCCTTCCAGTCGTTGAGTAATTTTCTGTTGAAACGCAGGGACTTCACGGAGGTGAAGTTTGCCCAGATTGAAAGTCGTTTCTACATCAAGAGCCGCGAGATAGAAATTGAACGGATGGAGATACAATCGAGTGTGTTGGGTTTGTTTGTGGAAGGGGTGTACAGCTTGCGCAATAAAACCGATCTGCTGGTACAGATACCGCTGAGCAACTTGAAAAAGCGCGACAAGAAATTTGTGCCGGAAAAGGTAGGCACAGATGCGAAGGTGGGGCCGAGCGTTTTTTTGCGCGCAAAAGAAAACGAGGACGGCAAAATCGAAATCAAATACGAGTTGCTACACCGCTTCAAAAAGAAAAGGTAGCGCCAGGCGCAGGGCCGGCTTCATTCTACTTTACTACCTTTTGCTGGTTGTAGGTTTGTGCTTTCTTAACGGCTTCATAGGCATTGATTAAGCCGCCACTGCTGCTCAACTCGCTGAAGGGCACTTTGCCTTTGCCACCGGGCTGGGGCACCTCCAGTCCATCGAACTGGCGCACCGACTGCCGCAGAATATCTTTTACCTCTACAGCAGTCAGCTCCGGGAAATACGACATAATAACTGCAGCGATACCGGCCGCCACCGGGGCAGCCATGCTGGTGCCTTGCAGGTGCTCGTAGCTGTTTTCGGGTGTGGTGGAATAGATCATCACACCCGGTGCAAACAGGTCTACACTCTTTTTACCGTAGTTGGAGAAGCTGCCCACCAGGTTGCCATCGGTACCCCAGGCAGAGGCGCCCACCTCCAGCCAGTTTTTGGCTTCTTTGCCATCGAGGTAGTAGCGATTGGGGAAATTCTTTTCCGTGTCGTTGTTATCGGCATCGTTGCCTGCGGCATGCACCAACAGCACGCCCTTCTGTTCTGCGTAACGCACGGCTTTGTCTACGGCCGCCTTCTGTGGAGAAAAAGATTTGCCAAAACTCATGTTGATGATGTGCGCCCCGTTGTTCACTGCGTAATAGATGGCATTGGCAATGTCTTTGTCGCGCTCATCGCCATTCGGCACCGCGCGTATGGGCATAATTTTCACATTATCGGCAATGCCTTTTACACCCACGTTGTTGGTGCGGTTGGCGGCAATGATGCCGGCCACGTGTGTGCCGTGCTTGGCATCCGGCCCTTTTACATCGTTGTTGCCGTAGTATTTTTCTTCCAGGTTGTTAATGTCATCGCCTACAATCTTACGCGAATCGAAGGACTCGTTATAGCCGTATTCCGAGATTACCCTGAAGTAATTGTACTCTTCTTCGAACTGGGCCATGATTTCGGTGGCATTGTCGGACCCGGACAGGCGGAACAAGTTCATGAGCATGCCTTTGGCGAACACAAGGCTGGGTTCGTTTGTCTTCAGGCTGTCAAGCCTTTGTTTGGTGAGCGTATCCGTTTTCAACACCTGCTTCAATGTGTCAATACTCGACACGAAGTTGGTGTACAACGTTTTGTACATGTTGTACTTCTTGTCGTTGGATTCTTTCAGCCGTGTGAATTTGTCTTTGATCTTTTTGTATTCTTCGTATTCAGCCTTTTGTTTCTTGGGCACTTTGTCAGTTTGGCCGTATTTGGCGTGAAGGCGGATGTATTCACGTGTAAGTTCGTACGTGTCGGCATCTACGTTGCCGTCTTTGCCGCCAATGAAGTTCCAGCCGTGCACATCGTCTACGTAACCGTTCTTGTCGTCATCCACACCGTTGCCGGCAATTTCTTTTTCATTTATCCAGATAACATCTTTCAAATCTTCGTGGAAGATATCCACCCCTGAGTCGATAACGGCCACAATCACCGTGCGCGAAGGTTGGCCCTTCAGCAGTGTGTGGTAGGTTTTGTCGGCACTTACGCCCTGCACCTGGTCGGTTTCGGGGTCGCGCAAAAACCAGTCTTCGGGCAGACCCCCGGCCGGGGTTTGGGCAAAGGCAGTATGTGCAGAAAGTGACAGAAGGAGGAGAAGCGCTTTAAAAACCGGGCGAAACATACAGGTAGCTATTTGCACGAAATATAGGCAAAGGCTGTTCCAATGTTGCCGGTTTTTTGATGGCCAGCTGTGTTTACCACCGTGTGTGGGATCGAAAACGTTGAAATTGGGTGGATATATTACTTCCGTTATCCCTTTGGGCATTCTGCCGGGCACGGGTGGCCGCTTTGGCCCACCTTTGTTTGGTCTAAAACGCGAGGGGTATGATAGAATTATGCATAGCGGCTGTAGTTGCTTTTTACACGGTGTTCTTCTCATATGTGGTAAGCGCTACGCGCCAACAGGTAACCGAGCGCAAACCTGCCTTCCGTTAATTGTTTTCGCTGTGGTGGCTAAAGGTGCTTCCGAAAGTACTTTTTGTCTTCTCTTTTGTTAAAATCTGCCAAAGTTTTAGTTTTGCAGCCCCTTGCTGTTTCTGCCCGGAAGCGGCAATTGAGTTGTCTGCGCCCAGGTGGTGAAATTGGTAGACACGCTACTTTGAGGGGGTAGTGCCGCAAGGTGTGCTGGTTCGAGTCCAGTCCTGGGCACAATGAAATTCAAAATGTGGGATTCATCCGAAGCCGTTGCATTTTGGAATGGTTAAATGCCGAAGTGGTGAAATTGGTAGACACGCACGTTTCAGGGGCGTGTGGCGCAAGCTGTGAGGGTTCGAGTCCCTCCTTCGGCACAGAAAGGTCAGCGTAAGAGCTGGCCTTTTTTTGTTTGTGCCTAATTATTTATTGAAATCGAGCGATACCTTGTGTTTCAGCCGGCTGGAAAGACAGTGTGAAGGCGTGGTGAAGTGTTGATCAGCCAACGGTTGCCTGACGCTTGCCAAGACAATTCCATCTCATGCAGTGGCGGTTGGATGAGCGGGTCTACACCCTATCCACCGTTGTCCCCGTTTCCGCAAACAACTCAATTGCTTTCATATCCATGCGGTCCGTCAGGCTTTCGGAGTAGTGCAGTTGCTTAATCACCAATCCCTTGTCTACCAGGAATTCGGCCGGCAAGGTGCTGAACGATTCGCCATCGGCCATCAGGTGCAATGGTACGCCTGTTCGTTTGGCTTGTATGGCCGTCTGCACAAAAGAAGTAAAATGGCTGAGGGTAGATTTAAACGCAGAGCCTTCGAGCCCATAGGTTTTATACCATTTTTTGTCAGGATCGGAAATGATGGGTACCGGTGATACTTCCTTGTGAAAAGTGCTTCGCAAAATTACCTGCTCTTTGGATTCGAAGAAGAAGATCATCTCAAAGTCCTTTGTCTGCAATTTTCCGTATTGTTTGGTTAAGAAATGTACCCTTAGGTTGCAGAACGGGCAGCCGGCATGGCGAAAGAAGGCAATGAGTATTCGCTTTTCGCGATAGTTGTTCAGGTCGATATCTCTGCCGAACACGTCTTTTTGCCGGAAGAGGGGGGCCTGTAGCCCGGTGGTTAGTTTCATAGTTGTTGAATTAGACCCATATACGCAGCAACTGTTGGCGTTGGTTTGCCGGGGGTGCTGAAAATAGTGGGTCAGTTTAGCCCTTGCGTTTGCTGGCGCACTTCTGGCTAAGGTATTTAAGAATCTTTTCGTAGTCAGAAAACTCTTGTTGCCCCAGCGAAAGTTTTTCGTGGCCGGTAAACAGAATTTGCAGTTCGCGGTACGTGGTTTTTTTGCCCGTCTTTACCTGCTGCTCTTGCCACCGCTCAATATCAGCCAGTGGAAATTTTTTACGTTTTCGCAACACCGGGTAATAGATTTCTACTTGGTTGCTACCAAACCTCAGCACTTTGTAGCGAATGAATATCCGGTACGTAACAAAGATGAGCAGGCCCGATAGCGCCACCACCATCAGCCACTGATACCACGCAGGCCGGGTTGATTGAACGATGGAGCGCACATTAACAGAGAGAATAGTGGCCAACAGCGCGGTAAAGAGAATGAACGAACTGAGCGTAGCCGCCTTCGGTCGGGAGGTGATCATGTTGATTATGGAGCGTGGGCGTTGTTTATATACATAGAAGAGCCGAGGATGGGATTTGAACCCACGACCTGCTGATTACGAATCAGCTGCTCTACCCCTGAGCTACCTCGGCCGATCTTGTGGCGGGCTTATACAACTTGTACTGGCACTGCGCCATTACTACCCAGTTTTTTTAGGAAGCTGGCAGCCAGCCCATACCCGCGGTCAAATTTACTAATCTTGGCCATTCGTAAACGGAAAAAGAATAAATTGGCCCCACTATGCTGTCGAAGAAGTGCAAGTATGCCATCCACGCGCTCGTTTACCTGGCCGAGCGCTACCAGCAAGGCCCTGTGCACATTCAGGAAATTGCCGACAATCAGAACATTCCCAAAAAGTTTTTGGAAGCCATTCTGTTGGAGTTGCGCAACGCCCGTATTCTGCATAGTAAAAAAGGAAAGGGAGGCGGCTATTACCTGTACAAAAAGCCCGAGGAAGTAAACCTGATAGAGATCATACGCCTGATGGATGGGGCCATAGCCCTGTTGCCCTGTGTGTCGCTGAATTATTACGAGCCCTGCGAAGAATGCCGGGATGAAAAGACCTGTGGCATCCGCGATACTTTTTTGGGCGTGCGCGATGAAACGCTGCAGATTTTACAGGACAGCACACTGGCCAAAATTGTGAAACGCGAACGAGATTTAGGGAAAAAGTAAAATTTTGCGTTAAAACCTACTATTCCGATAGACAAAAAGTATATTTGTGCGTTAAAGGATTAAAAACCTTTATAAAATATGTCATTACGATTAGGCGATCTGGCCCCTGATTTTCAAGCAGAAACTTCTGAGGGCCCCATTCAGTTTCATCAATGGTTGGGCAACAGTTGGGGTGTACTTTTCTCGCACCCTGCAGATTTCACGCCTGTATGTACCACCGAACTGGGGGCCGTGGCCAAGCTGCGGGCCGAATTCGACAAGCGCAATACCAAAGTGGTAGCCCTGAGCGTAGACCCGCTCGATTCGCATAAAAAATGGATAGGCGACATCAACGAAACACAAAATACGCAGGTAAACTTTCCGTTAATAGCAGACCCCGACTACAAAGTGGCCAAGTTGTACGACATGGTGCACCCCAACGCCAGCGATAAGTTTACAGTGCGCAGCGTTTTTGTGGTGGGCCCCGATAAAAAAGTGAAGCTTACCATTACCTATCCTGCCTCTACTGGCCGCAATTTCGATGAGATTTTGCGCGTGATTGACAGCCTGCAGTTAACGGCCAACTATTCTGTGGCCACGCCCGCCAACTGGAAGCAGGGAGAAGACGTGGTGATAACAGCGGCCGTGAAAGACGAGGAGATACCTGCCCGGTTCCCGAAAGGGCACAAGCGTATCAAACCCTATTTGCGCATCACCCCGCAACCGAATCTGTAGTTTCTTTAGTCGCTATTTTGCAGTTAGTTTGAAAATGGCCCTCTTGCGAGGGCTATTTTTTTGGTGGCGGGCGGTAACCACAATCCGGTTGGCTTGGATTAAACCAAAAAGGAAAATTGTCGATTCTATTGGCAATTTTGAGGTTAAGTTTGCAGTACATTTAGTGCCTATATGAATAAAGTGAAGGAAAAGGCGGTGAACGATTTGCCCGTGATGGCCGAAAATGAAGGGATTGTGTTGTTTTACCCAAACGTGCCTCAGAAAGCCATTGAGGAGGTAACGAAAGTGTTGCAATCGCGGTGGATAGGCCAAGGGCCGCGCGTAGCCGAATTTGAACAAAAGTTTTCTGCCCGTTTTGCCGGCAGCGGAAAGTCATTGGCTGTAGGCTCCGGCACCGATGCGTTGCATCTGGCCTACATTCTGGCGGGGTTGAAGCCGGGCGATGAGGTGATTACCCCTGTATTTACCTGTACGGCCACCACAATACCCTTTCTATATATGGGCGTAACTTTTCGGTTTGCCGATGTAGACCCCGATACCCTGAATATTAACGTGCAGCACGTGCGCGAATTGGTGAACGAAAAGACCAAAGCCATCGTGTGTGTGCACTACGGTGGTCTGCCCTGCGATATGGATGAGTTGCATGCCATTGCCCGCGCATACAATATTCCCGTAATTGAAGATGCAGCCCACGCGTTAGGCGCTACCTATAAGGGAAAAACCATTGGCTCGATTTCTGAATTTACCATGTATTCGTTTCAGGCCATCAAACACATTACCACTGGCGATGGTGGTATGTTGGTGGTGCAGAACCCCGATTTGGTAGCCAAAGGTGAGCGCATACGCTGGTTTGGCATAGACCGGTCTAACAAACAGAAGGGCACCTGGGAGAACGATATTTGGGAAGTAGGCTACAAATACCAAATGACTGACATTGGAGCGGCCATGGGCCTGGCCGCCCTCGAAGAATTTGATACAACGCTGGCACACCGGCAGAAGTTGTTTGAAGCATACAAGAAGGGTTTGGCGGGAGTAGATGGCATTAAGTTGATAGGAGCCCAACATACCGACCGCACCCATGCAGCGTGGCTGTGCACTGCCATTGTTGAAAAAAGGCTGGACTTCATGAAATACCTGCGCGAACATAAGATTGAATCAGGGCAGGTGCATTACCGCAACGACCGCTACTCTGTGTTGGGTGGCCGCAGAGACGACCTTCCGCACATGGACGCGGTGGAGGACAAGTACATTGTGCTACCGTTGCACAACCATGCCACCGTGGCGCAGATAGAATATGTTTGCGATACCATCCGTAGGGGATGGTAGCTTAATCTTTTTTCCACACGGAAAGCAATCGCTTTATTCGGTCGCGTTGCAACTTAAATGAAAATGAAGCCAAGTTCGGCTCTGGTGTGAGGCCGCTAAACGGTTGGCCCAGGCGTAGGTAATAGTTGAAGAAAGTAGAGATTGTCATTCCCCACTTTAATAAAAACTGTTTGTTTCCATCATTTCTTTTAATCCGATGGGTGCTTTTTGAACCAAAGTGATACACCCGGGAAGCACTTACGCCTTTGTAGTACCTTATCCCGCAATGCCATAGCTTCATCATCATGTCCGGGTCGCTACCCATCCCGGGAGTAAATTCTGTACTGAGGCCTCCTATCAGATTCCAAATATTTCTGTGTAAAACCAACGGATACCAATTCCCGCCATTCCAATCTGTAAAAGGAATTTTGCTGTATTCTTCTAGAAACTTTTTTTCATTGAACGTTTCCACGGTTTTTCCAAAATCGCGGTTTGAGATGGTGGTGTTAAAGCGAACTTGCCCATGCTCGATCATGGTGCCGGTAATACAGAAGTAGATGTGGTCTAGCTTCTTGATTTCTTCCAGCAGGTAATAGTCCCAGTCGGGTGCGAAATAATAATCATCATCCGACAGCAATAGGTAATCCGACTTGGCCAAGGCGGCTGGCGCATTGAATCCATAGCAAACACCTGAGTTGCCGTGCGAGTGGGTGTGGTCCAGCCCCTGTTCTCTCACCCATTGCAGCGTTCCATCATTACCCTCATTTACATGTACAACTACCTGGTGTGCATAGCGCGAGTTTTTTTTGATGCTGTTAAGGCAGCATTGCAAATAGGGCAGGTTATTCCAACTGGGTATCAGTATCGAGAATACGGGTGTGGGGCCGGCAGCAGGTGAAGGGAAAAAATCGATTTTGGGAGTCATTGAAGCTGTTTTTTTCAAAAGTAAGTCAATCTTTTCAATGTTGTCTGGCTACACTTCAACCCCAAAAAATGCGCCTTCGGTTACGCCAGCCGCAACCGGCCCCCGGGTGCCCCGTATTTTTAGGTGCAAATTTTTTCGCAGACAACATGAAGACAATCGGATGGTTAACGCTGCTGGTGCTGGCCGGGTGTGCGGCAAAAGACACAGTTCGGCCGCAGGTCAAGTCGCTGGTCGAAGCGGTTTATGCTTCGGGCTTTGTAGTAGCCGATAATGAATACCAGGTTTTTAGCCAGGCAGATGGTGCGGTTAAAGAAATTCTCGTGTCTGAAGGAAGTACCGTAGAAGCCGGGCAGGGCATACTGGTAATTGAAAGCAACCAGCAAGATGCACGTTACCGCCTCGCGAAGGAAACCTACGACCTGGCCCGCATCAACTATGGCCCGCAATCGCCTGTGTTGCTCGAGGCCGAAAACCAGGTGAAGAACATGTACGCCAAATACCAGCTCGATTCGATGAACTACGTGCGCTACCAAAATCTGTGGAAAGCCAACGCCACCCGACAGGTGGAGTACGATCGGGCCGAGCTGGCCTATAAAAGTGCAGCCAACGATTTTCAGTCTGCCCGCAAGCGGTTGGAGCGCACCCGCAACGACATGGCTTTGAACCTGCAGCAGGCCGAAAGCCAGTGGAGAATTGCTGCCGAAGAATCGGGTAACTACGTTGTAACCAGCAAAACAGCAGGCATGGTGTTTCGCATTACGCGCAAGCCTGGCGAGTTGGTACGCAGAGGTGAATTGATTGCCGTGGTGGGTAAGAAAGATAAATTTCATTTGGAATTGAGTGTGGATGAATTGGATGTGAACCGGGTGCAGGAGGGGCAGCCCATTTGGGTAAAGATTGAAGCCTATGGAGATAAGCTTTTTGAAGGCAAGGTAACCAAAGTGTATCCGTTGGTAGACGTGCGGCAGCAGTCGCTGAAGGTGGATGCCACGTTGCTGCGGCAGTTGCCCGGGTGGTTTTCTGGCTTAGCCGTGGAGGCCAATATTGTAGTGCAGCAGAAAGACAAGGCCCTGGTGCTGCCCAAAGCCATGCTTCTGCCGGGCGATTCGGTAACTGTTTGGGTGGGGGGCGAATCGAAGAAAGTAAAAGTGGAGCGGGGCATCGAGACGCTGGAAGAAGTGGAGATTAAGAGTGGAATTACGGCCGAAACGCAACTGGTAAAATAGTTATATGACCACGCGCGCCAAACTGCTTCTTAGCCTGGAGATTGCCCGTGTGCACCTGATGAGTAAACCCAAGCAAACCATTGTAGCCATGTTGGGTGTAACTTTTGGTATAGGCATGTTCATTGCACTGGTTAGCCTGATGACCGGGCTCAACAACTTTACCGAAGATCTCACCATGACCTCCTCGCCCGATATTCATATCTACAACGATGTAACCGAATCGCGCCCAACGCTTTTGGAAGAGTTGAATCCCGGTGGCCTGAATGTGTTGCATCACCAGAAGCCCAAACGCGAAACTCCCCGCTTGCGAAACGCCTCGCAACTGGTAGACATGTTGCGAAAAGATCCGCGCGTATTGGGGGCAGCACCGTTCCTCACCACGCAGGTTTTTTACAACTACGGACCGGTGCAGTTGAATGGCTCCATCGTGGGTGTGGATGTTTTGGAAGAAGACAAACTGTTCGATCTGCGCTCGAAAATGAAATGGGGCCGCATTGAAGACCTCTTAGCAAACCGCGATGGCATTATTATGGGCAGCGGCCTGGCGCGCAAGCTGAACGTTACGGTGGGCGATCGCATTACCATGACAACACCCGAGGGCTTCACACGGATTTTAAAGATCACCGGAATTTTTCAGATGGGCCTGGGTGCAGTAGACAATGTGCGCGCCTACGCCAACCTTTCGTTGGTGCAAACGCTGATGCGGCAAAACAGCTCTTACATCACCAATATCAACGTCAAACTTTTTGATCGCAATCTGGCCAAATCCATGGCGCTGGAAATGGGTAGCTATATAGCCTATAAGGTGGAAGATTGGGAGACAGCCAACGCAACGTTCCTTACGGGAAACAAGATCAGAAACATCATCTCGTATTCCGTATCCATTACGCTGCTGATTGTAGCAGGCTTTGGCATCTATAACATTTTGAACATGACCATCTACAACAAGATGAAAGACATTGCCATTCTTAAAGCCATGGGCTTTGCGGGTGTAGATGTGCGCACCATTTTTATGATGCAATCGCTGGCCATTGGTTTTATGGGAAGTCTGCTGGGGCTGGTAATTGGTTATGTGTTGTCGTTTCTTATTTCGAAGGCCCCTTTTGACGGTGGTGATTTTATAAGCCTTGATCACTTTCCGGTAAACTTCGACCCCACCTACTATGTAATTGGGATTGTTTTTGGTGTAATGACCACCGCATTGGCTGGCTACATGCCTTCGCGCAAAGCGGCCCGCATAGACCCTATTGAAATTCTACGAGGCGTGTAGCACCCGTAAGCACCGCGGCATATGGAAACAGTACTGAAGACCCACAAGATTACCAAGTATTTCTACGAGCCTGAGAAGTTTCAGGTGTTGAAGCAGATAGACCTTACCGTGCAGCGGGGCGAGTTCCTCTCGCTGGTGGGCAAGTCGGGGTGTGGCAAGTCTACACTGATGTACGTGCTTTCTACCATGGATACCGACTACGAGGGCGACCTGGAGATTGCCGGGCAAAGACTGACCGGCAAACAACAAAATGAGCTGGCACAATTTCGCAACAAGCACATTGGCTTTGTTTTTCAATTTCATTTTCTGCTGCCTGAGTTTACCGTGCTGCAAAACGTAATGATACCTGCGCTGAAGTTGGGGCAATATCACAAAGATGAAATAGCCGACAGGGCCATGGCTAAGTTAAAGATGCTGGGCATGCACGAACACGCGACCAAGGCATCCAGCAGGCTTTCGGGCGGGCAACAGCAACGGGTGGCCATTGCGCGTGCACTCATCAACGACCCAGACATTATTATGGGCGATGAACCGACCGGCAACCTCGATTCTTACAACACAAGGCTGGTATTTGACATCCTGCGCGAACTTACGCACACCTATCATCAGACTTTAATTGCCGTTACACACGATGAGGAGTTTGCCCGCAATTCCGACAGGGTAGTTGAAATGAGCGATGGAAAAATTATTTCTTCCCGTTAATAAGGGGCGGGGTGGGTTAAGGTGTCTTTCAGAAAACAGATAACCATGAAAACAACAGCGATTATTCCTACTCCGCAGCGCTACCTGCAGCATTTTTATGTGGCGCTGATGAATTTTGAAACAGTGTTGAATGAGGAACGCCAGGTAAAACGTACCAGCCGACTACCAAAGCGAAAGACAAAGGCCTATGAATAAGTGCAAGACTGGTATCACTGGCAAACGCTTGCGATTTTATACTCTTTGGCACACAGAAAAGAAAGCATAGATGTATTTTCAGTGCCGAAGAAATTGAGCAGATTGTTGCCTCAGTTGTTCCGGCAAGAACAGAACCAAAGGAATTTGAGAAAGAGAAAAACTTTTCTGGGTTATAAAAACTGGCGCTCGTTGCTGCGTACCTATGCCATCATCGGAAGTTTTTCCGTTGCTGGTTTTTTGATTCGCATGGCCAAGTTCGACCTGTTTGGCTGGAACTTTCAGATTTTATTGTTTTTTGTTCAGCTTCTTTCCGTACTCATTATATGGGAGGGCCTTCGATTTATCGATAGAAAACTAGATGAAGTTTTCCCCTACGAAAGAAGTTTGGGGGTGCGCATGACCATACAGATTGTATTAGGGGCATTGGTGGGCGCACTGGCGCGCGCGTGTATCTATTATTTTGGCGAGCCCTACATTCCTTTCCGGCTCGATGAATTATTTCTGGCCGTTACCTGGTTTTTATATGTGGTGCTTCCGGTGGGCATCAACCTCGGCTTTTTTACCTCGTACTTTATAGGCCGGTGGAAGGAGGGCATGCTGCGCAACGAACGTTTGGAGAAAGAAAAATCGCGGGTGCAGTTCGATAACCTTAAAAACCAGATGAACCCTCATTTTTTGTTCAACGCGCTCACGTCACTCAACAGTCTGATCTTCGAAAACCAGGCGCTGGCATCGGAGTTTTTGCAGCAGCTCTCGAAAGTGTACCGTTACGTGCTTCAGAATAAAGAACGAAATTTTGTTACCCTGCAAACCGAACTGGACTTCATCCACCACTACGTGCAATTGCTGCATACCCGCTTCAAAGAAGCATTACTGATATTGATAGACATAAAACCGGAGTTGGGTGACAAGGCCATCGTACCCGTTACCCTGCAGATACTGATTGAAAATGCGCTGAAGCATAATGTGGTAGACAATACCCGGCCGCTGCGCATCGATATTGTAACCGTAGGCGACTATCTGGTAGTGAGCAACAACCTGCAGCCGCGCAAGCTGGTGGAAACATCGAACAAGGTTGGGTTGGAAAATCTGAAATCGCTGTATCGGTTTCTAACCGACAGGCCGGTGTTGGTTGAAAAAACGGATGAACGTTTTGCGGTGAAAATTCCGCTGGTATAGGTAATTTGCCGTCATGCATTTTCGCACAGCCGACCTTTCCGACTCACTAGCCCTTGCTGACTTGGTTCGCGAGGTGGCAGCGTCTCACAAGCTTCCCTTTTTTGCAGAAGAGGTGAACCATGAATGGGCCACACAACTGATTCAACAAACCAGCTTGAGACAGGGGTTGATGATCGTGGCGCCCCACCCACACAAGGAAGACGCCCTGGCTGGGGTGGTGTGTGGTTTGAAAAGCGGAACGCAGGCGCAACGGCATATCTTAAGCGAGTTTTTATTGGTGGTACACCCTGCGTTTGCAGAACTGGAGCGCGCCATGCTGATACTCTTTCTAGATGAGGTGGTGCAACACCGGCCAGACATAGGCAAGGTGGAGTTGATGATCTGCGAAAGCGAGGCGGAGCGCATTCGCCTGCTGCAGTCGGTGGATTTTATGATTGAGGGCCGCCTGGAGATGCGCAGAAAAAACGCTGACCGCACTTATGAGGCCGACATAGCCCTGAGTTGGCAAAATCCGGCTTATGAATTTGATCAACCCTGAGAGCCATGCGTTTGGTAATTATTGAAGACGAGCCTCTGGTGGCCAAAGATCTCCAGAACCGCATCACGCGCATAGCGCCCGATGCGCAGGTAGTGGCAACCATCAGCAGCGTGGCTCAGGCACGGCAATGGTTTCAGACTAACCCTCCGCCTGATCTGATTTTGTCGGACATACAGCTTTCAGATGGCATCAGTTTCGATATTTTCGAATCGTTGCACCTTACCTGCCCCGTTATTTTCACCACTGCATACGATGCTTATGCCATCCGTGCCTTCAAATTAAATAGCATCGATTACCTGCTGAAACCCATTGACGGAGAAGAACTGCAACGGGCACTGCACAAGTACAAGTCGCTTACCAGCGAGCAGGTACTGGGCGACCAACTAAAGACGCTGCTTCAAAACTGGGGTAAAGACGAAAAGAAGTACAAAACCCGTTTTTTGACCGTGCAAAGAAACAGCCTGGTGCCCGTTGTGGAAGACGAAATCGGGTTGTTTCACAAGGAAGAACTAATTTACATTCATACGCTGGCTAACGGAAAGTTGATAAGCGAACACCAGACGCTGGATGAAATCGAAAGCCTGGTAGACCCAGCCAGGTTTTACCGCGTAAACCGGCAATACATCATACACATTCAGTCGGTGGCGCGCATAAAAACCACACACAAGGGGTTGAGTGTGCAGCTCAAGCCACCCTTTAACTTCGAGTTGGATATCAGCCGGGAGAAGGCCACAGCCTTTAAGAAGTGGATGGAGGGTTAGACCTCCATCACATCATACACCAACACTTTTTCCCACAGCATGGCGTGTTCCTGAATGAACTTCTGATGCAGTGGATGGTCCTGGTAAGCTTTCTGGTCGGCCGTGCTGTCGAAATAGAGTAGTTCCGATACGTGGTAGCTGTTGTCCACCACCTCGCGTTTTTCTGTGCTGGCGGGCACACCTACATGTATTTGGCGCACCTGTTCAATTTTTCCCAGGGCCTTTACGCCTTGTATCAGCTTATCGCGGTCTGCTGCAGACGCGGGATTTTTTAGCCAGAAGAAAACGTGGTGAACGAGTTGCGGTTTTTTTTGCATGGCAAGCGTGGGGGTTAGTAGTCCAAAAGTTAAGAACGACAAGGCGTTCAGAAATTTCCTGCGTGTAGTCATTGTTAAATTGATGGACGAAAGATACGTGTAATCGTGAGAAAGTTTGAGGCCGCTAAAATATGCCACATCCTTGCTAAGGTAGCAAAGCAATCTTCAACCAAGATACAAAAAAGATGTTATGGTTCCTTCTTGCTTTGAATGGCTAAAGACGTTCCTGTATTCGATCCCACTTAAAAAGGACAATTCTGTGTATAAAATTTCAGAGTCAATTTATTTTGGCAAACTCTGTCGTATCAGGTTAAGTACGGCCATCGAGGCCAGGCGTATGTTAACCATGCGGTCTTTGCCAAGTTGCAATTTACGTGTTACGGTTTGATGTTTGTCGGAGTAGGCAATCCATACCAGCCCAACTGGTTTTTCGGGTGTGGCGCCACCTGGGCCTGCGATACCGCTGGTGGCTACACCAATATCGGTATTGAATTTGGCGCGCACAATGTTGGCCATTTCAATAATGGTGGGCTCGCTAACGGCACCATGCTTTTCCAGTGTCTCGGGCTTTACACCCAGTTGCCGCATTTTAATTTCGTAGGCATAGGGTATTATACTGCCCAAAAAATAGTCGGAGCTGCCGGGCACGCTGGTGATCATGTGCGACAGGTATCCGCCCGTACAACTCTCGGCCACTGCCAGTGTTAATTTACGCTCGCGCAGGGTGCGCCCCACCACCACTTCCAGCGTATCTTCGCCAACTCCATAGATGAATTGCCCGATTCGCTCCTGAAGTTTGGCCGTGCAGGCCTCGGCTTCTGCTTGCAGGGCTTCGGGCGAATGGCCCACGCAGGTAAGGCGCAATTTTACTTCGCCCAGGCTGGGCAGGTAGGCCAGCTTCATGTGTGGCGGTAATGCTTGCTCCCAGTCGGAAATTTTCTCTGCCAGGAATGATTCGCCCAACCCCACCGTGCGAATTACTTTATGATAGATGGTAGGCGTTTGAAATGTTTCTTTCAGTTTGGGCAGCACCGTGTCGGTCATCATGCGTTTCATTTCGTGCGGCACGCCCGGCATCGACACAAACACTTTTCCCCGTTCGTGAAACCACATGCCCGGGGCGGTGCCCATGGCGTTGGTAATCTTCACACACTTTACGGGTAACGCAGCCTGCTGCCGGTTTAGCTCTGTTAGCTCGCGCCCGCGGCTCTTAAAGAACTCCGTTACTTCGGCAAGTGCCTCTTCGTGTATCCGAATTTCGCTGTTGAAATATTTAGCCAGGCAAGGCTTGGTCAGGTCATCGCTGGTGGGTCCCAGTCCACCGGTAATCAGCACAATATCGGCACGCTTTTCTGCTTCCGCGAAGGCAGTAAGGATTTCCTGCTCTACATCGCCCACGGTTGTTTTGCGAATCACCTTTACACCGATGTTACTCAGTTCGGTGCTCATCCATACCGAGTTGGTGTCGGTAATCTGACCATAGAGTATTTCATCGCCTATGGTTAATAATTCTGCCGTTATGGTTTTCATGTGGTGTTAAAAAGTGCGCAATATAAACGAGGCGAGTGGCATTTGGTTATCAAAAGGGCATGGCAGGCTGTAAACATAGGGCGCAGGCAGAGCGATGCCTAACATAATTGGGCCAAAACGGGTAAAGGCGGCAGAAGATTAGGGCGCAGCAACCCTCGTTTATTATCGCTATCTTTGTGGTTCATATTAATCATCATACATGTTATCATTCCGAGACCTGGGGCTCTCCCAGGCACTGCTCGAAAGCATTCAAAAGTTAGGTTTCGAGACCCCAACGCCTGTTCAGGAAAAGGCCATTCCGCTTTTGCTGCAGGCCAACCGCGACATCGTGGCGCTAGCGCAGACCGGCACCGGTAAAACGGCCGCCTTCGGCTTGCCCCTCATCGAACTTTGCGACAGCGATGACTATACTACGCAGGCTTTGATTCTGGCACCCACACGCGAGCTGTGCATGCAGATCAACAGCGATCTGATGAAGTTCAGCAACCAGGTAAAGCCCCTTAACATTGTGCCCGTGTATGGAGGTGCCAGCATTTCGGAACAGATTAGGAAGGTGCGAAGGGGTGCCCAGATCATAGTAGCCACACCGGGCCGGCTGATGGACCTGATGGAACGCAACGTGGTGAAGATTGAAACCATTCGCTTTGTGATTCTGGACGAAGCCGATGAAATGCTGAACATGGGCTTTAAAGACGACATAGACCAGATACTGGCCGATACACCCGAATCTAAAAATGTGTGGTTGTTCTCGGCCACCATGCCGCGTGAAGTGCGCGCCATTGCCCAGGCCTACATGAACCAACCCCACGAGTTGACGGTGGGCCAGCAGAACCAGGGCAATGTAAACATAGAACACCAGTATGTGGTGGTAGACGAAAGGCATCGCTACGAAGCCCTGAAGCGCATTGTGGACTATAACATCGACATTTTTGGGGTGGTATTTTGCCGCACAAAGCTCGACACGCAACGCATAGCCGAAAACCTGATGCGCGATGGGTACAATGCCGATGCCCTGCATGGCGACCTTACCCAACAGCAGCGCGACAAGGTGATGGCGAGTTTCAAAAACAAAACCCTGCAGTTGCTGGTAGCTACCGATGTGGCCGCACGAGGTATTGATGTGAGCAACATCACCCACGTAATACACCTGAACCTGCCAGACGAAATAGAGTTTTATACCCACCGCAGTGGCCGCACCGCACGGGCCGGCAAGAAGGGCATCTCCATCGCCATTGTTACCAAAAAAGAATCTGGCAAGATCAGGCAGATTGAAAAGGTAATGCAGACGAAGTTTGAGAAGAAGCAGGTGCCTACGGGCGAAGAGGTTTGCCAACGCAGACTGTTGCAGTTGGTGCAACGCCTGCGCCAGGTAAATGTGGTGGAAGATGAGATCAAAGCTTTCCTGCCTGCCGTTTACGATGAGTTGATGGAACTGAGCAAAGAAGATATTATTAAACGTTTTACTTCGCTCGAGTTCAACCACCTACTGGACTATTACCGTGGTGCGCCTGATCTGAACAAATCGGGTAAAGGCGACACAGACCCAGGGGGTTTCGATCGTTTTGTTACAGGCGACCGGTTGTTTATCAACCTGGGCAAAATGGACGGGCTGGACAAGGGTAAGTTGCTGGGTTTGATCTGCGATCGCACCGGGCTAAAAGGAAAAGACATTGGCAAGATTGATGTAAAGGGTGCCTACTCGTTTTTTGAGGTGGACAAGAGTTTGACTGCCACTGCGCGCGAGCATTTGCACGGCTTCGAGTACAAAGGCAGGATGGTGCGCGTAGAAGTTACAGGCGAAGCAGACGGTGGCCACAGCAGCCGCGAGCGGCACAAGTCGCCTTCCAAAAAGAAGAAAGCCGATGCCTGGTTCGAATCGAAAAAGAAAAAGTGGAGGTAATTCATTACCAATTGGCCAATTGATAATTGACAATTGAGCGCTACCTTTGCAATCGTATGAAATACATTGCAATAGCGATTTCCATTCTGATGCTGGGCTGCACCAGCGCCCAGATAAGCCAAGCACTTTCCGATCTTAACAAAGGTGCGGCCAAACCGCTTACCGCGGCCGAAGTGGCCGAGGGTTTGAAAGAAGCACTGGTAGTAGGCATTTCGAAAGGGGCCGATCTTACCTCGCAACTCGATGGCTACTACAAAAACCCGGAGATCAAAATACCGTTCCCGCCCGATGTAAAAAAGGTGGAAGACCGGTTGCGCCAGATCGGTCTGGGCAACAAGGTAGATGAATTTGTGATGACACTGAACCGCGGTGCCGAAGATGCAGCCAAAGAAGCGAAGCCGATTTTTATTAGCGCCATCCGCCAGATGACCATAGACGATGCCTTTGGTATTTTGAAGGGCCAGCCGGATGCCGCCACACAGTTTCTAAAGAGAACCACGAGCGTGCAGTTGAAAGAAAAGTTCAAGCCCGTTATTCAGAACTCACTCAACAAAGTATCGGCTACCAAATATTATAGCGACCTGGTAAACACTTACAACAAAATTCCGTTGGTAGAAAAAGTCAATCCTGACCTGAACGACTACGCCACCGACCTGGCCATTCAGGGGTTGTTTACCATGGTGGCCAAAGAAGAGAAGAACATTCGCGAAAACCCGATGGCACGCACCACCGAATTACTAAAGCGGGTGTTTGGTCAGCAGAAATGATAGTTTCTTCAAAAACCAATTAGATTTTACTTTGAATTAAAATGTCATTATTCCAAAAACACCAATCCGTACTAAACAAAGCCATCGAAGCTTTGCACAGCCGTACATTCTATGCTGCATTTCCCGAGCACCCCGCACCCGCTGTTTATGGCGAAACGGCCGATGCCGATGGGCAAGCCAAATTCAAAGCCACTACCGGAAAAAAATTTGAAGAGCTGAAACAAGTTAACCCTGAGGGTTGGGCCGGGCAAGAGGAGTCGCCTTACCTGCAAGAACCACTTGGCATTTCCTATCCCGTGTTCTCAACGGCCACACTCATCGACCGTTCTAAAAAGGCTTTCTCTGTTTGGGGAAAAGTTTCTGTGAACGACCGCGCTGGAATACTAATGGAGAGCCTGGAGCGGGTGAAGAAAAGATTTTTTGAAGTGGCCTATGCCACCATGCACACCACGGGCCAGGGTTATATGATGGCGTTTCAGGCATCGGGCCCACACGCAGCCGACCGCGCCCTGGAGGCAATAGCCGCTGGCTATGAAGAACTGAACCGCTTTCCGCAGAAAGCACTGTGGGATAAGCCCATGGGCAAGTTCAACATTCAACTGAACAAGGAGTGGCGTGCTGTGCCCAAAGGCATCTCGTTGGTTATCGGATGCTCCACCTTCCCTACGTGGAATTCGGTTACCGGAATTTATGGTAGCTTGATAACCGGTAACACCGTGTTGGTGAAACCGCACCCGGGCGCCATACTGCCCATCGCCATTTTTGTAGCCGAAATTCAGAACGTGCTGGCAGAACAGGGCCTTGACACCCATGTATGTCAATTGGCTGTTGATACTTTTGATAAGATGATTACCAAAGAACTGGCCGAACACCCCGATGTGAAGCTGGTTGACTATACGGGTAACTCTGCCTTTGGCTCTTACCTGGAAGCATTGCCAGGCAAAGTGGTTTTCACCGAAAAAACAGGTGTCAACTCTGTCATCATCGATTCTGCCGAAGATGCAGACAAGATGGCTGCCAACCTCGCGTTTTCCGTGAACCTTTACAGCGGGCAGATGTGTACCGCTCCGCAAAACTTTTTTATTTCGGAAGCAGGGGTGGCTACGCCCGCGGGCACGCTCAGCTTCGATCAGTTTGCAGAAAAACTGGTAGCGCAGATCAATGGTTTGATTGATAACCCGAAGGCAGGACCCTTTGTGTTGGGCGCTGTGCAAAATAAAAAAACTTGCGACCGTGTGGCCGAGGCGGAACAGTTGCCAGGCAAAGTGTGGTTGAAGTCGCGTACGTTTGAAAACCCCCAGTTTAAAAATGCGCGGGTGGTTACACCGGTGGTGGTAGAAGTGGATGCCGACAAGACAGAAATATTCAGCAAAGAACTTTTTGGACCCATCGTACTTTTAATCCGGACGAAAAATACGGATCAATCCATAGCGCTGGCGCGGAAACTGGCGCAGGATCACGGTGCCATTTCTTGCGGGGCATATACTACCCGGGCCGATGTGCGCGAAAAGATTGCCGATGAAATGGCACTGGCGGCCACGCCTGTATCATTTAACCTCGTTGGTGGAATTTATATGAATCAAAATGCGGCCTTCTCCGATTTTCACGTTACAGGTGGAAACCCGGCAGGCAATGCATCCTTTACAAACCCTGAGTATGTTACGAAACGTTTTACGTGGGTGGGGCATCGCGAGCTGGTAAAGGTTGTTTAAAACGTATTGAAATTGAGTCAGGAAGAAGTAGGCCAACTGGTTAGATTACTAGAGGAGAAAAATGCCAAGTTGCTGGAGCGCGAACGCGAGTTAGAGGACAGGAGCGAGGAATTGATGGCACAAAAGGAAGAGCTAACGGCCGCCATTGAGGAATTGATGGGCAAGAACGAGTCGCTCAGCAACGCCTTGGGTAAGTTGAAAGAGCGAAACTTCGAGCTCGATCAGATCCTCTACCGCACCTCCCACGACTTACGGTCGCCCGTAACCTCCATGAAAGGCATTATGATGTTGATGAATGCCGAGTTGCGGACGCCTGCCTGTCAGGAATACGGCAAGCACCTCAACACCCGCCTTCGGCAAATGGACGGTCTGCTCGATTCGCTCACCACGCTGGCGCGCGTCATGAGCGACCCTTTGCAATTCACTTCATTTTCGTTGAAAGAATTGGTGGTGGAGGCCTTTGAAGGCACCCATCAGCTTGCTGATTTACCCAGCGCTGCACTGAATACACGCCTTGGCACCGATGTGGTTACGAGCGATCGGCCTTTACTATTGGCCTTGTTGGGAGAGTTGCTGAAAAATGCCCGCATGTATGGCCCACATCAGGGAAGCAGCATCGAAGTTATATGGGAGACTGTTGCCACGGAATGGTACCTTGAAGTGAAAGACAATGGGGAGGGAATACCCCGCGACATTCAACCCAAAATTTTCGACATGTTTTACCGCGGATCAGAAAAATCGCAGGGCAACGGACTCGGTTTGTATATTGTGCGCAAAGTACTCGATCGGCTGGGAGGCCGTGTGGACTTTGTGAGCAAGCCCGGGGAAACGCGGTTTATGTTCTACCTGCCGCATCAGCAGCCGGAGGAAAAGTAACGGGCTGACCCAATTTTTCTTCAAGCGCGCGTATGTAGCTCGCGTTGTCGGTCATCATCAGCCGTTGCGAATCGTTCAACTCTTTCAGGTACTGAATTTCCTCCTCCAGCATGGAGATTTTATTTCTGTGGTGCTCATCCGCTTTCTGAATGCGCTGGTCAAAATCTTCGCGCAGCCTTTGCAGGTATTGGACGCTGTCTATTTTCATCAGCTCCATTTCCAATAGGTGTGTTTTCTGTAGCAGGGCTACTTCATCCTGCAGGTGGCGTATGGTCTGGTCGATTTTGGCCTGCAGTGCCTCGCTCTTCATTTTATTGTTTGCATCACTCATTGCCTATCTACATCACAATGGCATCCTCCAGGTTGTCGGCATAGCGAATGTCCATCTGGTGGAATTTTCCGTTCGGGTGTGCCTGGTTTATTTTTTCGCGCCCGATTTTTACACTCTGCCGAAATACCATATCGTTCGGAAGAATCTTAATATGGGTGGTTAACCCCAGATGAAACATCCGCTCCTTCCAGTCGGTAAAATACCACTCCATGGAGGGCTGGTGAAAAACAGAAAGACTTCGTTTGTCGAATATCAGTTTCGTTACCTGCTTGTCGCGGATGCAGGGTTCGAGCGCGTTGAACACCTCTTTGAACTGATCGATAGGGATGTAGGTGGAGGTTGCCTGTACAATGACTACGCCCTCTACGTTCTTCACAGTAAAGATGGTGGCGTGCTTTAGTTTCAGGTACTCCAAAAGCTCAAACTTCACGGCAGTTGATGTCATTAATAAATGGTTGATAAGATTAAAACCGGCAATTCTGCATTATGTTTTACAAACCCGTGGCTTTCTTTTCGCCTCCATGAACCCAACGATGGCCACCCGGTTGCGGTATTTTTTTCGTTGAACGCAACCAAGAAGGCAGATGGGTAGTCTTAGGGGTACAAACGACTTATATGAGCAAGCGCATTGTACTTTTATTACTCGGGGCTTTTACGGCTTCGCAGCTTTTCGGCCAGGGCTTTGGCATACCATCGAAGCGAGGTGGCATCGGTTTTGGCAACCTCTCTCATTTCACGGGCATACGGTTTAATTTCAAAAACAGAGATGTAGAGCGCATCAATGGCGTCAACGTTACGGTATGGCAGGGGAATGAGGAGGACCAGAGCGGCACTGTAAATGGCATAGCCATTGGTTTGCCGCTGGCCATGGGCGCGGAGGAGCAGAACGGACTGGGGCTTGCCGTGGGTGGTGTGGGCGCGAAAAGAAACCTGTCCGGTATTAACCTGGCTGGCTTGGCGGTGGGTGCGGGCGAATCGGTGCGCGGAATCAGTGTAGCAGGCTTGGGTGTGGGCGCAGGTGAAGATTTGCGTGGCATTAACGTGGGCGGCTTGGGTGCCGGGGCAGGCGGCAACGTGTCGGGTTTTAATTTTGGTGGGCTGGGTATTGGCGCAGGTAGCAACCTCAGTGGTTTCAACTTTGGCGGCCTCGGCTTGGGTGCCGGAGGCAAAGTAAAAGGCATCAGCATTGGCGGGCTGGGCATTGGTGCAGGCGATGACCTGACGGGTATCTCCGCCAGTTTGATAGGTATTGGTGCGGGCGGTCGTGTGCGGGGCATTCAGGTAGCCGGCATTGGCATTGGCGGTGGCGAGGAAGTGAAAGGTCTCTCCGTTGCCGGTGTGGGTATTGGCGGATCGCGCGTAACGGGTATTGCCATTGCGCCAGCCGTAGGTGGCGAAACGATAAAGGGTATCATGATTGCCCCGGCTTACTTCCGGGTGGGTAGTGACAATAGACAAAAATTGGATGCAGAAGAGTACGATGCCGATATGGAAGGTGTGATGAGAGGAATTTCCGTAAGTGCTTTCAACCAGATAAAAGGCGACCAGATAGGTGCCGCCTTTGGCGTGGTAAACTACACGCATCGCATCAAAGGGGTACAGTTTGGGCTTATCAACATTGTGAAAGAGAACCCGAGAGGGTTGCGGGTGCTTCCCATTTTCAACACGCGCTTCTACAAAAAAGGTTGAGGAGCCGGCCAGAAGCCGCGTGCAGGCGAACCGTTCACGGTTCGCCTTTTTGTTTTGCCAAAGTCTTGGTAAATTCAACATTCTCACATAGCACGTTTATGCTTATCTTGTTTGCATGGATAAGCGCACATTCTTAAAGAACACGGCCGCATTAGGCTTGGCTACCCTCACTTCATTCGAATCGCTGGCATTGTGGCTGAAGAAGCACGAACACATTCCTTCTGGTGTGTTAGCCGAAGACGAGAACTTTTGGGCTGGCGTCAGGCAGGGTTACCGACTGAAGCGGGAGTACATCAACCTCGAGAACGGTTATTATTGCTTTCTGCCGCAAGAAACGTTGGAGAAGTACCTTAACCATATTCGCGAGGTAAACTACCAGGGTTCGTACTACATGCGCACCGTACAAACCGAGAACAAAAAGAAAGTGATTGAGCGCCTCGCGGGTTTAGCCGGTTGCGCTCCAACCGAACTTGCACTAACGCGCAACACAACCGAATCGCTCGACACCGTGATCAACGGCATCCACTGGCAGGCAGGCGATGAGGCCATCATGGCCGAGCAGGATTATGGTTCCATTGTGAATCAGTTTAAGCTGATGGAGAAACGTTTTGGCATCGTAGCGAAAATACTTTCAGTGCCCAACCATCCCACCTCGGACGGGGAAGTGGTAGACATGTATCGCAAAGCGATTACACCCAAAACGCGGCTGTTGCTGGTGAGCCACATGGTTAACATTACCGGGCAGATTCTGCCGGTCAAAAAAATCTGCGACATGGCGCACAGCCTGAATGTAGACGTGGCGGTAGATGGTGCTCATACGTTTGCCCATTTAAACTTCAGGATACCCGATCTTGGTTGCGACTACTATGCAGCCAGTCTTCACAAATGGTTGAGCGTGCCACTGGGAGCGGGAATATTGTATGTGAAGGAGGGAAAGGCGCCCGGCTTGTGGTCGCTCATGGCAGATTGGGCCATGAAGGATGATATTACCCACCTGGCGCACACGGGCACGCATCCGGTAGCAACCGATCTTACCGTATTGGATGCCATAGATTTTTATGAGAAGATTGGCGCGGAAAGGAAAGAAGCACGCTTGCGCTACCTTCAAGCATATTGGACATCGCGGGTGAGGGGCACCAAAAACATCGTACTTAATACGCCCACCGACCCGGCACGGGCATGTGGCATTGCCAACGTGGGCATTGAGGGTATGAAGCCCGGAGATATGGCCAAGGTTTTGTTTGAGAAATATAAAATATGGACGGTAGCCATTGACGGCCAGGGTGTGAAGGGCTGCCGCATTACACCCAATGTGTACACCACGCCCGATGAGCTGGATCAGTTTGTGAAAGCATTACGTGAAATGGCGGCCTGAAAAAAAATGCCGCAATAAAATCCATTCAATACCTGATTTTTGAATATGGCCATCTCACTCAGACCCGCTACCATTCAAGATTTAGACGTGCTACGCCACTGGGACGAACAACCCCACAACATTGATGCAGACCCCAACGATGACTGGAACTGGGAAGTAGAATTGCAACGCGAGCCGCCCTGGCGCGAACAATTGATTGCTGAACTCGATGGACGACCGATTGGTTTTTTGCAGATCATCGACCCGCTGGAAGAAGAAACGCATTATTGGGGTGCGGTGGAACCCAATCTGCGTGCCATCGACATCTGGATGGGTGAGGCCAACGACATTGGCAAAGGGTATGGTACGGTAATGATGCAACAGGCCATTGCGCGCTGTTTTCAAAATCCTGCAGTAAAGGCTATTCTCATCGATCCGCTGGTGAGCAACACCAAAGCCATCCGGTTTTATGAGCGTCTTGGCTTTCAACAAATAGAGCGCAGAATGTTTGGCGAAGATGATTGTTATGTGTACCGGCTAGACAGAAAAGATCTTTGAAGAACCGAAGCATCGGTAAGGTGCGGGAACTAGTTGTTTTCCAATTCTTCAAAATCAATATCCATCACCTCGAATTTCTGCCATCCAATAAAATCGAAGTGCCACCATTCGGAGGCATTTACTTTAAAGCCGTGTTTTTCCATCACGCTGATGATCAGATCGCGGTTCTTTTTGATAACGGGGTCTTTAACGGGTGTGGTGGGCCAGGCTTCCTTTTGAAAAGAATCGAAGGCGGTAGGCATGGGCAGTTCTTCCCCTGTCTTTAAGTCAACCAACGTCATGTCGATGGCGCAGCCGCGGTTGTGGCGCGAGCCCCTGTAGGGAGAAGCCACATAGGTGGTATCGCGGTAGACTTCATAAAATTTTACCGTGGCTTTGTAAGGGCGGTAGCCATCGTACACTTTAATGCCCACACCTTGTTTGTTGAAATCGGCCTGGGCCTTTTTCAACGCTTCGGCTACCGGCTTGCGGGCATACGCGCGGGGCAGTTGGTAGATAACCTCACCGGTAAAGTTGTTGGAGGTAGCATAACGGATATCGAGCACAATGCCCGGTATGTAGGTGGCCAGGTTCACCAATTCCTTTTCAGGTTGTGTGCGCAGCGACTTCCGGTATTCTTCGAGCGTTACTGCGCGCAAGCCATATTTATTTTGGGCAGAAGCGGTGATTACCGCCAGGCACAACGTAAAGAGCAAGCTGAGTCGAGTCATCATCTGATTTATAATAAAGCACCTACAAAATACCAAAGCATGACGAGGCAGGTTACCAGCTTCAGCAAAGTGCCCGCCAGAAAACCGAGAAAAGAACCAAACGCAGCCCGCAATGCCTGGTCTGAATTGCGGTTCGCCATCCATTCACCCACCAGCGCCCCCAAAAAGGGCATCACCACAATGCCTACGGGGCCGAAGAAAAAACCCAACAGCAACCCAATGCCGCAGCCCCACACGCCATAGCTGGAGCCTCCGAATTTTTTGGTGCCCCAAATAGGTATAAAGTAGTCGAGCAGCGTAACCACGGCCATGATGATTCCCCAGGTAACGAGGAACTTCAGCGTGAAGGGTGGATCAACGCGTAGCTGCAAAAGCAACAGGGCACCATAACTTAAAGGTGGTCCGGGTAAAAGCGGCACAATGCAGCCGGCAAGGCCACCCAACATCACAATGCTTGCCACTATTGTCCAGAATGTTTCCATCTTCCTGAAAAGGAAAGATAGGTTAAAAACCTGCGCTGATTGGTAAAGAATGGGTAAAATTAGACTTGAGATTTTTTTCAAAAGTTGTCCGGATTTCGGTAGGTCGTTCGTCATAGAGGTGTAAAACAGTTTCACAAACCAAAAACAAAAACCGTATGAAAGACTTTATGCTCGTGTTTCGCAATACTTTGGCCAACGAAGAAGCCTTCGTGCAACTATCACCTGATGAAATGCAGGCAGAAATGGCACTTTGGCAAAAGTGGATGGATGGCCTGGCCCGGCAAGGTAAGCTGGTGGGCGGACAGCCTTTGTTGCCGCATGGAAAGGTGTTGAAGGGAAAAGCAAAAAAATTAACTGATGGCCCCTTTGTAGAGGGAAAGGATGTAGTGGGTGGTTACATGTTAATTAAAGCTGTTGATTATGAAGATGCTGTGCAGCTTTCTGGAGGTTGCCCCGTACTGAACAGTGATGAAGCTTCTGTGGAAATACGTGAGATACTCCCTGTAGCACAATAGCCCGGAACACATGAGAGCATTGATTTATATTTCGCTGCTGGCATGCATGTTTGCCTGCAAGCAAAATTCCGGCAACGAAAAAAATGTTGCCGTGGTGCAGGGTATGTTCGATGCGTTTAACGCGCACGATTGGGATAAAATGGCTAGTTATTATTCCGAAACTGCCGACTTTCTTGATCCATCTTATGGCAAGACGTATGTAAAAAAGTCGCGCCAGGAAATTGCTTCGAAATACCGTGAAATGGGAGAAATTTTCCCTGATATATATGATGAATTGAAGGGCATTTATCCCAGCGGCAATAAGGTATTTGTAGAATTTGTTGCCACCGGCACTGCACCCGATGGTTCCAAATTCTATTTGCCGATAGGAGGGGTGTTAACCATAGAGAACGGTCTGATCGTACGCGATGCAACCTATTACGATAATTCTCGAGAGTGACCTATCTATGCGGCAAAGGCAATGTTTTCCTGGGTTGCCTTGCGTATCTTTAGTGAATGCCGGAGATTGTAAGGCCTATTGTCGATCACCTGTTCAGACGTGAAGCTGCTAAAATAACAGCCGTGCTTACCAAGATATTTGGCTCCCACAACCTGGAATTGGCCGAAGATGTAATGCAGGATACCCTGCTGAAAGCATTGGAGCACTGGAAATTTCATGGCATACCCGAAAATCCAACGGCATGGCTATTTACAGCGGCACGCAACAAAGCCTTGGATGTCGTGCGCAGGGGGCGCCATCAACGCGAGTTTGAGGCAGCCCTGTCGCCACTACTAAAATCTGAATATGCTGCGGGGCCACTTTGCAAAAACTCCTGACATCCGAAGGAATTGAAGATGACCAGTTGCGCATGATGTTTGTCTGCTGCCATCCGTCATTGCCTGAAGAAAGCCAGGTAGCCATGGTGCTGAAAACGCTGTGCGGATTCAGCACGATGGAGATTGCCCACGCGTTTGTAACCAATGAAGAAACCATTGCCAAAAGATTGTATCGCGCACGCCAGCAATTCCGGGAAGAGAAAATAGCGTTTGGTTTGCCGCCAGCGCCTGAATTGGCCAGTCGCGTTCAACATGTGCTGATGGTGATTTATCTGATCTTTAATGAGGGCTATAACGCCACGCACCATGCATCGTTGGTTCGGGAAGATTTATTGGAAGAAGCCTTGCGACTGGCGAAGATGCTCGCTGACAATGAAGCAACCTGGTCGCCAGAAGTTTTTGCGTTGTTGGCGTTGATGTGTTTTCAGGCAGCCAGAGCACCTGGCAGACTGGATGAGGCAGGAAACCTGCTTACGTTGAAGGAACAGGACCGCTCGAAGTGGAACCGGGACCTGATTGCGCAGGGCAATAGGTACATGCAGCAGGCATCGGTTGGTGCGCACTTGTCGTTCTACCATATAGAGGCCGCCATCGCCTACGAACATGCCGCGGCTGCCAGTTACGCTGCCACCAACTGGCCGCGCATACTTCAACTCTATAATTGGTTGTATCAATCCAAACCCGATGCGGTGGTGGCGTTGAATCGCGCCATTGCCCGGGGAGAAGTGGCGGGCGCGGAAGCTGCCCTGGCAGATTTGCAGAAGTTGGAGCAAGGAGGCGAGTTAAGCAACTATTGTTTGTTGCCGGCTACGCTGGGCGAGTTCTATGCTCGCATCGGTAATCGGGAGGCGGCCAGAAAGTATTTGGAGGCAGCATTGAATCTGACCAAAGCCAAGGCTGAGCAAAATTTGCTGATGAGAAAAATTTCAGCCCTTTGAGTGCGCTCAACGAATAAGCAACCCCAGTTTATGTTGCCACACCATGCCAATGCTTTGCGCCCGCATCTTGATTTCTTCTGCTTTCTCTCCTTTAAAAAGTTCATCTACCGTGGCGCGGAACAGCGTCAACCACCTTTCAAAATGCGCGGCCTCTAAAGCAAGAGGCATGTGTTTCTGAAATGGATTGCCCTGGTAGCTTTTTTCGTCCAGCATCATGGAACACCAGAAGTTGTACATAACCGGCATATGATGCGGCCAGTCTACATGTGCAAACCGAGGCGCCAGCAGGTTGTCCGTTCGCACCTTTTCATAGAAGGTGTTTACCAATAGTTCGATGTGCGCACGGGAAGCAATGTCCATTCTCAAAGATCCTTTCTGTTAAAAATACGCAGGGCCCACGCCACCGGCCATACCACCCAGATCGTCAAAAGGCCACCTGAAAAGATTATGCCCGAGCTGCTGCCGAAGAAATCTTTGTAGAAGGCACCCGTATAGCCCATCAATGCAGAAATGTCCAGTTGCAGCAGCATAATGATCCGCGCGAGGTCTACCGGGTTAAATGCGATGAGCGCCAGTGTAATTTTTTCCAAAGGGTAGTCGTTGAAGCTATAGATCGCCCACAGTAACAGGCCATCGTAGATCAGCGAGAAGTAAAGCCAGAAAAGCAGCGCAATGCCAATGGCCTTGGCTTTGTCGCGGGTGAGCACGGAGGCAAAGAAGGCCAGCGACACAAACACCAACGTAAGAAATACACCGGTGAGGAGGAGCGAACCCGCCACCTGCCACGCACCATAGAGCAGAAATGGAATACCTACACCTGCCAGGTAGGCGAGACACAGCGATGAGGCTACCGCAAGGTATTCGCTCAGGAAAACAGCTCTGCGATGGATGGGCTGTGCCAGCATCAGCTCAATAAACTCGTAGGAATTGTAGAAGTGGATGGTTGTGAAAACCACGCTGATCAGCGGTACCGCCATCAGCATGATGTTCATCAGGCTCAGCACTACTTTACCAAAATCGCTGTCTACCTGAAACAAGGCAAAGGTGCAAATCAATAAAAAGGCTGTATAAAAGAGAATAAAGCGCGTGCGCAGTATATCGTAAAAAACATATTTGATTACGCGGCTCATGGCATCAGTGGGTTACGGAGGCGATTAATTCTTTCTGTTTGATGAGGGTAGCGATGGCCTTGTTCAACCGGGTTTCATTGGTTTCTTCTTTCAGTTGATCAATGGCATTGTTGTATTGAACCTGCCCTTCGTACATGTAAATCAGATCGGTTGCCAGCTCGTCCAGGTCGCTGAGGATGTGCGAGGTAATGATGAGTAATTTCCCCAGTCGTTTTTCGTGCAGTATTTTTTCTTTCAGAATTTCAACCGATACCGGGTCAAGCCCCGCGGTAGGTTCATCGAAAATAAAAACAGGCGGACTGAACAGGAATGCGAGCGATGCACTTACCTTTTGCCGGGTGCCACCCGACAGGGCATGCATACGTTTGTCAAATATCTTGTAAAGTTTAAAAGCATCGAGTAGTTCTTCGTCTATCCTTGGCTCGTCTTGCCGAATGTTTTTCATCATATCGAACAGTTGGCCAATGCGCATGTTTTCGGGGTAACGCCCTATCTGCGGCATGTAGCCAATCTTTTCGCGGTAGCGCCAGTCGTTGCGTATGCTTTTGCCATCAAAGCGTATTTCACCGCTGTCGGGCACCACCAATCCCAACACACTTTTGATGAGTGTGGTTTTACCCGATCCGTTGGGGCCGATCAGCGCATAACTGCGGCCGGGTTGCAACAGCAGGCTTATGTGGTTGAGCGCGGTGAGGCTACCGAATTTTTTATGAACGTCTTCAATGGATATCATAAGGCTGCATGGATGGAAAGTTGTCTTTCAGATTTTCGGGTGTTATGGCGGGCATGGCTTTCTCGGCTTTGTCGAGCAGGAACACGAGGAAGCTGCGCCACAACAAAATGGCAGTGGGTACGCGCTCCACAATCATACCATATACACTTATGGGTCGGTAGGGTACATCGCCCACCTGGTCGCGATTCAGGTCATAGCCTTCGTAGCGATCCCAGTAGTTGCGTTCGATGGTATTCAGCACCGTGTGGCCATTGGTAACCAAATCGAAAGTATTCTGCTGAAAATTGTTTTCACGAAAGGTGTTGTCATCGCAACTGGCTTGTAGTTTAATGGCGTAGCCATTTTGTACGAAACGGTTGTTCTTCATTTCGTTGCGGCTGCTGCCTTCCATAAAAATACCCACCGAGTTGGCAATGAACAGGTTGTCTGTAACGAAGCTGTCGCGGATATCTTTTAGCAAGAGGCCGTAGGAAGATGAACCCCAATTGTGCGAAAAGGTGTTGCGTATCATCTTCACCCCCTGGGTGTACATGACGGCCACACCGGCACCGTTGTTCAAGAAAGTATTTTCGCGGTACTCATCGTTGTGCGAAAACATAAAATGCAAGCCGTAACGCAGGTTGGCTTCGCTGTGGTTGTTTGTGATAGTCGAGTTGGTTACGAATTCAAAATAGATGCCATCGCGATGACCTTTGATGCGGTTGTTGCGGATGATGATGTCATCGCACTTCCAAAGGTGAATGCCGTTTGCAATCTGGTGTTCAGCGTCCGCGTCCGACTGAAGTTCGTTATTTTCGATAATGGCACCCGTTGAATTTGACAGGTAGATACCAAAGAAAGTGTTGGTAAACCGGTTGTTGCGTATGGCAATGCCGTGCGAATCGAGCACTTTGATAGCGGCCAGATCATTAATGCTGGCGATGCCTGTATTTTGAAAGTGAAACCCTTGCACCACAACGCCATTGGCGTGAATGGTAAAAATCTCGAATTTATCTTCCCCGTCCAGAATGGGGTAGTGTAAGCCAATGACAAAAAGTTTTTTTTGAATCAGTACGTTTCCCTCTCGATACGTTCCAGGCTCCACCAGAATTGTGTCGCCTTGCTGGGCGAGGGCAACCGCATCGGTTAGTTTTTGAATGTTTGCTTTTGTGCCCACACGCAAGGTGTTAGCCGTGGCATAACTGCCGCAGATTAACAAAAAGATAAATGCGTGTGCGATGCGCATGACCGGCTACTTAAACTGGGTATTAACTTCTCCCCAACTCATTAAGATGCCTTTCCACTGCTGGTTGTGCTGTTGCAGCACCTCTTCCGTTTCGAAGGCTGCAATGCCACTGCCCATGGGCGAGCGGATGGCTTCAGATTTAACATACCACGATTGCCGTGCATCAATAAAGTGCCCAGGGTTTGCAAAATCAATTACCAATGCAAAAGCGAAATTTTGAGGTTCCTCATATCCTGAGTGGTAGAAGTTCAGCATGCAATTCATGTCATCGAACTTGTACACTTTACCTTTTTGGGTCACCAGTTCGCATCCAAACTTGTTATCCATTACCGTCATTTTGCAGGTATGGCATGCATCCTCTCCAAACGCAATCGGTTCAGGCTTGGGTGTGCACCGCAGTGCCATTGCGGCCAACACATATATCCACAGGTAGTTCCTCATTTTGCTTTCACAAAAAATAGTTCATAAACCAGTGTGCCTATAGCTATCAAGGCAGAGCAAATAAAAACCCAGCCGCCTATGTCGGGCCCGGAGAAGGCAGTAAAGTTCAGCAGTTGCTTGGTACCTATCAGTGGTGGTTGGTAAGACATGCCGGGAACCACAATGGCGGCCGTTGGGTCGAGGTTATGCCCGTAATCGTAACCCCACAAGTAAAAGTCTACCAGTGCTGCTATACCAGTGGCTGCCAGCAACAGGCAAAACCCCCAGAGTAGCCACCTGCGATTTATCAATGCGGTCATCAAACCAAAGGCGATAAGAAAGCCCACAATGTAAACCATGTATTGAAACTCAGGGAACATGCTCACTTCAATGTGCTTCATGCCGATGTAGTGGTTCAGCGCGCTGATGATTTTTACATCGCCTGTAATGTTGTTGATCCAGATGTCCATCTCGAGGCCCTCAGGGTATTGTGGTGCCCACATGAGTATTTGCCACAGGGGAACGAAGTAGGCACTTACCATCAGCAGGGCGGCCACTGCAACCAGCCATCGCGAAAGGGGTTGTAAACTTTTCATTTCTTCTTTTTTTTTAGCGACCCCGGCCCTTGCAAAAGATGCCGGGGTCTTTCAACCTTAACTATGAAAACACTTCCTGCCAAGGCAGGCATCTATTGGCCACCGCCACCTGGTGTGCCTTCGATTTTTCCGGTTGAATATTTCAAAGGCGTATTGCTGCCTTTAGGCGATACGCGGGCATAGCCCGACATTTCCTGGTGCAGGGCTGAGCAGAAGTCGGTGCAATAGAAGGGCACTACACCTACTTCGGTTGGCGTCCATTTCAAGGTTTGTGTTTCGCCTGGCATAATCAGAATCTCTGCGTTAGCGGCACCTTTTATGGCAAAGCCATGGGGCACATCCCAATCTTGCTCCAGGTTGGTTACGTGAAAATAGACTTCATCGCCCATGCGTATGCCTTCAATATTGTCGGGTGTAAGGTGCGAGCGGATGGCCGTCATATACACATGCACCTCGTTGCCCTTGCGTTCAATTTTGGTCTGGCCTTCGCCTTTGGCTACATACGGGTGGTTGTTCTCTTCCAGCTTGTAAATTTTGGTGGAGTGGGGAGAAATGAGGCTGGCCGGAATGGCTTCTGCGTAGTGGGGCTCGCCTGCAGTGGGGAAGTCTAGTATCAGTTGCATTTTGTCTCCACTGATGTCGTACAACTGTGCCGACTGCGTTAACTCGGGGCCTGTAGGCAGGTAGCGATCTTTCGTGATTTTGTTGTAGGCAATTACATACTTGCCATGGGGTTTGGCCGTAGGGCCGCCAGGCACGCTCAAGTGGCCGATGGAATAGTAGGTGGGAACACGATCCAGCACTTCCAGTGTTTTTACATTCCACTTCACAATTTCAGAAGATACAAAGAAGGATGTGTAGGCGTTTCCTTTCTCATCGAACTCGGTGTGCAACGGGCCCAGACCAGGTTTCTTCACTTCGCCATGCAGCGCAGACTCGTATTTGATAACTGGGATGCCTTCAAAATCGCCTTCATAATCTTTGTTGGTGATGGCAGTTTGAATTTTGCCAAACGAGAACACGGGCATCATCGCAGCTAGTTTGCCGCTGCCTACTATGTATTCGCCCGATGGATCTACATCGCAGCCGTGTGGCGACTTAGGGCAAGGGATAAAGTAAACGATATCGGGATGCTCGGTCACGTCTAATACGGTTACTTCATCTTCGATGGTAGACGTGGCTGTGTGGGTGGATTCGTTGTACACATTGTGTGCGTACTTCGCTTTCTCTTTTCTGCCCTTACCTTGTGCAATGTACTCTTCCGCTTTTTTCCAGTTCACTGCCATGATAAAGTCTTTGTCTTTCTGCGATGCATTTACTTCCAGCAATGTGTAGGCTTGTTCGGTGTTATAGCACGAGAAGAAAAACCAGCCGTGAGAAGGCCCTTTGCCGGCACGGCTCAGGTCGTAGTTGAAACCAGGCGTACGCAATTGGAAGGCAATGCTCATGTGGCCATCGGTAGGGTCTACTTTGATGAAGCTGATGGAGCCTTTGAAATTTTCTTTGTACGATGAAATGGGCACATCTTTGCCACCCATCGGTACACTGAAACGCGTTCCGGCCACCAGGTACTCGGTGTTTTCGGTAATGAAAGGAGAGGAGTGGTTACCACCGCTATTCGGTATTTCCAGAATTTCTTCTGTGCGGAAAGATTTGAGGCTTACGCGTGCCACACGCGGTGTGTTGTTGGCGTTGGCAAATGCCCAGCGGCCATCGTGTTCGCCTTTGGTGGTAGAAAGTGCAATGTGGTGAAGGTCGTCCCACGGCACAAAGCCGTGCGATGTGTTGAGCATGGGCTTGGACTCTTCGCTGTAGCCATAGCCGTTTTCCGGAAACACAGAAAACACGGGAAGAATTTTGAATAGCCTTCCGGAAGGAATTCCATATACCCCAATTTGCCCATTGAACCCACCCGATACGATGTTGTAGAATTCATCGTGCTTGCCGGGCGGTACGTAGGCTTTCGCTGCGGCATCGCCCAGCGCTGCATTGGCGGGGGCCTTGGGTTTGCAACCTTGCCACAGGGCAACAGTAGCCAACAGCAGGGCCGCTGTCAGTAAGTTTCGCGACATTGAGTTCGTTTTCATAGTTATTGGATTTTACTTGGTTTGATTATTTGGTTTCTATTTCTGCGGGGGCAACAGTACTGCATCAATAATGTAAACAATGCCGTTGGAGCCGCGGGCGCTACCCAATACGTTGGCACCGTTCACCGTCAGCTTGCCGTCCTTTTTGTTCAGGGTAACATCGTCCAGGTTTACCTGGTTAATTGTCATGCCATCCTGTATGCGGTCTTCGGTAAGCACGCCCACAAACACGTGGTATTCCAGTATGTTGCGCAGCGCATCTTTGCTTTCAGGCTTCAACAGGTTTTCTACCGTACCGGCCGGTAGCTTGTCGAAAGCAGCATTGGTGGGGGCGAAGACGGTAAACGGGCCTGCGTTGGAAAGTGCATCTACGTATTCGGCTGTTTTAAGGGCCGTTACCAACGTAGTGTGGTCGGGCGAATTCACAGCAATGCGTACTACGTCTTGTTGCGAAACATCGTCCTGCACGGTAGATTGGCCACCATCTGGTGCAGCCGCTGGTGTTTCGGTGGTTGCAGCAGGTTGCCCGCACGAAAACAACAGCAGCGTGGCCATCAGAAATGAAACAGTTTTCATAAAATATGATTTAGTTTGGGGAGGTTCTATTTCTCTCCGTCATTGTGGCGCATGTACTCCAGAATATCGCGCGCATCGCCAATGGAAACGTTCTGGTTGGGCATGCGCATTAAACACAGCTCAAGCAACTTCTGCGCTTCCGGGTCCTGGTCGAGCATAACATCCACATTGGTAATCATGTTCATGATCCACTCCGGCTTCCGTTTTTTGGTAACGTCTTTCCAGCCCGGGCCTACCACGCGCTGATCGTCAAGCCGGTGGCAGGCCTGGCATTTCATTTCATAAATGGCCATGCCGCGCTTCACGCGGTCTTGCTCCAGGGGCGTATTCAGCGTAACATTTTTTACCGCACCAATTCCCTTGGTAGGGTCGGTGATGACCGATTCAGGTGCGGATTTTTGTGCTTCTGGATATTCTTCCAGGTTTTGGGGCTTGTCGGGTGCGCAAGCCGAAAAGAAAAGTGATAGTGAGAGAATGGCAATGAGGGTTTTCATAGTGATTGCGTTTTATGTGAGAGGTTAATAAGTTGCCTTATTCCTTTTGTCGGTGCAAAATAGAGCACCCACAAAACCTTCCCTATGACGCTAATCATAAGAAAAACTGATTTTACACCGTCTGAACTACTCTTGCTGCACAATGCCACGCGTGAATCTGCAAAGCGAGATTCGGCAATTACTGGTGCCCTCGTTGATGGGGCTAATGATGAATTGAATTTAAATAAAAATTTTGTGATCCTGAAGCCTCAGCTTGCCACTTTCTTCCATTTTTTTGATGGTTCTGATGACGGTTTCTACACGCATGCCACTCATATCGGCCAATTGCTGGCGCGTTAGGGGCACGAGAAATTCTTTTTCCGCAACTGTAGTCTTTGACTTCAGGTATTGCAGCAGACTTTGGATGCGATGCTCGGGATCGTAGAACGAAATTTCTGACAGTACCATGTTTTTGTATTTCAGCCTTTCGCACAAAACCCGGTCTACCTTCAGGTGAATGGCAAAGTTGTCTTTCAATAGATCAAAAAACCGATCTTTAGGAAGTCTTAACACGCGGGCCGGGCCCATGGCAAAGGCCGTGCTGGGGTATTCGAAACCGCAAAACAAGGGCGGTTCGCCAAAACTCTCGCCCGCATAGAAAATACCTTGAATGAACTCATCGCCTTCATCGCTGTAGGTAACCATTTTGATGGCTCCATCGGCAACCTGGTAAAAAAAGGCAGCTTCGTCACCTTCGCGAAACACAACATCGTCTTTCTTCAGGGGAAGCCATGAACTACCATAGCGCAGGGCCAGATCGTCTGGTATCAGGTTCATTTTTTCTTTTGATCATCTTCAAACAGCATACGCACCGAAGGACCGTACGTATCATCATATTGACCCGCTTTCATGCTCCAGAGAAAGGCACCCAGAAAAATGAGCGCCAGGGTTAAGCTGATCGATATCAAGACGACAATGATGGTCATGCGCGTAGTATTTGTTTGGCACTAATATTAACGGCTAAGGTAGCGAAGCCCACCACGCTAACGCTGGAGATGGGCATCAGGATGGCAGCAACCAGCGGTGTAAGATGCCCGCTCACCGCAAACGACAACGCAATGACGTTGTAAAAGAAGGAGATGCCAAAGCCGGCCTTTGTAATAAAGGTTGCTCTTTTCGACAACTGAAGAAAACGATCCAGGCGTGTAAGGCTTCTTCCATCGAGGATGGCGTCAGAAGAAGGTGTAAAGAAACCTGTATCATCGGTTACGGAAATACCTACATCGCTTTGTTTCAACGCACCACTGTCGTTCAGGCCATCGCCTACCATCATCACTTTTCTTCCTTTGGCCTGCAGTTGTTTAATATAATCCAGTTTTTCATGGGGGTTTTGATCAAAGTGCAGGGTTGCTCCGGCCGGGAAAATTTCCTGCATCTTTGTTCGTTCGGTGGCGCCATCGCCCGAAAGCAAAGAGAGATCATATTGTTTCAGGCGCTGTGTGAGGTTATCAACGCCTGGTCGTAATGCCGTTTCGATTTTGAAATAGCCTCGCACTTCCCCATCAATCGAAACAAAAACCTTCGATGCTACATTTTCCGTTTTGCCCGTGAAACCAACGTATAGGGCAGAACCTACCTGTATCAGTCGGCCATCGGCAAAGGCCTGCAGGCCGCGGCCCGGCTGTTCGGTAAAATCTACCAGTGCTCTATCGTAGTTGCTTTCAATCGCGCGCGTAATCAGGTTGCTGAGCGGGTGCGAGGATGAGGCCGTGAGTTTTTTTACCCATCCCAATTCCACCTCATCCAGTGCACCCACAAATTCCAGGCGGCTGGCCCCCTGGGTTACGGTGCCGGTTTTATCGAATACAATGGCGTTGATGCCGGCCATGCGCTCCACCACGTCTGCATTTTTCAGGTAAAAGCCATGCTTACCAAATACACGCACCATGCTTCCGTAGGTAAAGGGTGCTGCCAATGCCAGGGCGCACGGGCAAGCAACCATCAGTACCGATGTGAGCACCAGCCAAATTTGCGAGGCATCGGCAACATACCAATACACACCGGTTGCCAGCGCAATAAACAGCACTACCCACGTAAAATAGCGGGCCGCACGGTCTATTATTTTTTGAGACTGATTTTCTTCTGCTTTGCGAAATACTTCGTTGTTCCACAAACTGGTGAGGTGACTTTGCGAAGTCTTTTTATCGACCACCAGCGCAACAGGTTGACCTGCCAGCCGCCCGCCCGCGTAAACCAGCTCGCCCGCTTTTACTTTTACCGGCCGCGATTCGCCCGTTACAAAACTGTAATCAAAAAAGGCTTGCTCGTCTACCAAAATGCTATCGGCTGGCACCACCTCCCAATTGCGAACCCGAATGGTATCGCCACGCTCCAGGTCGTAGATCACAGTGGGTTTCCAGGCATCACCTTCTTTGCGGTAAACGGCCAGCGGAAAATAAGAGCTGAAATCGCGGTCGAAGGCCAGGCTCTCGTAGGTTTTGCTTTGAAACCACCTGCCTATCAGCAGAAAAAAAACAAGCCCCGCCAGCGAATCGAGGTAGCCGGGACCGGTGTGGCTAATGATATCGTAGACGCTGCGCAAGAAAAGTGCAGCCAACCCCACGGCTATTGGCACATCTATGTTGATTTGTTTTTGCCTGAAACTCTGCCACGCATTATCAAAATAATCGCGACCGGCATAAAAGGTAACGGGCAATGCCAGCAGCAGGTTAAGGTAAGAGAAAAGCGTTTTGAGTTCTTCTTCGCTGCCGTCTAACCCCAGGTATTCCGGGAAGCTGAGCAACATAATATTGCCAAAACAAAAGCCGGCCACTGCCAGCTTGGTTACTAATGCCTTGTTTGAAACGTTATCAGCCTTCTTGTCATCTAGCGTTACCTGCGGGGCATAGCCAACGCTATCCATGAGTTGCGCCAACTGACCCAGGGCCACCACCAATGGGTTGAATTCAATAACTACCTTCTTTCGGGCGAAGTTTACCTGCGAACGCAACACGCCCTTGTTCAGTTTCTGCAGATTCTCTAACAGCCAGATGCAGGAAATGCAGTGGATAGCCGGCACAAACAATTCTACTTTGGCGTACGTGTCCGATTCGAACAGCAGCAATTTTTTCCGGATAGCCGGTTCATCTAACCATGCGTACGATGCTTCATGAACTTGCTTGCGGTTAACGCCAGGAGCCGTTTCATAACTATAGTACGTACACAGATCGTTTTCGTTCAATATTTCGAAAACAGTTTTGCATCCGTAGCAGCAAAAGTTTTTATCATCGCTTTGAAAACTTTCACTGCTGCACGGTTGGCCGCAATGGTAACACTTTACTTCTTCAAGTACCTGCATGACCTGGTGAAGGAGCTAAAAAAATTCTATCTGGTTTTGTAGGTCCAGATGGGGCACTCCAGGTGATTCACCACGTCTTCTGCCACACTGCCCATCATCAGGTGGCTGATGCCCCTGCGGCCGTGGGTGCCCATGGCTACCAGGTCGGCTTTAATTTCTCTGGTAAAATTGCTTACGCCTTCTTCTTCGCTGATGTCGTTGTATATGTTGATGGTGAAGTCTTTCAGCATATACCTTTTGGCAAAAGCTTTCATAGCCTCGCGTGTTTCAGAGTCGCGCTTAAAAAGGGCAGGGGTATTCACATAAAGCAGGTGCAATCGCGCTTTGAAGAAATTCTGTAGCGCTTTCACCTTCATGGTAAGGTCTTCCTGCTCGCGGCTGAGTACGTTCGGGAACACGATCTCCTTCACTTGCTTCACCTGCTTTTTAACGGATAGTACCGGCACTGGCGACAGGCGCACAATTTTTTCGGTGTTGGACCCGATCAGGAACTCTTTTATGCCCGATGCACCGTGGGTGCCCATTACCACCAAGTCTATCTTTTGGTCTTCGATGAATTGCCGGATGGTGGGGCTGGTACCCCCGTATTCCACAAAAGCATGAATTTTAGGCCCGTTGGAGGCCCACTTTTCTTTCATTTTTTTGAAATTCTTCTCTGCATTGGCTTTCAGGTCGTTGATGAAGGCCTCTTCGAATGAGAGCGTGGGCATCAGCACGGAATCGTGAAGAACGGGCAGTTCTACCACGTTCAACAGGTATATTTCTCCCTTGCTTTCGCGCGCAATGTCTACAGCGAACTTAAAGGCTTGTACCGATGGGTCGGAAAAATCGCAGGGAACCAGAATTTTTTTCATACGGGTGGCATTTTTTTGATACATCAAATGTAGCGTTACCAGAACGTGGAAGCTACTGATTCCCCTCAAAGGGAAACATGACATTTGTCAGTACGAACCGAATTTTCAGGCCAGCAGAAGCCCGGTGCCAAATAATATCACAAACAGCAGCGTGGTGAGTGCCATTTGTTTGAGGTAGGGATCAAGTTTTTCGGACGGCAACGAGGCAATGGCCTTGCCGTTGCGAAACAGCAGAAAAGCCACCGGCAAAAACAAAAACTGGTAACCCGACCGGTAGGTAGCCACGCTGTGCGCGACAGCCGCGAAAAATCCCGCGGCCAGCAAAAACCAATGGTAAATAATGGCTTTGTCTCTGCCAATACGAACGGGTATGGAATATTTTCCTGCAGCCCTGTCGGATTCGATGTCGCGGATGTTGTTGATATTGAGCACAGCTATAGAAAAGAAACCGCAGCTAAGGGCAGGCAGCACTTCTACCAATTTAAACGTGCCTTTGAAGAGGTACAGAGAACCCAGCACACCTACCAGGCCAAAAAATAGTAACACAGAAATGTCGCCCAGGCCAACGTAGCCATAAGGTTTTTTGCCTACTGTGTAGGCAATGGCGGCCGCAATACTCAGCAGTCCCAATGCCAGGAAGAATAAAAATGCCTGTGCATTCCAGCCGAAAGCCAGCCACAGCAGGTAAATGCCACTGATAAGAGAGAGAAGCACGAAGATGATAACGGCCATCTTCATCTGCGAGGGTGTGATGGCCCCGGTTTGCACTGCCCGCGAGGGTCCTTTGCGGCCCGCATGGTCGGCACCATTTACAGAGTCGCCATAGTCGTTGGCCAGGTTAGACAGCACCTGCAAAAAAATCGTGGTAATGCAGCACATGGCGAAAATGCCCGCGTGAAAACTGCCATCGGCTGCCGCCAGAAAACCGGCCATGCCGATACACGATAACGCCAGGGGTAAGGTGCGGAGTCTGAAGGCGGAAATCCAGGCTTTCATGGTCATGTGTGTGCAATCGTAGGTTGTGGGGCTGTTAATTGACCAACTTGTCAAAAACAACTGGTTCGAAAACAGTGATACCCGATTTGAAATAGGTAGCTGTCTTTCCGTCTTCTTCCACTACGTACTTCCCAAAATTCCAATCGGGGCGGTGGCCTGTTTTAGCTTCCAGCCACTGGTACAGCGGGTGCTGGTCGCTGCCCTTTACCGAAATTTTTTCGAACATCTGAAACGTAACACCATAGTTGCGTTCGCAGAACTCGGCAATTTCTACGCTCGATCCCGGCTCTTGCCACAAAAAATTGTTGGCTGGAAATCCCAACACCTTCAACTTGTCGCCATGTTGCTCGTGCAGTTTTTGCAGGTCGGCATACTGGGGTGTTTTGCCGCACTTCGAGGCGGTGTTCACAATCAACAACCTCTTCCCTTTGAATTGCGAGAAGTCTATTTCGTTACCATCCAGTGTTTTCATTTTGAAACCATAGATGGTTTCTGGCAAAGGCGCACTTTTGGCCTTGCCCAGCTTACCCGATAGAAATGAGGCCAATCCCATACTCAGCATTACAATGGCAATGTGATATTTATATTTCGTCCACAATTTCGATGGGGTTTACTCCCGAAGCGAAAAATTTCACGGTACCATCTGGCTTCACCAGGTATTTACAAAAATTCCACGAGGGCTCTTTCCCTGATTTCTCTTTCAGCCATTGATACAGCGGGTGCTGGTCTGCGCCTTTCACCGATATTTTTTCAAACATCTGAAATGTTACACCATAATTTTTCTGACAGAATGAAGCAATCTGCGCGTTAGTGCCCGGCTCCTGGCCGCCAAAGTTGTTGGCCGGGAAGCCGAGTATGGTTATTTTATCCTTATACAATTCGTGCACCTTTTGCAGGTCTGCATATTGAGGTGTGTAGCCACACTCCGAAGCGGTGTTTACAATCAGCAAGGCCTTTCCTTTATAGCGGGAAAAATCGACCGTGCTACCATCTAGTGCGGTGAGGTTGAAATCATAAAGGCTGCCAGCGTCCATAGTGAATAAGAAGAGTGAGAGGGTGAAAAACAGAATTTTCATTTGATTTTCAATTTAGTACCTAAAACAGCGATACCAAGCAGAATGTTCAAATCAATTGCAAGCGCGCCACAACTGTACGCGGCTCCAGCACGGTGCCGGGGGAAAGTACTGCGTTGGCGCCCACCTTACCGCCATCGCCCACCAAGGCACCAAATTTATTGGTATGGGTGTTGATGCGTTCGCCTGCCACTTTTACAACGATGGTTTTGTCTTCGCGCTCGTTGAAATGATTAGCGATGACAGAGCCCGCCTCAAAATTACAACCGGCACCCAGAATGGAATCGCCCACAAAGTTGAAATGGGCAAGGTTGGTGTGAGGGAAGATAAGTGAAGACTTTATTTCGCAGCCAGGGCCCACCAGGTTGTTGCCCATCAGGTAGACGCCACCTCGCAGATAGGCATGCGAAGCCACGAAACAAGCCGGGCCTATGATAACCGGTGCCTTTAAAACCACATGTGGTTCGATGCGCGCGGTAGCGTGCACAGCTACACCGTCTGTAATGGTATAGCCTTCGCCCAATGCAGGTTGCAGTTGCGCAATTTGTTCAGGCAGGCTGCCGACCAGGTGCCACGGCAATATTTCTTTCCATTGCGCGAAGTGTTTATCAAAGTCGGCAATAAACCAATTCCATTTGAATGTGCCCGCGCCCATACTACATCTTGTCCGGTACCTGTATGCCCAACAAGCTCATCGACTTCTTCAATACCGTGGCCACCACCTTCGAGAAGGCAATGCGGAACTGAAGCTTTGCCTTGTCGGCTTCATTGAAAATCGGAATCGATTGGTAAAACTGGTTGTACTCCTTGGCCAGGTCGTAGGCAAAGTTGGCGATGATGGCGGGCGAATACTCGCGCGCGGCTTCGTGCAGTTTGTGGTGATAGCTATTCAGCAGAAAGATCACCTCGCGTTCGGCAGGCTCCAGCAAGGGCACCGCACCCACGGCAGGCACCACGCCCAACTGTTCCGCTTTGCGCAGAATAGAACAGATGCGCGCGTGGGTATATTGAATGAAAGGACCTGTGTGGCCCTGCAACTGAATCGACTCGTTGGGGTCGAACATCATGCGTTTTTTCGGGTCTACCTTCAGCAAGAAAAATTTCAGAGCGCCCAGGCCTACCATCTCCGACAGTAGTTTAATTTCGTTGTCGGTGGCGTCTTCGATCTTGCCCAATTCCCGGGTTTGCCGCTCGGCCTCATCGGCCATTTCCTGCATCAGGTCGTCAGCATCTACCACGGTTCCTTCGCGGCTCTTCATTTTTCCAGAGGGTAGATCAACCATGCCATACGACAGGTGATAGCACTTCTCTGCCCAGGCGTAGCCCAGTTTTTTCAGAATGAGGAATAGCACTTTGAAGTGGTACTCCTGCTCGTTGCCCACCGTATAGATTTGCCCTTCAATTTTCGGGAAGTCGCGGAAGCGCAAAATAGCGGTGCCGATGTCCTGCGTCATGTACACCGAGGTGCCATCCGACCGCAACAAAACTTTCTGGTCGAGACCATCGCTCGTCAGGTCTACCCACACGGAGCCATCGTCTTTTTGGAAGAAGATGCCTTTCTCCAAACCTTTCAACACTTCTTCTTTGCCCAGCAGGTACGTATCCGATTCGTAATACAACTTGTCGAAATCAACGCCCATGCGTTGGTAGGTAACATCGAAGCCGCTGTACACCCACCCGTTCATGGTTTTCCAGAGCTGCACGGTTTCGGGATCTTTGGCCTCCCATTTCTGAAGCATCTCAACGGCCAACTTCATAATCGGTGCCTGCTTCTCGGCCTCTGCCTCCGAGGCGCCTTTTTCCACCAGTTCCTTCACCTGCGCCTTGAAGTTCTTATCGAACTCCACATAATATTTTCCCACGAGCTTGTCGCCTTTCAGGCCGCTGCTCTGGGGTGTTTCACCGTTGCCAAACAGTTGCCAGGCGGCCATGCTTTTGCAGATGTGGATGCCGCGGTCGTTGATGATCTGCACCTTGTGCACTTTGTAGCCAATGGCTTTGTAGATCTCGGCCACACTCCAGCCCAAAAAATTATTGCGCAGGTGGCCCAGGTGCAAGGGCTTGTTGGTGTTGGGCGAGGAGTACTCCACCATGAGCTCGCGACCATTGGAAGGAAGCGACCCGTAACTGCTGTTTGAATAAATCGAATTAAATACTTCCACCCATACCGTGTCGGCAATTACCAGGTTGAGAAAGCCCTTCACCACATTGAAGCGCGAAACAAGGCCCGAGTGGGCCACCAGGTACTCGCCAATGGCTGTGGCGGTTTGCTCGGGACCTTTCTTCGATATTTTAGCCAGCGGAAAACACACCAGCGTGTGCGAGCCCTCAAACTCAGCATTCGTAGGCTGAATTTGTAGCTGCTCGGCTGATTGACCGAACAAAGTCGTCATTGCTTTTTGTATTTCCGTTCGTAGTTGAAGATCCAGGTTCATGTAGTCGATTCTTTTTTATTGATTCTTCTCAAAGAAATTTGGCATCAGATAAAAGCCGTATCAATGAAGAACAGGGTGCCGTGGTTTGTTAACACATTTCATCGTGCAAGTCCTCAAGAATTACACCAGCTTCTGCATTAAAGTAGTCGTTGTTTTTCTTCACCTCAATATTAAGAACGCTTTAACCAACAATGGGTCGGTAGGTTCTGTTACTTCAACAAAGGGTTGCCTTTACTACTGTATGCAATACATTCTGATCTGAATAAAAACCCGGCAGCTCATGAGCGGTTTGGGGAAACAAAAAATTGTGAACCATAAAAGTAGTCAAGCCAAAGTTCACAAAATTGAATCGTTTAACTTGAGAACAAATCGTGTATCTACATCCAGGTAAACGCGCTGTTCTGCCCCTCTCGCTATAAATCTCGTTTCGTCAAACGCACGGAACCATTTGCCAGATTGGTCAGACCAATCCACTAGCCACGTTGCTTCCTTACCTTTTGTGAACTCATTCGCTTCAAATCCTCCACTTGCTGCTTTGCTTTTTCCAAGGTGGTTGGCTGCTGCTTCAATAAGATTTCGTGCTGAATTTTTGCCAATTCCTGAAATGATACGTTGTAGTTCATATCTCAAGTTCATTTTTCCAAAGGTACGGATTAGTTGTTTGTTGTCCGTTGTGGGTGTATTCCCAAGAACTACCAACCAACAACGAACAACCAACGATCACATATCCAGAATATAGGCAAATATCAAAGGCGCCACGATGGTAGCATCACTTTCCACGATGAACTTGGGCGTATCGATGCTGAGTTTACCCCATGTAATCTTTTCGTTCGGCACCGCCCCCGAGTACGAGCCATACGAAGTCGTGCTGTCGCTGATCTGGCAGAAGTAACTCCAGAACGGCACATTATCCCGTTCCAGGTCCTGGTGCAACATGGGCACCACGCAAATCGGGAAGTCGCCCGCAATACCACCGCCAATCTGGAAGAACCCGATGCCTTCGGTGCCCGCATTTTGCGTGTACCAATCGGCCAGCCACACCATGTATTCTATGCCACTCTTCATGGTGCTGGCTTTCAGTTCGCCCGTTACCACGTAGCTGGCAAAGATGTTGCCCATGGTAGAGTCTTCCCAACCCGGCACCACCATCGGCATGTTGCGTTCGGCCGCGGCTATCATCCACGAGTTCTTAGGGTCTATTTCATAGTATTGCTTTAGGTCGCCACTGTTGATCATGCGGAACATGAACTCGTGCGGAAACAAACGCTCGCCTTTGTTTTCGGCATCCTTCCACACCTTAAACAAGTGCTTCTGCAACCTGCGGAACGCTTCCTCTTCCGGAATACAGGTGTCGGTAACGCGGTTCAGGTGGTTTTCCAGCAGGCCCCATTCATCTTGCGGGGTCAGGTCGCGGTAGTTCGGTATGCGTTTGTAGTGCGAGTGCGCCACCAGGTTCATAATGTCTTCTTCCAGGTTGGCCCCCGTACAAGAAATGATGTGCACCTTGTTTTGGCGAATCATCTCGGCAAAGCTGATGCCCAGCTCGCCCGTGCTCATGGCACCGGCCAGCGTCACCATCATTTTTTTGCCTTCGGCAAGGTGCTTTTTATATCCCTTGGCGGCATCCACCAGTGCGGCCGCGTTGAAGTGTAAAAAATTTTTCTCCAGAAAGGCTGAAATCGGTCTGTTTTGGCTCATTTTCTTTGGCTGATTTGGGTGCGAAAATAGTCAAATAGTTGTTAGTTCCCGGTTGTTCGTTGGCAGGATTTTCAGGGCGGCCCCTGACGTTTGCGCTTGCGCACATCCTTCCCTTCGCAAAGTCAGGGTCGGGCTTTCTGCTGCAAGTCCGGCTTCCCACCGGCCCGCGCGCTCCGGGCTTTCCGCTGCAATCCCTACCGCAAAGCGGATCCTTCATCGAAAGCTTTTTTGAATTAACTTGCCTTCTATGAAGGTCATTTCCTATAGCTCCTTTGAGGAAATGAGTTTTGCAGCAGAGAAAGAACGGGTAAGCTTGTCTGGACAAGAGGCACTTATACGAACCCTCGACCTGATGGACTTCTATGCAAGACTTCAGGCCAAAAGGCCTGCTACAGCTATAGAGGATATTAAGTGGATAATACTACCACTAAAAAAATAATTATTTCATGCTGGCCAATGAACTGCGCGAAACCCTGCAAAAAGTTTGTGCGATTTTAAATAAGAATGGTGTTGAATACATTTTAGTTGGAGGTACAGCAGTTGGATATTATGGTTATAGACGGGTTTCGGGAATAACTGTCATTAAGCCAGACATGACAACCGATCTTGATTTTTGGTACAGACCTTCTCTATCGAATTATCAAAATATTCTTCAAGCATTATCCGAGTTGGGTGTTGATATCAGTTCCCTCGCTGATCTCATCTTTGATCCAAAGAAAACTTTTCTCAAAATTTCCCATACCTATTTTCATATGAACTTTCTTCCTCAAATGAAAGGCCTGGCATCATTTGAAGAATGTAAAAAAAGAGCCTCGGAAGAATCTCTAGACGGGAATAGACTCTATATACTTAGCCTTTCAGATCTTCTGGAAAATAAAAAGGCTGTGGGGCGACCTTCCGATCAAAATGACATTACTAATCTTTGATTATAAGAATTCTTTGTTTTAACCCACCGGCAACACCACCGTCATCTTCGTGCCTTTTGCGCCACTCTCAATATCCAGCCGCCCGTTGATCAGTGGCAGAAATTCGCGGCACAAACGCAAGCCCAACCCAAAGCCTTGCTCGCGCTGGGTGCCTGCTTTGCTAAACGGCTGGTCGGTGGTGATGAAATGGATCGACTCCTCACTCATACCTGCACCCTCGTCCGCCACAGTCATCCTCACTTCGTCACCCACTCGCAGCGACTCCACCCTGATTTTACAACCAGCCAGGCTGAACTTCATGGCATTAGAAAGCAGATTGCGCAGCACAATGCTGACTATCGCCTCGTCTGTGTACACTGGCGCTGACGACACGTTCAGCTCTACCCGCAGATGCTTTGCATCCATTCCTGGCTTCAACAGATCCACTACTCCAAATACCAGTTGCCGCAGGTCAACGGGTACGTGGGTAACAGTAATCTTTGCAAAGTTAGAACGGGTCCATGTAAGTAGCGTTTCAAGCAGGTCCAGCGCGTGCACTATATCTGTGTGCATGCCAGACAAAACTTGCCGAAGTTCGTCCGAGGTAAGTTGCTCGTTGCGAAACAGTTTGGTGAGCTGCACCAGGTTGCGAATGGGGCCGCGCAGATCGTGGCTCAATACCGACAACAGCTTGTCGCGGTTAGTATTTTCTACCTCCAGCCGTGCTTCGCTGGCCTTCACGGAGTGTATGTTTACGAATGCTACCAATTCTAAATCTTTTGGATGGTTGGATGTTACCTCATACCACAATGGCCCGTGCGATTTGGTTTGAATAATAACCTGCATAGTGCACTTCGAACGGCCCTCCTGCCGCGCTGCTTCCAGCAGTTCTTGCCATTGCACCCGAACGCTTTCGCGGTAATTTAAATCCGGGTAGGCCTTCTCAAACCACTCGTTAATAGTTGGGATGTCGTTTCTATTATATCCAATTTCTTGCAGAAAACGCTCGTTCATAAAAACGTTGTGTTTTACACCGTTGATGGCGCGCGCAATCAAGAACGGGTAAGGGAGCAAATCCAAAATTCGCTCCACCATGGCACTGTCTACATCTATGCCTTGTAGCGTTGGTAATTTCTCTCTCACTCCAAATAAACTTACCAATTCCGGTAGCCATTGTAAAGCAGACTGTTAATTTTAATTTGTATAAACACCTGATTTTGGTCAGGCAAAAATCTGTTGCCTCCTCTTTGTGCTCTTCGTTGGTGGGTGTGGTGCGCTGTCGGCCCAAAGCTGTTCGCCCGATAGGTTGTGGGTTCACCGTGCACCTCGCCTATCCGTTGAGCTAAAACCGGCTTTTGCTATGCCTTTCGCGATGAAGACTTTACGCTGTATGAATTCAACCGAAAGAGTGGTGAAGTTTTTATGGTAGAGGTAAGTCAGTCGCGGGCGCTGCGTGTGCTGTTTTACAAAACAAGTGTCAAAATCCAATAGTTGTACATTAGGCTGATACCGGAGACGCAACGCTTAGCCTTGTTGAGAGAGTCTTTCGTTTTCGTTGCCCAACAGATTCGTTATTTTTAGCACCATGTCTGGAAAGAAATATAAGTTTGGAATACTGGGCCCCGGCAAAATAGCCAACCGGTTTGCAGAAGCACTGCAAACGCTCCCCCGTGCCATTGTTTATGCGGTGGCTTCGCGCGATGGCGATCGCGCCCGTGCATTTGCCGAAAAGTTTGGCGTCACCAAAGTGCACAACACCTACCAGGCCCTGGCGGCCGACCCGGACGTGGATGTAATTTATGTGGCTACTCCCCACACTTTCCATCATGAGCATGCCCTTCTATGTTTGCGCAACAAAAAACCGGTGCTGTGCGAGAAGCCGCTTACCCTTAATAAAAAGTTGGCTACGGAAATGGTAGAGGCCGCCAAAACGAACAACACCTTTTTGATGGAGGCCATGTGGACGCGCTTCATCCCGGCTGTGGTCGAAGCCAAGCGCTGGGTAGACCAAAACGAAATCGGGCCTGTACAATTCGTGCAAGGCGATTTTGGCTTTGCCGCGCCCTACCATCCCGAAGGTCGCGTGTTCAATCTGCAGTTGGGTGGTGGCGCGCAGTTAGACGTAGGGGTGTATCCCATGTTTTTGACTTTACTCATCTTGGGCAAGCCCACTCAAATCAAGGCATTTGCCAACAAGGCCCCCACCGGGGCCGATGCCACCACTGCAGCACTGCTCCAATTTCCATCGGGCGCGTTGGCGCACATAATGTCTTCGGTGGTGAGCGATTCGCCCAAAGAAGCTGTGATATTGGGTACAGAAGGCTCGATTACCCTGCACACACCGTGGCACAAAGCACAGGCTCTTACGTTAAAAAAGAACGATGGAACCACTACGCGCAAAGAAGTTCCTTACGAATCCAATGGCTTGCAATTTCAGGCAGAAGAGGTGATCCGCTGCCTCGATGCGGGGCTAACTGAGAGTCCGTATATGCCGTGGAACATGAGTTTGCTCATGGCCGAAGTGAGCGATGAAATTCAAAGGCAGTGCGGTATTGTGTATCCTGCGTTTACCTGACTATATTGGAATGGATTAAATCTTCGTTATTAAGACGAACGAAGCGAACTAAATGCACAGGTGTTTGATGGCAGCCCGATTGGTGTTTTCTTGTCTGTTTTTGCTTGGGCAGTTGCAGGTGGCTGCGCAAACCGATCCGGAAGGGTTTCAACTACTAAAAAAAGAAGAACGCATTGCCATTTACGAGCGGTGGGTGTTTTACCCGGGCACCAACCCACCGGTGAAAGCACGCGAGGTAAAGGGCGAATTCAGGATCAACTCCACCATCTTCGAGATACTCTCTATCATCAAAGACGAAACAAAGATCAAATACTGGCAAAAGCACGTTAGCAAATTCAAGGTATACCCCCAGCCCGATACCACCTACTGGTTGGAGTACTCTTACCATGATATTCCCTGGCCGGTGAGCGATCAGGATCATTTTCTGGAGTACAAGCTCACCGAAAAGAAGCCGGGCGAAATTTTTTTCATCACCTTTCAATCGAAGGTAAACGATAAGCTGGCACCGGTTGATGAAGATGTTACCCGCATGCAACTAACCGGCAGTTGGGAGTTGAAGCAGCTTACGCCCACGGAAGTGTTGGTGATCTATCGCATCTACTCTATGCCCATTGGTATACCGCGCATTTTTACCGACCCGGTAATACGCAGCAACCTGATGAGCACCATCAAGGCGCTTACCCGGCTGGCGGAAGAAGATCAGCAGATATCGGCAAAATAAGTGTGGGAACCGTAGTTGCCAGGCAGGAACTACCGCGCCCCACTCGGCCTGCTCAGATTTGAGAGGGCGTCACTGCGTGTCGCCATGTCGCAATATCTTCCAGATGGTATGTATCCCTTTTCGGAAAGGCTACTCGGCCAGCACCGACCGCGTCACAATCGATTTGGCGGTGGCTTCCAGAATTTCGAAGGCACTTTCGGCCATGCGGTTTTCTGTGTCGAGTGTGGGGTTCACTTCCACAATTTCCCAGGCGCACACTTTGGGGTCTTTGCACAGGGCCACGTTCAACGCTTTGGCTTCGTCTACGGTAAGGCCGTTGGGTACGGGGGTGCCTGTGCCGGTAGAAATGCGGCTATCTAAGCTATCTACATCGAAAGAAACATAAATCAGATCGCAATGGTCGAGCATCTGAAGAATGCGTTGCGCAATGGCCACGGGGCCGCCTTTCTTCACGTCTTCGGTTTCAATAAAGTTGATGTTGAGTTTATTCATCAGGTAGTTCTCGGGCTTTTCGAAATCGCGCACCGAGACATACACAATGTCTTCCGGGTAAATTTTGGGGCCGGGTACTCCTACGTTTTTAATCTGTTCCCAATAGTCGATGGTTTCGCCTTTCGGGTCGTTTACTTTGCACTCCAGGTTATCGATGCCGCAAGCCATGGCCAACGGCATACCATGCATATTGCCCGAGGGCGTGGTGTAGGGTGTGTGGATGTCGGCATGGGCGTCTATCCAAACTACGCCCAGTCTTTTTTTAGGATACGCTTTTTTAATGCCGGCAATGGTTCCATAGGCGGTGGAGTGGTCGCCTGCAATAACCAAGGGGAAGAAATCATCGAAAAGCTGTTCATACACTTCCAGGCACACGCGCTCCTCCATAATCAAAACCCCGTCTATAAACTTGGCATGGGCGTGCTCGGCCCCGTCAAAAAGTAATTCGTTTACATTTTCTACCTCCACCGAATCGTATTGGCGGAAGAGGTCAGACTTCAGATCGAGGCTGGCAATTTTAATAGCCTCTACACCCAGGCTTGCACCACGCGTACCTGCGCCTATCTCAGACTTAACCTCAATGAACTTTATCTCTTTCACAAAACCAGAATTTTAAAACCTTTTTAGCTGACAGCGGAACCGGAAAAAATCGGGTAAAAACGACCCAAAAACGGCACAATTAGAAATCGGGCAAGCCGTGGGCTACCGAAAAAATGAGGCTGTAGAAGCGATATGCCATGCATTGCAAAGATGGCAAATTTATCTCAATATTGCACCCTATTTTTCCTTGTTGGTTATTCGTTGATCGTTGTTAGATTAGGAGATCAAAAACAGGCCGGCATCGAAAAAATGACAACGAACAACGCGTATCGCAGATGAAGAGTTACCGCGAGCTGATTGAGCAAACCTTCGAGTTCCCCCAGAAAGAATTTAAGGTGCGCGACCACGAATTGCTTTTTAATGACGTTCCGTTAATGGACGTGATCAAGCAGTATGGCACACCCCTGAAGATAACTTATCTGCCGCGCATCAGCGAGAACATACGCTTTGCCCAGGCTACCTTCAACAACGCCATGGAGCGCTTTCGGTACAATGGCAAGTACACATATTGCTATTGCACCAAATCTTCCCACTATTCTTTTGTGGTAGAGGAGGCCCTGAAAAACGACATACACCTCGAAACGTCTTCGGCCTACGATATTCCCATCATCCGCAGTTTGTACGACCGCGGCAAGATCAACAAGGAAACGTACATTATCTGCAACGGCTTTAAAATGCCGTTGTACACCCAATACATTACCGAGTTGCTGAACGATGGCTTTCGCAACTGCATTCCTATTCTCGATAACCTGAGCGAAATAGATCATTACGAGAAAAATGTAAATACTCCGTTTCAAGTGGGCATACGGGTAGCTGCAGACGAGGAACCGAAGTTCGAGTTTTATACTTCGCGCCTCGGCATTCGTTACAACGACATTGTAACGCTCTACAAAGAAAAAATAGCCACCAGCAGCAAGGCATCGTTAAAGATGATGCACTTCTTCATCAACACGGGCATTAAAGACACAGCCTACTACTGGAGCGAGTTGAGCCGTTTTATCTTCAAGTACTGCGAACTGAAAAAAATCTGCGACACGCTCGACTCGATTGACATCGGAGGAGGGTTCCCGATTAAGACCTCGCTCACGTTTCAATACGATTACAAGTACATGATCGAGCAGATTGTGGAAAACATCAAGTGGATTTGCGAGAAGAACAACGTGCCGGTGCCCAACATCTTTACCGAATTTGGAAGTTATACGGTGGGCGAAAGCGGTGCCGTGCTCTATTCCATGGTAGACCAGAAGTTGCAGAACGACAAGGAGCTGTGGTATATGATTGATGGTTCGTTTATTACCCACCTGCCCGATGTGTGGGGACTGAACCAGAAATACATTTTGCTGGCTGTGAATAAGTGGGACGACCCCTTCCACAAAGTGAACATAGGCGGCCTTACCTGCGACAGCCACGACTACTACAATTCCGAGGCGCACACTGGTGAGGTTTTTCTGCCGATGATAAACGATGAAGAACGCCTTTACATTGGTTTTTTCCATACAGGCGCGTACCAGGAGTCGCTGGGCGGTTATGGCGGCATTCAACATTGCCTGATACCGGCACCCAAACACGTGTTGATAGACCGCAATGAAGATGGTGAAATCTCTACCCGTCTTTTTGCGCCCGAACAATCCAGCGAAAGCATGATGAAGCTGCTGGGCTACGAAACAAACGTGCTGCAACCGGTTAAATAGCTTTTACCATGTCGAGGGGCCAACTGCAACGCTTTGTTTTTTGGCTCACCCTCGTGTCGCTGCAGGCCCATGCCCAGCATTTCAGGCAAACCGAAAATTCCTACCTATCGGTAACTGGCACTTCTACGCTGCACGATTGGACCATGACTTCGAAAGAGGGAAGGTGCCATGCAGAAATAGAAACATCCGCTGACGGGTTGCCCACAAAGATAAGATCGCTTACGTTGCAAGTGCGCAGCGAAAGTTTGAAAAGCGGCCACAGTGCCATGGACAAAAATGCCTACAGCACGCTGAACGCCCAGGAACATAAGCTAATTGTTTTCGAAATGACGGAGGCCGTGGTGGCAGATAAGCAGGTTAGGTGCAGCGGCTACCTGAAAGTAGCGGGTGCCAGCCGACCCCTTACGCTGGAGGCGCACTACAAAGTGCTACCCGATCATTCTTTATTATTTTGGGGAACGCAACCTATGAAAATGAGCGACTTCGGCATAGAGCCGCCCACCTTTATGTTTGGCACGGTAGAAACCGGAGATGCGATAACAGTAAGTTTTAACATGGAACTGGCGCCCTCGCGAAAGTGAGAGCTACGCGTTGCGATCGAGCAGTAGAATGAGGTGGAAGTTTACCTTGAAAGCATCTTCCACTTTAATGAGGCCCATCATTTTCTGAGGAGGCTTCAACTCGAAGTCCGAAAAAGTAAAATCTCTTCCGCCCCGCAGGTGTATTTGCCCGCCTGCCTGGGCTTTGATGGAGCAATCCATCTGAAATGTTTTGGTTACGCCACCCAAAGAAATTTTCATTTTGCCCTTGAACTTGTCTTCTTTCTGTTGGTAATCGGGTGCACGCTCGAATGAAATGAATTCGATGAAGATGGCGGGGTGTTCTTCTGCCTTAATGGTTTTACCAAAGTCTGCGGTAAGCACCTGCATGCCACAATCGAAAGAGGCAGCCTCCAGGCCCACATAGCCCTTTTCGAAAAAGGGGCGCCTGGCTTTTCCTTCAATCAGCACCAGCGTGTCTCTGCGCGTGTAGTAGGTGGTGGCGCATTGAAACTGGTTTACATTCGTGCGCCCGTCTATGGTGAGTTTGCTGGTAGGTAATACAATCAGTCTATGCACCAGTACGGCCTCTTCTTTCCCCGAAAGGGCTGTTAGTAAAAGTGTGGAGAGTATCAAACAGTGGCGCATACTTTGCCCGATTGCTTTATGAAGATACCCGTTTAAGACCTAAAAAGTTTGGCACAACATAAAAATCGCCCCAACACATCGGGGCGATTTTCACTTCATCACTCAGAACCCGATTACACCTTCCAGCACCCAGCCATTGAATTTACCATTGCTGAGGATGTTGGTGCCGGGATAGTCTTTATAGCTCTGTGTTACATACTCGGCCTTCAGCAACACATTGCGGGTAATGAACCAGCCTGCTGCAATGGCCGTGCGGTCTACAGTTACATCGGCACGTGTGCCCTGGTTGATGTTAGGCTGTGTGGTGCTTTGGCCAAATGCCAGCGTTCCATTTACCGTATTGTATTTGGCACCTACATACAGACGATCGTTGGCAAAGCGATAGAGCGCATCTACAGCTAACTGTGTGAATTCGCGTTCGTCTTGTTTGCTCAAAGCCGGGGCGGCCGGGTTGGTGGATTGAATCTCTCCATTTTCTACCGCAGTGTTGCCTTTGGCTACCTCATACGTGCCGAACAGTTCGAAGCCCTGGAATTTCACGAAGGGGTTCACCACAAAGGCAGTTACATTGTCGCGGAAGCCGGGGTTAACGCGGCCAGAAGTATAGTTGGCAGTTAAGGTTGCGGTAACAGGTTCCATTACATAGTAGTAGTGCGAGCCGGTGCGGTCGCCACCATAAAGGGTGTTGTTGATAGAAGACTTCGTGGTGTACATAGAACCGGTGAGGCGCACACGCAAGTCCTCATTCAATTGTTTGTCGTAGCCCAGTTTACCGTAAATGGAAGGTTTGCGGTCGTCTTTGCGAGTTACGCTGCCCTGAATTTCGCCATCTGTTAAACCGCCCATTACAATAAAGCCGTTTTTCTGCCAGTACAACTCTGCACCTATTTCAGTGGTAAAGGCATCGATGATGTTGTTTTCGATGAATGGATTCCACAATGTGTGGCCACCATCGCTTCTGCGGAAGTGCGCATCGCCATAGTTAATTTCCATGTGGCCTACTTTCAACGTCAGGTTTTTCCAGAGCTTATCGAACAGTTCGTTGTTCAGAAAGCCCACTTTGTCGATTTGGAAATAGCCACCCTTTACCCAGAACTCGTTGTGATGACGTGACGACATGTAAGACACCAGGTTCAGGCGCAGACCGTCTGCCAGTTGCACATCCATGTTCAGGTTGGCCATGGCCAGGTTGGTGCCGCGGGTTAAATCATACAACCGGTTGGTATTTTCACCAGAGGGGCTGTAGTCGTTTTCGTGTTTCAGGTTTTGGTATTGCTGCGCAAAGCCCGCACCGATGCGGAATTTGAAACCATCGTACGCGGTAGTGTCGTCTTTGGTTGTTTCGAACATGTTGATACCACGCTGATCGTAGGGGCGGAAATATTGAACAGCGGGTTGCGCCATCAATAAGTTGGTGAGAAAAACGAGCATCATCATGCTCGATAATCTCAGGTAGTTGATCGTTTTCATAAAGTTTAATTTTAACCAGGTTATATTTTAGATTTTATTGGGAACAAGAGTGATTTTAAAATTCACGGTAACATCGGGGCCTACGTTGATGGTGCCCATCATGGCGCTGGGTGGGTCCATCTTAAATTCAGGCATGTTTAGTTTGCGCGATCCGGTAAGTACTAGTTGGCCATTGGCATTACGCACTTTTACTTGTAGCGGAATTGTTTTGGTTATACCCGCCATGGATAGCGCACCGTTGGCATCTATTAGTGTTTCGCTGCCCACTACCTTGGTCTGGTAGGAGGTTACGCGGTAAGTAATGGTTGGATTTTTCTCTGCGTTGAATGCATCCCAGGTTTTGTTGTCCATTATTCGTCCCTGTGTGCTTTTAATGCTTTTTACCGGAATGCTGATCGACACGTTTTTAATGTCCACCTGGTTATCGGCATTTATGGCTACTATGCCAGTCCAGTCTACCTGAGTTACCTCCGATGTCCACTCGTGCAGGGTGGAAGTACCGGATACAGTCATTTTAGTAACGGTGGGCTTGTAATCAACCTGTGCCATGGCGGGCCGGGCGAGCAGCAAGATAAAGATGAGTGCGGGGATTCGGTTGAGTGCCATATGCTTATTGTTTAATACGATGTAAAAGTATACCGCACCTCCTCCTGCGCACATGATACTTCCTGCGTGCAGCACTGACCTTTGTCAGCATGAGAATCTACTTTTGTTAGTTTTTTGATGCACGGGCGGCTCAATTTGGCGGGCGAAGCGCCAGTGTGTATCCGTAAAAAGGTCTTAATGGGCGCAAAAAGCGTAGAAAATGCGTTTCCAAATACAATTTGTTTTCACTTCTTCTTTTGCGCTCTTTTTGGTACATTCATCTCCCTTTCTCTCCGGAATCACTCAATTCATTTTGCACTATGATATGTACTCCGGGATTTATCAGCGCTCTTTTTTATTCCGGCCGGAGTCTGTACGAAGTGCGCCAACCCTAACCATTTACCGTTATGAAAATCTACGATGAAAAGCACATCAAAAACATTGTACTGTTGGGCGCGCCCAAGGCCGGCAAAACTTTGCTGGCCGAAGACATGCTGTTTGAAGCAGGCATCATTCACCGAAGAGGCACCCTCGAAGGAAAAAACACTGTAAGCGATTACCACGAGATTGAGCAGGAGCGGGGCAACTCCGTTTTTGCCACCCCGCTGCACACCGAATGGCGCGACTATAAGATCAACATCATCGACACCCCCGGATTCGATGATTTTGCCGGTGAGATGATTGCCTCTTTGCGCGTGGCCGATACATGTGTGGTGGTGATCAACGCACAACATGGTGTAGAAGTGGGCACCGAATTGATCTGGAATTATGCGGAACGGTACCGTAAGCCTGTCATTTTTGCCATCAACCAGGCAGACCACCCCAAGTCGGACTTTGATGCAGCGCTGGCATCGTTGAAAGACAATTTTGGCCCGGCTGTTACACAGATGCAGTATCCCGTTAATCAGGGCGAAGGATTCAACGGCATCATCGATTTACTTAAAATGGTTTACTACAGGTTTCCGGCAGAAGGCGGCAAGCCCGAAAAGTTGCCGATACCCGAAGCGGAGAAGGAGAAAGCCAACGAACTGCACAATGAATTGGTAGAGAAGGCGGCCGAGAACGATGAGAAGCTGATGGAAAAATATTTTGAAAAGGGCACGCTCGATGAAGACGAGATGCGGCAAGGCCTTAAACTGGGCATGATACACCACGATGTATTTCCCGTGTTTGTGATGTCGGCCCGCAAAAACATGGGTAGCGGCCGCATGATGGGCTTTATTGACAACGTGGCCCCGTGCCCGCGCGAGGCCCACCCCGAACGCACCACCCAAGGCAAAGAACTATCGTTCGACCCGGCACAACCAACGGCCCTCTTTGTTTTCAAAACCCACCTCGAACCCAACCTGGGCAAGCTTACCTTCTTTAAGGTGATTTCGGGAGAAGTAACCAGCACCTCTGAGTTGGTTAACAGCCAGACCGGTTCTGTGGAGCGGCTACATCAGCTGTTTATCATGGATGGAAAAACACGCACCCCGGTAGAAAAACTGGTGGCTGGCGACATTGGCGCCACCCTTAAACTGAAAGACACCTACACCAATCAAACTTTGCACGCCAAAGGCTTTGATGTAACCATCGAACCCATCGACTTTCCCGAGCCTCGTATCCGCACGGCCGTAGTGGCGCACAGTAAAAACGATGACGAGAAGATAGGCGAAGTTTTGCAGAAGATACACCAGGAAGACCCTACGCTGGAGGTGGCCTATTCGCGCGAGTTGAAGCAACTGATTGTAGCCGGACAGGGCGAGTTGCACCTGATGGTGTGCAAGTGGCTGCTGGAAAACATGTATAAGCTGCACGTAGATTTCGTGTCGCCCCGCATCTCTTACCGGGAAACCATTCGAAAGCCGATGACGGCCAGCTACCGGCACAAAAAACAGTCGGGTGGGGCAGGGCAGTTTGCCGAAGTGCATCTGAAAGTAGAGCCCTATTATGAAGGCATGCCCGAGCCAACCGAATACAGCGTGCGCGGCAAGGAGGTGATAGACCTGGACTGGGGCGGCAAGCTGGTGTTTTACAATTGCATTGTGGGAGGCGTTATCGATACGCGTTTCATTCCTTCCATATTGAAAGGCG
>JBMOLS010000030.1:0-73500 GCA_049324055.1 Bacteroidota bacterium | reverse complement strand
GCAGTTAAGCCCACCAGCGCTGATGGTACTACGGTAAAACGTGGGAGAGTAAGTCGTTGCCTTTTTTTATCAAATGAAGCCCTCGTATGAAAATACCTGGGCTTCTTTGTTTTTATACATCTGTGTTAAAGCACTCGCAAGCCTGTTTCAGCAGGTTTCGGTATATGCATCTATTTATAGGGTAACTTTTCTATACAGTTAAAGTGCTGTATCAGTTTTCGCAACTTTGGGTTATATTGTCAATTGTAAATTGAAATCTATCGCCCGAAAGGCCACGATATCGGAAGCAGAACTAATAGAGGGGCTACGCTCCAAAAAGCAGTCTGCCTTAGAGTACCTCTATGATCATTATGCACACGCGCTTTACGGTATCATTGTGCGGATCATCCCCCATGAAGATATGGCGGAAGAAGTTCTGCAAGATGGATTCATGAAAATCTGGGAAAAAATTCAAAGCTACGATGCGACAAAAGGCCGGCTTTTTACCTGGATGCTGAACATTGTGCGTAACCTGGCCATCGACAAAACCAGGTCGAAGGAGTTTAGTCAAAGCAGGAAAACCGATGACATAGATAACTTCGTAAGTAGCTTGGATAGCGCGCGCAACACAGAACTGGCTGTTGATGCGATAGGCATAAAGGAGTTATTGGGCAAGTTGCCGGAAGAGCAGCGATTTGTAGTTGAGAAAATCTACCTAGGCGGGTATACACATGCAGAGGTATCCGATGAGTTTGGTTTGCCTTTGGGCACAGTAAAAACCAGGATCCGTACAGCAATGATTGAATTAAGACATCTATTACAGATTAATTGAACTTAAAAGAATACATAGCGAGTGGTGTGGTTGAGGCCTACGTGCTGGGTGAGTTAACTCATTTTGAAAAGATTGAATTCGAGCAACACTTAGCACAATACCCTGAGCTTAGGGAGGAAGTTCGTCTGAGTGAACTGACACTGCATGAGTTGGCGCTGAGTGCTGCTATTGCGCCCCGACAAAAGCTAAGAAAGCAGATTTTGGAGTTGGCTCAGCCCGCAAGTGCCAACGAAAGAGTTGTTGCACTGAATCCTTCAGCCAACTATTGGCGATGGGCCGCTGCCGCGTCTATTGTATTGGCGTTGGTAGCTTCGGTAATGGCGTACACGTACCGGTCGCGCTGGGTTGAAACAAAGCTAAACCTGGAAAACCTGATCGCCCAAAACCAACAATTTGCGGCCAACTACAATGTGGTGAACGAACGACTCACCAAACTGCAGCAGGATTTAGCCGTAATCGAAAATGCAGCATTTCAAAAAGTGGTTTTGAAGGGCACGGCCAATGACCCATCTGCACTTGCCACCGTTTATTGGAACGCATCAACGGAGGAAGTGTTCCTTAGCATTCAAAACCTTCGATCCCTGGCGTCCGAGCAGCAGTTTCAATTATGGGCCATTGTAGATGGTCAGCCTGTTGATGCCGGAGTTTTTGATAAGCAGGGCGATGGATTGTTAAAAATGAAGCTGATCAAAGGAGCTGCTGCTTTTGCAGTTACCATTGAACCACGTGGTGGCCAGGCCAGCCCGACCTTAAGCACCATGCAGGTAATTGGTTCTGTGCCACGGTCCTAAAACTCTGCGGCTCAGCTGATCTATTTTGGAATTTTGGCCTGCTGGGCAAAAGGAATTCGGCCAAAGCCAATAACCGTCAGTAACAATTTTCAGTCAGTTTATACCCCAAAAACGACTTTCTGTCGCTGCGGTGGATACTATTCAACCTTTTTTTCTATATTGAGAGAATTAATGCTGAAAATCATATAGTTATGAAGTCGAAGGTAACCAAATTCCATTTTCAGCGGGCACGCCACTTGCTTTATATGATTGCCGGCTGCCTGGCCATTTATTTTCTTTTGACGCTTTTTGCTGACTTCAACCGATGAGCGGTCGGAAAAAAACGGTTATGCCCATCAAGGGTTATTACACCCGGGCAAAGGTGTTTTTGTATCTAATCATTATCGTTTCGGTTATTTACACCCTTTACTACTTCCTTCAAGATTAGTGATTGGCGCCCCTGTCAGTTTTGGGTCGTTTTTCAATCTTTCTGCCGCCCTGTTTTTGGTACTTTTACGTTCCCAAAAAAATCTACTATGAGCTTACGTGTTCTAAGTTTCGTTGCTGCCCTCTTGTTTATCGGTTCAGCTCATGCACAAAACCAGGACTCGCTCCAGCAGGGGGCTTATCAACAGGCATTGAAAAAAATGGAAGTTCAGGATTGGCCGGGTGCCACTATTCAGTTGACCCAGCTTATCAATTCGGGTTTTGGCAATAAAGAGGTGCTGGTGAAGCGGGGCATTGCAATGTACCAACAGGGCGATTTTGCTAAGGCCAAAGCCGACTTTGATGAGGCCGTGAAAGCGCGTATGAATACGCAGGAATTATTCGAATACAGGGGCAATGCGAGGTACAAGCTAGATGATGTGGAAGGCGCTTCTGCTGACTTGGAAAAGGCTGTTGCCATGGGCGCACAATCGTTGGAGGTGTGGACTAACCTTGGGAATGCCAAGTTCAGGATGGAAAACTACAAAGAAGCCATTCTTAGCTACGACAAAGCCATTGCGTTAAAACCAGATGCCGTGCTTTTTAATAACCGCGGAAAGGCAAAATTCAACCTGCAAGATTTCAAAGGCGCCCTTCCCGATTTTAATAAAGCCTTGGAATTGAAGGCCGACTACGATAAAGCATTGGAGAATCGGGCGGAAACCTTTTATGCGTTGAAAGATTGGAAGAACGCGTCAGGCGATTTTACCAGGATGATTTCTGCTGGCCGCAGCGACACGGAACTGTTGCAGAAAAATGGCACTGCATTGTATGCGCTGAATGATTGGGCGGCTGCGGCTGACCAACTAGGTAAAGTGGTAGGGAAGGGCGTGAAAGACAAAGACGTATTTAAAATGCTCGGCCTAAGTCTGGCAAAGCAAAATAAATACCCAGAAGCTGTGACTGCGCTAATGGCTGCCGTTGGAATGGGCGCGTCCGAAAAAGAGGTATTTGAACAATTGGGGATAGGTCAGTATCAGTCCAAAGACTTTCCAGCAGCGATTGAATCGCTAAGCCGTGCGGTCATTGCGGGCTCAACCGAACCGCAGTTATTCCTCTTTCGTGGTAATGCCTACTTCTCTCAGAAACATTACGACAAAGCCAAAGCTGATTTAGAGAAAGCCCTGGCAGCCGGCATATCGGATTATGATGCATTCAAAAACATGGGAGACTTGTCTTTCTTGAAAAATGATTTTGCCTCTGCAGTAAAATACTACGATAAGGCCCTTTCACTTCAGGCAACTGACGCCATTGTTTTCAACAACCGTGGCAAGGCAAAGGTGAGCCTGGCCGATGTGCCTGGGGGTCTTGCAGATTTTGATAAGGCCATTTCCATTAAACCAGATTACAGCAAAGCACTGCTCAACCGCGGAACCATCCAGTTCGAGGCCGGCAATTACGGTGCAGCCGTAACTGATCTGGAGAAGGTAAAAGCAGCCGAAGGTGAGAACGCAGAGCTCTCGCGTATGCTTGGCATAAGCAAGTACCATCTCAAAGAAATGGACGTTGCCAAGCAGTATCTGGAAAATGCCGTGAAAGGCAACATCAAAGATTCGAAGGTTTTGTTGTACACAGGCTACCTGCGCTATGAGAAGAAAGAATTTAAGCCGGCTGTTGAAATGTTGGCCCTGGCAGAGGCAGCAGGAGAAAAAGAAACGGGTGTATTTGAGAAAAGAGGCAAGGCGGCCTACCAGGTAAAGAATTTTACTACCGCCATCAACGACCTTGAAAAATATGTTCAGGCAGCAGGGCACAACGACCTGATGGCCATTGAAAATCTGGCACTCAGTTACATTCAAAATCAAAAAAACAAAGAGGCACAACCCTACCTTGAAAAGGCAGCCACCTTAGGCAGCAAAGACAAAGAGATTTTCTTTCAATTAGGTAACGCACGCTTTCGCGATTCGAACTTCAAAACGGCCATCACCGCCTACGATCAGGCCATTGCGTTGGGTGCGGCCGATGAGGTTGTATATAACAACCGGGGTAAGGCAAAGTTGAATGAAGGCTTGGCAAAAGAATCCATAGACGATTTTAACAGAGCGCTTCAAATAAAAAGTGAATACAATCAGGCGATGAAAAATCGTGCTGCCGCTTTTTACCTGTTGGCTGATTGGCCAAAAGTGATAGCCGATGTGGCCATCCTTAAGTCGAAGGGGCAGGCAAGCGTGGAAGAGTTTGGTTTTTCAGCCGTTGCTAAGTTTAAGACTAAGGATTACAAAGGCAGCATTGAGGATGGTACGAAAGCCATTGAGGGAGGTACAACTATGAAAGATGTTTTTGCGGCCAGGGGTCGGTCATTCTTTGAGCAAAAGGATTTTCAGAAAGCTTTGCCCGACCTGAGCAAAGCGATCGAGTTGGGCGAGAATACTGCGGAAGTTTTCTTTGTAAGGGGCGCTGCCAATTTTCAATTAGGTAGCTATCAACCAGCCCAAGCTGACCTTGACAAGGCTATTGCCGCTGGCTATTCGGAAGCCATTGCTTTTGATATGCGCGGATTTACCAAAATGGAAAGCAAGGAACTGGCAGAAGCTATTGCTGATTTCTCCACCGCTATTGAGAAAGATGCTAAACTAAGCAGCGCATTTTTTCACAGAGGTGATGCAAAATTTAGAAGCAACAACATGGCGGGTGCAGTGGCAGACTATTCGCAGGCGATTACGCTGGGTCTTAAAGACCCGGTACTCTTCAACAACAGGGGCAAAGCCCACTTTTTGCTCGATAAGATAAATGAAGCGATTACTGATTACGGCAAGGCTATCGAACTGAAAGAAGATTACGCCAAAGCTTATGAAAACCGGGGCGAGGCATTTTATAAACAAGCCAAATTCGAGCAAGGGGTAAAAGACTATCGGTCAGTTGAAAAGCTTACGGAGCAACCAGAAACACGTTTGTTTCACACCCTGGCAACAGGGTTTTATGAATTAAAAAACTACACGGCTGCGCTTGAGTATTTTGATAAAACTGTGAAGGGAGGCATGAAGGACAAAACGATTCTTTATAAGCGTGGTATCTGCCTGCTGGAAGAACAGGAATACGAACTATCCATTAGAGATATGGACGAAGCGATCAAGGCAGGGGAAAATGGTGTGGACGTTCACCTGGCCAAAGCGCGGGCTTACATAGGTTTGGAAAACAAAAAAGGCGCATTGCAAGCATTGGCCAAGGCCATGGAGGCAGACCCTAACAACTCTGATATTTACTACAACAGCGCCTTGATAAAGGAAGAGAGTGGGGAGTATGAACCCGCGGTTTTAGACTACAACAAAGCCATACAATTAAACCCGAAAGATGCAGCTGCCTATTACGGCCGCTCTAACTGTAAGGCGGCACTGGATGATTATGGGGCTGCTGTGTCGGACATGGATGAGGCGATTAACCTAGACCCAAAGAATGCATCTTTCTTCAAACAACGCGGCAACTTCTACTATCAGTTAGGCGAAAAGGAAAAAGCATGCTTTGATTGGCGCAAGTCGGTGGAGTACGGAGATGCGAAGGCGCGCTTTTCCATCGACCAGCATTGCAATAAGAAATAGACTTTCAACTGGAACAATTATCAATCCAGCGGCTTGTGTTGCAACAGCACTTCCAATAGCCTTAGCTGATTAGTTGCGCGCACCAGGTTCTGCGTTGGGTACTTGATGTGATAATAAGTATCGCCCCGAAGATAGTCTGCCAGGAAACGCAACGCCATGATATAGGTCATCATGGGGCCTGCAAATGATATATGATGCAACTCGTTGTGGGTAAGTTGTGTCTTCATGGCCGAAAGATATCCGCTCACCACTGCGTCATAAAAATCGGCACGAAACCGAATGGCCGAAATATCTTTTTCTTCTTCACTCACGGGGCTTACCAACGTGCGGATCAGATCGCCCAGATCGTAAATAAAATAGCCGGGCATTAGCGTGTCGAGGTCGATAACGGCCAGGGTGTTTTCGGTGGCAGTATCGAACAGTACGTTGTTAATCTTTGTGTCGTTATGAAAAATTCTCAGCACCAGTTCTCCGGAAGATATCAATTGTTGGTAACGCTCAACCAAAAAATGATGATGAATGGCCAGCTTTACCTGGGCTTCTGCTGCTTCTTTTCTTTCTACTGACGCATTCGCCAAAGCCTCTTGAAATTGCCGGTAGCGAAGTTCGAGATGATGAAACTGTGGGATGGTGTACTGAAACGATGCTAAGGGACAGCCGGACAAATTGGCTGCCAACTGCCCGAATGCCCGAGCGGCTTCATAGGCTTGCTGCGGCCGTGCTGCTTCGTTGATGGTGCAGGAGTTTTCAAAGTAGGGAAAAAGCCTCCAGGGGTGGCGTTGCTCATCGTAGGCATAACTCAAACCCGCAACGGTTGGGATAGGAGCCAGAAAGAGGTAGTCGGGATGTTTTTCTTTCAGATAGCCGGCTGCCAGCCGAATGTTGCCGGCAACTGCTTCCGGATTTTGGAAAACATGTATGTTAACACTTTGCAGTATATAGCCTGGCTTATTGCGTAGGTAGTACGTGCGATTGATGTGCCCCGACCCAATTCTTTCAACTGAGAAACGTGAAGCTTCCAGACCAAATTGCGGTAACACACCTGCAATGGCGGTAAGCTCAGCAGCAGAAATACTCTCTACCACAACTTCGCAGGATATTCTCCCTTGGCTATCAGTTCTGCAATGCGCGAAGATACCGCGTCTTTATCTTCTTTATAGGTAACACCAAACCAGGTGCTTCCTCCGGATATGACCTTTACCTTCCCCAGGTGGCGCGCAATCATATCATTAACAATAAGGGGTATGTAAAATTCTGATTTAATGTTTTGGTGGTTGGCTTTCAGAAACTCCTGAAACAATTGCCCGGCAAGCGGGAAGATGGATGGATAAAATCCCCAAAAGTTCATGGACGTGGGTGTCTCCGGGCTCAGTTCTTTGTCGCCCTCCTTTTCCTTCGATATGATTTTGCCATTCTCCCTTACGATGGTGGTTCTTTCAACCACAGAAGTAAGATAGCCCTGGCTGTCGGTTTCTCCACAGCCACGCGACACACTGCCATGTTCTGACAAAACATTTTTTAATGTGTATCCCACCATGGCGTGCGCCCCTGTCTTTTCATTTGCGAAGAAATCTGCCAGCGAGCGGAATGCCTGCTGCCCGTAGAAATCATCGGCATTGATAACGGCAAAAGGCTCGCGAATTACATCCTCTGCACAAAGCATGGCGTGGCCGGTACCCCATGGTTTGGTACGTTCGCCATTTTGCCACGCAGCAGGAATTTTTTTGTCGAGCGATTGAATCACAAACTCCACCTCCATTTTGCCCTTCAGCTTAGGCAGGAATTTTTCCTTCATCGTCTCCACAATTTCATCGCGCACAATGAACACCACTTTGGTGAACCCGCTTCGGTGGGCATCGAATAATGAATAATCCATAATGGTCTCGCCATTGGGGCCGAAACCGTCTATTTGCTTGATGCCCCCATACCGGCTGCCAATGCCGGCCGCCAATACCATTAATGTCATATTTGGTTTTGTGCTCATTGTGTTTTGCTCAAAATTGCTGTATACTCGACAAAATTATCCCCGCAAAAATAATAGTATTCACCTTATTTCTATGACTACCCCCACGCTTGCCCAACAGAAGTCGAATACAGGTCCGATGATCATCATTGGCGTGCTGTTTTTCATTTTCGGCTTTGTAACATGGATCAACGGTCCGCTGATATCTTTTGTGAAACTGGCATTTTCGCTGGACACAGACTCGAAGGCATTTTTGGTTACTACGGCTTTTTACCTGGCCTATTTTTTTCTGGCACTGCCATCGTCATGGATTTTGGAAAAGACCGGCATGAAGAAGGGCATGGCCCTGGGCTTGTTTGTGATGGCAGTGGGCACCTTTTTATTCGGCACGTTTGCCACCCAGCGCAACTACACCATTTCGCTGGTGGGCTTGTTTGTGATTGGCTCAGGCCTGTCGCTGTTGCAAACCGCTTCTAACCCTTACATAAGCATTCTGGGGCCCATCGAAAGCGCTGCCAGGCGCATCAGCATCATGGGCATCTGTAATAAGATTGCCGGCATTCTGAGCCCGATTGTTTTGAGCGCGTTTGTTTTGCAGGGCATCGATAAGTTGGAAGAAAGCGTAGCAAAGGCTGCGGACGTAGCCAGCAAAGATGCCATTTTGAATGAGTTTGCAGCCAAGATCTATGCGCCTTATATGGTAATGGCCGTTGTGTTGGTGGCCCTGGGTTTTTGGATCATGCGCTCTGCGTTGCCCGAGATCAAAGCATCGGAAGTGAACGAAACTCCGGCAGACAGTGCACTATCGAAGACAAAGACCAGCGTGCTCCAGTTTCCGCACCTGATGTTGGGCGCACTTTGCATTTTTGTGTATGTGGGTGCAGAAGTAATGGCAGGCGATGCCATCGGCACTTATGGCAACGGGTTTAACTTACCCTTAGACGAAACGAAATACTTTACCTCTTTTACCTTGGTTGCCATGTTGGTAGGTTATGTAATTGGGTTGGCCACCATTCCAAGGTTTGTGTCGCAACAGGGCGCTTTAAAGATTTCTGCATTGTTAGGTATTTTATTTACCGTGGCAGCGTTGTTTACGCAGGGTTATGTATCGGTAGGTTTTGTGGCGGCATTGGGTTTGGCCAATGCGCTGATGTGGCCGGCCATCTTTCCATTGGCTATAGATGGGCTTGGAAAGTTTACGGAGAAAGGATCGGCCATTTTGATAATGGGTATTGCAGGGGGAGCCATCATTCCCAAAATATTCGCCAGCCTGAAAGAAGACTACAATTTTCAAGTGGTATTTTTTGCATTGATGTTACCCTGCTACCTTTATATACTCTTCTACGCACAACGCGGATACAAAGCAGGTAAACCATCGGCATGAGAAGGTTTTCAACCATAGTATTGGCTGTATTTGCCAGCACTTCTTCGGTGGCGCAAAACGACTATTACAAAGCCCGCGATTTTACTGCAGAGAATATTTTTACCGACAACATAGAGGGACCGAACTTCGATGTGAAAGGTCATCTTTATGTAGTCAACTTTCAGAAAGATGGAACCATCGGTAAGGTAGATGCACACGGCAATGCATCGTTGTTTATCACATTGCCCTACAATAGCGTAGCCAACGCCATTGTGTTCAATTCGGAAGGCACCATGTTGCTGGCCGATTGGAAAGGGCATAACATTCTTCGTGTGAACATGAAGAAAAAGGCAGTGGGCGTTTTGTGCCATAAAGCATTCAACCAGCCGAATGATCTTACCATCAATGCCAAAGACCAATTGTTTGCCAGCGACCCCAACTGGAAAGACGGAACGGGAAAGTTATGGCGCATAGAGCCCAATGGCGATGCGATTTTGCTGCGCGATGACATGGGAACCACCAATGGCATTGAGTTAAGTCCTGATGAGAAAACATTGTACGTAAACGAGAGTGTACAACTCAATGTGTGGGCTTTCGATGTAGACGAGAAGGGCAACATCAGCAACCAGCGGCTCTTTCACGAGTTCGATGATTTTGGTCTGGACGGAATGAAGTGCGATGAAAAGGGCAATCTGTATGTTACTCGTTACGGCAAGGGAACCGTTGCTATTTTGAGCCCGCGCGGACAGTTGTTGCGTGAGGTAGAACTGAAAGGGCAGAAGCCGAGCAACCTGGTTTTTGGCGGCCGCGATGGAAAAACGGTCTACGTTACGTTGCAAGATCGAAAAGGGATAGAGACTTTTCGGTCGGAGTTTGCAGGTAAGCGGTTTAAGAAGTGAGCAGCTTGTCGAGGTGTTTTTGAACAAACTCCTCACGCTGCGCATACGTACCCTGAACTAGTAAAAAGGGAATCTTTCTTTTCTCAAGCTCTGATCTAAATGCGCGGAACATTTCGGCACGCTTGTGCCCCAGGTCGCGCAGGCCGTCACTCACCCAGGGAACATCTACATCAAAGAGAAAATACAGATCGTATTTAATTTGACGCTCCAGCTCGATCAGCTCGGCCGGCACAACACCCAGGTAATGCTGCGAATAAATTTGGGTGGTGATCAGGTCTGTATCGCAGAGCAGCAGCTTATGGGCGGTTAACTGTTTATTACGCACCCGTTCGGTTTGTGCCTGACCAATTCTGATAATGTCTTCAATGGTGAAGTTATTTGAGGTAATCATTTCGCGCGCCACCTCTGGAACAAAATGTGTTTGATAGCGGGCGGCCATTTTTTCCGCCAGGGTAGATTTGCCAGTGCTCTCCGGTCCGTAGAAACATATTTTCTTCACGTAGTAAGGGCGAACAACCGCAGGTAAATACTCCCAGTTCCGCAGCGGATGTTGTCGTATCTGCGTGGCGGAAACGGGGATCATTTTTCTTTCGCGATCGAACGAAATATGGCGTGCACCCAAATGAGCCGCGAAGGGTTCTCCGTAGTCCTCTGATGAAAACACGACATCTACCTTACCAAAATGATTTTTGATTTGGGCGGCCCAGATAGCCGTGCGGTTGGCAGGGGGCAGGTGGGGTTGGTCAAAGTCATCTTCTATTTGTTGGATGTATAATTTGGAGTTCCCCTTAAATATTTCTCGTAACCATTTCAGCCGGATGTGCGCAGCAATCGGATCGGATGGCGTGTAACTCATGGAGACAATCAACTCATCGCATCGCTCGGCTGCAAAGTAGATCAGCGCGAGGTGACCGTTGTGTACGGGCATAAATTTGCCTATCACCAACCCGCGAATCATGCAGCCTGATTTTTATAACCGCGGTACTCTTTCATCCAGTTAAACAAGGCAAATGTGGCAATGCCCGTAAACAACAGGTATAGCAGGCTATAGAATTTGATGTCGCGCACAAAATACAAGTAGGTGGCCACTAAGTCTACCAATATCCAGATAATCCAGCATTCTACTTTTTTCTGAATCATGTAGAAAGTGGTGATGATGCTCATCACAGTGATGAACGAATCCAAATACGGTGAGGCACTTGGTTGGCTGAAAACAGACGGCAGCCACTCGTGCAGGTTAGACGCAGATTGTCCCATTAGCCACGTGCCCAACAATCCACCACCAAAAACCAATGCTAGTTCGGTTGGTTTCATGTAGCTGATGCGCAGTTCTTTCTTTTTGTCTTCCTCACCGGGGCGCGGGTTGGCCCAACGCCACCAACCCAACAGGTTGGTAACGAAAAAGAAGACCTGCAGAAACATGTCGGGATACAATTGAACCTGGTAGAAAAGAAAAAACGACAGCACCACGTTCATAATGCCAACCGGCCAACTCCAGATGTTAGCTTTTGCTGAAAGGCCTACAGCAATTACACCGGTTAACCAACCAAAAAATTCCAGGAAACTAACCGGGTAACCCCATACAGTAAACAGAACGCTTTCAATGTCGAAAAATGCCATTTGGTAAGTATCTGCAAATCTTTGCACACCTTCAAAAAAAGTTGTACGTATCTTTCCAAAAAATTCCCTGTGGTTATTGGTGGCCGTTGTAGCCGCTCCCTTGTTCGAAGAGTTTATTTTCCGCGGTATTATTCTGGATGGTTACCTGAAAAACTATAAACCCATGCCTGCAATTGTTGTTTCGGCTTTACTGTTCGGAATCATCCATGGAAATCTCGTTCAGGGAATTGGCGCTTTTGTATTGGGGTTGGTTTTTGGCTGGTTGTATTGGGGCACTCGGTCTATTGTGCCTGCTATCTTCTTGCACTTTGTTAACAACGGAATTGCTTTTATAAGCACTCTTTTTATCGAATCGGAAGACCAATTAACCAACAGCCTCCGCAATGAAATCCACAACGACACAATCTATTTCTTACTGTACGCAGTCAGTGTGTTTGTAGCAGCCTTTATCGTGTGGTTTTTGAACACCAGGCTTTTCTACCCTTCTCGTTCAACCGAGGATGCCGTGGAAGGACCTACAACTTAATACATATATTTTTGGTTTCCGTAAAGAAACGCAGTGCTTCCCAGCCGCCTTCGCGCCCAACGCCCGATTGTTTCATACCTCCGAAGGGCGTGCGCAAATCGCGCAGCAACCAGCAGTTTACCCATACGATGCCACTCTTTACTTTGGCAGCTACGCGATGTGCGCGCTTCAGATTTTCGGTCCAGATAGTGGCAGACAAACCGTATGCGTTACTGTTGGCATATTGTATCACTTCCTCTTCTGTGTCGAAAGGCATAATGGTTACCACCGGGCCGAAAATTTCTTCCTGGTTTGTTCGACAAGTCTGTGGTAGTCCGGTGATTACCGTGGGGGCAACAAAATAGCCTGCCTGGCACCGACCTTCCGGAGCCAACCGCTGGCCGCCATACACAACGGTTCCCCCTTCGTCTTTAGCCAGTTGTATGTACGACAATACTTTGTTCATGTGCGCCTCTGACACCAATGCACCCACACGCGTTTTTTCTTCCAATGGATCGCCCACAGGCAAAGCGGTCACGCGTTTCACAAATTCATCCACAAATTTCTGATACAACGATCGCTCCACGAGGATACGCGAGCCACACAGGCAGATTTCGCCCTGGTTGGAGAAAGACGATTGAATGGAGGTTGCTACGGCCTGCTCGAAATCGCAATCGGCAAAAATGATGTTCGGGTTTTTTCCGCCCAGCTCCAGCGATAGTTTTTTAAACATGGGTGCCGCGGTGGCGGCAATGCGTTTACCTGTTACCGTTCCACCTGTAAAAGAAATGGCCGGTATGTTCGGGTGTTCAATAATGGCTTGCCCGGCTTTCGGCCCGAGGCCATGCACAATATTCAGCACGCCAGCCGGCAGCCCTGCCTCTGCGCAAAGTTGCGAAAACAGAAAGGCCGTCATCGGTGTAAGTTCAGATGGTTTGGCTACCACAGTGCAGCCCGCTGCCAGTGCAGGTGCAATCTTCCAGGTGAATAAATACAAGGGCAAATTCCAGGGCGATATGCAGCCTGCCACACCAGCGGGTTCGCGCACGGTGTAGTTAACGGCCTCATTGCCCATCATGTGTGCCTCGCTGGCAAAGTGAATGGAGGCGGTTGCATAAAAGCGCATGTTGGCAGAAGCACGGGGAATATCCACCGCTTTAGCCAGCTTAACCGGCTTACCATTGTCAATGCTTTCGGCCAGTGCCAGCTTATCCAGGTCGCGGTCAATCAAATCTGCAATGCGAAGAAGGATGGCCGCTCTCTTCTTAGCGGGCAGCGCTGCCCAACCTGCAAAAGCTTGCTGGGCTGCCATTACTGCTGCGGCCACATCGCGCTCGTCCGAATCGGCTATGAGGCTATAAACCTGGCCTTGCGAGGGGTCGATGTTGTTGATGTATTGACCAGAAGCAGGCTCAGGCCACTGCCCGTTAATAAAATTTTTGATTTTTTCCACAAGCAATTTGTTTAGCTATTAATCTGAATTTATTTCTTTGTCAATACCGGAATTTGGGTATTTTTAACCGACCTGAGAGAAGAGCAAAGATTTGAAAAAGATTGTAATCTGCGAAGACCACCGGATTGTTTATGACGGTTTGGAGTTGTTGTTGGCGGGAAGCAAGGAGTACGCCATTGTGGGCTATGCCGCTAATGGAAAGGCGCTGATTACATTGCTGAAAGATACCGATCCCGATATACTGATCCTGGATCTTAACCTGCCCGGCAGCGATGGCTTCACGTTGCTGCATGAAATCAGAACCCGCAACGAGAAAATCAGAATCATTATTTTAACCATGTACAACGACTCTTTTCTGATTGAGAAGGCCAGGGAAGAACGGGCAAACGCTTACCTATTGAAGAATGCCAGCAACGAAGAGATAATGGCTGCCCTTGCCCAGTTAGATGAAAATAATTTTTACGTAACCAGGTCCGTTCAGCATGAGATGGATCGCAGAAAAATATACCGCGATCGATTTGCCCAAAAAATGAAGCTAACACGCAGAGAGTTGGAGGTCATAGAGAAGCTGGCGCGTGGCGAATCTTCGCAGGAGATTGCGGAGAAACTTTTTTTAAGTCAGCACACCGTAGAAACACACCGAAAAAACATTTTCCGCAAACTGGAAATCAACAACATTGCCGACTTGGTTCGCTTTGCGCATGAAAATGGCATTGCTTAGTGTTCTTTTGTTTTTGATAGCGGGCGCTACCCATGGCCAAAGCCGGTGGGTGATAACAGAGAATAGCACGAAGGAGCCGGTACTGCCTCATGCAAAAATGGTGAAGGTCGACTCGCTGATAACCCCACAGCAAGCAACGGATACCTTTGCCAGTGGAGCGGGCGAAACGGTAGATGGTCCCGTGCTGGGTTATATCGATCAATATGTATGGCTTTATACCACAGTAACCTATCGGGGTAAAAAGAACGCTGAATTCTACCTCGAACTAAACAATCCACACATGGATTATGTAGAGGTGTTTGAGGTGCGTGGTGCAGAAATTGTTTCGCACGGAAAAACAGGCGACATTTTTACTTTCAAACAACGGCCGCTGGCACATCGCAACTTTGTCTTCCCCTTGCCATTCTCTCCCGGTGAGGAAAAACAGTTGCTCATGATTTTTTACAAACCAGGTTCATCTATCGAGATTCCCCTGCACCTGTGGGCGCCCTCGGCCATGAGCCATCGCGATTACGTTAACAATCTGGGCTATGGGGCATTCTTTGGTTTTTTATTGATTTGCTTTCTGGCATCGGCTGGTGCGTATGTTGTTCTGAAAAGGGTTTTACACTTGTGGTATGCATTGTACGTGCTGTCTGTCTTTTTGTACGTTTTGGTCAACCTCGGCCTGGCATTCCAATGGCTTTATCCTCAAACCACAGACGTTAACAGTATTGTTCACGTCAGCCTTTCGGTGACAATCTTTGTTTGCTTTTTCAAATTCAGCCAGGCGTTTCTGCCCTTTCAGCAAACCCTACCCAGGGTAAATGCCGTGCTGAGCGGCATCACGTATTATTTTCTCATTTCTATTTTAATCGGGGTGGCAACGTACCCAGCCGTCAAAAAAATTTCTGTTTACTGGCTACCCGTTAACTATGTCATCATGCTGGTTGGGCATGTGCTGGTAGTGGGGGGCGCAGTCTATGTGGTAAGAAAGCACCGGCAAGATGCTGCCCTCTATCTGGTGGCTATGTGTGTGCTCTTTTTCTTTGGATCGCTGCAGGTACTGCGTGCTTTCGATGTGGCGGTTATTACAAGCACAGATTTAAACCTGCTGATGGTAGGTACTACATTTGAGTTGTTGATTCTTTCGTTGGCCCTTACTTTGCAGATAAAGAAAGTATATGATGAACGCAACGCCTTGTCGGTTAAGATGGCCCAACAGCAAAAGGAACTGCTGAAGGCGTATGTTGAGGGGGTGGAAAAAGAACGAGAACGCGTTTCGCGCGAGTTGCACGATGATATTGGTAGCCGCCTGAGTACGTTGAAACGCCACGCTGGCGAAGGGAACGTGCTTCACGAAAAGATTGATGAACTTTGCACCGATGTGCGCAATATGTCGCACCAACTGTCGCCTGCCACGCTTAAAGTAGCGGGCCTCCGCCACCTGGTTACTGAAATGGCGGAAGAAACCGGAAGCACAACCGGCATTGCGGTAGATGTTCAGTTTTACGATTGGCCCGCAGATATTCCCCAAGAGGTGGCACATCACCTGTACCGTGTGGTGCAAGAAGCTGTGAGCAATACCGTGAAGTATGCGCAGGCCACCGAACTCGACATTCAGTTTTTCAAACACCAGAATGAACTGGTGATCACCATAGACGATAACGGGAAAGGATTCGAGTTGACGGATGCCTACAAAGGCATCGGTCTAAAAAACATGCAGGCCAGGGTTGCGTCTTTGCAGGGAACCCTTGAAATCAGCAGCGACCCCACACACGGAACCAGCATACTGATCAAGGGAATCTATGTGTAGCCGTTAGAGCGAACCGGTGCGGCCGCCATCTACGGGCACGTTGATGCCGTTGATGTAGCCTGCAGCGGGAGTGGCCAGAAAAGCCACGGCTGCAGCCACTTCGTGAGGCTCGGAAATACGGCCGGCCGGTATTTCGGCAATCATTTCACGCTTCACCTCGTCAAAGGTTTTGCCTGTTTTTTTGGCTCTGTTCTTTATCAACGCCTCCAGGCGGCCCGTCATCGAGGCACCGGGCAACACATTGTTAACGGTAATGCCAAAAGGGGCTACTTCCACAGAAAGGGTTTTGGCCCAATTGGCAACGGCTCCGCGGATGGTGTTGGAAACGCCCAACCCCCGCAGCGGAACTTTTACTGACGTGGAAATGATATTGATGATGCGCCCGTAGTTGGCTTTCTTCATGCCCGGCACCAATGCCTGCACCAGAATCTGGTTGCAGATCAGGTGGTTGGTAAAGGCCTTGTTGAACTCATCGAGTTTGGCATCCAGCACATTGCCGGGTGCAGGCCCACCGGTGTTGTTTACCAGAATGTGAACCACTTCTTTACTGAAGTGTTTGTCCAGACCCGACTCCAGTTGTTCGGGCAGGTTAAAATCCGCCACCAGGTAGTCATGCTTTTGACCGTTGGGTTTGGGCATGTCTTTTAATGCCGATTTCAGCTTACTCTCTTCACGCGAAACCAGCGTAAGCGAAGCGCCCAACAGGGCCAGTTCAATGGCCGAAGCTTTGCCAATTCCTTGGGTACTTCCGCACACAACTGCGTGTTTTCCGCTCAGATTAAGATCCATACCTGTTCATTTAATTATTTGTAATTTTAATCAATTAAAAGGTGAATCAACCATCATTTTTCAATTAATACACCTGCGCTATGGCCATTAAAAGACCCTTTAACCTGAAACAATGGATAACCGACAACCGCGACTTGTTGAAGCCACCGGTGGGCAATAAAAACTTGTATGCCGATGCAGGCGATTATATTGTGATGATTGTGGGTGGCCCGAACGCGCGCAAAGATTATCACTTCAACGAAACGGAAGAGTTGTTCTATCAATTGGAAGGCAATATCAACGTGCGCATTCAGGAAGACGGCAAGCCGGTGGACATTCCGATTAAAGAGGGCGAGATGTTTTTGTTGCCAGCCCGCGTGCCGCACCGCCCCGAGCGCCCTGCCAACACCGTTGGTTTGGTAATTGAGTGTAAACGCCCCGAGCAGGATGTGCTGGATGGATTGATGTGGTTTTGCGAGAAGTGCAACCACCCGTTGCATGAGTATCGCTTCCACCTGGATAACATCGAGAAGGATTTTTTGCCGCGCTTTCGCGAATTTTACGGATCGGAAAAATTGCGCACGTGCCAAAAATGCGGAACGGTGATGGAGGCGGATAAGAGATTTGTTTGATTTTCGTTGCGTTGTCTCCCATCTTTCGAAAAGAAAAAATACAAATCCTTAAAAAAACTGGCGGGTAGGTTATTGTTGAATTGTTTCTAGCGCTATGAAATTTGAGAATTCGCTTTCGTTTGCACGGAAGCTAGATAGAATTGACCCCTCTCGTCCTTATCGTTCACAATTTCACTTGCCCAAGGTAAACGGCAAAAACGCCATCTACTTCACAGGCAATTCGCTAGGCCTGCAACCCAAACTGGCAAAAAAATTTTTAGACGAAGAGTTGAAAGACTGGGCCACGTTGGGCGTGGAAGGTCACCTGCATGCCAAACGCCCCTGGTTGTATTATCATAAGTTTGCCAAGAAGGCATTGGCCCGGTTGGTGGGTGCGCGCCCCGATGAGGTAGTGGCCATGCACCAGCTAACGGTGAACTTGCATTTGTTGATGATTTCATTTTATCGCCCTACTTCACAGCGCTATAAGATCATTGCCGAGACGGGAGCCTTTCCGTCCGATCAATATGCATTCGAGTCGCAGATACGCTTGCATGGTTTCGATCCCGAAAAGGCATTGATTGAGCTGCAACCCCGACCTGGTGAGCGCACCTTGCGAACAGAAGATATTCTTGACGTGATCGGCCAACAGGGCAATGAACTGGCATTGGTGCTGATGGGTGGTGTACAATACTACACGGGTCAATTTTTTGAGATAGGTAAAATCACCAAAGCAGCCCATAACGCAGGTGCGTATGCCGGATTCGACCTGGCCCATGCGGTGGGCAACGTACCCCTTAACCTTCATAACGATGAGGTTGACTTTGCCGTGTGGTGCAGTTATAAATACCTCAACTCCGGGCCGGGCAGCGTGGCGGGTGCATTTGTTCACCAGAAGCATGCCAACCGAACTGACCTGCCGCGGTTAGCCGGGTGGTGGGGCCACCATGAGAAGGAGCGATTCCTGATGAAAAAAGGTTTTATACCGATGAAAGGAGTGGATGGTTGGCAGCTCTCTAATTTTCCTGTTTTGTCGGGTGCGGCCCACCTGGCTTCGCTGCAATTGTTCGAGGAGGCAGGCATCAAAAATTTGCGTAAGAAGAGCATTGCCCTTACGGGATATCTTGCTTGGTTGTTGAACCAGATCGACCCCGCTCAGGAGAAATTTGAAATATTCACTCCCTCCGACCCGCAGCAGCGTGGATGTCAATTGTCGTTGTTTGTAAAGAAAGATGGTAAAAAAGTATTCGATCGGTTAACCCGTGCAGGCGTGATAGCCGACTGGCGCGAGCCGGGTGTCATTCGCGTAGCACCTGTGCCGCTGTATAACACATTCGAAGAGGTGTTTACTTTTTCAGAGATTTTTAGGGAAGCGATATCACCGGCATGACATTTAAGCCCACGTCCGCTTACCACGGTTATAACAGAAGTTTTTCCAAAACATCCGTCTTTATTAATGACGGGAATTTCACTTATTTTCTCAGCAAAATTTCAACCCTAAAAGGTTATTGCGACATTCTTGCCTATTGTTTGATGCCTGATCATTTTCACCTGATGATTTACATGACCGAAGAAAAGGCGGGGTTAACCCGTCAGACCGCTTCAAGCGGTCAGACGGGTATGCAGATACTTTCACGGAAGATTGGTACACTATTAAGTTCATATACACAAGCTTACAACAAGCAAGAGAATAGAACGGGTTCCTTATTCCAGCCAAAAACAAAAGCAAAGGAGCTTATCGATCCGCATCATGCCTTGGCGTGTTTCCATTACATCCATCAAAACCCGTTACGATCAGGATTGGCAAAAAAAATGGAGGATTGGCCTTATTCATCGTTCAATGAGTATTATCTGGAGGTGGGTACGATTTGCAACAAAACAGTGGCCGCGCAAGTGCTCGACTTGCCATTAGAAAGAAAAGCCTTTTACAATAACTCAATACAGGCAATACCCGATTTTGCAGAATGATTCAGAAAACTAAAAACATAGCCATTGCTGGCGCGGGCCTTGTGGGATCGCTGCTGTCCATCTACCTGGCAAAACGCGGATATCAGGTTACCGTATTCGAGCGCAGGGGCGATATGCGGACATCGAGTGTGGAGGCGGGCCGCTCCATTAACCTGGCACTCAGCAACAGGGGCATCAAAGCGTTGGAAGAAGTTGGCCTTGCTGACGAACTCCGCAAGGTGGCCATACCCATGCACGGCCGCACCATGCACAACCTGCAAGGTAACTTGTCTTTTTTGCCGTACGGAAAGCAAGGGCAATTCATCAACTCCATCTCGCGCAGCGGTTTGAACATGGTTTTGATGACGGCCGCGGAGCAGGCGGGTGCCCGCATTCTTTTCCAGAGCGGAGTAAATAGAATTGACTGGCAAACCGGAGCACTGTGGCACCAAACACCAGCGGGCATTGAAAAACAACAGCAGTTCGATTGGATTATCGGTGGCGATGGTGCCTATTCGGTAGTGCGTAACGAATTAATGAAATCATACCGATTCAATTACTCGCAGGAGTACATCGAGCATGGGTACAAAGAACTTACCATACCGGCAGGGCCGAACGGCTCATTTTTGCTCGAGAAAAACGCCTTGCACATATGGCCACGCGAGAGCTACATGCTGATTGCCTTGCCCAACCCCGATGGCACCTTTACCTGCACGTTGTTTTTTCCGCACGAAGGAAATATTTCCTTCGCTTCGTTGCAGAAGAAGGAAGAAGCACAAAGATTTTTTCAGCAAGTCTTTCCCGATGCGCTGAGGCTGATGCCCACTTTTCTGGAAGAGTGGCAACACAATCCTGCCTCTTCGCTGGTAACCGTAAAGTGCATGCCCTGGTACAGGGGCAAAGCCCTGTTGTTGGGCGATGCCGCACATGCCATCGTTCCCTTTTTCGGGCAGGGTATGAACGCTGGCTTTGAAGATTGCCGCATCTTCAACCAACTGCTAAACGAAACCGGTGACGATTGGGAACGCACACTGCCCCGCTTCCAGGAATTGCGCAAGCCCGATGCCGATGCCATTGCCCAACTGGCACTTGATAATTTTGTTGAGATGCGCGACCTGGTGGCCGATGCCGATTTTCTACTGAGGAAAAAAATTGAGGCGAAACTTCACGAGCTGTACCCCGACCAGTGGATTCCCTTGTACGCAATGGTAACGTTTCACGAAAACATGCGCTATTCCGATGCTTACCACACCGGCCAACGGCAGAAGAAAATAATGGATAAGGTGATGGGCCAGCCGGGTATTGAAAGCAACTGGCAGCAACTGAACTTTCGTGAAATCGTTGACCAACTGCGCGCTACTTGATGTGAATTTTATATTCTTCGTAGCGATTCAATACGGCCTTCACATAATTAACAGGTCCCTCGCAGCGGCAGTAACCCGCGGCTACTTCCGGGTCGCGGTAGAATTGGGGTTTGGATTTCTGTAAAAGGTAATACTCCACGTTGTTATCCCACAGGGTGGGGTCGGCCCCGTATTTGCGGGCAAGGTTGCGGGCATCAACCACGTGCGATAGCCCTACGTTGTAAGAGGCCAGCACAAATTTCAGTCGCTCGTGCGGATCGGTGATGGTTTTAGCCCACAACTCATCGAGGTGTTTTAGAAAAAGTACCCCCGCTTTGATGTTCTGCGCAGGGCTGTACAAATTGTCTACGTCAAACTGATCGCCCGTGCCGGGCATTAGCTGCATCAGGCCAATGGCACCCGCCCACGATTCTGCTTGCGGGTTAAAATTCGACTCGCGGCTGATGATGGCGGCCAGCAGGCGCCAATCCCAACCTAAAGTCTCGGCCCCTTCTTTAATCAGGTCATCGTATTGACTCAATTTTCCGCCCTTCAACGAGGAGTAGTCGCTGCTCATACGGGCCAGCGAGGTGCGCGGGCTGTTAAAGTACTTTTCGTGTATAATGCGCAAGATGCCGTTCTTCTTCACCTGCGTAAGCCACTGGTTGGCGGCAGCCAGTAACTGCTGCGAGTTTTTTCTTACCGCCCACGCAATCTGCTGCGGCAGGCTCAGCACCATGGTAACATCCAGGTTAGGGTAGTAGGTGGCATTTACCATGGCCAGTGTTTGATCGGTTACGGTGTAGTCAATCTCGCCCGTGGCAACTTTGCGAATCAATGATTCTGTTTCGGCCGTGGCGCTGTCTTCCACAATAAGTATTTCTCCACCTATTTCGTTCGACAGGTTCTCCAACCTGTCTTTAAATGCCGATTGCCGCATTACATGCACTTCTTTTCCGATCAGGTCTACCGGGTTTCTGATCATTTGGCGTTCCGCCTGCGTTGGATTCTCGCGCCAATTGTCGGGTTTGCGTTGCACCAACACCTGGCTGGTGGTGAAATGCGCATCGGTAAAGTCGATGTATTTTTTTCTTTCGCGGGTAATGGTGAGCGGAAAAGCAATCAGGTCGCCCTCGCCTTTATTCAGCCGGTCAATGGCCTCTTCTACGCCCGAGATCACCGTAATCTTCAATTGCACTTTCAGGTACTGACAAAAGCGTTTCAGCAGCTCGTACTCATAGCCCATGGGCTGGCCGCGGTAGATAAAGTAGCTTACTGAATTATTGTCCACCAACGCGTTTAACACACCGCGTTCGCGTATTTCGGCCAGGTCTGCCGTTACCTGGGGCTTTTGGGTGAAGGCCGGTTGTTCGGCCCGATGGCATGAAAGCAGCACAAAAAAGAAAACTGCCATCATTTTTACTGCATCCATCTTGCGGGCCATATATGGAAAATAGTCAAAACTGCCATAAAACAAAAGAGGCCCCGAAGGGCCTCTCTTTAAGATGAATTGTGCGAACAGGCTTAGTTACCAAAAATATAACGCACACCTACCTGTAACTGCCAGCGGGAAGCTAAGCCGAGATTATCACGGAAAGTCTCTGTCAAAGGCGTTTTGGTAGTGTTATTCAAGTAAGGGAATTGATAGATAGGGTTACGGTTGGCATCATACCCCCTGAATGTCAAGAGTGTATTTCTGTTCTCAACCTGAAAAATACCCCATTCTGAATTAAGCATGTTTCCGAAGTTGAAAATATCAACGCTTAACTGAATTGTGTTTCTTTTCCCCTTCACATCCAGATAGAAATCCTGCAACACTCTGAAATCAATTTGACCAACCCATGGCCTAACGGCACCGTTGCGTTCGGCATATTGCCCACGTCTGTCTTTCAAATAATCGTCTTGGTTGATATAGTTATCCAGATCGGCCCACTGTTGGGCAGCGGTGTAGAAGGTACCATCGCCATTATTGATATCCTGAAGAATTATTTCAGATTGATCTTTCGGTATATAAATAAGGTCGCTGAAGCTGTTATTATCTCCATTCATATCACCCGAGTAGACATAAGAAAACCTGCCAGAGGGTGCCAGTTCGTAGAACAGCCCAAAACTGGTTGCAAAGTGGTTTGCATATTCTTTGCGATAGTTGGCTGAGGCAATGATGCGATGTGATTGAAGGAAGTTTGAGTACGAAAGCGCCTCTGCGTTAGGATCTCCAGAAATAAGTCTGTCTCTCCAAATGGAGTTAGCAATAGATCCTCCATCATTAACAGAACGAGCGTCTGTGTAGGTATACGCAAGGGAAGCGTCCAGACCTGCCGCAAAAGACTTCTTAACCTGACCAGTTATGAAATAGCTATACCCCTCATTTGTATTTTTCATCAGAATGGCATCGCTGATGTTTCCATTGATTCGATTAAGCTTCGCTCCGGCCGCACCCGTATTGGGAAAGGTTTGGTAGAATATGGGGCGCACATCTGCACCGGCAGAGTTCACGGTTGAGTTAGGCAGATTGATATTCTGGTGGTAAACTGCGTTCAAGTCCTTCGTATAGGCAAAGTCAAATGAGCCGATTAAGCCATTACCAAAATCCTGATCAACCGCGATGTTCGTTCTCCAAACTTGTGGAAACTTGAAATTCTTATCTGTTACGGCCAGGTTATATGAGGTGCTTGCGGTTGCTGCGGCACCGGTAGGCTTATTGGCATTTACATCAGGGGTGAACACCAGGTTGTTAAGTGCGGCACCAGAGAAAACGCTTGAACCAAACAGTACACCATTGTTAGATGCCTGGTTGGAGATCCAAACATAGGGTACCCGGCCGGTAAACACTCCGCTTCCACCTCTGATCTGTGTTTTTTTGTTGCCTGCTACATCCCAGTTGAAACCAAGGCGTGGAGACAGGAGAACAGAGTTTTCCTGAAGCTGATCGGTCAGGATTTTTTGTCCATCGCGGAACGTAAACGTTTCTGCCTGGGTATTGCGTTGAATATCCGAGCTGATCATAGGTATGTCTGCGCGCAAGCCCAGGGTAAAATTCAACTTGCTGTTGATCTCGTATTTATCTTGAGCGTAGAAACCAAGTTGAACCGCTCGGGTTTCAACCAGGGGAAACTCTCCGGTAGCATTAGCCGCCCAACGAATTTCGTAGCGCTGCACGTTTCCAGGAATGCCGTCTCTGGCACTTTCGTAAAAATCGTTAAGCGATGCAAACTGATAAAGGCCGAAATAGGCAGGGGCAAATCCATTTTGGAACTTGTAAATTTCGTTGTACGTACCAAAGGAGAATGTATGCTTACCCTGATATACATCGAAATTATCGGAGATCTGAATTACATCCGTATTGAGGATATTGTTGGCAGAGAATGGCTCTGTTCCGAATGAAGTTAAGAACCCGCCACTTCCGTTACCGATATCCACCATGGGAAAGTCCAGATCTGAAGTAGGAATTTCCCTGAAATCGCGGAAAGCCGAATAACCTACCTGAAACTTATTGGAATATTTGTTACCGAAGCTGCTATTTAATTCTGCGGTAAACGAGTTCAGATTGTTGTTGATTCGGTAGTAGGATGCTAGAAAGGGCATACCCGTAACGCCTGGGCTACGGGTGTTGCTAATAGCACCGCTCGTACTTGGAACAACATCGCGGTAGGACTCGAGGAAATTATACTTGAAAGTGAATTTGTGGCTATCGGTAATGTTCCAATCGAGTTTAACAGCGGCCTTATCCGAGTTTGTTTCAAGGTCGTAATCTTCGTAGGGGCCCGGATTAAATCCGTATTCATTAATCAAAAAGTCACGCAAGCCGTCAAGTTCTGCAGCCGTCACGGCCGATACGTTCGAACCGGTAAGCCCTGGGCGCGATGCTTTAAAAAGTGTTCCGGGGTCTGCTCTTCTTTCTTGCTCGTAGTTTACGAAGAAGAAGAGTTTGTTCTCAATAATCGGACCCCCCAATCTGAAACCAAGCGTGTTTACCTTAAACTCGCCCAGTTTGCTCTCCAAATCGCGCACGTTTTTGTTTGCAAATTTTTCGTTTCGGGTAAAGTAGTAAACAGAGCCATTTACATCATTGGTACCACTTCGGGTCACCACGTTCACGCCTGCGCCCGTGAAAGAGCCTTCCCGCACATCGTAAGGGGCAATACTTGCTGTTATCTGATCTACCGCATCCAAGCTTATTGGTTGGGCGTTGGTCTGACCACCAACTGAACCTGAAAGGCCAAAGGCGTTGTTAAATAAACCACCATCTACAGTAATGTTGTTGTAGCCATTGCTCCTGCCGCCAAAGCTTGTTCCATTGGCCTGAGGCGTAAGCCTTAAGTAGTCGTTAAAACTTCTCGATAAGGTGGGCAATTGTTGAATTTGCTTTGTCGAGATATTGGTAAGCGCCCCGGTTCTGTCGGAATTAATCAGCGAACTTCCCGAAACGACAATTTCTTGTAGTTGAGTGCCCTCTTCTGTTAAGGAGAAGTTGAGGTTTGAAGTGACACCAAGCGAAAGTTGAATGTCGGCCCTCTCCTGAGACTGGTACCCAACAAACGATACGGTAACTTTGTAAGGCCCTCCAATTCTTGCATTCGGAATGGTGAATCCTCCGTCCGCCCTGGTCACTGTTCCATAGGTTGTTCCGGATGGCTGGTGGACGGCCACTACGTTCGCCCCCGGCAACCCTTCGCCTTTCGAATCAGTTACCTTACCGCTGATACTTGCGGTGGTAACACCCTGCGCCCACGCACCTACCAAGGCCGTCAGCAGCAGCATCACTGTTAATCGTAGAAATTTTCCCATAGGATTGGATTTTGTTGTTTTTGTTCAGACCCGCAAAATTAGATGCGGGTGCCGTGTAAGATTTGGTTTTTGGTTTAATCTTTTTAGACCATTTATCAGGGTTTTTTAACAATTACTTAACGAGCCTTTTGAGCAATCGTGTCAAAAACTCTTCTTTATGGCAGCTAAAATTCGTTGACAAATATGAAACTTAAATGTAATATGTATATGCGTTTTGCCAAGGTTTTCTTACTGGGGTTGGTCTTTGCGGTATCGGCATTTGGCCAAGTAGATTTGTCATACTATCTGCCCGATAAAGTGCAGTATAACAGCGCGATTCCTACGCCTGCTTCTATCATTGGTCACGAAGTGGGCGAGTGGCACGTAACCCATGATAAGCTGGTGAATTACATGTATGCCCTCGACCGCGCCTCAGACAGAATTACGCTGGAAGTAACCGGCTACACCCACGAAAAGCGCCCGTTGCTTTTGCTCACCATCACTTCGCCCAAAAACCACCAGAATATTGAGGCCATCCGCACGCAGCATTTGCAGTTAACCGACCCTGCCCGCTCCGCTTCGCTGGATGTGAAAAATATGCCCGCTGTGTTCTACCTGGGGTGCAGCATTCATGGCAACGAAGCCAGTGGCGCCAATGCCGGCCTGGTGGGCGCTTACTACCTGGCGGCCGCACAAGGCCCCGAGATTGAAAAATATTTAGAGAACACGGTTATTCTTTTCGACCCCAGTTTTAATCCCGATGGACTGCAGCGTTTTTCGGGTTGGGTGAACTCGCGCAAGAGCGTTCAAATTTCTGACGACCCGAACGACACCGAACACAATGAAGCCTGGCCCGGTGGCCGCTTTAACCACTACTGGTTCGACCTGAACCGCGATTGGCTGGTAGCGCAGCACCCTGAGTCGCAGGCGCGCGTGAAAAAATTTCAGCAGTGGCGCCCCAACGTGCTGACAGACCACCACGAGCAGGGCACCAACGCCACCTTCTTCTTCATGCCGGGAGTTCCTTCGCGCGTTAACCCGCTCACACCTGCCAAAAACCAGGAACTCACCAAAAAGATGGGCGAGTACCACGCCAAAGCACTCGATGAAATCGGCTCGCTTTATTTTACACAGGAAGGCTACGATGATTTTTATTACGGCAAGGGTTCTACCTACCCCGATGCACAAGGCTGCATTGGTATTTTGTTCGAGCAGGCCAGTTCGCGCGGCCATGCCCAGGAAAGTGTGAACGGAGTGCTCACCTTCCCCTTCACCATTCGCAACCACTTCACCACCATGCTCAGCAGCCTGAAGGCGGTGAACGAAATGCGCGAAGAGCTACTTGCCTACCAGCGCGATTTTTATAAGAATGCGATAGCCGAAGCGGCCAAAGATCCCGTAAAGGCCTACGTGTTTGGTTCGAAAGACAAGGCACGTGCGCACCATTTTGTGGAGATGGCGCTGCGCCAACAGGTAGATGTGTACAAGCCGGCCGGCAACGTGTTGGTTGGGGGAAAAACTTTCGATGCCGAGTCGAGTTACATCATCCCGCTCAATCAGCCGCAATACAAACTCATTCAAGGCATGTTCTACAAGCAGTTGAAATTTCAAGACAGTTTGTTCTACGATATTTCAAGCTGGACACTGCCACTTGCCTTTGGCCTGGACTATGAGGAAATGAAAACGCCTCCATCGTTGGGCGAGAAGCTGACAACACCCGCTTGGCCTGTAGGCAAAATACTGGGCACGGGCGATTATGCGTACGTGTTTGAAGGGCATCATTACTATGCGCCACGCGCCATCTATCGCTTGTTGAATCTGGGTGTGCGCGTAAAAGTTTCCACCGAGATGTTTAACGCGGCAGGCAAACGTTTTGAGCGGGGTACCCTGATGGTGCCGGTAGATAACCAGAAAGTGACACCCGACCAGTTGCGCGTGCTGATGAAGGAGATTACAGAAAAAGATGCCATGGACGTATACGCCCTCAGCACCGGTCTGGACTACAGTGGTGTGAGTTTAGGCAGCAGTTCGTTCCAGGTTTTGAAAAAGCCTTCCATTGCCATGCTGGTAGATGGGGGCGTTTCGCCTACCGATGTGGGCGAACTGTGGCACCTGCTGGATACGCGTTACCACATTCCGGTTACGCTATTGCCCATGAACGTTTTTAACATGCAAAGCCTCGAAAAATACAACACCATCATTTTCCCGGAAGGATCGTATACGGGCATTTCCGACAGTGGCAAAGAAAAATTGAAGGCGTGGGTGCAGGCAGGAGGGGTGTTGATTGGCTTTGAGCGCGCAGTTACCTGGTTCAGCAGCGCGGGCCTTGGTAAATTCGAAACCAAGAAAGAGGAGGATAAGGGCGGGGCTCCGCAGCCCTATGCCAATATTGATGAGAACCGTGGTGCACAGCAAACCAGCGGGGCCATCTTTATGGCCGATGCAGACCTAACCCATCCGTTGCTATACGGCTACTCGTCTGCAAAAATGCCATTGTTTAAAGGCAACAATATTTTCATGGAAAAAGCCAAGGGCGCGTATGCCAACCCCCTTACTTTTGGCAACAGCCCACTGGTAAGTGGTTATATATCGGCTCCTAACTACAACCGCCTTAAAAATTCTTCGTGCCTGGGTGTATCCGGCCTGGGTCGCGGCAGGGTCATCGCCTTTACGGAAGACCACGCTTTCCGCGCATTCTGGTATGGCACCAATAAGCTGGTGGCCAACGCCATTTTTTATGGCTCGATGATCAGCAGCGAAGCGGCCCGTTAGCGTTAGTGGCTCGCCTTTGTTTCAAACGCTTGGTGTGCCTCTGTGAAGCTTTCACCGAGGCACACCTATTTTTAGGGGTTCACCTTTGCTCACTTTCCGAAACAGAATGGGCCAGTCCTTCGGCCCACACGGCAATCTTTTCCAATTCTTGGTGGCTCAGCCGTGCTTCGGGATGCGCCCACAGGTAACTTTCCAGGGGCATCCCTCCTTCGCGAATCACTTCGGCAATGGCGCCAAAAATGGGCGCGTGGTCGTCCACCTGGTAGGTTCCGAAAACCGAGAAGTTCAATTCATGGCGCCCTTCATCCACATGCTTTTGCAGCCACCAGCCCACGGGTTGCACATGGCTGTACCACGGATACCTCGTTTCATTGCTGTGGCAATCGTAACAAGCGCGTTGCAACAAAACCACTACATCGGCAGGCACCGGATACATGGCCGATACAGCTTGGCCCGGCAAAGCAGAGGGCACCTCTTTTTGGGGAGGATAGAATTGGATAGCCAACAGGGCTACCAGGAGTAAAGGCAACAGGTATTTTTTCATTCCATATTAAATTTACCTGCTGATACGATAGCGGCAGTTGCGCGATTGACTGCACTACACGACATGCAGTGTTTACTTGACATCCGAAAAGTGGTTTGCCCCTGCCTGCATTGATGATAATATTTTTACCTTTGTCAAACCCTTAGCCCCACTTGGTAAGAAAATTCTTTCCGCTCGATAAAAACTACCTGCTGGAAGAAGCACAACTGGCGCAGCAAAACTACCTGCTGCGTGAAATGGTTGACAAGGTAAAGGTGGCCTATGTCCGCTTATTCAATCCCCTGGGCATAGACGATGCTGTCAGTGCGCGCGTAAGGGCTTACAAATCTAAAAATGTGGATTCCCTTCACTCGTTTTACCAGACGCTAGCCGCTGTGTACCGGTTTAAGTTTGGCGAAAACCAGCTCACTTTTTTGTGGGATGGCATCGACCATCGCGACAAATACCGGGTGGATTGGGAAGAGGCTTTCCACCATTGGACGGACGAATTCTGCCACCACGAACTTTTCATCCGGGGGGTTCTGGATCTAACCGTGTTTCGTGCCGACACGCCTCATGCCCAGATGGCGGAAAACCGCATGAGCCACTTTATTCTACAACGCTTTGATTTGAAGATGCATAAGCAGAAAGGCCTTATGCACAACAAGGTAGCTTAGCGCAAGTCGTTACTCTCACCTTTCCAAATCCTATCCGAAAATTCTATATTTGACTACTAACCCCTTACCCTATGCGAAAAATTTTTGTGATCAGCAGCATCCTGGTTACGGCCCTTCTCCTGGTCTGGTCATACTTCTGGATTGACGTACTTTTTTTGTTTGTGATTGTGGGCCCGGTTATCTACATGGGCGTGGCAGATATGATTCAAACGCGGCAGTCGCTTAAGCGCAATTTCCCGGTGCTCGGGCGGCTACGTTACGTATTCGAAGATTTGCGCCCCAAGATTCAGCAATATTTTGTGGAATCGGACACGGATGGTGCGCCTATAAACCGCAATGAGCGGTCCGTGATTTACCAGCGCGCTAAAAAGCAAATAGATACTGTTCCGTTCGGCACCCAGTTAAATGTGTATGCCGAGGGATATGAATGGATGACGCACTCTATTGCGCCCATCGATTTCCATAAACTCGATCACAACCCGCGCGTTCGATTTGGTGGCAAAGACTGCAAGCAGCCCTACGATATGAGTGTGCTGAACGTGTCGGCCATGAGCTTTGGTTCGTTAAGCAAAAATGCAGTGCTGGCGCTGAATGGTGGAGCGCAGATCGGCAAGTTTGCTCACAACACGGGCGAGGGAGGGCTGAGCCCCTACCACCTGGAGCCGGGTGGCGACATTGTGTGGCAGATAGGTACGGGCTACTTTGGTGCCCGCGATGAGCAAGGCAATTTTAACGATGCGGCCTTTACAGCCAATGCCACAAAGCCCAACGTTAAAATGATCGAGATCAAACTATCGCAGGGAGCCAAGCCGGGGCATGGCGGAATTTTGCCCGCCAAAAAAAACACACCGGAAATTGCCGCCATTCGTCTGGTAAAGCCCGGCACTACCGTGTTTTCCCCTCCGTTCCACAGCGCGTTCAGTAATCCCATCGAGTTAATTCAGTTTGTGAAAAGGCTGCGTGACCTATCGGGCGGCAAGCCCGTGGGTTTTAAACTGTGCATCGGCCGCAAAAGCGAGTTCCTCTCCATCTGCAAGGCCATGGTACAGTTAAACACCTACCCGGATTTTATAACGATTGATGGTGGCGAAGGAGGAACGGGTGCAGCGCCTCCCGAGTTTACTAACTTTGTAGGCATGCCCCTGCTCGATGCCCTTGCTTTTGCCGACAATTCCCTGCGCGGATTTGGCATTCGCAAAGAGATGCGACTGATGGCATCGGGAAAAATCTTAACGGGCTTCCATATTCTGCGTGCTATGGCATTGGGTGCCGACACATGCAACAGCGCGCGCGCCATGATGATGGCGCTGGGCTGCATACAGGCGCTGGAGTGCAACAAGAACACCTGCCCTACCGGTGTGGCCACACAAGACCCCTACTTTATGAAAGGCCTGGTGGTGGAAGACAAGAAAGTACGTGTGGCCAACTATCATAAAAATACCGTAGAGAGTTTTGTAGAGCTGATGGCCGCAGCGGGCATCGACCACCCCAGCAAGATCAACCGCACCCATGTGTACCGCAGGGTGTTTATGAACCTGGTAAAAACCTACGCAGAAATCTACCCGGTAATTCCGGATGGATGCCTGCTGGACGGAGGCGATATACCGTTCGACTACGAGGACTACATGAAGCGCGCCTCGGCAGAAAGTTTTGAAGTGGCCTAAAGAGTGGCCGTAGCCACCACACATCGGCTGTATCTCAGGCAGTTTATGGCGCCAGATGCAACCGATGTTTTTTTTGAACCCTACGGTTTAGATAACTCTGTGCGCCACTCTTTGCCCGTGCCAACACCATATCGGGTGGCAAAACTCCCTTCGCGCACGGCCAGCGAAAAATTCAATAGGCTGTTGAGATAAGCGAGTTCACTGCCCGGAGCCACGTCTGCAAAGGTGCGCCCCAGCAATAACTTTTTGTGATACACAACGGATTCGTTGTGATAAAGCCTTACCGTTACAGAATCGCCAGGCATAATGCCAGCCTGCTTCAGGGTGGCAGCATCAATGTTTGTCCATACATTTCCGTATTGCACATCCAGTACGGTTACCTGTCCGGCAATGCCGTTGGATGTAACGGTTGCAATCGGTAGCTCGAGGATTTCAATTTCCTGTGCCAGAACCGATCCCACCTCTTCGAAAGAAATAACGTTGGCGGCCAGCCGCGCGCCTGTGTAAGCATATACATCGCGCCCGTGGAAGGTGTACGATTGCTCAGAGTTTTGCAGTCGGTTAACCGCTTCGTTTATTTCGCGCACTTCGGCTACCCCCAGTTGCCTTGCCACCAGCGTAACCGTTCCGTTGTCGGGCGTAACAAAGTAATGGCCTGTTTTTGTTTTCAGCACAATGGATTTTCTTTCCGACCCCACACCCGGATCTACCACCGACACAAACACGGTTCCTGCAGGCCAGTAGGGAGCAGCCTGCTGAAGGCGGTGGGCTGCTTCATAAATGCTGAAGGGTGTGATGTCGTGGGTCAGGTCAAACTGCTTTAAATCGGGTGAAACAGAAAATGCCACGCCCTTCATGGCGGCAACGGCACCGTCCTTCAAACCGAAATCGGTAAGAAACACCAACGCATGTATTTCTTTTTTCTGCTGACAACCCGCCAGCAAGAAAAGAGCCATCACCACGCCAGGAATAATTCTCATCGCTTAATTGTAAAATCCCGAAAGTTTTGCAGCGGCCCGGGTGTAACCTCTACATGGGTTACGGCTGCTCGTGGCGGCCCTTGTCTGCACCAGGTTACCAGTTTTAGCAGCACGTCTTCCTCTCCTTCGGCTTCCACATAAACATTTCCATTGGGCAGGTTTTGCACAAAGCCGGTTACGCCCAGTTGTTGGGCCACCTCCTGCGTGGAGGCACGATAAAAAACACCCTGCACTTTTCCTGTTATCAGTATGTTCAGGTGCACTTTCACGTCAGCCCTGGTTTTAGAAAATGTAATCCGTACTTAAGAATGCGGACTCCCTGTTTCTGATAATGTTGCTAATGATTTGCTTGTTGGCATCGGTGCTTTTGGTGGCCACCAGTGTGCGAATGGAGAACACACGAAGCGCATCGGCTACAGACAAAGTACCCTCGGCCGAATCTTTGCGCCCATTGAAAGGAAAAGTGTCAGGTCCGCGCTGGCATTGGGTGTTCAGGTTAATACGGCCCACTTGGTTCACAAAAGCATCCATAAGTTTGGCCACGCGCTGCGAGTCTTTTCCAAAAATACTAACCTGTTGCCCGAAGTTGCTGTTCACCACATACTCAATGGCCTCATTGTCATCATTGAATGTTGTAATCGGCACGATGGGTCCAAATTGCTCTTCCGAATAAACCCTCATCTTCGGGTTAACAGGAAAAAGTACTGCAGGGTAGAAGAATGTGTGCAGGTACTCACCGCCATTTTCGTTTAGTATGGAGGCACCGTGGCTTTTTGCATCGGCTACCAAATCCAAAAGGTATTCCGTTTTGCCAGGCTCGGGCAGGGGCGTAAGGCTTACACCATCTTGCCACGGCATGCCGGGTTTCAATTTTTTCAGTCCCTCTTTGAATTTCTCAATAAAGGCGGGGTAAATGTCTTTGTGCACAAACAGAATTTTCAGGGCCGTGCAACGCTGGCCGTTGAATGACAGCGATCCGGCCAGGCATTCGGCCACGGCATTGTCTACATCGGCATCGGGCAATACAATAGCCGGGTTTTTTGCGTCAAGACCCAAAATGGCTTTAAGGCGGTGGGGCTTGGGGTGCAGCTTCTTCAAGTCGTTGGCGCCTTTGTTGGTTCCGATAAATGCAAACACATCGATCTTACCGGTTTCCATCAGTGCGCCCACTGTTTCGCGACCGCGGCCATAGATAATATTGATTACACCGGCAGGGAAACAGTCGCGGAACGCTTCCAGCAAAGGTCTTATCAGCAACACTCCGTATTTGGCCGGTTTAAAGATTACCGTGTTGCCCATAATAAGGGCGGGTATCAGCGTGGTAAACGTTTCGTTCAGCGGATAGTTGTAGGGGCCCATACAAAGCGCCACACCCAACGGAACCCTTCTGATCTGTGCCATAAATCCCTGCTCTTCCACCAACTTGGCCGAATTTCTATCGAGGTCTTTCAGCGCTTTGATGGTGTCTGCAATGTAATCGCACGTGCGGTCGAATTCTTTTTCTGAGTCTTTCAGGGGCTTACCGATTTCCCACATCAGCAGCTTTACCACTTCTGCGCGTTTTTGCCGCATGGCCATCAGAAATTTTTCGATGTGTGCAATGCGGTCGGTAACACTTAATGTGGGCCACATGCCGTGGCCCAGGTCGTAAGCTTTCACGGCCGCATTCAATGCATCCATAGCTTCTACGGAAGTGAGGAGGGGCGTGCTGCCGATAACTTTCTGCGTTAACTTACCCCCTTCGCGCACAAACACAGGGCTAAGCACGGGGTTCAGGTTGCCCTGCCACGTTCTCAACTCTCCATTAATCAGGTATTCGCGCTGGTCTATGGCTTCGGTAATGCGGTGTGCTTCGGGAATGTCGCTTTCCGCGGGAAAAATTTTCTCTAAAAAACTGGTCATCTTGGAGTTGGTAAGGTTTAGTCGGTAATAATTTGAATGGAGGAAGAAGTGCCCAGCCGATCTGCCCCTGCCGCCACAAAGGCTTCGGCTTGCGCACGTGTTTTTATGCCTCCCGATGCCTTGATGCCTACGGTGCGGGGAAGCACCGAGCGCATCAGTTGTACATGCTCAGTTTTTGCACCACTACCGGCAAAACCGGTAGATGTTTTTACAAAATCCACACCGGCATCGGCACACATTTTACACGCGTCTGTTATTTCTTCGTGGCTCAGGTAAGCGGTTTCAATAATTACTTTCATCAGCTTTTGCCGGTCGTGCGCTGCTTTAGCGCATTTGGCCACGTCAATTTTCGCCCATGGCATACCTGTTTTATAGGCCGAGATATTCCACACCATGTCTACTTCATCGGCCCCCTGGTCAATTACCCGGTTGATCTCGTCTACTTTGGTTTCGGTTAGTGAGTAACCCAACGGAAACCCCACCACAGTAACAATAGCGATAGCGTCAGTACCCACTTCTCGTTTTGCGCGCTTCACCCAGAAAGGAGGCACACATACACCAAAGAACTGATGCTGCCGCGCTTCCGCCACCAGTTGGTCGATCTGTGCAAGGGTAGCGGTAGGCGAGAGCAGTGTATGCTCAATGTGACTTGCCAGGTTCATGATTAGTTTTAGCAACAACGAAAATACTTTTGTTGCCTGCAATTAACAATGGCTTGCCTAAAAGAGGATAGCTGCACACGGTTGCAGTCGAAATAAAAAAACAATTATTTCAGTGGCGGATGCCACAAATCTTACAATACCTCATTTTTTCGGGCGGCCTGCGCTTGGGGGGCTTTTTATGGCCGAAGTACTGAAAGTCTGAGTACTGCGGCTTGCTTGAATTTTTTTCATTTTTTCTGCGCTCCTTCTCCAGCTTTTCCATGCGGTCGTAAAACTTATCGCGCGCATCGTAGGTAATGCCACTCTTTTTCTTTTTTGAAACTTTGGGAGCATACACTTTTGTAGGAAGGTTAGGCTGAAGGGAACTGGGCGCACTTTGGTTTTGCGCACGCAGCACGTGCGCACTGCACACCAACACTAAAACAGCAATTGTACGCCACAGCATGTTGCAAAGATAAAAATTTTAATACGCGCTAAGGAATTTTAGTGCCGTATGCTGCACTCATTGCAGTAGCGCATTTTGTGAGGTGGTCTTTTCTTGGGTTTGCGTTTGTGCCCGAAATACCGTGGGTCTGAATAGGCCGGCTTCGACAACTTTTTCAGTATCCTCTTTTTCTCCCTGGCTGCTTTTTCCACGCGGTCGTAAAACTCATAGCGGGCGGTATGTTTTACATTTGGCTTTTTGTAAACATACGTTTTGCTGTGGCGCGGTGCGAAGAACCGGCTCTTCTTCTGAGAAGTTGTTTTTCTTAAAGGCGGAGTAACCGTTGCAGACGAGCCCGGATGCAACGAGTTAGGCGCTGCGTTTTGTGCCCACGCTGAACATGCCACCAACAGACACACGAATATACTTACGAAATGCATAGCTCCGGTAGAACGACCAGAGCGGTACTTTATTTTAATGTCAGCTCGACTTGGGAACCAGCATGGTCTGCTGCCTGCGAAACACCCAGGGCGCAACAGGCTCTTCTTCACTCCACAATCCTAATCTTTTTTCGCGCGCCTGCTCTTTTACCTGTTCCAGGTCGGCCTCGGGATTTCGTTCGGCTGTCCAGGCCAGGCCTTCGCTCAGCATTTGTTTGCGCGGGTCGTTCCCCTTCACCCAAATAATGCCGAGGCGTGTGCCCCAGCGATCTTTGCCCATCAGCGTTACGCTTACTTCTTTATTCATGAATATTTTTTCGGCCAACTGGCGGGCGGCTTCGCCAAAGTTCTGTTCCAACTCCGGGCAGTCGATGCCGTAGAGCATGATCTTGTAGGTGTAGTTGTCGTCAGCCAGAATCTCCAGGGTGTTGCCATCGAGCACGGCTATCACTTTACCTTTCAACTCTTCTGCAAAAGAAACCACGCCTACCAACCAAAGACAAGATGCAAGAAGGGTTCTTTTCATTTTCTTTAATTCAGCTCTATTAACGTCAAATATCCCCAACCTGATTGACGGCCTGCCGATTAAAACAACCATTCGCTGACAGATGTAAGGTTTTTCTTCCGTTACTGACAATTTGTGCCACCTTCGGGACTGCTTGGGTTTATTTAGCTAAATTTCACGATGCGAAAACGACCCATACTGCTTGCCGCGCCCGGTAACGCTGCTCGTCTCCTTTGTTTTGCCTTTTTTTTCATTGCACTTCGTGCAGGTGCACAACCACCGTTAGCCGATCGCTTTGCAGAATACATTCGTTCGGAAGAAATGAAGGAGAACCTGACCATCATTGCTTCCGATGCCATGGAAGGCCGGGCCACTGGCTCGCGCGGTCAGAAAATGGCGGCTGCATTTATCCGTCATCATTTCGAAACGGTGGGACTAACGGGCCCCTTAGATGGCAGCTACTATCAACCGTATGAATTGTTTGCGCTGCAGCCCGGCACCGCACAACTAACCGCAAACAACAGTGCTTTCGAAAACTTTACTGATTTTGTTTTTACCGGCACCTGGAACGGCACACTGAACGGTGACTTAGTGTTTGCAGGCAACGCAACAGAGAAAGAGCTGAAAAAAATAGACGTAGCAAACAAGGCCGTGCTGGCCTGGTGGCAAGGGTTTTCTTTTGGCGAAGCCCGGCAAGTAACGGAACGCCTTTATGAAGCGGGAGCAAAACTGGTATTGTTGTATGTGGACGAGAAACCTTCCGACTTTCGGGCGTTTGCGCAGCAGAATCAGGAATTATTAGCCGACAAAACATACCACCTTGCCCAGCCGCATGCAGATGAAAACCTGACAAGCCCCGTGTTTGTGAGTGAGCAGGTGGTGCACACCTGTTTTGGTGATATGCGTAAGTTAAAGAACCAGCGCGAAACACCGGGCAGGGTGAAGGCGGTGCCTTTTGAGTTCAGGGCAGAGGCTGAGCCGGAAACGGTGCGCACTGAAAATGTGCTGGGCTACCTGGAGGGCACCGACAAGAAGAACGAGGTGCTGGTGATTACCGCCCACTTCGACCACATCGGTAAAAACAGAACCGGCAGCGACCTGATTAACAACGGTGCCGATGATGATGGATCGGGCACGGTGGCGGTGATGCAACTGGCCACGGCATTTGCGGAAGCCAAAAAGCAGGGCGCGGGGCCTCGCAGAAGTATTCTTTTCATGACCGTTTCGGGCGAGGAGTGGGGCTTGTTTGGATCGGAGCATTACACCACCCACCCGGTTTTTCCGCTGAGCAACACCGTAGTAAATCTGAACATGGATATGATTGGCCGAAGAGATGGCCCCCACAAAACAACAGAAGATTATGTGTATGTCATTGGTTCGGATAAGCTCTCCAGCGAGTTGCACGAAATCAACGAACGCAACAATGCTTCTCGCACACGGCTCCTGTTCGACTACACCTACAACGAGATCAACCACCCCACGCAGTTATACCAACGCTCCGACCATTGGAATTTTGCCCGCAACCGGGTGCCCATCATCTTCTACTTTGATGGCATCCACGAAGACTACCACCGCCCCTCAGACGAGGTTTCCAAGATAGATTTTGCCTTACTTACCAAACGTGTGCAGTGTGTGTTTTACACTGCCTGGGAAATTGCCAACCGCGAAGACCGGCTAAAGGTGGACAAATAATAAAGCCTGCCGTTGCGGGCAGGCTTTACAAAAAGCCTTCAATCCGTTTTTACAGGTGAATTACTTCACCATAAGCCGCGGCAGCCGCTTCCATGATGGCCTCGCTCATGGTGGGGTGCGGGTGCACAGACTTAATAATTTCGTGGCCGGTGGTTTCCAGGTTACGGGCGACTACCACTTCGGCAATCATTTCAGTAACGTTGGCGCCAATAAAATGGGCACCTAACCACTCGCCATATTTGGCATCGAAAATTACTTTCACAAAACCATCGGTGGCACCGGCTGCCTTTGCCTTACCCGAGGCGCTGAATGGAAACTTGCCCACCTTAATTTCATAGCCCGCTTTCTTGGCGGCCTCTTCGGTATAACCCACCGAGGCAATTTCCGGAGAGCAATAGGTGCAGCCTGGCAGGTTGTTGTAGTTAAGAGGGTGTGGTTTCATGCCAGCAATGGCTTCCACACAGATAATACCTTCGGCCGATGCTACGTGTGCCAACGCGGGGCCTTTCACAATGTCGCCAATAGCGTAGATGCCCGGCACATTGGTTTTATAGAAGTCATCAACCACCACTTTCCCTTTGTCGGTTTTTACGCCTGTTTCTTCCAGCCCCAGGTTTTCGAGGTTGGTGGTAACCCCCACGGCAGAAAGAACGATGTCTGTTTCTATTTTTATTTCACCGGTAGGTGTTTTTACGGTGGCCACACACACTTTGCCAGCGGTATCTACCTTGGTAACTTCCGAACCGGTGTAGATGGTCATGCCCGATTTTTTGAACGACTTCTCCAGGGTTTTGGAAACCTCTTCGTCTTCTACCGGCACAATGCGGGGCAAAAACTCTACAATGGTAACTTCTGTGCCAATGGCATTGTAGTAATAAGCAAACTCCACACCGATGGCGCCCGACCCAACAATGAGCATTTTTTTAGGACGCTGCTCCAACACCATGGCTTCGCGGTAGCCAATAATTTTCTTGCCATCGATAGGCAAAGCAGGCAGTTCGCGCGCGCGACCACCCGTGGCCAGTATAATGTGCTTCGCTTCGTAGTCGGCTTTCTTCCCCTGGGCATCGGTTACTTCCACTTTTCCCCCCTTTTTCACTTTTCCATGACCAACAATATGGTCGATCTTATTTTTCTTGAAGAGAAATTGAATGCCCTTGCTGTTGCTGGCCGCCACCTCCCGGCTGCGCTTCACCATTCCCTTTACATCTGCTTCGGCATCCTTCACGGTAATACCATAATCAGAGGCGTGTTTTATGTATTCGAACACCTGTGCACTTTTCAACAAAGCTTTGGTTGGTATACAGCCCCAGTTAAGGCACACGCCTCCCAATTCTGCTTTTTCTACCACGCCTACTTTCATGCCGAGTTGCGAGGCACGAATGGCCGCCACGTAGCCGCCAGGCCCGGAGCCGATAACAATCACATCGTATTTAGACATACTTAGGGTATTTGCTGATTTTGAATGTGCAAAAATAAACCAATCCTTTGCATGGAAAAATTATTTGGCTGTTTCTGCCTGGCAACTCATGTTATGCCACAGGCGTACATTTTTAATTGTTCTGAAACCGGAGTAGGTCAGGAGGACTGCTACAACCAACGCAAGTGGCAGTCGGATTTTTTTAGGGTTGTTGTTGCAACGTACTAATAAAGCGAATGTAACCAATGCCACCAGCGGCAATACCACCGCAATAAAGCGGTCCCCATCGTGCACGTCCAGCCGAAACAAGAGAATCATACCCAGCAGGTAGGCAGTTATTACAGATAACAGCAGACGGATAGACCTGTCTTTCACTTTTTTTTCTTGGTAAAGTAACAGCGCTGCCATTGCCAATGCGGCCGCCCAACTAATATTTGACGGTAACGGAAGAAACGCCCGAACCAGGGGGTGTATTATTACCCGACAGTTGTGGAGCACATGTTGCCCAAATTCGTGTTGGTAGAAGCGAAAATTACTGTCGATAAGAAAAGAAGCGTATAGATTCCATGCCCAGCTTCCCGATGTAGCAATGCTAAACCATGCGAAACTTTGTAAAAGTTGCTTTCGGGAAGGTAGGCTGAAGAAAAGGTAGCTGGCCGCACCCGCAACTATAAATATTCCGGCATTTCGCTGCAGGCACATCAGGAAGCCGAAGCCGGCTGCCCACCATAACCCACTTTTTTGGTGCGGATGAACCAGACAAATCACAAAGGCCATCAGGAAGATTGTGAACCATAGCTCCGACCAGAGAAAAGCTGAAATCATGGTAACGTGGACTCCGCACAGCACAAAAGCCATGCAGGCTGCCGCCAACCAGTGGTTTAGAAGTAGCCCCTTGCACAAAGACCACAGTTGCCAACCCAGTATGATGATGAGCACGGAGTGAAGAATGCCCATGGCCGCCACAGGATTTGAATAAGGAGAAAGCAGTATCGGAAATAACGGAGGCCAGTAAGTTATGGGCTTTCCATCGGCACCGAGAAGTTGAAAACTTTGTTTCAGGCTTGCTGCCGCAGCCAGGTATTGCATCGAATCGTACGTTAAATTCAGGCCGCAAAAACGTGCCCAGCCACCCAATACCAAGGCACTGGCAACAATGAGTATAATGGCTCCCTGATGCGGGGCAGAACTGCCGGACATGTGGTGGTCAGAAAAATAAAATATCCATTAATTTAGCGGACTTGAACAAGTAAACTTAACGCCAAAAAACCACTTATCACATGAAGCTGCTTCAAAACAAGACCGCACTGGTTACGGGTGCCTCTAAAGGTATTGGTCGTGCCATTGCGTTGCGATTTGCCGAACAGGGTGCCAATGTCGCTTTCACTTACCTCTCCAGCGTAGAACAAGGCAAGGCCCTGGAGGCGGAGTTGGCCGCCAAAGGCGTAAAGGCCAAAGGCTACCGGTCTGATGCATCGGACTTTGCCCAGGCAGAAAAACTTATCAACGATGTGATAACAGATTTTGGCTCGCTTGACATTCTGGTGAACAATGCGGGTATCACCATGGACAACCTGTTGCTGCGCATGACGGAAGAATCGTGGGATAAGATTATGAATGTAAACCTGAAATCCTGTTTCAATACGGTGAAGGCGGCCACCAAACCCATGATGAAGCAGAAGGGAGGATCGATTATTAATATGACCTCTGTAGTGGGGCTGAAGGGCAATGCGGGGCAGGCCAACTATGCGGCATCTAAGGCTGGCATTATTGGGTTCACCAAATCGGTGGCACTGGAGTTGGGCTCGCGCGGCATTCGCTCCAATGCCATCGCTCCCGGATTTATTGAAACAGAAATGACAGGCAAGCTGGATGAGAAGACCGTGCAGAGTTGGCGCGATGCCATACCGTTGAAGCGGGGAGGAAAACCTGAAGACGTGGCCGATGCCTGCGTGTTTCTTGCGTCAGACATGTCAACGTACATAACCGGACAGGTGCTGCAAGTAGATGGTGGCATGCTTACCTGATTGTTGCACCCTTAAACCTAACCTCTACCTAAACCTTCACCACTATGAAAGAAATAAGACAAGTAGATCCTTTTTCGCTGGCCAAAGTATGGGGCGTACTCTATGCGGCCATCGGGTTCATCATCGGTTTGTTTTTCGCTGCATTCGGTTCGCTGATGCAGCAATTTGAAACGGAAGAGACAAGCGGACTGAGCGCCATGTTCGGTGTTGGCAGCCTGATACTTTTTCCCCTGTTGTATGGATTTATCGGCCTGTTGGCCGGAATTATCGGAGGTTTTCTCTACAATGTGATTGCCCGATGGGTAGGCGGTATTCGCATTGAATTGGGAGAATAAGGCGCACCGGTTATCACTCATTTTCTGAGGGGCGGTTAAATCAAACTGCCTCTCACTATTTTTCGTCTGTTGCACAGTCATTTTTTACCTACCTTGTAAAACTACCCCTGTTTTTATGCGCGCTTGGTGTCTATGGCTTGCAGCGATATTGCTTTTCGTTTCTCTGCACGGCAGCGGCCAGCGCAACCTCATTCCTGAAAAACTAGAAGAACGTCTGGCCGTCCGCAGGCAGCGTGATACGGTTCGCGTACAGTTACTCAACCAGATAGCATTTGCCAACTACTATTCGCAGCCAGTGCGTTCGCTGCAGTGTGCCTTCGAGGCCCGAAACCTGTCCGACAGTTTGGGCTACCCTGCGGGCGAGGCAGAATCTTACCGCCAGATTGGTTTGGCATATTGGGCCCAATCAGATATGGCAACGGCTTTAAACTATTTCCTCACGGGCTTGCGGATTGCAGAAGAAAAAAAGCTGAGGCAGGTAGAGGCCGACCTGACGGCCAACATAGGCACCACTTACAACGGTCTGGGAGACCACCAGGAGGCCTTATCTTTTCTGAAACGCTCCAGAGCCATGCAGCAGCAGTTGAAGAACGAATGGCGCGAGGCGGCCGTGCTGAACAACATTGGCGATGCCTATCTGGCCCTGCGCAAGTACGACTCTGCAATTTACGCCTACAGTTTTGCGCTGCGCAAAAGCGAAGAGCAAAACTACCTGTTGGGTATCGGCACCAACGAACGCAACATTGGCAATGTGTTGGAACAACAGGGGCTCTACGACTCGGCCCTCAGAAAATACAACAAGTGCATTGGCCTGTCTGCCCGTATAAACGACAATCGTGGCACTATTCTGGCGCATCGGTCGGTAGCATCGGTGTATTTCAAACAGAAAAGATATGAACAGGCCGAAGCGCACGCACAGGTGGCTTTGCAGGCAGCTTTGCGCGGCAACCTGAAAGCATTTATTCGCGATACGTACGAACTACTGGCTAGGATCAGTGAAGCACGTGGCAACCAACCCGAAGCATTTGTGTTTTTTAAAAAATATGTGGCCTATAAGGACAGTGTGCAAAACCTCAAAACGTTGTCTGAGGCCAACGCCCAGCGTTTTCGCTTCGAGACAGACAAGCGATTAATGGAGATACAGGTTCTGAAAAAGGAAGCGGAGTTGCAGGCAGCCGAGGTGGAATACAAAACCAACCAGCTTGCGCTTGCATCGGTGGTGGTGGTTACGGCATTGCTGTTTCTGGTACTGGCGGTGCGCAACTACCAGCGCGAGAAAACCAAGAGCCGGCTGCTGGAAGAGAAAAACCGCGAGATAGAAGAGCAGAAGAAAGAGATAGCCGCTCAACGCGAACGAATTTTGGAAATAAACAACGGCCTGGAAAGCATGGTGGAGCAACGCACGCGCCTGCTGGAGCAACAGAACCATCGGCTGGCTGAGTATGCGCATTTCAATGCCCATAAGTTACGTGCACCGGTGGCCAGCATTCTGGGCCTGGTGGATTTGATATTGCGCGAGAAGTCGCCCGAGGCAAACAAAGAGTTGATCGCCCACCTGAAAAAAACGGCCGAAACGTTGGATGAAGTGGTAAAGTCCATCAACAATATGCTGGAACAAGGCATGGACCTGTACAAATCATAAAGCGGAATGGAGCAAAAGCAAACGGTTACGGAAGCCAAACGACTGTAAGTTTAGCGGCAGTCTAAAAATTTTTTTTACGCCCCGTTTGGAAACTCTACCAATCCACTATACGTTTGTGCCATCAGATCGATGAAGCACCACGCATAATCGATTTATAAAGAAGCGCAGAGAGATCAGGCTCGATGAAGCGCTAGCAACCCTCCCGATCGTGTCGGGACAGGTGCTAAAGCCTGCCGCACGAGGGTCGTGCGGATCAATAAACCGATTAAACCATGAAAAACCAGGTAATCGTTTTCCTTTCAGAAGTCCGCCAAGGCTTTGTGTCTTCCATCGAAGAACTGTTTCAATCCATCGTCTGTAACATTGGCCAGCACATGCATTGTTGTATGTGTTGTAGCTCTTGTTGTTAAAACCATTTAACAAAGTTTAACAACTTCGTAGCGTGGCAATCTCTGCCTACGCTCATTTCCTGTATCGTATTCAAATTTCTTAAACATTAAACACCATCCGTTATGTCAACATTTCGTTTCGAAACATTGCAGATCCATGCTGGTCAGGAAGTAGACCCCACCACCCGCTCGCGCGCGGTGCCCATCTACCAAACTACATCGTATACGTTTAAAAACTCTGAACATGGCGCCAACCTCTTTGCGCTGAAAGAGTTTGGCAACATTTACACGCGCATTATGAACCCCACCACCGATGTGGTAGAAAAGCGCATAGCCGCATTGGAGGGAGGCGTGGCAGCATTAGCGGTAAGCTCTGGCCAGGCTGCGCAGTTCATTGCACTCAACAACATTCTTCAGGCAGGCGACAACTTTGTGTCTACCTCGTTTGTGTATGGGGGCACATACAACCAATTTAAGGTGGCCTTCAAACGCCTGGGCATAGAGGTGCGCTTTGCCGAAGGCGATTCAGTGGAGGCTTTCGAGAAGCTGATCGACCAAAAGACAAAGGCGCTGTACTTAGAAACCATCGGCAACCCGGGCTTCAACATCCCCGACTTTCAGGCTTTTGCAGCCCTGGCCCGCAAGCACGACATACCGTTGATTGTAGACAACACCTTTGGCGCGGCCGGGTACTTATTCCGGCCCATTGAACATGGCGCCAACGTAGTGGTAGAGTCGGCTACCAAGTGGATTGGCGGCCACGGCACTTCCATTGGTGGTGTAATTGTAGATGGCGGCAACTACAACTGGGGTAATGGCAAGTTTACGCAGTTTACAGAACCGTCAGAAGGTTACCATGGCCTGAAATTCTGGGACGTGTTTGGCGAAGGCAACCCACTGGGGCTGCCTAACATTGCCTTCATTATACGGGCGCGCGTGGAGGGCCTACGCGATTTCGGGCCGGCCCTGAGTCCGTTTAATTCTTTTTTGTTTTTGCAGGGTATCGAAACGCTTTCACTGCGCGTGCAGCGTTCGGTAGACAATGCCCTGGCGTTGGCCCAGTGGTTAGAGAAGCATCCGCATGTTGAAAGTGTGAACTACCCCGGGCTGGCATCCAGCACGTATCATCAATTGGCCAAGAAATACCTGCGCAACGGCTTTGGTGGTGTGCTTTCTTTCACCGTTAAGGGGTCGAAAGAAAAAACCACGCAACTGGTTGATAACCTGAAATTGGTGAGCCACCTGGCCAACGTGGGCGATGCGAAAACACTCATCATACAACCAGCGGCCACCACACATCAGCAGTTGAGCGATGAAGAGCAGATTACCACAGGCGTGCTACCCAACCTGCTGCGCATTTCTGCCGGGCTGGAGCATATTGACGACATCAAAGCTGATTTTGAGCAAGCCTTCGAAAAAGTTTTCGAAAAGCAATTGGTGAGCTAAACAACGTATGGTAAAGCAAGATCATCTATTTCATTACCCGGTTGAATTTCAGTTGGAAGCCGGAGGCAAACTCCCCGGCTTTCAATTGAAGTACACTACCCTGGGCCAATTGAACCGCGAGCGAAATAACGCAGTGTGGGTTTGCCACGCACTCACGGGCAGCTCCGATTTTACCGACTGGTGGTCTGGGTTGTTTGCAGAAGGTGGCCCGTTCGATCCACGCCATTATTTCATTATCTGTGCCAATGCGCTAGGCGGATGCTATGGGTCCACGGGTCCGCTAAGTATTAATCCGCACACGCAGCAACCCTACTACCACGATTTTCCTCTGCTGACCAACCGCGACATTGTTCAGGCTTTTGATCTATTGCGCGAGCACCTGGGTATCGAAAAAGTAGACACGTTGATTGGCGGATCGTTGGGTGGCCAACATGTGCTGGAGTGGGCCATTAGCCGGCCCGATACATTTGAACGGATTGTGCCGATTGCCTGCAATGCCCAACACTCGCCCTGGGGCATTGCTTTTAACGAAGCGCAGCGCATGGCCATAGAGGCCGATGCCACCTGGAAGTTGCGCGAACCAAGAGCCGGTGTGGAGGGCATGAAGGCAGCCCGTGCCATGGGTATGATTTCTTTTCGCACCGATGCTATTTACGGGCAAACGCAGTCTGAAAAGACGAACGATACGTTGGATCATTTCCGGGCGGCCTCGTACCAGCGCTACCAAGGGCAAAAGCTGGCCAACCGGTTCAATGCATTTTCTTACTACACGCTTACCAAAGCCATGGACAGCCACAATGTGGGGCGAGGAAGAGTATCAATTGAAGAAGCTCTATCAAAAATTAAAGCCGAGACGTTGGTAGTGGGCGTTTATAGCGATTTGCTTTTCCCTTTCCACGAGCAGCAATTTCTGGCGAGGCATATCGCTAAGGCAGAATTACGCGCCATTGAGTCCAACTATGGCCACGATGGCTTTTTGGCTGAACTCGAATCATTAAAAAATATTATTCGCGGCTTTACGCGGTCGGAAATCAAAAAAGCAGAAGCATCATTATGAGAAAGAATTTGAAATTAGGATTGTTCGGTTTTGGATGCGTGGGCCAGGGGCTTTATCATGTATTGCACGAAACGCACGGCATCAAAGCCGAAATAAAAAAAATTGTGGTGAAGAACCGTGACAAACAGCGGCCGATACCCAACCACTTCTTCACGTATGCAAAGGAAGACGTATTGAACGACCCCGAGATTGACGTGGTAGTTGAATTGATAGACGATGCACAGGCCGCTTTCGATATTGTGAAGGCCGCGCTGCAGAACGGCAAAGCGGTGGTAACAGCCAACAAAAAAATGGTAGCCGAACATTTGCAGGAACTGTACGACCTGCAGAAGCAGTATGGCAAGCCCCTGCTATACGAAGCATCTGTGTGCGGGGCCATACCCATCATTCGCAACCTGGAGGAGTATTACGACAACGACCTCATTGGCAGCATCGAGGGAATTTTCAACGGGTCTACCAACTTCATCCTCACCAAAGTTTTTGAGGAGAAGAAGAGTTATACGGAAGCTTTGGCACGGGCTCAGGAGCTGGGCTTTGCAGAGTCTGACCCAAGTCTGGATGTAAAAGGTTATGATCCCAAATACAAACTGGTAATTGCCATAGCGCACACCTTTGGTGTGTTTGTGAAGCCAGACGAAGTCATCAACATCGGCATCGACAAAATATCCGACCTGGATCTGAAGTTCGCGCGCGAGAACAACTACACCATCAAATTGGTGGCGCGTGCTTTTAAGAGAAATGGAAAAGTGTATGGCTTTGTGGCGCCTCAGTTTATTGAAAACACCAACCTGCTGAGCACCGTGCGCAACGAATACAATGCGGTGATTGTAGAAGGTGCTTTTTCTGAAAAGCAGTTGTTTATTGGCAAAGGTGCCGGTGGCTACCCTACGGGCTCTGCGGTGCTGTCAGACATTTCGGCCCTTACCTACGATTATGCCTATGAGTATAAAAAGCGTTTCCAGGAGGGCGATACCTTTTCTAATAACTTGCTGGTGGAGGCCTTCGTCAGCTTTTCTAACGATGCCGTGTCGCGTGCCGACTTCAGCTACGTAGATTCCGGCTATGTAGCCAACGGCAAACAGTTTATCGTGGGGCGCGTATCGCTTCAACAACTGAAGGAATGGTACGCACGCGATGGGGTGGGTGTGATATTGGCACCCAATGCCCGTTTTACGGTGGAAGAAGTAGCCGCGAAGGCGGAGGCACTGGTTTAAAGAAGTTTTATTGGCTGTGCGAGAAAGCGTGACCTGTTAATTATTTAAAGTTCTGATAAACAAACGCTTACCGCTCATAAATTTCCCCTTTCACAAGCCCTTAAAAGTACGGGCCGGCTATTATATTTGTGAGCTTTAAATTCTCAGATCATGCTCATTTTATCATCTATCGTAGCGTTCACGGCCATTATTCTTTTGCTGGTGGCGCTGCTGATTTTCGCCCAGAAGCGTTTGGTGCAGTCGGGGCCGGTGAAAATTGTTATTAATGGCGAAAAAACCATTACGGTATCGGCCGGTAGCTCGCTGCTGACCACACTTTCCAACGAAAAAATATTTCTACCATCGGCCTGCGGTGGTGGCGGTACCTGCGCCATGTGTAAATGCGTGGTGGAGTCGGGCGGTGGCGATGTGTTGCCTACCGAACTGGGGCATCTGAGCCGCCAGGAACGCAAAGAGAACGTGCGCCTGGGGTGCCAGGTAAAAGTAAAGCAGGATCTGAACATCCGCATCCCAGAAGAAATCTTCGGTATCAAAAAGTGGGAGTGCGAAGTGGTAAGCAACTATAATGTATCCACTTTCATTAAAGAATTTGTAGTGAAGTTGCCGCCAGGCGAAACACTGAAGTTTGAAGCGGGGGGCTACATACAGATAGATGTGCCTGCCATTCAGGTTGATTATAAAACGATCGATATTACGCCCCATCCGGATTTGGGCCACAAGCCAGATGTGTTTAAGGGCGATTGGGATAAGTTTAAGCTGTGGGACCTGAAGATGAAAAATGATGAGCCCATCTTCCGCGCCTATTCCATGGCCAACCACCCTGCAGAGGGTAACATTGTCATGTTGAACATCCGCGTAGCCACGCCACCCTGGGACAGAGCTAACAACAAATGGATGGATGTAAATCCGGGTATTTGTTCTTCTTATGTATTCTCGCGCAAGCCGGGCGATAAGGTAACCATTTCCGGACCTTACGGTGAGTTCCACATTAATAAGACGCAGCGTGAAATGATCTACATTGGCGGTGGTGCCGGTATGGCTCCGTTGCGTGCGCAGATATTCCACCTGTTCCATACAGAAAAAACAAACCGCAAGGTGAGCTACTGGTATGGCGGCCGCTCCAAGAAAGAATTGTTTTATGTAGAGCACTTCCGCAAAATCGAGAACGAGTTCCCCAACTTCCAGTTCCACATCGGTTTGTCAGAGCCGCTGCCCGAAGACAACTGGAAAGTAAAAAAGAGCCTGGACGACCGCGAAGCAGACGGTTACGTGGGCTTTATCCACAAGTGTTTGTACGACAACTACCTGGGCAATCACCCGGCTCCGGAAGATGTAGAGTTTTACCTCTGCGGCCCGCCCCTGATGAACGCAGCGGTGCTCAAGATGCTGGACGACATGGGTATTCCGAAAGAAAACATTCGCTTTGACGATTTTGGTGGGTAACAGGCACCTACCCGCATCAGCAACGGCCGCTCGCAAGAGCGGCCGTTTTTATTTCATGTTCTTCTTTATCGGGCCTGTGCTTGAACAAGCCCTACCGTGACCGTAGTTCAGATTTTTTTTCGGTGTACACCCATTGTACACCTCGATTTAAAAGCACGGAGCATCCACGAAACTGGTTGTGTCGTTCCTTTGGTGCAACCAAAACTTCGTATGCTTACTTTAAAACTTATCCGATTTATTCCTCATCACCGCTCAAGGTTTAACCTGGTTGGCTGGCTCGTCTTTTTATTCATCTTGTGTTTCAGTTGCAGAAAAGACGAATTTCAACTACCCGATCCCGTTTTCGATGGTGTAGTCCGGTCGGATTTCCCTCGCCTTGCCCTTACAACAGAAAAACAAGCAGAGATGAAATCAAAAACGGCCACCCCGCAATGGGTAGACCTGACAAACCGCATGGCTAATGTCATACAAACAGGCAACGATCAGTATGGCTTCGGTGCGTTTCATTATGCCACGGCTTTTGCCGTCACCAACGATCAAAAATTTGCCGACAAAGCCAAGCAGATCATCTTTCGCATTATAGACGAGCCAGGCTATTGCGATGTAACCAGTACTTACCTGCGCGCCCCTGGCTGTACCGGGCAGGTGGCGTTGGCGGCTGATGTCTTGTTTGATCAGTTAACAGATGCGGAGAAGAACAAGATTTTTGACTATCTGGAAGTCAATGCCAAAGGAATCATCGATCTGCAAGGTTGGTCAGGATGGGGCTGGCAAGATGGCAACCCTGAATTCAAGCAACTAAACAATTTCTATCCTGGCCATGTGCAAACTATTTTGCATTACGCTTTGCTGGCTTATAACTACCGCGAGCTGGCCAGGCAATACTATGCACGCATGGTAACGGAAGAGCTACCGGCAGCTTTCGAGTTGATGCGGCAGGAATTGAAAGGTGGACACGGTGCAGAAGGAACCTGGTATGATGACAAGATGATGGGCCACTATGCCGAAGTGGTATTGATGTTACGCAAGGCCACTAATGGTGCTGTTGATTTTGGCGAGCAATATCCGGATGTGTTTGCAGACTATGTAAAAAGTCGTTTGTATGGATTTCAGCCCATTGTGCAGGAGGGTGGCAAACCACAACTGTACCAGCTGCCAACAGGCGATCAGCCCGCAGTTGCCGGAGCGAAGGTGATAGACCTGGCGCGCTTACATCTGTGGTTGTTCTTTGATGTTTTAAAAAGCACTTCCGAATCAGAAGCGGCCGGATTCATTCGGTACTTCGAAGAAAATGTGCAGTTCGAATCAAAAGGTTGGCAGCGCGAGTATCAACTTCAATACTTGCTTCACTACGACAATACGGCACCGGCTATTGACTACACGCAAAACCTGGCGCTGTCGTACTTTTCTGAAGGTAAAGGCGTGGCCTACTACCGCACAGGTTGGGGCCCCGATGCGATGACAGTCACCATCCACTTTTCGCCAGGGCAGGGCCAGCGCGCCAGTCATTGGCATTTTGGAGAAGGAGCCTTTTACATATGGAATAATGGATGGCAGGCAGACCACCTGAACAGGGTAGAAGGTAATGGGGTGCGCCAGAATACAGGCCTTATGAATACCCTGCTCATAAACGGAAGCGAAAACAGTCAGGGGCATGGCGATGCCAGGGTGCTATACTTCGTAATGATCAGTTCATGGCCGTGAAGGGCGATGCTACCGCAAATTACAAGAATCAACTCGATAAGTTTGAGCGCACCCTAATTGCCACAGATAAAGTAATTACAATATACGATCGAGTAAAAAAGAAATCGGCTACGGATGTAATCAACTTTGTTGTACATAACAAAAGTGGCTTTGGCCAAATTCCGACAGACCATCCCGGCAACTTCACCGCTGAAAATCATGGGGGCAGACTTACAGTGAAAACCCTTACAGCAGGCGGGGCAGTTGTGGTAGACGGAATGCGTCTTCGGGTAGACTTTGCGCAGCCCGATTTGGATATTCACCTGTTGCATGGAATGGAGGCAAATGACCGATCGATTGCTCCGGTTGAAATTGTTACTCCTGAAGGTATTCAAAGCGATGCAGGCCTCTTTGCTGGAATCCAGTACGTGGGGTCCGGAAGATCTTATGTGCACCTCGTTAACAAAACAGAGGCACCTGCCGCCAGTGTTAACTACGTGGCGCCCTTTGCTGCAGGTCTGGTGAAGCATGTGGTAACAGGGATGAAACCCGGCAACTACGGGGTATTGAAGGATGGTGTGGTAGTGGCGCAATCTTCGGCAACAGACTCGGGCGTTATCTTTTTTCAGACAGAAGGTAGTGGTGCAATGGAGGTACGAAGGAATTAGAGCAGCTCAATAGATATGTAACCCATCAGATCATCAGACGATTTAAAACGGGGGCGGATGGCCCCCTTTTTTTATTTTTTAAAGTAGCTTTACAAAAAAGCTTTGCAATGGATTTAACCATCCTTTTTTCTCCCCTCGATGAATCGGTCTATCAGGATGCCACCCACGTGCATTCCTTCTACAAAAGCATCCGCGTATATGGCGAAAAAATGCCCGACTATCGCGGTGCACACATCGCACTGTTTGGCATCAAAGAGTCGCGGGGCTCTGCCAATAACAAAGGAGCCAGCGAAGGGCCCGACCACATCCGGAAAAAACTTTACTCCCTGCGCAAAGGCACCGGCACCTGGAATATTGTAGACCTGGGCAACCTGAACCCCGGCATTGACCTGGATGAAACGTATGTTCGCATCAGCGAGGTAGTGCGCATTTTGCTCGAGAACAACGTGCTGCCCATTTTGCTGGGCGGAACACACGACCTTGATTTTGGCCAGTACCGTGGCTACGAGGACATGAACAAACTGGTGAGCTTGCTCAATATCGATGCCTTTCTGGATTTGGAAGAGAAAGGCGAGGCCAAAGAATCGAAGCAGCACATCCATAAAATTCTTTTGCACGAACCCAACTACCTGTTTAGCTACACACACCTGGCACACCAGCTTTACCTCATCGACCCAATGGCGGCCTCTATTCTGGAGAAACTTTACTTTGAGGCCTACCGGCTGGGGCACATGCGCACCAACCTGGCAGAAATGGAGCCCGCAGTGCGCAATGCCGATATGATGTCGTTTGACATTACTTCCATTAAGTCGGCAGATGCACCCGGAAATGCCAACGCCCAGCCGTTTGGGCTAACCGGAGAGGAAGCCTGCCAGTTGTGCTGGTATGCCGGGCAAAATGAAAAACTGAGTTCGGTTGGTTTTTACGAATACAATCCCGACTATGATGACGTGCATCAGAAAACGGCATCCGTAGTGGCTACCATGATCTGGTATTTTATTGAAGGATTCTATCATCGCAAGAACGAGAGCAACTTTCGCAGCAACGACTTCATGAAATATACCGTAGCCATGCCCACCGAGCCGGAGGCCATTACGTTCTACAAGAGTAAATTCACTGAAAAGTGGTGGATGGAAGTGGCGCCACAAACCAACAACCACTATACGCGCAACAGTATTGTTCCCTGCAGCTACAACGACTACCAGACGGCTACCAAAGGCGAAGTGCCGGAACGCTACATCAACACCCTCGCGAAACTTATTTAAAATCGGTTATGACTAAGTATATTTTTTATCTGCTCATTTTTAGTTTGGCAGGTTGTGGTGTGGGTAACAATCCGCAGAAAATAGTTGACAAAGCTATTGAGGTACATGGTGGTGAGCTTTTTCTAAACAGCACTGTGGAGTTTGACTTCCGCGACCGGCATTATGTAGCCTTCAGAAATGGTGGCACATATCGTTACGAACGTATCTGGCGCGACAGTACCGGCAGCTACCGCGATGTGCTGAGCAACGATGGGTTCTATCGCGAGGTAGAGGGTGCTAAAGTAGATCTACCTGATTCGATGGCCGCCAAATACACGCGCAGTGTAAACTCGGTGGTGTATTTTGCGCTGCTTCCTTACGGCCTTAACGATGCCGCTGTCCGCAAAAAGTGGCTGGGCGAAACCACCTTAAAAGACCAGCCCTACTACAAGATTGAAGTGACCTTTGCAGAAGAGGGAGGAGGCGAAGACCACACCGATGTTTTTCATTATTGGATCCACCAGGAGAAATTTACCGTAGATTACCTGGCCTACCTCTACCATACCGATGGCGGAGGCATACGATTCAGGGAAGCCATCAACCCACGCAACATTAATGGCATGCTGTTGCAGGATTACATTAACTACGAGCCGCCCTCCAAAAGCGCATCACTCGATGAGATGGAAGAACTTTTTCGACAGGGGTCGCTCAAAGAGCTAAGCCGCATAGCGTTGGAAAATATTTCCGTAAAGTAAAGACGCTACCTTTTAAAGATGCGCCAGGCCGTGTAGAGGGTGATGAGCGCAGAAAGAACGATGATGAGCGCCAGGTGGCTGGTCTGTGCCAGGTGCAGCAGCGTGCTGGCAGACTTGTCGAGGTTGTTGAGCCCAATCAGCAATACGGCAAAAAAGATCACCAGTAGCGCGATGTTGTAAAGTTTGCCATGCCGATGTGGAAGAGGCATAATAAGGGGGTCGTTCACAATCAGCAAAAGAAAGAGGGTAAGCAACGGCAGAATGAATCCATTGATAGCCTGTACGGCCAGGATCACCGGGATAGGCTGCAGCCCGCTGATGGCAACGGTGAACCCAACGATGAGCACTGCAATTCCTGCCAATCGGCTATGCCGTTCGCGGGTAACGCCAAAAACAGAACTGGCAATGATAGACGTGGCATAAGGAGAGGTAATGGCAGAGGAGAAGCCTGCGGCAAACAGTCCCCACGCCAACGCGCCACTTCCCCACGCACCCACCTGGCTGCCTAATGCTGTGCTCAATTCGCCAAATGAACTAAAACTTTCTACCGAAGTACCGGCAATCAGTATGGCAACCGTTATCAAGCCACCAATAGCTACCGACACACTTAGGCCAATGCGCATCAGTGGAATGGTTTCGCCCTTGCTGATGCCAGCGCCAATAAAAATATTGTAAGGCACAATGGTGGTGCCAACCAGGCCCAGTACCAATAATTCTGCACCCGCGGGAATAACGGGCGTAACAGAAGCGCTTAGAATAGTTTGAAGTGAAAGTGGTTGAGAAAAGGCCAGCGCAGCAAAGGCCACCCCCATCAGGCCAACCAATATCGTCATAAGAGTGGATATCCAATTTCTTCCACCCATCCATAAAATGATGGCTGCAGCCAGCGCGATGCCGAATGTGAGCACCTCTGCGCGCAGGCCAGTAATAAGTTGCAGACCCGACATGGCCCCCAGAATGTTTCCTGCCTCGTAAGCGGCACACCCCAACACTACGCTGCCGCCAATCAGCCATTGCAGAAAAACTCCCTTCCGTGCTCCAAACTTTTTAACAAGCGACTCGCCCAATGTTAAACCACTGGCAATGGTGATTCGGGCAGAAATTTCTTGCAGCGCAATGCAACCCAAAGTGGCGAGTACCACCGCCCACAAAAGCTGCAGCCCGTATTGCGTGCCGGCACTAACCGCGGTGGTAACGGTGCCGGGACCAATAAAGGCGGCTGAAATAACCGACCACAGAATGACACTGGTAAGTGTGTTGCGCCTCATCTGGTTTGCGAAAGCTTAAAGGTAAAAACAATTGCGTAACCCCGAGAAATGGGTTAACGAGCAGCAACAAGGGTGGGAAAAACGTGATGGGAGGCAGCGCGCTAAAACGCCCTCACCACTCTGAAGGGAAACATCAGTATGGCGCCAATGAGTTTAAAAACAGCCTCGATGGTGAAACCGATTATTCTGAAAGGCAGCAACAGAAGCCAGACCAGCGGAAAGAGGAAGACAAATAACAGTGCCAGCGGCCAGCAAAGCGCAAAGAGAATCAACCAAAGTAAAAAGGCGATCAATGTTTTCATATTACAGAGCCCGTCATCAAAAATATAGCCAAACCAATGATGGCCGATAATGGGGCCGTGGTGGCAGCACAAGGGCAAAGCTATTCACAGAAATGTACAGCAAAGTGTACGGCAGTGCACACCGGGCGAACTACTACAATACGTTGTTAAGCTGTTCTTTGATTTTTTCCAGCTCTTCTTTCATCATCACCACCTGCTTTTGAATGTCGGCATCGTTGGCCTTGCTGCCAATGGTGTTGATTTCGCGACCGATTTCCTGTGCCAGGAAGCCGAGCTTTTTCCCGTTCGATTGTTTCTCGGCCAGTAATTTCAGGAAGTAATCGATGTGTGTTTTTAAGCGAACCCGTTCCTCATGAATGTCGAGCTTCTCAATGTAGAAAATGATCTCCTGTTCCAGGCGGTTGGGGTCGAACCCTTCGCTGCCAAAGAGGTCGGCAATGTTGCCCTTCATTTTGCTGCGTATTCGTTCAATGCGCTTCGGGTCCAGCTTCTCCACTTCTTTTAACGCTTCTGCAATGGCTTGTATGTAGCTCACCAATTTCACTTCCAGCGCTTTGCCTTCGGCAATTCTGAACTGGTCGCACTTCTGCAGCGCGTCTTGCACCAACAGGCTCACTTTTTCCCACTCGGCCGGGTCCAGCTCTTCTTTGCCATTGCCCTGAATAACATCGGGTGAGGTGAGTGCCAACTGGAAGATGTAATCATAAGAGGGTGCCACTACCTTATCGGCTAGTTTTTTCAGTTCGTTGTAATAGGCAACAAACAGCGCTTCATTGTACGATTGCCTTATTTCCTGCCTTCCTGTTTTTTGGTAGTCGATTGACAGCGAAACTTTGCCGCGTTCCAGCTTATCGGAAATAAGGTTTCGCAGTTCAAGCTCTTTCTCCGAAAACTGCCGGGGCACCCGCAGGCTCAGGTCCATGAATTTTGAGTTCAGCGTTTTTACTTCTACGCTGATGTTGGCCTCGCCATTGTTTACTGTTACCTGCCCAAAGCCGGTCATCGATTTGATCATGCCAGAAAAAGTTAAAGAGCCGCAAATTACTAAAAAGGAAATGGAGTGCGCGGTCTGCTACTCCACACAGCAAAAAACACGAATCAAGAAGAACCTATTTAGAAATCGAAGCCCAGTGTAACCATGAGGCGTGGTTTCATTACCTGGTAGTTCTCCACAGGCCAGGCCACATCAAATTTCATGTAGTAGCCCAGCATCACAGAGCGAAGCCCCAGGCCGTAACTGTAAATCCACGGGTTAAGGTATTCATTCAGCTCTACCTCGAAAGGACCACTTATTACCTCGCGCTTGCGCACGCTGCCAGAGGAATTAAAGGGAGGGTCGCCCGTCCAGCTTGTGCCGATATCGTAGAAGCCAATGATCTGCATGTTGCGGAAGAAGTTGCTGGTGATGGGCCCGCCTGCCAGTGCGCGGATTAACGGCACCCGCAACTCCACATTCGATAGCACTACGCTGGTGCCATATAGGGTGGCGTAGTCGAAGCCGCGCAGATTGGTAGCAAATTCGGTAAAGAGCAGGTTAGGGTTAAACCGGCCAGACGTAGAAGCCAACGGGTTGTTCAGCCCAGTATAGTTAATGTGCTCACCAAACCAATTGTCCATACCGCCCAACACATATTGTTGAGGGGAGTTGCCGAAGAACGTGCCACCAAAGCCGCGTACCGCCAGCACTATTTCTTTATAGATTTTCTGATAGTGCCGTATATCTACGGACACATTGGTGAAGCTAAGTTGCTTGTTACCCATGGCCTCGTAGTGTACAAAGTTCAGTTTACCGCGTGTACCCTCTATGATGTTCATGCCGGTGGTGATGCTATTGTCGTAAACCACTTCTGCGCGCGAACCTGTGTACAGTTGCTGTTGCGAAGGCAGGAACACCGGGGGACTGAGGGGCAGTGCATCTTCGGGGCCACGGTCAACAAAGCGCGTATATCCTAAAAAAGGTTTTAAGGCAATGCGTGTGCGAACGCTTAGCGGCAACGAAGCGCCCACTTCAAGTTTCTGAAACGAATATTTTTGTTCGAAGCGGGGTGGATCGTTCGGACCGCCCAGGTCGTTTTGCCTCCAGAATATCACCTTGCGGTCTATGCGCGCGCTATAATCTACACGGTGGGGCAGGTATTGAACTTCACCAAACACATCGCCACTTTTCCAGTCGAAGGCTGTTTGTATGCCGCCAAAGAAGCGGAAGTTTTCCAGCATGTCGTTCATTTGTGTTTCGATACGCAGGCTGTAGCTTCGAATAGGATCAATCACCATGTTGGTTACCAGGTTGTCGTAACTGAATTTGGGTTCGTACGGAAACGGCCCCATGATACGGTTGGTTTCGCGTGCCTTCATGTAGCGTGTTAAAAATGTTTCACTAGGCTGTTTGCTCTTTACCACTTCATCTTCAAAAACGTAGTCGTCAGTGTTGATTTTCTTTTCTTCCATCTTGGGCAGCTCGGGCTTCAGCGTGTCGGTTTCAAAGGTGTAGTTTTCTGTGTCGATGGCCAGCGAGTCGGGAGGCGGTGCGGCTGGTGGAATGCTGTCGGTCTTTGCTTGGGGCAGTGTGTTGATCTGTATGGTATCTGACTTAGCGCGCAGGCGGGCATTCAACAATTCTTTGATGGACATGCCGGGTGTTTCCTCTGTCTTTCTGCGCTCGGTAATGGCTTTGGCCTGCTGCACTTCTTTTCTGCGCGTGGTAGGTGTAAAGATTTGCCGGGTGTAGTTAAACTGGTTTTGCAGAAAAATATCTTCCGACAGATTTTTGTCGAGTACCAGCGCAAGTTTACGGTTGTAAAAATCAAGATCGTATTCTTTGATGCTTGCGTTGAAGTTGGTGATTTGCGAGTAGATGCCCGTAGACCGGTTGTAGAGAAAAAGATTGTAGATGCCGCGCTGATCGCTGAGGTAGTAGATGTTGTTTTCATCCAAAGCCAATGGGCTGATATCGCGGCTCAACGTATTGGTAACGCGTGTTACCAGGTTGTTGGTAGAGTCCAGATCGTACAAAAAAAGGTTGTACTGGCTAGAAAGGCTCTTGTATCCCCTGGTGGTTGTGTTTACGGTATCTGTGGTTCGGTTAGAACTGAAAACAATCCGGTTGGTGTTGGGAATGAAAGACGGGTCGAGGTCGTCATAAATATCGTTGGTGAGCCTGCGCGTGCGGTCTCTGCGGCTGCTGAGCAAAAACAAATCGTTTTGTCCTTCAAAGTCGGCACTTAAAACCACCAGGCGCCCGTTACCTGAAAAATCGAAGCTGCGTACGTTGCTGAAGCGGTCGAGTTCGCGCGGCAGCTTGCTCTTGGTATTCAAATCGTATAGCCAGAAAACATAATTGCCCTGCTTCACGCCAATTACACCCAACGTGTTGGCATCGGCCCAACTGATCAGGGGAATGCGGTAGTCCACATCTTGCCGTATCACCTTGTTGCCCCCCTGTAAGATGGTGCTTTCTTTGCCGTTCTCCAGCGATTTCACTTTGATGGTGAATTTGCCGCGGTCGTTTTCGGCATAGGCAATCTTTTTACCATCGGGGCTTATTTTTACCGTGGGGAAAGAAGTGGTTTTGTTGTGGCGAGGCGAAAAACGAATGCTATCGGCCGGGGCAACATAGCTTTGTTGCACGCGCTGCTCCTGTTCGGCATAGAACTTTTTCCAGTCCGACATCAACTGGCGGAACGGCACACCCAACGTGATGAGTATGCTCTTCTGCTCGTTGCGGATTACACGCGTGTAGTTGAGGATATTCGATACGCTGCTCTTGCCGTATTTCTCTACAATGTAATTCCAGATGGATTGGCCCACCAAAGCCGCCTCCTCGTCTTTTAGCCGGAGGGCACGATTGATTTTTTTACTCACCACCAACTGCCGCATGAAATCATCCATGTCGGTGCTCCAGCCTTTGGCCGCATAGCGCGAGGCGCCATCGATGAACCACTCCGGCAGGTTTAGCAACACCGCATTCTGAAACATGTCTTTCAGGCTGCCGCCAAACATCATTTCGTTCACCATCAGGTCGGTCATCTTCAGCACCAACTCTTCTCTGAACTCATCGAGGTGGCCGGGGTGTGCCACTTCTACGTAGGGTTGAATAAACTCCGTTTCCCCACCTGAGCTGAATTGCGTGCTGCTCAGCCCGATGTTGCTCTGCTGCTTATCCGACACGGAGTTATAAAGAAATACTTTTGTTTTCAGGTAGGGCGGGTAGCCGATCAGGTCGGTGATGCGGTCGAATTCCGATTCCAGGTATTGAATGGCTTCGGTGGCAACTTTTCTACGGTTGTCGTAGTAGTACACGTCAAAATTTTCTGACGACAGGTACTGCCACTCAAATTTTTTATACTGAATCCTGTTTTTGCCAAATACTTCGCGTGTTTGCTGGGCTACCGCGTTGGAAAAAAGGGCACTGAAAAGCAATACAAATAAAAATCGGCTCATACCGCGCATGAAATCATCCTCAGAACTTCGAATATAACGCATAAAACCGACTAATATTTACATCTTTTTCTATCTGGCCAAGGCCAGTTAGTTGGTTGGCCAGCACTCCCGAAAAATGGGGGGCCAGGCTTACGCCTTTGGTTCCCAAACCGTTGAAAACCCAGACATCTTTGTGATGCGGATGAGGCCCCAAAATGGGCCTTCTGTCGGGTACGGTGGGCCGAATGCCCCAATCGTAGCCCTGCACCTGATAGGGCATGGAAATCAGCTCGTTCAGCTTTTCCACCAACGTTGTTTTACCGGCATCGGTAACGCCCTGTTCCCCCTGGCGCTGGTAGGTGGCCCCCACTTTAAACCCTCCCTTCAAAGGGTCTGGCACCACATAAACGCCTCGGTTGTAGATTAGTTCGGGTGTTTCGGGCAAACCGATGTTCAGGGTTTCTCCTTTCAGCGGGTGCAGGGGCAGCCAATGAAACCAAGGGTTGTTTTTCGCTGCCATGCCCTCGCAAAAAATAATGGCGCTGGCCTGCAGGTTTTGATAGACAATATCGGTTTCGTTGATGGTAAGGTTGGCCTGGCGAAAGGCATCCGGAAAATAGCTTCCGGTAGCTATAGCCTGCTGCCGCACGGCTTTCATCAAGGCAAGCGTATCCACATAGCCACAATGATTCAAGAGCAGTCCCCCGAAAGGGTCTGCCACCTGGTGTCCGTATTTTGATGTTGTATAAATTTCTTTGATGAAGGGCTGCATGCCTGGTTCAGCGCTTTGGGCCATCCACTCATTTTGTTCGCCCACAGAAACAAATGGCCGGTACAAAGGGGTGGGGTGGTAGAAGCGGGCGCGCAGTATTTTTTCTGCCTCCGCATAAAAGGTGTGCAGCGAAGCAAACAACTCGTTGGCGCGCCAGGTACGTTTCATCACCTGGCTGGTAATAGGGTTAAACAAACCGGCAGCTACGGCCGTGGCCCGGTTTTCGGAGGGCGTGTCGAACAGGGCAACTGTTTTTTGCTGTTGCCAGAGGCGCACCGCCAGGCAACTGCCGGCCAAGCCGCCACCCACAATGATGTAGTCTACCTTCATGCCCAACGGGCAAGATAGAAATTTCTTAAGTAGAGCAGGGTAGCGTACCTTTGTGGGCATGTTACAGGTGCATACGTTCACGTTCAACTCTTTTGAGGAGAATACTTATGTGGTGTTTGATGAGACAGGCGAGGCAGCCATTGTAGACCCGGGTTGCAGCAATCGTGCGGAAGAAGATGAGTTGAAAAATTTTATTCAGGCAAACAAACTCCGGGTGGTGTACCTGCTCAACACGCACTGCCATGTAGACCACGTACTGGGCAATGTTTTTGTGAAAGACTATTTCAAGGTACCACTACTGATGCACCGGGCGGACGAGCCCACGCTGCGTGCCGTTAAGATTTATGCGCCCATGTATGGCATCGGTGGCTACACCGAGGCCCTGCCCGACCAGTTTCTGGAGGAGGGTGATACGGTTAAAATCGGCCATGAAACACTGAAGGTGTTGTTTTTGCCCGGGCATGCCCCTGGCCATATTGGCTTTTACCATGCGCCCAGCGCCCGGTTATTAGCTGGCGATGTGTTGTTTCACCGCAGCATTGGGCGCACCGACCTGCCGGGCGGCAACTTCGATGTGCTGATACAAAGCATCCATCAAAAAGTCTTTACACTGCCCGATGAGGTAGTGGTCTATCCCGGCCACGGCCCCACCACCACGGTGGGCGAAGAAAAAGTTGAAAATCCTTTCTGTGCGCTATCGTTGAACTAATGTTGTTGCGTCACCTTCCCAATTCCTTAACTGCGGCCAATTTGCTTTGTGGCTGCCTGGGCATTGTTGCCATCGTGCAAAACATACCGGTGCCGGTTGCTTATTTTGTGTGGGCTGCCTGCGTGTTCGATTTTTTCGATGGCTTTGCCGCACGGCTGCTGAAGGTAAGTTCACCCATTGGCAAAGAACTCGATTCGCTGGCCGACATGGTAAGCTTTGGTGTGTTGCCCGCGCTGATGTTGTTTCAATTAATTGCCGGCACGGGCGCCCACGATCTGTTGCCTTACACTGCCCTGATGGTGGCGGTTTTTTCTGCCCTGCGCCTGGCGAAATTCAATGTAGACGAACGCCAGAGCGACTCTTTCATCGGGTTGCCTACACCGGCCAACGCCTTGTTTATTACCGCTTTGCCCTTTTTGCCCGAAGGAGTATCGGTGCTCGTCTCTCACGGGTGGACATTGGCCACCATCGCGGTGATTTTTTCTTTGTTTTTGGTGGCGCCCCTACCGCTTTTCGCGCTCAAATTCAAACATTTGGGGTGGCAGGGTAACCAGGTGCGCTATATCTTTGTTCTACTGTCGGGGGCGTTGATAGTGGTGTGGGGAGCAGCTGCCCCGGTGCCAATGATAATAATTTACCTGTTGCTTTCGTTAATAAGCCGCGCCTTTGCCTGAGTCCGCCCCCCGAGGGGTTAACCTGTTTTGTGAATTGAGAGTTTACGCTACCATATTTGCCTGCTGGCTAATTGCAGGGCTAAGGCTCAACGTGCAGGCGCAACACCCTCTGTTCTCCCAAGGCCAGTGGGCCAAATTTAGCGTAGAAAAAAATGGCATCTATAAAATCGACTACGAGCTGCTTAAAAAGGCCGGGTTCAATCCAGATGCCATCAACCCCAACCACATTCGCCTGGTGGGTTACCCCACCGGCATGTTACCGCAACCCAACAGCGTGGTGATGCCCAACGAGCCCCTTAATGTGGCGATAAAGGTAGTGGGCGGTGAGGATGGTAAATTCAATACCAAAGATTACGTGGTGTTTTACGGCCAAGGTCCTGACCGGCTGGAGTACAACGCGCAGCGCAACGTTTTCGCCTACGAGAACAACCTGTATTCCGATAAAAACTTTTACTTCCTTACGGTAGATGGCCAGGGTAGTCATGTGGCCACCTCTGCTGTGCAGGGAGCCACAGGAGCGATCTCGCAGTACCTGGATGTGGCCTATTACGAAACCGACAACTACAACTCGGAAAAGTCGGGAAGAGAATGGTTTGGCGAATCGTTTGCCACCAACCCGGAGCTTACCATTCGCTTCGCCCTGCCGGGCATCGTGGCTGATTCTGAGATAAAGGTGGTATCCAGCGTGATGGCACAAACCTACCAGCCTTCGTCCTTTCGCCTCTTCTGGAACGGTAACCAACTGTTAGATCGCCCGATGGCGGTAATTCCTGAAACACAATATGGCATAAAGGGCCGTGTTAACACCGATACGCTGGTGTTTAATGCCAATAATGTGGGCGCCAACTCTTCTGCCAATCAGGATGTGCGCTACCAATACATCAAAGCCCCGGGTTATTCGCAAGGATATTTAAACTACCTGCTCTTTCAGGTTACCCGCCAACTGGCATGGTATGGTCAGCCCACCTTCTTCACCATTCCCCCGGTAAGCGAAGCAGTATCTACCCTTACATTGTCATCGCCACCGGCCGGACTAGAAGTGTGGGACATCACCAACCCCTTTGCGCCCGTTGCTCAAAAACTTTCCATCGGAGCATCCGCGCGTTTCGATGCGGAAACAGGCTCGGCCAAAACCTTTGTGGCTTTTGTTGCCAGCCAGGCAGCACTGCCACTCTTCGAAGAAAAAATGCCGAACCAAAATCTGCTTGGTTTGCCAACGCCAGACCTGCTGGTAGTTACGCATCCCGATTTTCTGGAACAGGCACAACGCCTGGCCAACCACCGTGCCAACCACAATGGACTTGCCGTGGCCGTGGTTACCACACAGCAGATTTTCAACCAGTTTTCGGGCGGACGCCAGGATGTATCGGCCATTCGGAATTTTGTGCGACACCTCTATAAGCAGAGCCCAGGCCAACTGAAAAACCTGCTGCTCTTCGGGCGCGGATCTTACGATTACAAAAACAGGGTGTTCAACAATTCCAACTATGTGCCCACCTACGAGTCGCGTAACTCGCTGAGCCCGCTGGAAACCTATTCGTCTGACGACTACTTCGCATTTTTGGAAGACAATGAAGGAGAGTGGAGCGAAAACCCCGCCCGCAACCACACACTCGATATTGGCGTGGGGCGCCTGCCTGTTCGCACCGCAACCGATGCAGCCACCGTGGTGGATAAACTAATAGCCTACGACACAAACCCTAACCGTTATGCCGGTTGGCGCCAGGAGGTATTATTCGTGGCCGATGATGGCGACTTTAATATTCACCAGTCGCAAGCCGATGAACTGGCGGAGCTGGTAGAGGCGGGCGGGGGATTCTCCACCAATAAGGTGTATCTCGATGCCTACGAGCAGGAGAGCCGCCCTAGCGGCCAGGTGTCGCCACAAGCTACCGAAGCGCTAAGCCTAAAACTCAACAAAGGTTTTGCCATCGTTAATTTTACCGGCCACGGTTCGGAGCAGGTATGGATGCAGGAGCGTATCCTCGATGTTAACACACCTTCGCAGCTCACCAATCAACCACGTTTGCCCTTGTTCGTAACGGCCACCTGCGAATTTGGTCGCCATGATAACCCTTTGCTGATTTCAACGGCCGAGCTGTTGTTGCTGCGCAAGAACGGGGGTGCCATTGCCCTGGTTACCACGGCACGGCCCGTTAATTCGGGTACCAACTTTTCGCTGAACAAAGCGTTTTATGCGGCCCTCTTCGAGGGGGGCGCCAACCAGGATTTAGGCACCCTCTTCAAAGAAACCAAAAACAGAAGCCAGAGTGGTGTAGCCAACAGAAATTTTTCTCTGCTGGGCGATCCGTCCATGCGCTTTGGGCCACCCGAAGAAAAGTTGGTGGTTACCCGAATGCAAACCGCAACGGGCTCCGATACGCTGAAAGCACTGTCGAAGGTAGTGCTGGAAGGCCGGGTGATGCGGAATGGAGGGATCAGCACCGACTTTAACGGTACCCTTGAGGCAACCTTGTTCGATAAGCGCGTTACGGCCCTCACCAAAGGAGACGAGAACCCACCGTTTAGTTACTCGGTTTGGCCTCACGTGTTGTTCCGTGGCCGGGCTTCGGTGCAGCAGGGTGAGTTTTACATGGAAATGATGCTGCCCGCTAACCTGGTGCAGGAAGTAGGGCAAGGCAAATTGGCGTTGTATGCACACACCACCGATCAGAAGCGCGAAGCATTGGGCACCTTCACAGATCTGAAAATTGGAGAGGCGGAGGCAGCACCACCCAACGACAACCGAGGGCCTGCCATTCAGCTTTTTATGAGCGACACCACATTTGTAAACGGAGGCTACACCAATGCCAATACCCATTTGGTGGGACTGCTGACAGACGAAAGCGGCATCAATTTATCTGGTTACGAGCCGGGCAACCTCGTGGCCGTACTCGATGGTGAAAAAACTTTTGTGGTTAACGACTATTACGTGGCCAGCAAAGACGATTTCACCTCAGGGTCGTTTTCCTATCCGCTGTTCGATCTCAGCCCCGGGCGCCACACCATCCGGTTTACGGCAGCCGACAATCACAACAACGAAAGTGTGGCCACTATTGAATTTGAGGTAGGCGAACAAAATGCGTTGTTGATTGAAGAGCTAATAAATTACCCGAATCCGTTTAGCGAATCTACTGTGGTGGAATTCAGCCACAGTCGCTCGGGCGAAGATTTGCAGGCACAGGTGGTGATTTACGATGTGATGGGCCAGTTGGCCGGAATGAAAGAATTTTACATTCCCGCCAGCACCTATAAGGTACGCTTGTTCGAATGGAATGGCACCGGCCTTTCGGGAACAAAAATGGGCAATGGCGTATACCTCATGAAGCTGTCAGTTCGTTCCCTTCATGATGGGGCCAAAAAAGAGAAAATTGCAAAGTTAATTCTGGTTAATTGATTACATTTACCCCTTAGATGTTGAGTATGAATAAGTTGAGAGCAGCTTTTGTTTTTACTGTCCTGGCAGGCATTCACTTTCAGGCTATTTCGCAAAATACGGGTGTATTGATCGGTCAGGATACCACCAACCGTGTGATCACGACTGCGGTGCCATTTCTGGGCATTACCCCCGATTCGCGTGCGGCCGCCATGGGTGAAACCGGTGCTGCTACCTCTGCCGATGCCAACTCAGCCTATTGGAATGCCGCCAAGCTCGCGTTCATTGAAAACGGCTACGGTGTTTCGGGTTCGTACACGCCCTGGCTTGGCAAAATCATCAACGATATGTCGATCTTCTACTTGTCGGGTTTCTACAAAATTGCCCGCGAGCAGACCGTGGCCGCTTCCATGAAATATTTCGACCTGGGAGAGATTCATTTCAACAAAGGACCCAACCCCGATGACCAATTGGGCCGCTACAACCCGCGCGAGTTTGCTTTTGATGTTACCTATTCGCGCCTATTAACAGAGCATTTCAGCATTGGCGGTGCCATTCGCTACATTCACTCCAACCTTACCGGTTCGGGCCTGGCGGGCACCGTGGATACCAAGCCGGGAAATTCGGTGGCAGTAGACATGGGTGTGTTTTATACCAAGCCGATGGAAGCCACCAACTCCAACCTTTCACTGGGCGCTTCCATCACCAACCTGGGTTCGAAAATTTCCTATTCCAACGAAGACTTCAACGATTTTATACCCATCAACCTACGCATGGGTGCTGCCTATCAAATGCAGTTAGACGCTTATAACAGCATTTCCTTCGCGGCCGATTTAAATAAGCTGTTGGTACCAAGCCCCGGAAGTGGTGACGCACCACTGTTGAGTGGTGTGTTTGGCTCTTTCTCTGATGCGCGTGGCGGCTTCAGCGAAGAAATCCGCGAGTTCATGGTTGCCATGGGTACAGAATATTGGTATAACCAAACCTTTGCGGCAAGGGCAGGTTATTTCTTAGAGGCGCGCGACAAGGGGAACAGAAAGTACCTCACCGCAGGTCTGGGCCTGCGCTATCAGAAATTCGGCCTCGACATGGCCTACCTGGTACCTACCAATGGCAGAGAAAATGCATTGGCGGAAACGTTGCGTTTCACCATTATGATGTTGTTTGAAAAGCGCGCATCCGAGCAGGACGCTTCCGTTATCGATAATTAATTTCATGCTCAACCGAAGCGTTGCCCCTCCGTTTGTTGAAGCGGACCAATTCCAACTACCTTCTTACGAGAAAGAAAAGCTGGCCAACGGTATAGACTTGTTTCTGGTGCGCCATGTGCAACAAGAGGTGCTGAAGATTGAAATCATGTTCCGGGCCGGTAAATGGTACGAGCCACGCCCCTCTGTTTCGCACTTTACCGCGCAGTTGCTCGAGAAGGGTACAACAAAAAAATCTTCTACGGCAATTGCCGAGGCGTTCGACCGGTTGGGGGCGCACGTAGAAATTACCCCCGGCTATGACTATGCCTCGGTAAGTTTATACGGCCTCGTCAAAAATTGGCAACAAGCTTTCGCGTTGCTGATAGAAATCGTAACACAGCCGTCCTTCCCTGCCGAAGAGCTGGACCTGCAGAAAAGCATTTTTTTACAAAACCTGAAGGTGAACCTGGAGAAGAACAGCTTTGTAGCTTCGCAGCAGATACGCAAGAATATTTTTGGTGCGAAACACCCCTATGGGTCTTCGGTGGAAGAAGAACAGGTGCAAGCGTTGCAGGCAGACATGCTGCGGTCGTTCCACCGCGATGCCTATGCGCCACAGGCGGTATTCGTAACGGCAGGTGCCGGGTTTGATCAGACACCACTCGTTCAGGCGCTTGCAGGATGGACCAATGCCCATTCTCCCGGGAATACAGCATCGCCCGAGCCGGCATTGCAGAAGAAACAACATCTCGAGAAGAAAGACAGTATGCAAACTGCCCTGCGGCTCGCCAGGCGATCGTTGCTGCGGCAGCACGCAGACTACCCGGCTGCGCTGTTGTTCAATCATATTCTGGGTGGCTACTTTGGGTCGCGTCTCATGAAAAACATACGCGAAGACAAGGGCCTCACGTATGGCATCTATTCTTCATTGCAGCCCTTCGCGCACGACAGCATGTGGGTAATTGGCGCTGACGTGAACAAAGAGAACAGCGAGTTGGCCGTGCGCGAGATTCGCGCGGAGTTGCAACGGCTCGTGAACGAGCCGGTGCCACCGGATGAGTTGACTACGGCCCGTAATCATTTCCTGGGGGCATTGCAAAGCGAAGTGGCCAATCCATTTTCTGTAACCGACAAGATCAAGAACCTGTACCTGCACACGCTGCCCGCTAATTATTACCAGGAACTGTTCGATCAGCTTCGCAAGCTAAATGCCTCCGACATCATGCGCGTGGCCACCACCCACTTTGACGCAGCTACCCTGCACGAGGTAACGGTGGGGTAAGGCGGTTGTGCCTGCCAATTCACCCAGCGATCCAACCTCTCTTCAAATTGTGTCACCATGCTCGGTGAACACAACAAATTTGAAATCAACGTGCGGGAACTAACCAACCACCCGAACGAGGGGATATCCCTAAGAGCAGTGGCCTATACGTTAGTGGGACACCCGCTTCCAGAAAGAATAGTTTAACTTTCAAACGGGTTGTAGTGGTTGGCGATGATTTTAGCCCTGGCGAATGAGGTGAATGGCTGCGCTGGTGTTGGTATTCGTGGACGGGTGGAGAAGCTGATTGCTCCAATGGGATATTGGCTTCTTTTTCGCTTGGCTGGAACTGCCTTTCATATTCTCTTATTTAGAAATAAGGCCTTTCGTTATATAGCAGACAGGTCAGCTTGCATGTAAGTTTTATGGCGAATTCATCAAAAACCTTCCCCAAAAAATACCTCTTAGGAGGTATTGCATGCCCGATTTCATCCAACGTTCGAACAAGTTGTACTGAGGTAACCCCCGGCTTGGGGCTGTAAGTTATTTGCATTTCTTTGGAAGAATCTGAAAGATCAACGTGCTAGCTTAGTACAAAGCAAACCCGTGAGCTTTCCCTTTTTTCAACAACTCGACCAGATGGACTGCGGCCCCACCTGCCTGCAGATGGTGGCCAAGCACTACGGGCGGCATTATCCGTTGCAGCAGATACGCAAAAAAGCATCAATTGGGCGCGAAGGTGTTTCGTTGCTGGGCATCAGCGATGCTGCCGAGCAGATGGGCTTTCGCACCATTGGTGTGAAGATTTCGTTTGAAAAATTAGTGAGTGAGGCACCACTACCCTGCATCGTACACTGGTACCAGCGGCATTTTATTGTAGTTTATAGAATTCGAAAAAACAAAGTATATGTGGCAGACCCCGCCAGTGGTCTGCTAACCTATTCCGAGCCAGAGTTTAAGAAAGGCTGGCTTGCGGCCCAAGACAATGGGCTCGAAACCGGAGTGGCTTTGCTGCTTGAAACAACACCACGCTTTTACGAACACGAAACGGAAGAAACCCAAAACAAACAAAAAAGCTTTGCCTATGTATTTGGGTACTTGCTAAACCACCGTAAACTGATTTTTCAACTTGTACTTGGCTTGTTGGCGGGTAGCCTCATTCAACTGGTTCTTCCTTTTCTAACGCAGTCCATTATCGATGTAGGTGTAAATACCCGCAACGTTCCATTCATCTATCTGGTATTGGCCGGACAAGTCATGCTGTTTATAAGCCGCATGGCGGTTGACTTTATCAGAAGGTGGATTTTGTTACACCTTAGCACCCGCATCAATATTTCCATCATTTCTTATTTTCTGCTCAAACTATTTAAGTTGCCTATGTCCTTTTTTGAAGGCAAGATGATTGGCGACATTCTACGGAGGATTGAGGACCATGCGCGCGTAGAACGTTTTCTTAGTACCTCCTCGCTCACGATTCTGTTTTCTTTTTTAACCTCATTGTATTTGGCTTTGTATTGATGTTTTATCACATGCCCGTGTTTCTAGTCTTCATGGGCCTAAGCGTTGTGTATGTTGCCTATGTGCTATTCTTCATGAAAAAAAGGGCCGAGTTAGATTACAAGCGTTTCCAGCAGATGGCCGATAACCAGAGCAATCTGATTCAAACCGTGCAGGGCATGAGCGAAATAAAAATGAACAATTGTGAGACGCTGAAGCGTTGGGAATGGGAGCGTATACAGGCCAAGTTGTTTCGGATAAGCGTGGCATCCACGCGTCTGCAGCAATATCAGGACGGAGGCAGCTTGTTTTTAAATGAGTTGAAAAACATGCTGATAACAGTAATGGCAGCCCTGGCCGTAATTAATGGCAAAATGACACTGGGCATGATGCTGGCTGTACAATACATTATTGGACAGTTGAATGTACCGGTGAATGAGTTCATCATTTTTATGCGTGAATGGCAAGATGCGCGCATTAGCCTGGAGGGAATTGGCGAAATTCATGCTTTGGAGAATGAGGAAGAAGCACGGGCGCAAACGCTACCAGTTATCTGGCCGCAAAGCAATACACTGATAGTAGAAGACCTATCATTCCAATACGAAGGGCCACACTCGCCCAAAGTACTGGATGGTATAGACCTGATCATCCCTGAAGGAAAAGTTACCGCTATTGTGGGTGCGAGTGGCAGCGGAAAAACGACCCTGTTGAAAATCTTGTTGAAGTTTTACCACCCCACAACGGGGCAGGTAACACTGGGGGGCGCTCGCCTTACCGCCCGCCACGGCTTATTGGGCGAAATACCAGCCAGCCGGTGGCGTCAGCGTTGCGGCACCGTAATGCAAGAGGGGTTTGTATTTTCTGATACCATTGCCCGCAACATTGCGCTGGGCGAGGAGGATGTAGACCCTGAGAAACTGCGCCACGCTGTTAATGTAGCAAACATACAAGCTTTTATTGAAAGCCTGCCGTTGGGCTACAGTACAAAAATTGGCATGAATGGCGTAGGCCTAAGCCAGGGCCAGAAGCAGCGCCTGCTGATAGCGCGAGCAGTCTACAAAAACCCGGAATTCATTTTTTTTGACGAAGCCACCAGCGCGCTCGATGCCAACAACGAAAAGGTAATAATGGCCAATCTTGACACGTTCTTTAAGGGCCGCACCGTACTGGTGGTAGCCCACCGGTTGAGCACCGTAAAAAATGCCGACCAGATTGTGGTGCTAGAAAAAGGCAGGATTGTAGAGGCTGGCACCCATGCAGACCTTACGCGTGCAAAGGGAAAGTATTTCGAATTAGTAAAAAATCAACTGGAATTGGGGGATTGAGGCAACCGATATAAATAATGATGCAATGAGTATTCTTAAATATGTAGACCGATTGAAACGGATGGACGAGCTGATTAGGCGAAAAGGCACGGGCACTGCTGAGGAATTTGCCGAAACATTGGGGATTTCAGTAAGTGTGTTGAAGGAGAATATTAACGAAATGCGTGCTTTGGGCGCTGATATTGAATTTTGCCGCCACCGGAAAAGTTATTGCTACAAAAACTGTTCTGGCTTACTACTGAAATTCGAAAAATCTGTGCTTGCTAAATCGGATACCGGGAAAATTTGGGGAGGTAATTCTTTTGGTAATTTTTTTTGACTCGTACTATCCCACAGGACGGTGGTTGGTTAGTTTCGTCTCAGCATAGTTTCGAAAGCTAGCACGAAAGCCATGCCGCGGATGCCGAAAAGCGGAACGAGTAGGTGTAAGCAACATTCAATTCAATGAACAAAACGATCAGTCATTTCAGCAAGTATGCTATTGCGAAAAGTCACCTTAAGGGTATAAAAGGTGGCGGAGTAGAGTGCTCATTTACGGTGGGCGGAGAATACAATACAACGGGAAGTTGCACGGTAAACAACACTTCAACATGCGAGTTGTATTGCTCCAACTCGGGGTACACTAATTGTAGGTGTTACATGTTGTAAAGTTGTGTATGTTGTTGTAAATTCTAACTCTCAGTGCCGAAGCGACTGAGAGTTAGAACAAAAATATCAATGCTATGAAAGGATGCTTCACGCTAATTTTGCTCTTCTTTTTCGCCTGTTGTTATGGGCAAGGTAAAGTAGTGCTGATCAACAAAAGGCAAAGCTGGCAGAATATGGGTTTTTCCTTTTGGCAAAAAAACAGCGTCAGACCGATTGCATATCCTGACATCATACGCTCTCCACAATTTGATAAAAATCGGTTTTCTTTTGAAATAGATACCGATGTTCCAATTTTTATTAATTTTTCTGCAGACTTTAAAATGCAACTTGTTTTCCTTTTCCCAGGCGATACTCTCGAATTTTCCGACAGTAAAAACGATACTCTTCCGTTTACCTTTAGTGGCACCCGACCTGTTTGTGAGTTGATGTTTTACTCGTCCCTCGAAAAAAAGGGTTTGGGCCTCCTCAATAATAACTACGGCATTGAGGTCACACCGAACTTAAACTATAGATATATTCTCGAGCAAACAAGAAAGAGATATGATGAGCGCCTTGGTGTAATAATATCACAGACAAAAGAGCAAGAAATGTCTAAACAGGGTAGAGAACTCATTTTGATGGCTCTTCGGTATCAATATTTCAGTGAACTACTTTTCCCTTTTGACTCCCCGGCTGGGATTGAGGTAGTTGGGGAGAGAACAAAGTACATCCCTATCGAATACAACGATGTTTTGAGAGAGCTTGAATCTCGATTTCATTCAGATTCATTACTTTTCATGTTAGATTATAAACGCTTTTGTAGGCGTTATGCGAAATTCTTATTCCTGCAGCAACCACAGCCCCTCCAAGTTTCTGTCCAATCAGAACTTGAATTTTATAAAAACTCTTTTGAAGGGGATAAGCGGGAGTTGATGCTATTTGATGAGTTGATGGCGGAGTATGAAAGGACAGGAAGCACCACTCATATAAGATCCTATATTGACTTTATTAAAACGTCATCCTTGAGAGATGCCCTCATTTCGGTAAAAGCGCGAGAAAAGTCTGTTGAACCAGCCATACAACTACGAGAGGCAATCGTTGAATCGATCAATGGCAATAGATTATCGCTCTCCGAAATCTTAGAAAGAAGAAGAGGGCAAGTAGTTTATTTAGATTTTTGGGCCACATGGTGTGGCCCGTGTTTATCGGAAATGCGCGCCTCTGCAAAGCTCAGGGAAGAGTTTCGAGATCAAAAAGTAGAATTTGTTTATTTGTCAATCGATGATGATCGGGAAAAATGGAAGAGTAAAATTCAGGTGCTACCGGTCGGAGCAAGCGCAATTCACTATCGATTTGTAGATAGCGACTTGTTTCTAAAAGAAATAAGGCTTAGTGGAATTCCAAGGTATATTCTTTTGGATAGCTTTGGCCGAGTTCTTTCATCGGATGCTCCAAGACCTGGTAGCAAAGAAATTCGCGAGCTTTTTCTTGCTCATTTAAGAAAGTAGAGAGTGGTAGATTAGAAAGTCAAGTTGGTTTATTCACCAAGTGTAACCGAAAGAGCAAATCAGCCAAATTGGGGGTGGAAGGCCCATAGTTCGCATTTTTACTCTTCCAGCCCGTATCGGTACAAAGAACTATCATTGACAACCAATGTTAGCCAAAGCGGATAATTTGTAAAATTTGGGTACGCAATTCTCTTGCTAATTTTTTTTGACTCGTACTATCCCACAGGACGGTGGTTGGTTAGTTTCGTCTCAGCATAGTTTCGAAAGCTAGCACGAAGGCCATGCCGCGGATGCCGAAAAGCGGAGAGAGTAGGTGGTCAACATAACCTAGATTAAATATGAAGAAACTGGAATCCTTTCAGTCATTTCGCTTGAACAGCGAAGTTCAATTAGGGATAAAAGGTGGGGACACTTGCTCTAATTGCGTTCATTCGGCATTTATTGCATGCAATGCCTCTTGTGGAGGCGGAGCTTGTAATACTAGCGAATGCATCAATAACCAGACTGGTCAATGTCTGGCCCAGTCCTACTGTCAATAGACCCGGTTTGGAAAACCTCGGGCTTATTGCCTTGGGGTTTTCTTGATACCCTTGATTCAATGAAATTTTTAATACTTGTTCTTCTAACTTGCGGATTGCATAATTCTGCTCAAGCTCAACTGATAGGGCAGATCGTAGAACGATACCTAACTGCTTCGGGAGGAGCGACCGAGTGGAGTAACATTGACAGCTATCAAAAAGATAGCAAAGTCTGGCAGAACCTAGACTACATCAATCTCACTTACAATCAGAAAAGCAGCATAGTAAACAAACTTCCGACCGAATTACAGGAAATAGCTTTGTCTCCCTGCTTTAGTATCACCCAACTAAAGACGTCTGATGGTGCGGCATCAATTGTTTACAACAACGATGTGGGAAGTGGTATCCTGAAATCTGGTTTGTACTTTGATCTGCCAGCCCAATCACCCATTGTGATTTCGATGCCCAAAAAAATTCTGTCGTTGTATCAGGAGGGGAAATTGAAGTTTGAGGGGGAGGCAAAGCTTTTAGAAGAGGACTGTTTCATTCTTAAAGGACCATATGATCCACATTCTGACGTTGTTCTCAACTTTTATTTTAGCAAAAGAACAGGCTTATTAATTGCCACAGAAAACAAAAATAGGGCCCAAACTATACAGGTCTTGTATTTGGACTACATGAACTTCCACCTTAGCTTTATCCTGCGGCTTCACCGGACGAGTTGGCAACACAGCCATTCCATAATAGTTAGCCATGTCCAGGAATGATTCATTGATTTTCGGATCGTATCTGTCAGCAGAAG
>JBMOLS010000029.1:0-74190 GCA_049324055.1 Bacteroidota bacterium | reverse complement strand
GTTTGCCGGCTTTGATATCTCCCTGAAACTGCGAGGCACGTTGCGTGCCCCTGCCCGCTTTTATCACATCTACAGGTTCTCCATTGTTATTCCACAATTTGCCACTTACGCTGCCTCCGCCTTTGGGTGGCCTTCTGGTTTTAATGTAGCCTGAGAATTCTTCACCCTGGTCGCTAAAGCCAGGCCGCGCGTCTCTGCGCATGTTGCCGGCAAACTTGCCGGCCTTCTGTGCGCCTGCCGGTGGAATACGCGGGTCGATGGGGGTGCGGTTGTTGTTCCACAACCTGCCGCTTACGCTTCCGCCACCTTTGGCTGGTCTTGTTGTTTTAATGTATCCTGAAAAGCCTTCCCCCTGATCGCCAAAGCCAGGCCGCGCATCTCTGCGCATGTTGCCGGCAAACTTACCCGCACGTTGCGCGCCTGCCGGTGGAATGCGTGGATCGATCGGGGTTCGGTTGTTGTTCCACAGCTTACCACTCACACTACCTCCGCCCTTCAAGGGCCGCTGACCTTTTGTGCGCCCCAGCGCGATGCTTAACTTTTTTGCTCCTTTACCGGGAGAACGGGGCGAAATGGGATCACCACCATGACTAGGCCCGCGTGTGCGCGATTGAAACCCGCTGCCAGGCAGTGGCCTGCCCGCTTTGCCCGAGCTGCTGATGGACAACTTGCGCGGGTAAACACGTGCGCCTGCATTTTCGATACTGCGCTTGGGCTGCAACCTTCTTAACTTCCATTTGGCCACATCGCCTTGCCATGCACGTTGCCGCGAGGGCTGCACTGACACATATCCTTTACTTTGTCCCCGCCATGCCCTGTCGCCACCGGGTTTGCGGCCAAAGTTGGGGATGGTGTCGCGGCCTACCAGCCCGGCAGGCATCGATCTGAAGTTACGCGTGCGCAACGGACGCCCGGCCAGATCGCGGGTAACGGCCTTTCCGCTTTTCGTGAATTTTCCCCAGTAAACATTTTTGCGCCCCCGCTGAATGAATTGGCCAGATGCCGAAGAAGGTCGGCCACCGCCACCCAGCAACCGGTCGCTGGAGCCCAGGCGTTGGGCCCGCCTTACAACGGCACTGTTAGAAATGGGGCGCTCCTTGCGGTCTTTTACCTTGCCGGTGTAGCGGCTGTATTGATTTTTTTGCGAATACACATTTTTTGTTCGACCCGTTGCCGATGGAGGGTTGCCCACCGGGCCTCCTTTGATATCGCCCTTCCAGGCGCGTTGCTTTTGCTGTGGAATTCTTCGTACGATGGGTTGCCCCGATGCTGTGCGTGTATGCCCGTAGTAGCGTTTGGGCTTCTGCGGCTTACGCGATGGGTTATTGACATAAGCGCCCCGCTGTGGGTAGACGTTCGAGCGAGCCGCCTCAGCCGTTCTGGGTTTCACCTTGCGTACAGGCGAACCCGATACATCGCCCCTCCAGGAACGCTCCCGACCGCGTGGCGATTGGCTGAAGACACGGCCAGTGGATTGGGCCGGCCGGTCGGTCTTTACGCGGGGCCTCGATTTGTAAGGATCGGGCTGGCGGTAGCTGGCATTGGCCCGGTTAGCTGAAGACTTGTCTTTGGTGCGTAGCCTGCGCCCGGCAATGTCTTTGGTTTTGGCGCGTTCTTTTTTCTTTACCGACTTCACGCGGGTTTCGCGCACCTGCCGCTGGTTACCTACCGACCGATCGCCTTTGGTGTTTTGCGCCCACACGTTGCCCGCACTCGCCAGCACGCAGAATGCTGCCACGGCCAACAGGTGCCACCACTTCCTTGCGTTATCGACAGGTTTGCGTTTCAAAAATCAACCCAATAAACAGGCTAAGATAATAAAAAAGCGCTTCAGCAAATTTGTGAAGCGCTTGTTCCACCGTGGCGTTAGAACGAGCTAAACGGAATAAACGTGCCTAATACGCCATCAACTGCTGCACTTTTTCCTTCAGCCTTCCCGCGGGCAGGAAGTTGCGTTCCAGCGTGGGGGCAAAAGGTATGGGCGTATCCAGGCTGGCTTCGCGCATCACAGGCGCGTCCAGGTCGGCAAAGCAATGTTCGCTGATCCAGGCGGCAATCTCTGCACCAATGCCTCCGGTTAATGTGTCTTCATGTAGCACCAGCACCCGGTTGGTCTTCTTAACAGTACGGGCAACAGCGTCTTTGTCCCACGGAAGCAACGTGCGCAAATCCAGCACCTCCAGGCTTACGTCCGGAAGATTTTGTGCCAATTCGAGGGCCCAAAGCACGCCCATGCCATACGTGATGATGGAGACATCCGATCCCTCGCGTGCCAGGCGTGCCTCGCCCACAGGCACCGTGTAATAGTCATCGGGCACCAGGTCTTTCACCGAACGGTACAACAACTTGTGTTCGAAGTAAAGGTAGGGGTTGGGATCTTCGATGGCGGCCGCCAACAATCCTTTGGCATCGTACGGATTGGAGGGATACACAATTTTCAAACCCGGTGTATGGAAAAACCACGCTTCATTACTTTGCGAATGGAACGGACCTGCCGCTGTACCGGCACCCGTTGGCATGCGCACCACCACATCGGCAGCCTGGCCCCAACGCCAGTGCGCTTTCGCCAGGTTATTCACAATCTGGTTAAAGCCCTCCGTTACAAAATCAGCAAACTGCATCTCTACCATGGCCTTCATGCCCTTTACGGAAAGGCCCAGACCCGCGCCCACTATGGCCGACTCGCAGATGGGCGTGTTGCGCACACGCTCTTTTCCAAACTTGTCAACAAAGCCTTCGGTAATTTTAAACACACCACCATACTCGGCTATGTCCTGGCCCATCAAAACAAGGTTGTGGTGCTTCTCCATGCTTTGTCGCAGCCCATCGCTGATGGCATCGATGAATCTTTTCTCGGATTTTTTGTCGGAGGAGGGAGCTACGACTTGCTGCTGATGTGGTGCATACACATCGTTCAACTCGCGTTGTGTATCTGCCTCGGGGTGCGTTTCACGGAAAGCGGTTTCCAAACCCGCTTCGATCTCTTTCTTTATTTTCTTTTTGGTGTCGTCAATCCATTTCTGGTCGAGCACTTTCTCCTTTAGTAAATAGTGCTCGTAATTTTCAACCGGGTCTTTTTTGGCCCACTCTTCCATCAGCTTTTTGGGAACATATTTTGTGCCCGAAGCCTCCTCGTGACCACGCATGCGGAACGTGATACACTCCAGCAGTACGGGTCTTGGCTTCTTGCGAATGCTTTCTGCCAGCGAGCGCACCGTGTCGTACACTTCAAGGATGTTGTTGCCATCTACCTTTACACCTTCAATGCCGTAACCGATGGCTTTGTCTACAAACTGCTTGCATCGAAATTGCTCATTGCTGGGTGTAGATAATCCGTAGCCGTTGTTTTCAATGAGGAAAATCACGGGCAAATCCCACACGGCCGCCACGTTTACCGCTTCGTGAAAGTCGCCCTCGCTGGTGCCGCCATCGCCATTAAAAACAACTGTTACTTTTTTTTCTCCTTTTAGCCTCGCTGCCAGCGCAATGCCATCGGCTACCCCGTTTTGCGGGCCGAGGTGTGAAATCATGCCCACGATGTGGTGCTCGTTGGTACCAAAGTGGAACGAGCGGTCGCGCCCCTTGGTATAACCCATCATGGTGCCCTGCCACTGCGCAAATAAGCGGTCGAACGGCAGTTGCCTGCCCGTGAACACACCCAGGTTACGGTGCATGGGCAAAATATATTCATCGGGCTCCAGGGCTTGCGTAACGCCCACAGCAATGGCTTCCTGGCCGATACCACTGAACCATTTGCTGATCTTGTTCTGCCGGAGCAGTATCAACATCTTTTCTTCAATCAGGCGGGGACGAACCAGTGCTTCATAAAGATCCTTCAGCACCTGGTCGCTGTATTTTTTGCGGTTGAACTTCATATAAAAAAATTGCGCCAAGTTAATGCGTTTCCGCGATATGCCCGGCTGCTCTTTTTAACTAACTTTTCTGGATGAAAAGGTTTGTGTGGATATGGGCCGGGATGGCTTTACTGAGTTGTTCGGGCCGCAAAGAGCCCGTTTCGCTGACCGCGAAGCTCGACAGCCTGATGCAAGCGCAGGTGGACCCGAACGGCCCGGGCGGAGTTGTGCTGATTGCCAAGGGCGACTCGGTGGTATTTGCCAAAGGTTATGGACTGGCCAACCTGGCCACGCGCGAGCCGGTAACCACCCAAACGCTTTTCAACCTGGGATCCATCAGCAAAACTTTTGTGGCGCACGCCATCTTGCTGCTGCAGCAGGAACAAAAGTTATCGGTAGAAGATAATCTGCTGCAGTATTTTCCAGACTTCAAAAACAAGGCGTTGGCCGGGCGGGTAAAAATCAAACACCTGCTCACCCACACATCGGGTTTACCCGACAACAGGCGGGTAAGTGAAGATTCGGTTTTTTACCTGACCGCCAAAGACGCAGAAAACTGGTATCCGGTAACCCAGGCCGACTCTCTTCTTTTCGAGCCCGGCAGCAGGTATGAATACTCAAACCCCGCCTACAACGGTCTCGCTTTGATTATTGAACAGGTGACCGGAGAAAAATGGCAACAATTTGTGGCGCAGCGCATTCTGATACCGAGTGGCATGAAAACAAGCACCATTACAGATGGTGCCCACCCAGAAAGCGGGGTGGCACACGCCTACGTTAAAAGCCAGGGGCAGTGGGTGGAAGACGACTATGGCGAAGAGCCCACCTTTGCGGCCGCAGGTAACGGAGGTGTTTGGAGTTCGGCCGAGGAGCTCTTGCGCTACGAACTCGCCCTGCAAAGCGGAGTTTTCCTTCCGGTGGAGACAATCGCAGAGGCGCGCAGCGTCAAAACTTTTTCAGAGTGGAAAGACTCTTCGCCTCCTTTCATTGGGTGGTCGTGGTTTGTTGAACGTACGGCAGGTGGATTGCGCACCGTGGGCCATACCGGCACACAGGGCGGTTTCTATTGCAACTATGTAACCATCCCCGATAAAGACCTACTCTTTATTATGTTGTTCAATTTCCCCTGCAAGCGCGAGTGGATAACAGAACAAGTGTTGGCGGAACTGGAAAATGCCCAGTGGCCGGACTAACTACACCGGTTGCACCAACTGCCGAAACTTGTCGAGTGTGATGGGTTTGGTAACGTACTCCTTAATGCGCGGGTGCTTTCCGGCCCGGTCAACATCGCGCGGGTCTATGGAAGAGCTCACCATGTAGATGGTAACCGGTTTCGCCATCTTCTCGCAAATCCGCTCAAAATCCTCCAGAAAATCCCACCCGTCTTTAACGGGCATGTTGATGTCGAGGGAGATATAGTCGGGAAGTTGATCGGCCGCTGACGCATGGCTTTCAAGGTACTGCAGGGCCTCCTGCGCCATGGCAAAGGAATGTATTTTTTGTACAGAACGGGTAAGCTCCAGTGTTTTGCTGGCTGTAAATTGATAGATCTGGTCGTCATCCACCAAGGCTACTATGGGCAAATGGTTGGCGCTCATGGTTTTGGTTCGTGGTTAGAAAGCCTGCCGTTAACAGCAGGAAGTGTAAACGTAAATATAGTTCCTTTTCCTTCCTCGCTCTGCACCTCAATTTTTCCGCCATTGCGTTCAACAAAATCTTTGCACAGCACCAGACCCAACCCTGTCCCTTTTTCTTCGCGTGTGCCTGTGGTGGTAACGCCCTGCAGGGTAAATATTTTTTGCAGGTAGGGACCCGGTATGCCGATACCTGAATCCTTCACCTCCATGGCAATCCCTTCAGGCTTCTGGTAGGCGCGCACCTCCACCACCCCACCGGGTTGGCTAAACTTCAACGCATTAGACATCAGGTTACGGATAACGGTGTGCACCATGCTGGGGTCGGCATACACCTGGTAACTGGCGGGCACGTTGGCCTGAATCGCTATGTTTTTTTTGTGAAAGTCGGGTTGCAGCAGTTCTGTGCTCATCTTCAGTAACTCGTGCAGGTGAATGGGCTCGGGATTCACCACCTCGCCTTTCATTTGCGTTTTGGCCCACTGCAAAAGGTTATCCAGAAACTCGTTGGTGTGCTGAAGTTGCAACCCGATACTCTGTGTCAGCTTTTCCAGCTCTTCCGGTTTTAGCGCACCCATCTGCCAGATGCCCAGTGCGCCCTTCAACGAATTAAGGGGGCCCTTCAGGTCATGCGAAAGAATTGAAAAGAGTTTGTCCTTCACCGCATTGCTTTCTTCCAACCGGTTCTTTTGCACACGCAATTCCTCTGTGCGGCTACGCACCTCATCTTCCAGTAGTTCTTTGGCCTGTTGTTCCTGCTCGAGGGCGCGCTGTTTGGCCTTCTCGCTTTCGCTCTTCAAAATATTTATCCGGTCGCCCAACGCAAATGAAATCAGCAGCGTTTGCATGATGCCTCCAAAGTAGAGTCCATTGTTCGCAAACCAGTTTCCTTGAATGACACCCATATTGCGCAAAGAAAACAATACACCCACCAGCAGAATAGAGCCCCATGCCAATAGAAAGTAACGCGCGGGCCTGAACTTCTTGCTAAAACAATAAATGGCACTTACCAGTATCAGTACAAAATTCAGCACCGTTAACAAGTGCAATGAGGTGTATGTAAACGGTCCTCCCCAAACAAACCGAACGGCCCCGGCCAGCAGGCTTACCAATGCCACAGCCACCAACGTTCTGTCGAGGGTGTGGCTAAATATGCGCAACATAAGAAATGACCTTGTAAGCCACACCGAGGCCACGATAAAAAGCGGGCCGCTCAGCGCTGCGAATAACTCACCCCATTCGGGATGTTCAGGATATAAATAATAATAGCTGTAGCCCTGAAAGAAAGCGATAACGTTGGTTCCAAAAATGATGGTGAAGATATAGTAGACATTGGTGCGGTCGCGGATGGATAAAAAGAGGAAAAAATTATAAAACACCATGATGGTCATGATGCCGTAGAACACACCGTGGGCAAACTGGTTTTCGTAGTTGTTTAAATGAAATGCTTCAGGTTGCCAGAGGTGCAGGGGTATTTGGATGGAAGACCTGGACTGTACACGAACCAAACAGGTAACAGTTTGCGCAGCGGGTACCGCTACGTCAAAAACCATGTACCGGTTTTTATACTGGCGTTGCGAGAGAGGAAACTGATCGCCTCCAAACTGGTGTACCCAATTTCCTGCGGAATCAGTCTGGTAAAAATCAACTCTGTCTAACGGTGCATACGCCACCTCCAGCAACTGGCTACGGGTGGCCTGCTGCGCATTGGTAATGGTGAACTTAAACCAGTGCACCGCATGGTCAAAGCCCAGGGAATTGGATTTACTGAAATCTCTTGGCTTGAAATCGGCCAGCAATGCCTGTTGGAAGTCGGAATTTACGTCTGCCGAGCGCCAGTAACCTACCTGATCTAACGATTGGTGTTTTACAGAAGGCGTGAGTTGGTACTGCGCAAAAAGGGGCCACGTTGCAGTTAACAGCAACATGGCCACCTGAGCAGATCGTAAATATTTCCTCACCCGGCATTTTTAAGCCCTAATCTACCAGTTCGGCAGTAAGAAAAAAATTGAATTTTGTTCGAATACTTACTGCCAGGAAAACGGAACAATTAAACAACTTTTCTTCTGATGAGCTTGGCATACGTGCGGCTTACCGGGAAGCTTTTGCCGTTCTGCATCTTTACCACCATACCCCCATTGAAGTGACGCTCGATCTCCTTCAGGAAATTCACATTCACAATGGTGGAGCGATGCACGCGGATAAACTTATCCGGATTCAGTATTTCCTCCAGCTTACCAATGCCCGATGAGCTTACAAACTGATCGTTGCGGGTAGTGATAATGGTGTAATCGCCTGAGGCCTCCAGGTGCATGATTTCTTCTACCGCCAGGTTAAACAGCTTTTCAGACTTTTGCACAAAGATGTGCGCCTCGAAAGGCCCTTTGCGTTCGCCCTTCATGTTCAGGAGCAAATCTTCAAGGTTGTTCTGGTCGCTGGCCTTCCGTTTTAACGCCCGGGCTACGGACTGGCGGAAGCGCTCTTCATCCAGGGGTTTTAATAAATAGTCTACCACATTTTTTTCGAAAGCCTTGATGGCATACTGATCATAAGCGGTGGTGAAAATAACGTAGGGCTCGTGTTCAATGTCTTCCAACACATCAAAGCCCGTCATGCCCGGCATCTGCACATCCAAAAACAACAGATCTGGCTTCAGTTTATCGATTTTTTCTACTGCATCGTTCCCTTGATCGCACTCGCCCAGTATTTCAATCTCCGGAAATCCCTCCAGGTACTCGCGCAAAAGATCTCTCGCCAGTTTCTCATCATCTACAATCAAACAAGTTGTTGCCATAGTTTATGGTTAGTTTACATTTTGTTCCAACGGGGTAAATTCTTTAGCCTTGGGTGCAGCCGGTTCCTCTTTTGAAATGGCCAGTTTGGTGTCTTCAATAAAAAATGTTACCGAGTAGCCGCGATCAGTAGCGCGCACACGCAACCCCGACTGGCTGCCGAAATAACTTTTTAAACGCATGTCGGTATTAGACATGCCCACGCCACTGGAGCTTCCATCCATCACCTTCTTGGCGTTGATACCCAAACCGTTGTCTTTCACCTCGAACAACACAATACGACCCGACCTGCGCACGGAAAGAAAAATGGTGCCCCCTTCGCGCTTGGGTGCAATGCCATACTTTACAGAATTCTCCACCAGTGGTTGCAAGATCATTGGCGGTATCAGCAGGTTCAGGCAGGTGGGGTCTATCTCTTTCACAAACTTCAGCCGATCGCCAAAGCGCACCTGCTGTATGCGTACGTAATTTTCAATAAACTCAATTTCACTGGCCAATTTCACCATTTCATCGCTGTGTGCATCGAGGGCGTACCTGAAAATATCGGAAAGCTGGGTGATTACTTTGCGCGCCTGTTCTTTGCTGGAATGCACCAGTGTGCTGATGGAGTTTAAGGTGTTGAACAAAAAGTGCGGGTTGATCTGCGACTTGAGCAGCGAAATCTGCATCTCTTTGTTCTTTAAAGCCAGCTCGCTCTTTTCATTCTCTTTCTTCTGCAAACCCTGGAAGTAGTTGATGACATAATAAACCCCCACGGTAATAATGTATTGATCGTGAAAACGAAGAGCATCCCAACTCATCAGCGAGATGATGTACTCCTGCCAATGTTCCAGGTACACAAAGCCCTCCATGTAGTCGTTGAAATAGTAAGACAGCGTGCCCATAATGAAAAAGAACAGCACAATGCCAATTACATGGCCGGCAATCTGCACCACTGCCTTGAAACGAAAAAGCCAGTGCGTCCATGCAAAAATGAGGAGTATCAGTACACAAAGGGCCTCAAACAGGAACAGCGCATTCCACAAAACATACGTTTTAGGATTAATAAACCGCCACTCGAAAATGCCGCTGATGGCAAAGTTGATTCCGTACCAAATACAGATGAGCAGGTATGCCCGCTTCCAAATCCGAGGTATGTCGTCCAGCCACTTCAAGCGCGTGAAAATTGTTTAATAAAGTTAATTAATCGGCACATATTGACGGCAGTTGCCGGAAAGCATGGTTAAAACGCGATTTTTGCCGCCAGACGTTAAATGGTCAATACCGGTCAAAGCATTATCTTTAACCTCCATCAAAGCGCTTTCACCGTGAGGTTAGTCGGGATTGTCTTATTTGTGTTCGCCACAGTCAGCGCACAATCGCAACGCCTTACGCTTTCGGGGCAGGTGGTTGACAGTGAAACGCGCGAGCCCCTGGCATTCGCATCGGTGGGCATTAAAGGCAAACCCATTGGCACCATTACCAACCTGCAAGGTGACTTCGATTTTCACCTTCCTCCCGAATTCAGAAACGAGACGCTGGCCATCAGTATTTTGGGTTATGCCTCGTACGAGGCACCGGTGTGGACAGTGCTGGAAACCAAACCCCTGGTAATACCGATGGAAAAACGATCGTACCTATTGAAAGAGGTAGTGGTGGCTGATACGCTGCGGGCAGGAGAAATTATGCAACTGGCGTTGGCAAAAATTGAAAACAACTACCCCATGCGCCCTTTCATGTTAGAGGGCTTCTACCGCGACCTTAAAAAGGTGGGTGGCACCTATGTATCGCTGCTGGAGGCGGCCACAAAAATATACGATGAAGACTACTCAGAACCGCGCAACAAGTTTAAACTCCGCGAGCGCGTTTCTTTGATTGAAGTGAGAAGAAGCCTGGGTTATGGCAATAAGTTCACCGCCTATTTCGATGAAGATAACCTGTTGGAAGATTTGCTGCTGCACAACAACATTCGCTACCGCCAATTTCCGGAAGAAGAACTATTTTTTTCATCGCTGGTGCGCGAAAAAGACTCCTACTACAATGGCCACGAAATTTTTGTGTTAAGTCACACGCAGGATTATCTGCTGCGCATATTCGTAGACAAAGAAACCTTCGGAATAATCAGGTTAGAATATGAAAACACGAAGCAAGAGGTAATTGGTAAGCGCAGAGGTATGGAAAGCCGTTTCGTAAACCTGAAAAAAACAATCGACTTTAAAGAGTTTGAGGGTAGACTTTTTTTGAACTATATCAATGTAGAATCGCAGATAAACTGGTACGACATCAAAACGCAGGAGTTGCGTTTTGAAACCGGGTTGCAGCAACAGTTACTGATCAATGCCGTGCACAACCAAACCGACCAGTGGATTGCCTCCACCGAAAAAATGCGCAGGTATGGTTTACAATACCAGGACCTGCCCTACAACAAGAAATTCTGGGAGAACTATAACGTTATCAAAGAAAGCCCGCTCGACCGTAAAATTATTGAAGACCTCGAAAAACAAGGCCCGCTCGATAAACAGTTTGAAGAGTATTGATTACTAATTTTATTACGATAATACCGGGTGCCGATGAAACGGCACTTCACGATCGAAAATGTATCGATAGGTAACCAGTCTTCGGCTTTGGACTGCACCCAGGTTGCGGGAGATATTAAGCATCTTCGGGTTAAAGTCGCCTTGCCACTGCAACTCTGTTTCTCGGTACCTTGTTTGTTGTTTAATTACCCTCTCGGCCTCCACAATCATATAGTAATCCACTCCACTGCCTTGAAATTCGGGTACGATTCCGTAAATGATGCCAACAAAGCGAGTGCATACACCCCGGTACCTGTTAATCATGAATTTTATCTTTTCTAACCAGCCAAAACGGCCTTTGAGGTTGTAGATCAACTGGTTAATATCTGGGATGCTGATCCACATAGCTATGGGTTGCTCATGGTGATAAACAAACCAAATCAATTTTTCATCCATGATAGGCTTTATCGCTTTGAACAAGCGTGCAGCCTGTACTTCGCTAATCTCTTTGTTACCCTCATGCTGTGCCCAGGCCTTGTTGTAAACAGTGCAAAAGTCGTGCACCAGCCTGTTGAATTCCTTTCTGGTTACATAGCGCGCGTTAAAAGCTGGGTCTGCTCCATACCGCGCATGTGCATCGTAAAATTTTGGTTGTAACTGTGTGCTGGTATTGGCCACGGGTAGCGACCAACAGATTTGGTTATAGAAGTTTTGAAACCCATAGTTCTCGAAAAGCCGTTGGTAGTAAGGCGGATTGTAATTCATGCCGTAAAGGGGTGCATGAAACCCCTCTACCAACAAGCCCCACCAACGATCCCGCTCACCAAAATTAATGGGTCCATCCATGGCCTGCATGCCGCGTTGACGTAGCCATTCGCGGGCCGTGTTGAACAGCAGGTTAGCGGCTTCTTGCTGGTCAATGCAATCAAAAAAGCCGATGCCTCCCACCGGGAAGGTATCGCCTTTGTTCTTATATTTCCTGTTGACGAAAGCAGCCACGCGCCCAATGCATCTCCCGCTGTCGGCCAATAGCAACCACCGCTGCGCAGCCCCGGTGGCAAAGGCTTTGTTTTTCTTTGGATCAAACACCGAAAGTACATCGCGACTCAAAGGCTGCACCCAATGAGGGCACGAACGATTGATGCTATTGTGTACTTGAAGAAACAACTGCTCTTCTTTGCGAGATTTTATTTCCACCAGCGTCATAAGGTCATTCAAGAAGGAACGGGTTCTATTCAACTAAAACAGGTGGCTATGGATTTTCAAGCAAACGTACGTACGATTCCGTCTAAACGTTACGCCAGACCTTGTATCAAGGCGGCTGCAAATTTATATCGCCAGCTTTAATTTTTGCGGGTCGGGTAGCAAGTTTCGTATTTAAATGCCAGCCAGTAAAGGCGACAAAAAGAAACGCTCATCTGAGCAACAAGATGGCTTCGCGCTGTAACTCTCCCTTATTAATAGGCACCACACCCACATGCTGGCACACCAGGCCCCCACCCAGGTTGGCGAGTGCCGCTATTTCTGTGGGCTCCCGTTTCAAGGCCACACACAGGGCCGCAATGGCCACCACGGTATCGCCCGCGCCAGACACATCGGCTATCTCGCGTTTGTGGGCTGGCAGTTTCTTCTGTGTACCCTGGTAATCAATATACACACCCTGTTCAGAAAGCGTCAGCATCACACCATCGGCCTGCAACATCTCTTTTAGTTTCCCGACCGCGTTCTTCACCTCTTGCTCTTTACCACCATCTACATCTGTTTTCAAACCCTCTCGCAATTCTTTCAGGTTTGGCTTAAAAAGCGATACGTGTTTGTAGGCAAAGAAATTTCGTTTTTTGGGGTCCACCACGGTAGGTATACCGCTTTGCCTCGCCCACGCAACGGTTTGGGTAATGGTTGTTTCTGTCAATGCACCCTTGTCGTAATCTTCGAAGATCACCACATCCGCAGTTGGCAGCAATGCCTTTACCTTTTCCAGCAACTGCTCCTCTTCGGTGGCGCTGGCCGGTCTGTCTGATTCTTCGTCTACACGTACCACGTGCTGGTGGCTGGCCATGACGCGGGTTTTCACCGTAGTGGGCCGGTCGGCCGACTTTACCAACCCATCGCCTGAAATTCCCTCCTTGCCCAGACATTCCTTTATGCGCACGGCCGCATCATCTTCGCCCACCAAGGCACAAAGAACGGGTTCCGCACCCAAAGCCTTCACATTCAGCGCCACGTTGGCTGCTCCGCCTAAACGGTAGTCGCGCTTTTTTACGGTAACCACCGGCACGGGCGCTTCGGGCGATATGCGATCCACAGAACCCCAGATGTAACTATCCAGCATCACATCGCCCACCACCAACACGCGCAGCTTGTTAAAATCGTTGAAGATCTTGCGAATATCCATGGGTACGTTCAAGGTTTCCAGATCACCACTCAATGAATCTGGATGCGGTATGTTATTTCAATTTGGCCAGCGCTTCTTTCATACGCCTCATTGCTTCTACCAGGTCTTTCTCCGAAGCTGCATAAGAGAGGCGCACGCACTTCTCATCGCCAAAAGCACCACCCGGCACCAACGATACGTGGGCCATCTCCAGCATATACATGCAAAAATCATCGCCACTGGCAATGGTTTTGTTTCCATCGCTCTTGCCATAATAAGCACTTACATCGGGAAAGAAATAAAAAGCACCTGTGGGGTAGTTGGCTTTTACACCCGGAATCTCTTTCAGCAGGTTGTAAACAATGTCTCTGCGCTTACGGTATTCTTCCACCATTTTATTAGTAGGTTCAATATCGCCCGTAATGGCAGCCAAGGCGCCCCGTTGCGAAATGGAACAGTTGGCCGAGGTGATCTGTCCTTGCACTTTAATGGCTCCGTCTACCACCCACTTGGGTGCACCGATGTAGCCCACGCGCCAGCCCGTCATGGCAAAACCCTTGGCAAAACCGTTTACCGTAATGGTTCGGTCGAACATGCCGGGTAAAGACGCAATGCTCACACGCTCGCCTGTGAAGTTAATGTGTTCATAAATTTCATCGGCAATTACCAGCAGATCGGGGTGTTTCAGCACCACATCGGCAATGGCCTGCAATTCTTTTTTGCTGAAGACGGAACCCGTGGGGTTGCAGGGCGATGAAAAGATGATAGCCCGTGTTTTGGGCGTAATGGCCTTCTCCACCTGGGCGGCCGTTACTTTAAAGTCGTTCTCCAGGGTGCCATGCACCATCACTGGTTTGGCTTCTGCCAAACGCACCAGGGCATCGTAGCTTACCCAGTAAGGTGAGAAAACAATCACCTCATCGCCCGGGTTCAGCAGGGCAATCATTACGTTGGCAATAGACTGCTTGGCGCCATTCGACACTACAATATTCTCGGCCTTGTAAGGCACGTTGTTTTCTTTCTGGTACTTGGCGGCTAAGGCTTCGCGCAAATCCTGGTAGCCGGCCACAGGCGGGTAGGCGAAAAATTTACCATCGTCTATGGCTTTCTTGGCGGCCTCGCAGATGTGCGCAGGGGTTTTAAAATCGGGTTCGCCCAGACTGAGGTTGATTACATCGATGCCGCGGTTTTTAAACTCGCGGGCTTTGGCAGCCATGGCCAGCGTGGCGGATTCTTCGATGGCGTTGATGCGGTTAGAGAGATGGTTCATGAAAGGTGTTCCGTTTTTCCAAAAACAAATAAAGGTATTTGGTTTGTAAAAACCTTAGCCGAACAAGGCGAGGTGGCCCGCAAAAAAATCAGTCACGAAAAAAGCGTGCGCCCGGTAATGCTTCTGCCTAAAGTAATTTCATCGGCATACTCCAGCTCGCCACCCACTGGTACACCGCGCGCAATCGATGTAACTTTTACAGGAAGGCCTTTCAGCTTCTTGTTCAGATAAAAAGCAGTGGTGTCGCCCTCCATGGTGGGGCTCAGCGCCAGAATTATTTCTTTCACTTCACCACGTGCATTTTGCAGGCGCTGCACCAGGGCTTCAATCTTCAAATCGCCAGGCCCTATGCCGTTAACGGGCGAAATAACTCCGCCTAACACATGGTAGACACCGGCATATTGTGCCGTGTTTTCAATGGCCATCACGTCTTTGGTTTCTTCTACCACGCAGATGATGGAGCGATCTCTGCGGTGGCTGCGGCAGATGCTACATTCTTCTTCATCGGCAATGTTGTGGCACTGCCGGCAAAAGCGAATGCCGCTGCGCAACTTGTTCAGCGCTTCGGTAAGGGCAAAGGTTTTGTTTTCGTTTTCTTTCACCAGGTGCAGCACCAGGCGCAAGGCAGTTTTTTTTCCAATGCCGGGCAGCTTGGCTACTTCGTTCACCGCGTCTTCAATCAACTTCGAGGGAAATTCCAACTGGAACCTGGTTAGATAATCTTGGCATCGATGCCCGCTTCGCAGATGGCATCTTTCATAGGCTTCAATTCTTCGTGTGTGCCGCGCTTCACTCCGCACTTGCCTTTGTAGTGAATTATCCAGGTGCACTGTTCGGCCTGCTCGGGCGTGTGCTTGCATACCCGTATCAGCGTGCTGATCACATGATCAAACGTGTTTACATCGTCATTGAACACCACCAGGTCTTTCAACTCCGTGGTTTCAATTACCTCTAATACATCAATCAGTTCTTGCTCCTGAACAGACGTTTTCATCTGTTAATGATTTCTTTTCTTTTGGTCGGATGGAACATCCATGCCGGCCATTCTTTTCCGTTTCAAAAATAGCAAAAAGATGCTGATGTTGATGCCTGCCCACCGTTGGCGCCATCAGAATACCCTTATACACTTTCACTATTAGGCAGAATTGCGCTAATTGCCCTGCAAAAGAAACGTGCATGTCGCCCACACTGGTTGTATCCATCATCTTTGTCTACTTTTTAGTGCTAATCGCTATTTCCATCGTTACCAGCAAAGGTGCCGACACCACTACCTTCTTTACGGCCAACCGGCAGTCGCCCTGGTACCTGGTGGCTTTTGGCATGATTGGCGCCTCGCTCTCGGGTGTCACCTTTATTTCGGTGCCGGGCAACGTGGGCAAGATTGGTTTTGGTTATTTCCAGGTGGTGCTGGGCTACCTGCTGGGCTACTGGGTAATCATCTTGGTGTTAATGCCACTCTACTACCGGCTGAACCTGGTGTCTATTTACGGCTACCTGGAGCAACGTTTCAATAAGTGGTCGTACAAAACGGGTGCTTTCTTTTTCCTGGTGTCGCGTTCCATCGGCTCGGCTTTGCGGCTCTACCTGGCGGCCACCGTGCTGCAACTGTTTTTGTTCGATGCGTGGGGTGTACCCTTCTTCGTTACCGTGGCCACTACCATTGTGCTGATTTGGGTGTATACTTTCAAAGGCGGCATTAAAACCATTGTTTACACAGATACCTTCCAGACCTTGTTTTTGGTTTTGGCGGTGGTGGTTGCGGTATGGCAGATTTCGTCTCAACTGAATTTGGGGTGGGGCGAATTGATTTCTACCGTGCAAAACAGTGGCTATGCGCGCATTTTCTATTTCGATGATCCAAATTCTGCCCTGTTTTTTCCCAAGCAGTTTTTGGGTGGTGCTTTCATAGCCCTCACCATGACGGGGATGGACCAGGAGATCATGCAAAAAAACCTGACGTGCAAAACGCTGGGCGATGCGCAAAAAAATATGTTCTGGTTCAGCCTTACGCTGGTGGTGGTAAACCTGCTGTTTCTTACGCTGGGCGCGTTACTCTATGTATACAGCACCCAAAACAACCTGCCGCTGCCCGCCACCTCCGATGCGCTCTTCCCCACGCTGGCGCTCAACAACCTGGGTCTGCTGGTAGGTGTTTTCTTTTTGCTGGGCATCACCGCGTCTTCCTATGCCAGTGCAGACTCTGCCCTGGCAGGACTTACCACATCGTTCTGCATCGATTTTCTCAACTTCAAAGACAAACCCGAAGCGATGAAAAAGAAACAAAAGTTCATGGTGCACGTGGGCTTCTCGCTGTTGTTTCTGGTAATCATTATCGTGTTTAAAGAAATCAACGAAAAGTCGGTGATCGATGCCGTGCTGAATGTGGCGGGTTACACCTATGGCCCGTTGTTGGGATTGTTTTCCTTCGGGTTGCTAACCAAACGTAGCGTGCGCGATGGCTGGGTGCCCGTTATCTGCGTGCTGGCACCCCTTCTATCGTACGGGCTTAGCGCCAATGCACCAAGCTGGTTCAACGGCTATCAGATTGGCATTGAAATACTGATTATTAACGGCCTCTTCACCTTTGCGGGATTGTGGTTCATATCGGGCAAAAAATAAGGGCTGCCGTCCGCAGCCCTTGTCTTACCCAACTTCACAATCCAACATCAACCCTTCTAAAGCCACTATAGACAGGGTTATTTCTTTACATATTGAAATTCTTCTTTTGCCTTGCCCTTCTGCACCACAATGGTATAGGTGCCGGCCTTCACATCGCAGAAGTCGATGATCATTTTGCGTTTGTGCAGTAGCTGGCTGGTTACCAGGTCGCCACTGGCATGAAACACTTTTACTTCGGCCCCGCGCATGGCCTTCTTAGTGGTGAACACAAACAGATTTTGATGGCGCGTGGGCACCACCTCTACGGGGCTGGCGGTAGCCGCTACCGCTATGAACATGGCGATTACAGAAGTGAACAGGGTGCGATGGGCGTTCATGGTTTTGGTAATGGTTTGGTTTGTTATGCCACCCCTATTACGAACGCTATGCCATGTAAGAAAACCGCGTTTTTACTGCAATTTGGATAGTGCAGGATGAAACTCTTCCTGTTTTGGGAATTAGGAGCCGTTAAATGGGAGTGTCAGAGCTCCTTGGCGGGATTCCAGAAGCGTTTGGCAAAGTCTTGCACCTGGTCGTTCTTCACCTTTACGCCCTCTTTTTCCAGCCGTTGCTGCATGGCCGCTGGCGGGCTGAAATGATGCTTGCCCGTGAGCAGGCCTTGCCGGTTCACCACCCGGTGGGCCGGAATGCTTTTATCCGTATGGGCCGCATTCATGGCCCAGCCCACCATACGAGCACTGGTTTTGGTACCCAGGTAGGCGGCTATGGCCCCGTAAGTTGTAACCCGGCCACGCGGAATCAGTTTGGCTACCTCAAACACATCCTTAAAGAAAGAGTACCTAGACTCAGTTGCGGCATTTGCTTGTTTTTTCGCCATATGTATTAAAATGGGAGGTAAATCTTTAGTACTAGCACCTGAAAAAATACAGCATAGGCGTAAATTTGCGCCTTGTTTAGAGAAATGAGACCAACTGCGGCACTCTTTTTTTTGCTGGCGGCAGTAACCGGTGCCGCGCAACAGCTTTACTTTCCCGAGGGCGAAAGCTGGAAAACGCTGGCCGAGGGCAGCGAACTTTCATTTCGTGTTACCACCCCGGATTCGGTTGCCGTGCGTTTTTCCATTGAGGGGGCAAACGGCTATGGCATACAGTTCGATACGCTGGGTAATTTTTACTGGAAGCCCGCTTACAACCTGGTGGATCGCCTCGAGTTGCGAAAAGAAGTCAACGTGATCTTTCAGGCCGAGTGGAAAGATGGCCGCAAGGCGCGGCAGCCCATTGCCTTTCTGATAACACACACCAACCGGGCACCCGAAGTGGAAGAGTTGCCCGTATTTTATGTGAGGCAAGGCGCCCCCAACCGATACCAAATACCGGCCGAGTACGTGAGCGACCCTGATGGCGACCCATTGGTTTTTAGACCAGTGCTAACCACCTTGCCCGAAGGTGCCTCCGCCAGCGCATTGGGCCTCATTTCGTGGACGCCCTCGCGCAACCAGTTTCTGGCGTTGCGCAACAATCCGCTCTTCATTGAATTCATTGCTCAAGATCCCGACAAGGCCGAGACCAAAGGCCGCGTAAAGGTGGCACAAACCCAGCTTGACCTGCCGCCAGACCTGCTGCTGGTGCCGGGTGATACTGCCTATACAATCAAAGAGGATGAACGCATCAACATAAAGCTATACGTTACCGACCCTAATGGCGATGAAAACGTAGCGAGTGTTTCCTTTGTCTGCTCAGACGAACGCATCACCAAAAATAATTTGAAGGAAAACTCACCTGTACAGAGTGAGTTTACATGGACACCCGGGTATTATTTTGTTGAAGAAGTAGAAAAGCAACGCGATGTAGAAATTATTTTCTTCGCACTCGATAAGTCTTCCAACCGGGTTCAGAAGAAAATACACGTAAAAGTGCTGGATGCCGAGAATATGGATGAGAAAGATAAATTTCTTTACCAGAAATACCGCGCCTCGTTGGTACAAGCCAAAGCGCTAATTGACCAGTTAGACGAAAACCATGAGAAGCTTAACAAAATGTACCGGCAAGCAAAGAAGGGAAAGAAAAACAGATCTATTGTGAACGCCACCCTGGGTGCTGCCACAGGCTTGTCTCCGCTAGTGGCCGAGGAGCAATCGAAAATGATTTCAGGAGTGGGCGGCACAGCCGTTCTCACCATGGGCACGCTGGAGGCTACCGAGGTAATTGGCAAATCGAAAAACGACATTCTTGAAAAGCTGAAAATCAACGTGGAGATACGTAACCAGTTACAGTTAGAAGGCGACAACTTTGCCCGCAAGTATGCATTGAAGTCGGCACGCAGAAGCAAAGATTTCGACCCTGACCGTGATAAGCTGTTGCCCATCATTAATAACCAGAAACTGGTACTGCTGGAGTTAGATGCCAGCCGCCCCAGCTATCCGCGCATGGACAACAAAGACCTGAAAAAAACCTTCCCCGATTTCAGCGAAGAGTAAATAAAGGTTTAAACCCAAGTTTTAACCTGTGTGCCTCTTCGGACTGAAGAAAACAATGACACCAGAAAAACAGAGGAGCTGTAGCCAAATTTGAATACGCTCTTATAAGCGCCTCTCCACATTTGTAATTTTTACTGGCAAATCTTACTCTGAAAAACAAGAGCATACAGATATACTGGTGCCTTTGTTTTTATGGGTAATTACGATGAACTTTGCCCGTGCAAACGCCCTCAATGGTAAAAATGGTAAAGATCAGTGCGGTAATAATTACCTATAACGAAGAGAAGAACATTAGTCGATGCATAGACTCCGTCAAATCGGTGGCAGACGAGATTGTGGTACTCGATTGCTTCTCTACAGACCGCACGCGCGAAATATGTGAGGAAAAAGGCGTGCAATTTTTCCACGAGGAATTTCCCGGTTTTGCCAAGCAAAAAAACCGGGCCGTTGCCCTGGCCTCAAACGATTACGTTCTCTCCTTGGATGCCGATGAGTATCTGTCATCAGAGCTCACACAGTCTATTTTGAAAGTTAAAACAGATTGGACCCACGATGGATACCTGATGAACCGCCTTTCAAGTTTCGAGGGTACTTGGATAAAAACCTGTGGCTGGTATCCAGATCAAAAGTTACGTTTGTGGGATAGAAGAAAGGGGTCTTGGCAAGGGGATGGTGTACATGAACGGGTTGAGTTGGTGGCAGGGTCGAAGGAAAAATCCATCAAGGGTGATTTGTTCCACCGTGCCTACGACAACATCAACCAATTTCTTCAAAAGAACCAGAGCTACTCTACTATACATGCACAAGTAAATCGCTATAAGGCACACTCATCTACACTAAAGATCGTATATAAAACCATTTTTGCTTTTTTTAAGGCATATATACTGAAGGGCGGGGTGCTGGATGGATTTAAGGGACTGGTAATATCTGGCTCTACCGCTCATTGGGTTTTCTACAAGTATGCCAAGTTGCTGGAGGCGAACAGAAGCGTTCGTGTTTCTTTGATAGTAGAATCCTCCGATGATCTGAATAAACTCTCCGATACGCTGAATGCGGTTAAGTTTCAAAAAGAGCTACCCGATGAGGTAATTGTTAACGGTGCCCTGGCTGACCAGGCAAAGACCCTTCATGGGGTTATTACTAACTTCCCCACCGTTCTTCGTTTTGCAGACACACCCAGAGCACTGTCTGATGCTATTGCCGATGCAAGTGAGGAATATGTGGTCGTGCTGAAAGACCAGGACGTTATATCGCAATCTTTCCTTAAAGAAGTGAAGGCGAAGGCCTGGAAAGGCGAGATACTTTCAGGTACGCAGCCTATAAATAAATTGCGGATAGATCACCAGATAGTGTGGCCTACCGTCCTCGGTAATGGCACCATTTCTTTCTGGAAGGAAGATTGGCAACATGCGGGGGTGGCACCGCGCACAGTAGGATTAAAGACAGTGCCAACAGTAGAAAGAACTGTAGTAAGCGGAATTTCAGTGGTGATACCTAACTACAACGGAATTGCTTTGTTCCCACAAACCCTGCCCCCACTTTTTAAGGCGCTGGAAAAGTGTGGTGTTCCGCATGAGGTAATTGTATCAGACGACTGCTCCACGGATGAATCGGTGAGTTTCTTAAAAAGCCAATACCCTCAGGTTAAAATAGTGGAGAGTGAGGTAAACAGGGGCTTTTCACCAACAATCAACCGGGGAGCGAGCGTTGCAACTTACGACTTGCTGTTTCTCCTCAACAGTGATGTTAAATTAGAACCCGATTATTTCCGCCATCTTTTGCCTTACTTCAACCAAGCCGATACGTTTGGCGTAATGGGGCAAATTGTTAATTGGGAGGATGACCGCATTCAGGATGGCGCCAAGCTGCCTACCTTCCAGGGTGCAAAAATCAAGACCTTTAAAAACTTTTTGCCGTCCGAAACCCCTATAGAAGGGGGGCTCTATACCATGTACCTTTCGGGTGCCGAGGCGTTGGTAAGCCGAAAGAAATTTATGTTGCTGGGTGGCTTTGATGAAATTTTTGCCCCTTATTACATTGAAGATTACGAGCTCTCATTGAGGGCATGGCGCCTGGGTTGGAAATGTTATTACGAGCATCGCTCCGTTTGTCGCCACAAAACTTCTTCTTCTATTAAATCGAAAAGCAGGAAGAAACACATCCAAACGATTTACTATCGCAACAAAATGTTCCTTCATGCCATTCACCTCAGCAAATGGCAAATGTTATTGTATTACCCGCAGATATTTTTTGAATGCCTGATAAGGGTATTGTCTTTCCGTTTTCACTATGTGGATTCCATCAGGTTGTACTTCAAAGAGCGGCAAAAGTGTAGGGAGTCTAAACGAAAGTTTGAAGCGCTAACAGAGCAAGTGGGCACCAACCTTCCCCTGGGTGCGGTAGCCGACAAAATTGTGAGGAGCCTGAACCGCACCATGATCTGGCGGTTTTAATCGGTGAAATATAGTACCGGCACAGACCTTATTCTCAAATCATTTTGAAAAACATAGAGATTTAACAGCCGCTCGGCCATAAAACCAATCACTCTTTTTTGATAAGGATGATCCTGTAAGCTTATACGCTTTGAGGTTTCGAACAGAATCGGAAAAAGCCACTCCATATATTTTTCAAATATTTCCTTTTTGCAGATGAACATATTGAATTCATACATGTTGCGCGTTCGATTAAAAAAATCAACATCGTAAGAAGGATGTAAATGCTGCACTACGTCCATCAAAACGTGCCAATCTGCCTCTATGTGGCTGTGCAGGTAGTGTTCTTTAATGCTTTCTTTCAGGTCGGTGGCAATTGGCAAAATAATATCATGAGTGTCTAACAGTAGCAATATTTTATTCCTGTGAAGTTCAGCTAGCTGATCAAAGTCATATCCTCTTGCTTTTTTTGAACGCTGTTTTCTTTTAGGGCGCCACCATGCGTTTGAAAAGTCAAAATACCTTCTATAGTGACTCAAACCAACCACCTCTGGTAGTTCACCATTTCTCCACCACCAGTACAACCCGGTAAGCTCACAAAAAGAGCTGTTCATTAAACTGATGTTCTCACCCGTATCATCGCCAGAAAACCCCAGTTGAGACAAGGAATTTTTTTTCCCCACGTGAACGTTCAAGAATAATGGGTCTTTTGAATGGGGAAATGTTTTGTGAAAAGCTACTAAGATCTGAATCATACCTTTTCTGAGAATTCCGTGCTTATCGTTTTTAGAGCTGAGCCAATTACCTGATGCATATCATAGTATCGGTATTCAGCCAATCGTCCACCAAAAATGACAGAAGTTTCGCGCGATGCTTCTTCTTGATACTTCTTAAAAATGCCGGAGTTTCGAATGTCGTTAATCGGATAGTAAGCCTCAAGTCCTTTATGCCACACCTGCGGATATTCTTTTGTAATGACGGTAACGGGTTGTCGTCCCATCTCGAAATGCTTGTGTTCCAAAATCCGTGTAAAGGCTGTTTCTTTGTCGGTGTAATTAACAACGCTAATACCCTGGTAATTTTCAATGGGTAATGTTTCTTGTTCAAAGTGCAAGCTTCGATATTCAAGGGTGCCATGGCGATAGTTGTAGTATTCGTCTATTTTGCCGGTGTAGACAACCTTAAGGGCTAAGTCAGCAAGTTCTGCGCGGTCTTCGAAAAAGTCAACGTTAAGGCGTACTTCCGTTCCTTTCAGCAGTCCTTCTGTTAGTCTGTTGTATCCGCCTACCGGAATTCCCTGATAGGTGTCGTCAAAATAATCATTATTAAAAGTGAATCGCACAGGCAACCTTTTGATAATGAATGCCGGTAACTGCACCGCTTCCTTTCCCCATTGTTTCTCTGTATATCCTTTAATGAGCTTCTCGTATACATCTTTGCCTACCAGCGAGATTGCTTGCTCTTCAAGATTAACCGGTTCGTGCCGGACAGATTGCGCCTGTTCCTCAATGATTCTTTTTGCTTCGCTGGGAGTCCCTACCTTCCACAACTGGTAAAATGTGTTCATGTTAAAGGGTAGGTTGTATAGTTCGCCACGAAAATTAGCAACAACAGAATGCCGGTAGTTGTTGAATTTTACAAAGGAGTTTACATAGTCCCATATTCTCTTATCATTAGTGTGGAAAATATGAGCACCATATTTGTGCACCTGTATGCCTTCTATCTCCTCACAGAACACATTTCCTCCCGGGTGGCTGCGCTTATCAATAACCAGGCACCGTTTACCTCTTTTAGTAGCCTCATGGGCAAACACACTGCCGAAAAGGCCTGCGCCAACAATCAAGTAGTCGTATCGTTTCAAGGAAGTTAAATTGATTTAATCTAATGGATCAAAATGCTCTTTTTTATTCAAAACCCTGAATGCCTTTTGCCAGGAAATCAATTCAGAATTACCAGCCCGGTCTGTGGATTGGGATCAAAATATTCCAAATTTCCTTCCTATTTTTAGCCCTTCATGACTGAAGAAACGCCACAACAAAGTTATACAGAACCGGAGAAGCAGGCTATTTTCCATGGCGAATTTATGCCCCATGTTAACTCCATGTACAACTTTGCCTTTCGCCTCACACTCGACCGCGATGACGCCAAAGACCTGGTGCAAGATACCTACCTGAAGGCGTACCGCTTTATAGAATCATTCCAAAAAGGAACTAATGCCAAAGCATGGCTGTTCCGCATCTTGAAAAACAGCTTTATAAACGACTACCGCAAGAAAAGCAAGGAGCCGAATAAAGTGGATTACCAGGAGGTGGAAACCTACTACAACTCCGAGGAAGTAGACAGGCAGATTACCCCCGACTTGCGTGTAGACGCACTGAAAGACATGATTGGTGACGAAATATCCAACGCGCTCAACTCGCTGGATGTGGATTTTCGCACGGTCATTATTTTGTGCGACCTGGAAGGATTTAAGTACGAAGAAATGGCCAAGATATTGGATATACCTATTGGTACCGTGCGCAGCCGGCTGCACCGGGCACGCCAGCTATTAAAAGAAAAGCTAAGTGCCTACGCCAAATCTATGGGCTACAAAACCGCTTGAACCTATGAGTAATCCCAATTCCCTCAACCCCTTTGTAACGGCAACCGGAAAGAAACCATCGTGCATGGAAATGTTACAAACCATTCTGGACGGGGAGGCCACCCACGAGCAGAAAGAGTATTTTAAAACCCACATGGACCTGTGCATGCCCTGCTTTAAATCTTACCAGCTAGACATTGCCATACGCGAACTGTTGAAAGCAAAGTGCAATGGTTGTGCACCCGATGACCTGGTGGAGCAGATTAGAAACCAGGTGGCGCAAAGAATTTCTTAATGGCAGGCAAGGCACTTATCTTTTCGGCTCCGTCTGGCTCCGGTAAGACCACCATCGTTAAACACCTGTTGCAAAACAACCCCACGCTGGGTTTTTCTATTTCTGCGTCTACCCGCGATAAACGGGGCCGCAGCGAGCAGCATGGTAAAGACTACTACTTTCTTACCCCCGAAGAGTTTAAAAAGAAAATAGACAATAACGAGTTTATTGAGTGGGAAGAGGTGTACGCAGGCAATTTTTACGGCACCCTGAAATCGGAAATTGAACGTATCTGGAAAGAAGGTAAGGATGTGATTTTTGATGTAGACGTGAAAGGAGGCATTAATCTGAAAAAATATTTTGGCGACAAGGCCCTGGCCGTATTTGTAAAAGTTCCCTCTATCGAAGTATTGAAACAACGCCTGAGCGACCGCGGCACCGAGTCTGCCGACAGCCTCTCGCGCAGGCTGTTCAAGGCACAGTTCGAAATGTCTTTTCAAGATAAGTTTGATGTGGTGCTGGTGAACGAAGACCTTACCCGATCGCTTCAGGAAGCGCAACAATTATACGATCAATTTAAACTAAAGAACACATGAGTGATAGGCCGAAAATAGGTCTGTTCTTCGGCTCCTTTAACCCCATCCACATAGGCCATATGATTATTGCCAACATCATGGCCGAAAACACCGATTTAAAAAAAGTTTGGTTTGTAGTTTCTCCACAAAATCCGCTAAAGCCCAGCAAAGGGTTGCTTCACGAGTTCGACAGGTACGACCTGGTGAAGGCAGCCATTGCCGATAACTATAAACTCGAGGTTTCTGACATCGAGTTTAACCTGCCGCGACCCAGTTATACCATCCACACGCTTACCCATCTGCACGAGAAACATCCCGACAAAGATTTTAAGCTGATTATGGGTGAAGACACCTTGGAGAGCTTACCCAAATGGAAGAACTACCAGCAAATTCTGGAACAGTACGGCCTCTATGTGTATCCGCGCCCGTATATAATAAATTCCGAACTCAAGCGCCATGGCAACGTAAAAATGGTAGCGGCACCCTTACTCGATATTTCTGCCACCTACATCCGCCAATGCATCAAAAACAATAAATCCATCCGTTACCTCGTTCCCGAAGCGGTAGAACAATTGATACGGCTCAAGCATTTCTATCAATAACCTATACAAACGCAACCCCGCGTCCCCAATTTGCGTCTTCGTAGCAATGAAAAAATTAACCGCCACCTGTTTGCTCTTATTGCTCTCGGTTTGGGCGTGGGCGGGTGGCATTAGGGGAACCATTAAGGCCGATGATGGAACGCCCCTGGCATTTGCCACCATTTACGTCAGGCAGTTGGGCACGGGCGTAGCAAGTGATACGGAAGGTAAGTATGAAGTGTCTTTGCCCCCAGGCAGCTATGATATTATTTTTCAGTTTCTGGGCTATGAATCGGTGGCACGCAGGGTTGACGTGGAAAGCGATTTTCAGACAATTAACATTACACTGAAAACGCAGGTAATGGTGCTGCAGAATGTAACCGTAAAGGCTGGGAAAGAAGACCCCGCCTATACCATTATGCGTAAGGCCATCGCCAAAGCCAAATTTCACACACAACAACTCGATGCCTACACTGCACGCGTCTATATTAAAGGCAAAGGCCAGTTAAAAGACTATCCGTGGCTGGCAAAGAAGGCGCTGGAAAAGGAAGGCATTACCAAAGACCGAGTATTCATCCAGGAATCCGTGAGCGACATAAAATATACACGCCCCAACAAATTCGAAGAAAAAGTTATAGCCATCTACACAACGGGCAAAACAGACAGTCGCCAGTCGCCTAACCCCTACGTGTTTGGAAGTTTCTATGAACCCGAGGTGGCGGAAACTGTTTCGCCCCTGTCGCCCAGATCATTTTCATATTATAAGTTCGAATACCTCGGCTCCTTTCGCGATCGCAACTACGAGGTGAGCAAAATAAAAGTAACGCCACGTTCTAAGGGCGACAACGTGGTGGAAGGAATATTAAATATCGTTGAAGACTGGTGGAGCATCCACAGCCTCGACTTTAGCATTACAAAGTTGGGTATTGGTTTTAAAGTGAAGCAGATTTACAACCCCATAGAAGACAAGGCTTGGTTGCCCGTATCTCAGAATTTCGTTATCGATGGAAAAGTTTTTGGGTTTGAGTTTGAAGGCACGTATCTGGCTACCGTTCGCGATTATAAAATCACATTGAACCCCGCGCTGATGCAGGAAGTGAAGGTGGTGGACGAGAAAGTGCAGAAGGAGGAGGCAAAGGCCATCAAAAAACAACAACCCAAAAAGAAGCAAGACCTGGAGGAACGCCTGGCTACTGGCAAAGAAGTTACCGACAAGGAGTTGAGGCAATTGGTAAAAGAATATGAAAAGGAGGAACTCAAAATAGCCAAAGAACCTGATGTATTTTCTGAGACTACATTTACCATCGATTCGCTGGCATATAAAAAGGACTCCACTTTCTGGACGGAAGTGCGACCGGTAGCTTTATCGAAAGAGGAGGAGCGTGGATATGCGGTGGAAGATAGCCTTGACCTGGTGGAGAAAAAGAAAAACGAAGGCGACACGCTGCGGAAAGACAGTAAGAACAAAAAAGGCTTTCAGCCGTGGGATCTAATTGCCGGGGATTCTTATAAGATAACCGAAACATCCAACTTTGTCATCCACACCCCCTACGGAGGCTTTAATACGGTGGAAGGCTTCAATGCCATATACCGCACCAGTATTTACAAGCGATGGGTGCAGCGCGACTCCATTACAAAAAAGGCAACGAAAACGTATCGCCTGGAGGTGAGCCCGGTGCTGCGTTATGCCTTTGCCAGGGAAAAGCTTACGGGCTTTGGCAGAATTGATTTACGCGCACGCGATTACCGCATAACGCTGGAGGGCGGCCGTTATGTGCAGCAATACAATGCCGAAGAGCCGATTCACCACTTCATTAACAGTTACACCTCGCTGGTATGGGGTAATAACTTTATGAAAATTTATGAACGCGATTTCGTAGATCTGAACTACCGGCATCGCTTCAATGATAAGTACACGTTGCGCAGTGCCTGGTCGTGGGCAGAACGAAGTGAGCTGTTCAACAGCACTTCCTATACCTTGTTTAAACGTTACCGCGATAAGTACACACCCAACGAACCTGCCAACGCGGAGGTGGGCAGCACATCGTTCGCCAGAAATACCGCGTTCATTGGCATGGTAGCGTTAGACGCCCGCCCCTGGCAAAAATACCGAATACGCAACGGGCGTAAACAGCGCATCGACAATTCAACCCCTATACTATCGCTGATGTACCGCAAGGGTTTTTCAGATATACTAAACAGCGAGGTGGATTTCGACCAGCTGGAATTGGGTGTACGCCAACAATTTAAGCTGGGCATTCGCGGTACACTGGATATGCAGATACGGGCAGGCTCATTTATCAATGCCAACCGGCTGTATTTTATGGATTACAAACATTTTCTGGGTAACAGAACACTGTTTACTACCAGCGATCCCGTTGGCAGCTACCGGTTGATGGACTATTATAATTTCAGTACCAGTGGCGATTACCTTTCGGTTAACAGTCATTACCACTTTCGTAAATTCATGCTAACAAGATTAGCCAAAGTGCGCATGCTCGGCATTTCAGAAAATGTGTTTGTGAATTACCTGAACGCCCGTGGTTCAGACCACTACACCGAATTAGGATATTCGGTAGATGGCATCCTTCGCATATTCCGGTTGGAGGGTGCCATCGGCTTTCAGAACTTCGCCCCTTCCGACTTCAATTACGGTTTCCGCATTGGTGTGGCAACCAGCGTAACCATTAACTTTAATGATTGATGTCATAGTAGGGTTAGCTTCCTTCAAGGCATCTTTATCTAAAAAATCAATTACTGGTGCAAGACTTTAGCTTAGCCATGTTTTTGGCCGGTGTAGCTGTTTTCATCTTCGGCATGTCGCTGTTGGAGGAAGCGCTACGCATGCTGGCCAGTCGTTCGTTTAAAAAGTTCCTGCAAAATCAAACTAACCACAAGCTGCGGGCCATAGTGGGTGGGGTGGTAGTTACCGGTATTCTGCAAGGCAGTTCCGTGGTGCTGTTAATGGTGCTCTCTTTTGTGGGTGCTGGCATCATGAGCTTTCGCAATGCTCTGGCAGTAATGCTCGGCTCTAACCTGGGGTCTACTTTCAGCAATTGGATGGTGGCCCTGGTGGGCTTTAAACTTAACCTGGAGGAAATTTCTTATCCCATACTTGCCATTGCTTTGGTAGGCTTCCTCTTCAAAAACAAAAAAGTAAAAGCCATTAATCGATTCTTGATAGGATTTGCGTTACTTTTTGTGGGCCTCGAATGGATGAAGGGTTCTGTTTCGCATCTGGTGCAACAATTCGACCTAACGCCTTACCTGGTCTACTCTTACTATTGGTTTATCGTCATCGGGTTCATCATTACTTCGTTGGTTCAGTCTAGTTCGGCCATGGTAGCTATTTCGCTAACAGCGCTGTATAACCGGGTATTGCCATTCGAAGCAGCCGCTTGCATGGTGTTGGGTGCTGAGTTAGGTACCACTTTGAAGCTGGTGATCGGTTCGTTGGGGGGCTTGCCCGATAAGAAACGAGTGGCGCTGGGTAATTTCATTTTCAATTTCGCAACCATCATCATAAGCATCGGTTTATTGCCATCGATTATGACGTTGCTTTTTGAAACATGGTCTATACAAGATCCACTCATTGCGCTGGTGGTGTTCCAAACCGTCATCAACCTGGCGGGTATTGTGTTGTTTTATCCCTTCCTGGGAAGTTTCGCATCATTTTTGGAGCGCAGGTATGTGGCACAGGGCGATGAAGCTATAACACAATACATCCGCCAGTCGGCTCAACCGTTTTCTAATGAAGCGTTGCCACTCGCACGGCAGGAAACCATACGCCTGTTTCGCCACGCGCTTGATTTTAACCGTTATGCGTTGGGTATTCATAACGGTAGCACCGCACAGTCGTGGTTACAACGACTTAAGGTTTTTGCCGTAGGTGGCGATACGCACGAGGATGCATACAAAAGACTGAAGATTTTGCAGGGCGAAATTCTGGAATACCTGGCTGAGCTACCACGCGAAGACATGAAGCAGCAGGAGGTGGAACAAGCGGCCGTTTTGCTTACCGCTTCGCGCGAAATTGTGCACGCGGCCAAAAACATTAAAGACAGCATCCACAACTGGCAAGATTTGGAGTCATCCTCCAACGACCATCTGCACCAGATTTATCTGTACCGCAAAGAAGAGGAGGCCAGGCTGCTGGATTCGCTCCAGACACTGTTGGTTCAAAGTAATGATCTGGTGGTGCAAGAAAAACTGGAACAGTGGCAATCCGAGAACCGCGAGCGTCATCAAAAAGACATTGAAAGCGTGATGCAATTGTTGAAGGAAGAAAAAATTACAGAGCTCGATGCATCCACCTTACTAAATCTGTACCGCGAGTTGTATTCGAGCCACAAAGCCCTGGTAGCCGCCCTGGCCGATCTGCACGAACCGGTAAACACAACTGGCGCCTGATGTAACCTAAAATTCGCGATCTTGCAGCAATGGCCCTTTCCCTGGACGATTTTTTAAAATTGCGGGCGCAACTTCCCGTGGTTGACGTGCGGTCCCCCCTGGAGTTTACGCAGGGCCATATCAGGGGAGCTATTAACATTCCGCTGCTCAACAACGAAGAGCGCGCACAGGTAGGAACAGACTACAAGCAGAAAGGCCAGAAAGAGGCCATTAAGACCGGATTCAGGCTGGTGGGCCCACGGCTGATCCACATCATTGAAGAAACAGACCGGGTAGGAAGAGAATTGCTGGTGCACTGCTGGCGCGGGGGCATGCGATCTAACAACTTTAGTTTGTTTGTGGGCATGGCGGGCATTAAAACCCACACGTTAGTTGGTGGCTACAAAGCCTATCGCCAACGGGCCGCCCAAATGTTTCAGCATCCTTTCCGCTTCTGGGTTTTGGGCGGCAGTACTGGCAGCGGAAAAAGCGAGGTGCTGCGCGCACTCAAAACCCAGGGTGCTCAGGTAATTGACCTGGAGGCGCTGGCAAGCCACAAGGGCTCTGCCTTTGGTGGCCTAACGTTGCCACCCCAACCCACCACCGAACAATTTCAAAACGAGTTACTGGAAGAAATCTTACAACTCGATCTTTCGAAGCCCGTTTTTATCGAAGACGAATCCATTGCCATAGGTAAGATATTTCTGCCCCCCGATTTTTGGCGCACCCTGTGCCAAAGCCCCGTGTTAGAATTGGATGTGGAGAAATCGGTTCGCGTGAGGCGGCTGGCAGCCGAATACGGCATAGCAGATAAACACGCATTTCTGGAAGCGATGGGTAACATTGTGAAGCGTTTGGGCGGGCAGCATTACCTTACAGCGAAGGACAGATTACTCGCTGGCGATATGGAGGGCACCATAGACATATTGCTTACCTACTACGACAAAGCCTATGCGCGCAGTTTAGAAAAAAAGAAAGAACGCATTAAGTTTCGGTTTTCGTGGGATGGTACCGACCCCCATACATTTGCCGAACACCTACGCGCTGAACTGAATGAGTAGAAACTTGTTCTTATGCTTGTTACTTGTGGGCTCAAGACCAGAGTAAACTAGTTAAGGAATAATAAAAGGTGTGGCTCAGCAAGCCACACCTTAAAAAATAAATTGTCTTTTTCTGAATTATCCGTTCATAGAAATCAGAAACTCTTCGTTGTTGCGTGTGCCTTTCATTTTGCTCTGCAGGAATTCCATGGCTTCTACCGAATTCATATCGCTCATAAACTTGCGCAAAATCCATACGCGCTGCAGCTCTTCTTCTTTCATTAGTAAGTCTTCTCTTCGTGTGCCAGATGCCGGAACATCGATAGCCGGGTAAACCCTGCGGTTCGAAAGTTTGCGATCGAGCTGCAATTCCATGTTGCCGGTTCCTTTAAATTCCTCGAAGATCACTTCGTCCATCTTGGAGCCGGTGTCGATCAAAGCAGTGGCAATGATGGTAAGCGATCCGCCATTTTCGATTTTGCGGGCTGCACCAAAGAATCGTTTAGGCTTGTGCAGCGCGTTGGCATCTACACCACCCGACAAAATTTTGCCAGATGATGGCACCACTGTATTGTATGCACGTGCCAAACGGGTGATGGAGTCGAGCAGAATGACCACATCGTGGCCGCACTCAACCATGCGCTTGGCCTTTTCTAACACAATGCTCGATACTTTTACGTGGCGGTCAGCTTGTTCATCGAAGGTAGAAGCAATTACTTCGGCCTTCACGCTGCGTGCCATATCCGTTACTTCCTCCGGGCGCTCATCAATCAGCAACACAATCAGGTAAACTTCAGGATGGTTCTCCGCAATGGCGTTGGCGATATTTTTAAGCAGTACGGTTTTACCGGTTTTGGGCTGGGCCACAATCATACCGCGCTGCCCTTTACCTATGGGCGAGAACAAATCGAGGATGCGTGTAGACAGGTTATCGGGCGTAGTGCTTAGCTTCAGCTTCTCATCGGGGAAAAGGGGAGTAAGGTACTCAAACGCTACGCGGTCGCGAATTTCCTCGGTGGTTTTGCCGTTGATGTTTTCTACCTTCAGCAATGCAAAATATTTTTCGCCTTCCTTAGGTGGACGAATCTGGCCCTTCACCGTGTCGCCTGTCTTTAAGCCAAGCAGCTTGATTTGCGAGGGTGACACATAAATGTCATCGGGGCTGGCCAGGTAGTTGTAGTCGGAAGAGCGAAGGAAGCCGTAACCGTCTTGCATAATTTCCAACACACCCTCGTTGGTGATTACGCCATCAAAATCTTTAATGTTACTTTCGCGCTTGGGTTGCTGGGGCTGGCGCGGTTCGCTATCGCGCATAGGTGGTACTTCGGTCGGCACGCTGGCTTCGAACGATTCACGCACGGGCTCATTGGCTTCTTCAAAGCGTGGCATGTTGGCATCCAGGTCAATATCCATCGACTGAATCAAGTCGTCTGTAGAAAGTTCGCGTTCCGGAGCAGGTGTTACAGCAGCCGTAGGGGTTACATTTTCGCGTCTGCGGGGGCGCATCTTACGTTCGCCTTCGCCTTCTTTTTTAGCGGGTGCCGGTTCGCCACTAATGGCCTGCTGGTCGAGTATTTTATAGACCAACTCCTGCTTTCCTAATTTCTTGGCATTTTTGATGCCCATTCCTTCAGCTATCTCTTTTAATTCTGATAGCAGTCTGACATTGAGATCGTCAATTGTGTACATGTGGGTTAAAAAAAGTGAGTGTTAAAAAATGAGATTGAGAACAGGTAAATTTTATCATTCGGCTAAGCGATCAGCAACAGCTAACACGCAAAATCATTGAGGTTAAGAAGCAAAATGTAAAAGGGTACTGAGTTTATCTATTCGGGAGACCTGAACGGCCGGAATTGACCCTGCAAGTATAGGCCATAATTGAATATTATCAAAGGCCCTGGGAAAAAAATACGCCATTGTGGTATTTTTGGCCTCTTTTTAATTCAAAAGCAAAACAACATGCTGCAATTACAGGTTATCCGCGACCAGCGCGACAAAGTGATAGAAGGCCTGCGGAAACGCCAGTTGAAGGAAGCCGATGAACTGGTGAATCAGGTAATCAACACCGACAAAGTAAGGCGCGAAACACAACAAGCTTTGGATGACATCAAGGCACGCTCTAATGCCGATGCAAAAAAGATTGGCGAACTAATGAAAGCGGGTAAGGCCGGGGAGGCTGCCTCCCTGCGTGCCGCAGTGGCGGCAGACAAAGACAAAGTGAAGGACCTGGAAGCAAAGCTCACCCAAACCGAGGGCGAGCTGCAGCAACTGCTCTATCGAATTCCGAACGTGCCGGCCGAAAAGGTGCCTGCCGGAAAAAGTGCAGAAGACAACATCACTGTGCACCAGCATGGGGCCATACCCACGCTGTCGGCCGATGCTTTGCCCCATTGGGAGCTCATTAAAAAATACGACATCATCGATTTCGATTTGGGTGTAAAAATTTCCGGTGCTGGCTTTCCCGTTTACAAAGGCAAAGGCGCCAAGATGCAGCGGGCACTCATCAACTTTTTTCTGGACGAAGCCGAAAAGCAGGGCTATAAGGAGGTGATGCCACCCATTGTGGTGAACGAAGCCTCTGGTTATGGCACAGGCCAGCTGCCCGACAAAGAAGGCCAGATGTATTTTGTGAGTGAGGATAAGCTGTACCTGATACCTACGGCCGAAGTTCCCATTACCAACCTCTACCGCGATGTGGTGCTTACCGAAGAAGAATTGCCTGTAAAAAATGTAGGCTACACACCTTGCTTTCGCAGAGAGGCGGGCAGTTGGGGTGCACACGTGCGCGGCCTCAACCGACTCCACCAGTTCGATAAAGTTGAAATTGTGCAGATACGGAAAGCCGAAGAATCGTATCAGGCCCTGGACGACATGTGTACCTATGTGCAGGGGCTTTTGGAAAAGCTGGAATTGCCTTACCGCAAACTGTTGTTGTGCGGGGGCGATATGGGCTTTAACTCGGCTACTACCTTCGACATGGAGGTGTTTTCTGCTGCGCAGCAGCGCTGGCTCGAAGTCAGCTCTGTGAGTAATTTTGAGACCTACCAGGCCAACCGGCTTAAGCTGCGTTACAAGAACAAAGAGGGGAAAATACAATTGTTACACACTCTTAACGGAAGCGCTTTGGCTTTGCCACGCATACTGGCCTCTATTCTGGAAAACAACCAAACACCCCAAGGCATACGTGTGCCTAAAGCTCTGGTGCCATACACACGGTTCGAAATGATTGACTAGAAGCCGTCAAAGAAAATGGGAGTTGTCATTTGCAGAGCGAGAAGCGATTGTAGCAACCTACTGGCTTCGCCTTCGTTGGCAGTGTGGCTATTTGTAAGGTGGTTCTAATTATTTCCGCAGCTTGCGCAACACACGCTGGCTGGTGTAAATGTAAATGCTACTGAGCAACACCATGTAGATGGCGGCCATGGTAGCAATGTGGCTTACTTCTGTTTGCTGCCAGCGCAGAAAAATGCCAAACAACGCCCACACCACCACCAGGGCGAAGGCGGGCGCCTTGTACTTCAGCGTAATAAAGAAAGCCAATGCGGTCGCAATGGTCATCATGGCAATCGTCCAGAAGTCGGGTGTAAAGGGCAGTGAAACACCGAGCGAAACAAGCCATGCTGCTACGTTTGCAATGGTGGCCACACAGATCCAGGCGAAGTAGATGGTGAAGGGCAGGCGAACAAAGGCTTTTTCTGGTATGGTGGTAACGGGCTTTTCGTTCAGCAATAGAAAAATATGTATCAGGCTATAGAGCAACACCAGCATGAGGGCTACCGACAAACCGGGAAGTAAATGGTGCCATGCCAATATCCAGCTGACGTTGGCCAGGCACGAAAGCAAAAACCATTTCGAAAGTTGCGCAAAGTAATTGCGCGTATAAACCTGCAGCAATTGCAGTATGCCAAAGCCAATTAGCAGTGTGTAGATAACGCCCCAGATGGAGAAGGTAACACCTGCCGGAGTAAACAAACTCGGATACAGGTCGGATACCTGGCCGGTGTTGAGGTTGTTGATGGGCAAGGCATTGGCAAGGGCATTGACCGTGATCATGGCAATAAGCCCAAGCGTGTTAAATAGCGACCATTGGCGAAGCGAAAGCATACCCATAAGTAAAGTTAACCCAAAAAAGTCATTAGACTTTTTTGCGCTACGCGCTGACGATTGAAAATGAATGGTTTAAGTTGGTAATAAATGCAAGATATTCATTCCATTTTCATGTCAGGGTTATGTGGTTAACACCAAAATTGACGTTTGGTTTCATCTTTCCTTGCAATACCGACCGATGTTCGTTTTATTTCGCGATACCTAAAATCCCTTGCTTATGCAGAAACTCATGACATTAACTGTAATAACAGGCCTTATCTGGTCGTGCAGCACCAAACCCGATCAGGTGCGTGTTACCGGTTATCCGGTTACCCAAAAGGTAGACACCGTAGACACCTATTTTGGCGAGCAGGTTCCCGATCCATACCGCTGGCTTGAAAATGACACGGCCAAAGCCACGGGCGACTGGGTGGCCGCGCAGAATGAAGTAACGTTCGGGTACCTGAAAAACATTTCGTTCCGCGATGCCGTGCGCAAGCGCCTGGATGAAGTGCAAAACTATGAGCGACTCAGCGCCCCACAGAAACATGGCGAATACTATTACTATTCCAAAAACTCGGGGCTGCAAAATCACAATGTGCAGTACCGGAAAAAGGGAGAAGACGGTTCGGAGGAAGTATACCTCGACCCCAATACGTTCTCGGCCGATGGTACCACCAGTTTGGCCGGTATGTTTTTCACTAAAGATGGTACGCTGCTTACCCTATTGATTCAGGAAGGTGGCAGCGACTGGCGCAAAGCGGTTACGTTGCGCGCGGAAGACAAAACCATGGTAGGCGATACCCTGGTGGACCTGAAATTCACCGGCATTGCATGGCGAGGTAACGATGGCTTCTATTATAGCAGCTACGATAAACCAAAGGGCTCAGAACTTTCTGCAAAAACACAACATCACAAATTATACTATCACAAACTGGGCGCACCCCAAAGCAGCGATGAAGTGGTATTTGGTGGAGAAAAAACACCGAGGCGATACATTGGCGCAGGGCTTACCGAAGATGAACGCTTTCTGGTAGTATCGGCTGCCACAAGCACCACTGGCAACGAATTGTATTTGCAAGATCTAACCGACCCGAAAGGAAAACTGGTTACCATTGTAGGCAACTTCGACAACACCCATAACCTGATTGATAACGAGGGCACCCGTTTGATCATTCAAACAGATTTGAATGCGCCCAATAACCGAATCATTGAAGTAGACTTTAAAAATCCGGGTGTGGAAAACTGGAAAGACATGGTGCTGGAGGTAGAAGAACCTATTCAAAGCATCAACACGGCCGGCCGCAAACTTTTTGTGAGTTACCTGAAAGATGCCAAAACACAGGTGAAACAGTATGACTACAAAGGAAAGCTGGAGCGAGAAATTGCCTTGCCTGGCATTGGCAGTGCCGGTGGTTTTGGGGGCCGTGCGGAAGACAAAGAAGTATATTACTCCTTCACTTCTTTCACTTATCCCACCACCATTTTTAAATACAACATTGCTTCGGGAGAGTCGGCAGAGTATGTGCGCCCCACCGTTAGTTTCAACCCAGATGACTATGAAACCAAGCAGGTATTTTATAACAGTAAAGACGGCACCAAGGTGCCCATGTTTATTGTGCATAAAAAAGGGATAGAACTGAATGGCAAAAACCCGACCTGGCTGTATGCTTATGGTGGCTTCGGCATCAGCCTTACGCCCACTTTCAGTACCTCGCGCATTGTTTGGTTGGAAAACGGTGGCGTTTTTGCTCAACCGAATCTGCGTGGAGGTGGCGAATATGGAGAAAAGTGGCACCTGGCAGGCACCAAGATGAATAAGCAAAATGTGTTCGATGATTTCATCGCTGCTGCGGAATACCTGATCAACGAAAAATATACCTCAAGTCCGTATCTGGCCGTTGCGGGCGGTTCTAACGGTGGCCTGCTGGTGGGCGCAACCATGACGCAACGCCCCGATTTAATGAAGGTGGCTTTACCGGCCGTGGGCGTGATGGATATGCTGCGCTACCATAAATTTACGGCCGGTGCCGGTTGGGCGTACGATTATGGCACGGCCGAGGATTCGAAGGAGATGTTTGAGTACCTGCGAAAGTATTCACCGGTGCATGCGCTCAAGCCGGGCACAGCTTATCCGGCTACGCTCGTTACCACAGCAGATCACGATGACCGCGTGGTGCCTGCGCACTCGTTTAAATTTGCGGCCACCTTGCAAGAGTACCACACGGGTGAAAACCCTGTGCTCATTCGCATCGATACCAAGTCGGGTCATGGTGCCTCTAATCTTTCGAAAGCGTTAGATGCCACTGCAGACCAGTTTTCTTTCGCGTGGTATAACATGGGCGTGTTACCACCGGTGGCGAAGAAAGCGATGTAATTTATTCGGAAGACATCTGGGGAAATACATCGTCAATGCCAACGAAGTGAAGCAACCTTCTCAATTGGTAAGGTTGCCCCGGTCGTTCGTCCCTTGCAATGTCGCCTATATTATTTTAAGATGGGTTCGAAATAAAAAACTGTCTCTGATAAAGTACGTTCATTATCAGAGACAGTTTTTAACTTACGCTGATAAAATATCCTCACCAGTTAGGTACAAGATAAAAGCTGCTGAACGATGTTGAAAAAAATGTAAATGAAAGCTGAAGTGTCCATTCGCAAGGGGTTAAAGGCAGACCTTCCGCGTGTGCTGGAGCTGATTAAGGAATTGGCTGCGTATGAAAAAGCTCCACACGAAGTAATTAATACAGTGGCGTGGATGGAGAGGGACGGCTTTGGCCCCCAACCCATTTTTGGTTTTTTTGTGGCAGAGGTCGAGGGAGCTATACAGGGAATTTCGCTCTACTATTGGCGCTACTCCACGTGGAAAGGCAAGCGATTGTACCTGGAGGATATTGTGGTAACTGAAAGCATGCGCGGCCGGGGTATTGGCAAACTATTGTTCGACCGAACCATGCAGCACGCGCTGGACGCTGATTGTACAGGCATGATGTGGCAGGTGCTTGAATGGAACGAACCGGCCATTAATTTTTACAAAAAGTACGGGGCCAGGTTAGATGGCGAGTGGGTAAACTGCAGCTTAGAGGCAGACCAAATCCGCGCCTGGCTGGGCCGGTAATTCAAAGTTCTACCCTAACAATTGTATGCAGTGGAATGGTTGCGCTCCACGAAGTTTTACCAAGTAAATTTTGTAATCTGGCGGGGCTTGAAACCACCGCTGCTTTTTCGTCCCTTTATTTGCTACACTTCTTCCAGCAACGTGCGGTAGGCGGCCTGTCTGTTGCCAAACTTTAGCTGCGCCTCTTCGCGCAGGCGGGGGGCGAAATTCTCGAGGTAATTTTGCACGTTGTCCAGGTTCAGCGCATAATATTGAATGGCATAGGATACGGAAGCCTCGTCATCGTGCGTAAGCACCTTGTACATCTTACTTTCTACAAACATACCGGTGCGCAGTACGTTGGGAATGTGGGTGCCCTTCATCCAGGCTATCCACTCGGCTTCTATCGATTTATCTACACCAACAGTAACGTTGTAAACCAGCATAGTTCGTTTGGTTAGCGAATGGCCTGGTTCCAGTCGTAAACTTTGTCGCTTATTTCGGTAAGCAGAGCGGGGTCTTTTTCAAGCGCATTGCCAATCACAATTAAATCGGCACCTGCCTCCAGGGCGGCCAGCGCCTTTTGGCTGGTGTTGATGCCTCCGCCCACAATTAACGGTGTGCGTATGGATTTGCGCACGCTGCTGATCATCTTTTGGCTGATCTCGCGTTCAGCACCACTGCCAGCATCCAGGTACGTTAGCTTCAGGCCCAGCATTTCGCCTGCCATGGCCGTGCACGCTGCCAGCGAGTACTTGTCTTCGGGGATGGGTGTGGTGTTGCTGATGTAAGCCACCGATGTTGTTTTGCCGGAGTTGATCAGGATGTAACCCGTGGGCATAACTTCCATGCCGCTGTTTCTTAAAATGGGTGCTGCCTGCACGTGTTGGCCAATCAGCAAATCGGGGTTGCGGCCCGAAATGAGTGAGAGAAAGAGAATGGCATCTGCGGCCGGATCGATCTGCAATGTGCTGCCCGGAAAGAGTATCACGGGAATGTTGACATTTTCCTTCACGGTGCGCACCACTTCCGATAAATTGGTGGTCGTTACCAGGCTGCCACCCACAAAGAAAAAATCCACACAGTTTTCGCTCGCCAGGTTTACCAGGTTCATTAGGCGGGCAGAGTCTTCGGCTTTGTCGGGGTCGATCAAAACGGCAATAGATTTTTTGCCTTGCTGATGCCGGTGCTGAAGGGTATCAAGAAGGCTCATCTTCCGTTTTTCGGTTTTGCACGTATTCGGCCAGTTTTTGCCGCGCAATGTCCAGCAGAATAATGGTGGCCTGATCCATCACCTTGGTGCCTATCTGCCGCAACAATGAGGGGCTGCTGCTTTCGTGCACTTCGTGTTCTACCGCACTGGCGGCCACCTCAGAGGCGGCTTGCTTCTTCTTGATTTTTTTTGTTTTGGATTTTTTGGTGAACTGCGAAACGGCCAGGTAGGTAAGTGCCAATGCGCCACCTATTACCAATGCATTAGTAAGTACCCGCTCTGTTTTTTGAGCCATGCCTTTTACCTCTTTCTCCAGCTCGCGCCTGTGCCGTTCAGAAGTTTCGATCAGTCGCCTCTTTTCAGGGTCTTGCGTTTCCAGCAGTTCCATGCTACCGTTCTTTTTTACGAATGCTTTCAATAATTTTTTTCTCGAATGAGTGTAGGAATGATTTCCTGAAGACTACGAGCATCAAAAATACCAGCCCATAGAACCCGCCTACCAGTAAAAATCCCGCGTAAGCGCCCTCAAAATAGATATTGATGTAATGGGCCACCCCAATGCTGAGAAACAACAGAAACATGAAACCAAACAGCAACAGCACCATGGCAATGATGCCTTTGGCAATAACGTGGGCCACTTCCTCCCTGATCTCCATCTTCACCAGGGCAACCTTGCTTTCCACATAGCCCGACAGGTGCTCTACCAGGCTCTCGAGACGGAGAAACTTAAGTATGTAATCCTTAATGTTGTCCATAAGATTATGGCAATATAGCGAATTTTGGGTGGCTGAGAGAGGTGGCCTATTTTTTCAATACTTGTACCAGTTCGGTAGTTTCCACCACGGTTTTGCCTTTTTTTAGTACCTGTTGTTTCACCATCAGGCTGCTGGCGGCACTCAGGTATTGCACGTTTACCAGCGAATCAGATCGTTGGCCGTACGTTTTCTCGAAAACATAGACGGAATCGAAAGCAAGTGCGGGGTTCAGTTCCCAGCGGGGCAGCACTTCGCGTATACACAACCGATAGGTGCCGTTTCGGTCTTCGCCATCGCGGCAAAAACCGGGGCGGTTTAACTCGTACAGTTCGTTGTTGATGAACAACACATTTTGTCTGCGGTACACAGACATCATTTGGCGGGGCTCGTTGGTAACGGGATCGTTCAACTGCCAACTGCTCATAGACTGGTTGCGGTAGGTTTTACAGATGATGGTGTACGTAGAATCGGGGCGGCCGGTCATCTTCAATTGGTAGGTAAGCTCTTGTACGGCCACAGCATCTTTGTTGAAGTAGATAAGGGAGAACGGCACGAAGAAGAACATGAGTAAAATGTAGAGAAACCCCGCCAAGCGGTATTTCAGCGTAAGCTTGCCCAGTCCTTCCGCCAGATTGATGGGCAAATCTTTTACGTAGGGAATCGGGAAGAAAATCAGTACCCCGATGAGGTTGAAGAGAAAATGGGCAATGGCAATGCTGATGGCAATGTTGGAATTGGACATGGCCGCAATAAAGGCCGTAATGGTGGTGCCAATATTGGCGCCCAGTATGAAAGGAATGCTTTGTTTCAGCTTTACCACCTTTTTAGCCACCAGCGGAACCACCAGCGAGGTGGTGATGGTGCTGGAGCGGATCAGTGCAGTAACTACGAGCCCCAGGCCAAACGTTTTCAGCGGACTCTTAAACAGCAGCTTTTGCAGGCGCCCTTCCTGCGTGCGCAGGCCCAGCAGGTCGGTAAGTACTTTTCTGAAAAACAGGATGGAGCCAAACAACAGGGAGAAGGAAAGTATCACCAGGATGAACCCGTTGTCGATCAGGTTAACGATGCCCTTCACCAGTGCCCCCATGCCCGTGCCGAGGAAATGCAGTTCCATGGTTCCGCCCGCTACCGGCTCGTTGAAATAGCGCGTGGCAATCATCTGGCTTACGCCCGATAGAAACCCATAGTAGTACTCCAGCGGGAAGAGGATCAGTACCGTGAGGATGTTGAAGAAGTCGTGGTAGGTACCCGCAGCCACGGCCCTTCTGAATTCCTTTTTCCGCGTGATGAACCCCAACGAAACGATGGTGCTGGTAATGGTAGTACCGACATTGGCGCCCATGATGATGGGAATGGCACCTTCCAGGGAGATAGACCCCGAGGCCACCAGCGCTACCACCATGGCCGAAGTGGTGGAACTGCTTTGAATGATGGCCGTTACCAGCAACCCGATAAACAACCCTGTGAACGGATTAGAGGTGGCCAGGATGATGGTTTCTGCGGCACTGCTGCCCAGGTGTTGCAGGGAAGAAATGAGCAGGTCGAGCGCGAAAAGAAATACGAGCAGGGTAAAGGCGATGTATGCCGTATGGCGGGCAACGGTTTGCCAGCGGATGCGCGGTTCTGCCGAGGCCAGGTCTTTTTCTTCACCACTCATAGTGGTAAAGATACGTATGCCCACGTAAGTTGGAAGGACTTAACGATTAGTTAATTTGAATAAGAGGACTCTTCCAGTTTTTTCAATCTCGGCTTCAACGCTTCATGATCCTATTTTCAGTGCAATCAAATACGCAGTTAGTTCCTTCACTTCTTCCAGAAGTTTATTTGTTCATTCTGTTCGCTTAATCAGCCGCACCCACCAAAACAACAAAGGTCAGCACTACCAATCCGGCTATGGTGGCCAGAAACGTTCCAAACCCGGTAAGTTCTTCTACATAAAATTGATTGTTTGCTTTTTTTACGAGTGCCGGCTCGGTGGAAGTCTGCATGATTTCCTCAACCCAGAACTTATTGTCAAGAGTAATGGGGTTAGAAAAGTTTTCGGAAGAAGATAACGTAAGGTAACCCCGAAAAAACATAGGTGAGTTTTCCTGCGAGAACGAATACACCGAGCCACTGGAAGCTCCATTATTCAACCCTACTTTTCTGGCAGTGGCTTTGGGCAAGGGCTTGAAAAAAGTACTTTGAAGCGGCATTGCTACCAGCCGGATAGCTGCCTGTGGGGGAAGAAAGCTAATCCGGGGGGCTTGCATCATCCTGCCCGTAGTGATGGTTTGGGCTAATGAGGCGGGATCTGTCAACAAGGCATTGTAGCTGTTTGAAGTGGCTTCAAAACTCACTTCATTTCGCCACAGTGTCTGCATTTTATCTCCTACGATCACGGCAGACTTACTCCAGTCGATGTAAAGAGGGCCATTGAATTTGTTGAGTACTTCCAGTTGGACCGGACCGTTACGTCCTGCAAACCCATATTGTATTTTAAGTGTGTCGTTCTCGAACGTAAAGCTCTGGGCGCTATCTGTTTTCCAAGTGCTATTTAGTGTTACATACTGATACCTACTGCAGCCGATGAACAGTGCCAATAGAAGAATTCCTGTTAGCAACCTCATTTATCTATGTATTATAACAAACCGACAAAGATCGAGATAGAACCTACTATTACCTGATGATAACCAAACGTTTTACTTCTTTACTTATTTCGGTTTCAAGTGTGTAAAGATACACGCCTGGCTTAAGATAACCTGCATCATAACTTACTTCGTGTATTCCACCATCAACAATGCTATCCATAACAATGCCCACCGACTGGCCGGTGACATCAATAACTTGGATTTTTACATTACCCGACTTACTTGTATAGTATTGAAAAGTGACAAAGCCTGTAGTAGGATTAGGAAAGGCATTAAGAGCCGGAGCTTCAACAGCAGGTTCGTTTATTATTGATTCATTCACCTTTGTACGCAAATTCCTTGTTGAAGATGAATATAGGTTGCCCCCACAGAACGACTGCACATCAGCCAGCGATGTGGCAGACGGGTTGGATATTCCGACAACCGGATATTCTGTTTTAAGAACAACATTAGGAGGTATCGTGACATTAGGAAGTATTTTTAAGCCATTGCCAGCCTTTAAGGTGACGCCAGGCGAAAAGGTAACGTTGGGTCCAAGGGTGATTGTATTCCATGCTACCATATTTTGAGTGACAGTTGTATTCTGAAGAATAATGTCTTTCTCAAACGAACAATATTCTGGCCCAAATGTAAATGTAGGATTGTACACGAGCTCTATTGGATAAGTAAGCACAAACAAAACATTTTGAGTGTTTGCATCAGCATCATTTCTTCTAAGGTTCACCATAAGCTTAAGCTCAGCTATTAAAGGAATTTGATTAGAACACCCAAACATCTCAAAGGATGAGCCATAGTAATCAGCCACATAATGAGACCCAAATTCATTGCTAAAATTATTTAATGCGCCTATTGGTAAGAAATCAGTTTCACTGATAACGTATCTGTAAGTGGTATCTCCATTGCCCGCACTGTTACTAAAAATGAGTTTACCGAATATTTCTATACTTTCTGCATTTAGATTCGATGCCGGATTTAGAACATATTGAAAATTCTTTCTACCATCAATGAACTCTGGCATTTGAAATTTAAATCTTTCATAGTATTCATATAGATAGCCTTCCTGCCCTGGCGTTCCCTGGGTATTCCATGACGATTGGCCTGTAAATGTGCATTTTGGGTGTTCGTAATAGATTAAAAACACCCAGCACCTCATTGTAGTAGGGGTAGTCAGCAGCATTTTTATTTTGAGCATTCAGCGAGCCGGGTGTATGGAATGTTACATCACCATACAAATAACTAGCTTGTAGTGTACCGCTAAGCGTAACATTTGCATTAATAGCCATGGGGCTGATTTTTACTTCTTGAGGGGAGCTACTTTTCTTTCCGCCAGCAACAAAATAGTCCACAAGCGTAATGGCCGCTCCAATGTATGGAGCCGCCTTCAAACCTGCCTTTAGAAAGGAACTGCTTTTTAGCGCCTCTTGAAACGTATTTAGATCCTGGCGTTTGGCCAACTCACCCGGCTGGAGCTGCCCATCTGTTTTGTTTGCAATGCCCAAGGCTTTTTCCTGGTCAGTTTTGAACTTGCTTACATCTTTGTATGACTTCATGGCTTTTTTTCCTGCGGCAAGCAAATTCTTTGAGTCGAATGAAAAACTGTTTTCAGAAACCGTGCCCGTACCATTTGAGATACTGGTAATACCTCCCGTTAGACTTCCGCTTAAGGTAATCACAGAAGAGTCGATGAGTTTAACTGAAACAATCATCTTCGATTCATAAAAGCAAGTACAGGGGTCGAAACCTATGTTAAAGTCGGCATAGAACCATTTTCCGTTGTTATTGTTGTACTGCGATACTACGGTAATTCTTGGGTCTTGTTCAAAGACATCAAGTGCAAACAATTTTGAAGCATTACTTAATGCTGATGATTGAGTTCCTTCATTGAAATTTATCTGAATTTGGGCACCATTAAAGGCCTGGGGGCGATCACCAGCAAAAAAGGTGCGTAATATACCGGTATATTTATTGTAGAGAACAACGTATACAAATCCCACTGGTGTTGTTTTTGGCTCGCCTGCCTCCGTATAACCCATATCATACTTAATTAGCTCCCAGCCATCTTCCGGCAACCTGTCCTGATTATCTAAGAAATGACTAACCAGACCGTTATCACTCTGATTAAAGGGTGCATCTATCTGTGGGGCGAGAATGTATTGAGAATTGATATCGAAAATTAATTCCCTCCAGTCAAAAAAAGTGTTGGTTTTGCTTGGCTTTTCCGGATTGAAAGGGGCTGAGGGATTGGTGGTTATCCCTTTTAGACACTGGGCATCTACGAGGGAGGATAAGAATAATGTATAGGTAATAAATATGAATGCTCTCATTTGTGGTTATTGTTTTTTGCCGACAAACTTTACTTCAAATCTTTGTGTTTCAGGAATGAAATTAGGGTCGTTAATATCATAATAGCCGTTGCCAAATGAGTACATCCCGATTAATTCAGTGTTTGTTTGATTTAGGACGAACCAACCTTTGGGATTTTTGCATGAACCAAGATAAAATCCGGTACCCTCCGACTGCGAAAGATTCATGATCTTATAACCGAATCGAGTATTAATATTTATACTCGTTGCTTCGCAGCCTTCATTTATGTTTAGCAGAATAGTTGTTTCAAAGAATTCATCCTTAATAATCTCTATGGTGTAAACATTTTGAGGATTAGAAACGAGAGCCCCTCTGTACTTACCAAAAATGGGGTTTAGTTTTTTATCTACAACAGTAAGGTATCTATACACGGTGTCCACGCCATCGTCTTCCGGGAAGCATTGCTTATCTGGTGCCCACTTTGCAATAAGGCGTATAGGCACAGTTGTTTCCGGTTGCATAAACCGCAGGGTTACCTCCTTTGTATCGAAAGTTCGGGGGTCGTCACCAATTTTCCATTCGTAGCTAACGTAGTCGCTGTCGGCCTTGAATACTACAAAGTTTTCGGTAATTACGGTATCGCTTACAATCAGCGTGTCCACCCCACCGTAATTGGTAATGCGTTCGCCCATGGTGAAGCTGCCGCCCACCATCTTTTTTCGCATGCACGGGTCTGGGTCATTATCACACCCGGTAAGCTGTGCCATTGCTGTTACTACGCCAACCAAAGCAATTCGTGCGAGTGTCCTTTTCATTTATTCTCCAGTCTATCTAACCTCGCTTTCAGTGCTTCATTTTCCTTCTTAAGTTCTATTAGATACAACGTTAGCTCCTCCACCTTTTCCAGCAGCTTGTTGTTCATTTCGCCCACCTGCCAACCGTTGGCTTTCAGTGCATCTGCATTCGGTACACCGGGTAGATGTTTGTTTTCTTTTATAAACTGCTCTACTTCTTCGAGAGGCTTCAAGTCGTAGCTTTCATCAAACACATAATCGGCAGGTACATCTACAACTACTTGTACCTCTTCGGCTTTAATCTTGCCGTTTACAGTGAGTTTGAAGTCTGGGTTAGTCGTGCCAATGCCTACATTGCCCGAGTTTGAAATGCGTAGTCTTTCATATCCGCTAAATGATGATCCCGCACTCACATTACCATACATAGTATGAAAAGTAATCCCTTCGTTGTATTGAAGTTTGATAGCTCTGGCCCCATCAACCGTACTTGTAATATACTCCATGACCCCATTGGTGGCATTCGAAGCCTTGACGTTCGATCCCAGAACGGTGGCCAAAGCGCTACCTGTTTCCCCTAAGGAGGCCCATCTACCGAGTCTTATGTTCATTTTCCCCTCACCACCCACTGTTAAACGATCGCCAATGGTACCACCCAAATAGAGACTACCATTATTAAAAAACGTGCTGTAAGCGTTTTGCTGATCACCCATTTTCAGATCACCATCAAATAACCGAAGATGAAAAGTCGAGGCGTTGCTGCCAAAAAGTATAAGATCGCGTTGCCCATCTGCATGGTAAAGGTTGAAAGGATTTGAATCACCCGACAAAGGCCCATTGTAACGGCCCAGGTAGAGGCTATTAACGGAGATGTTCCCTAAGCGATTGATTAGAGAGAACTGATCATTGGGGCCATTCCACTGTTGGGCTTGTGCAGCGAAAGGCGAGATAATTAGTAAAACGTAAACGATAAACCTTCTCATAAAGGGGGTTTTTAATATTTGAAAGAGGTAAACAAATATAAAAAGCAGAGGGCAGCGTTGCAAGATGGAGCAGCCAATAGGATGCCTTGTTAATTGATTTAACGATAAGTTAATCTTACATCATAAAAAATGAGTAGAAATACTCAGGCATGAGTTGTGGTCTAAGCCCCGGCAATGGGCAGATAACTAATTGATTTACTGTAAAAAAGCTGTTTTATAAAAGGTCGGCCCATGGGTACGCGTCACCATTCGGAAAGCTAACATTTCGGGTAAAACCTTACATGTATAGCGCAAAAAAGAAGACCAGGTGAAGTATTGTTTAAACCCCCAACTCCTGTACGGCCATCCACGCCATCAGTCCGGGAGAAATTTTCAGGGCATCTTCATCGATATCGAACGTGGGTGTGTGCACGTACGATGTAATGCCCTTGGCTTCGTTACGGGTACCCAGCCGGTAGAACGAGGCCGGAATGACCTGCGAGTAGTACGAAAAGTCTTCCGAACCAAGTGTGATGTCAATGTCCAACACGTTTTCCTTGCCCACGTATTGTGTGGCCGCTTCCTTGATTCTGCGTGTAAGGGCAGGGTTGTTTTCAAGGTAGGGGTAACCCCTGGATATGTCTACTTCGCACCGCCCCCCCATGCTTTCGGCCAGGCTGGTGGCCAGCTTTGTTATTTTTTGAAGTGCCTGCTCACGCCACTCCTCATTCATGGCACGGAAGGTGCCTGCAATGTTTACCTCGTTGGGGATCACGTTCGTGGCACCATCGGCAATGAACTTACCAAACGTAAGTACCGTGGGCTGCCGGGGGTTGGCATTGCGGCTGATGATCTGTTGCATGGCAATGATGAGGTGCGAGGCAATCACTACGGCATCAACGCCCAACTCAGGAGCGGCACCATGTCCACCTTTGCCAATCACCTTTAAATAAATTTCATCGCAACTGGCCATGTACATGCCTTCGCGGAAACCTATTTTGCCCACCGGTATCAAAGGCATCACGTGTTGCCCAATGATCGAGGCGGGGCGTGGATTATCCAACACACCCTCGCGAATCATGATAGAAGCGCCACCGGGATTTTTTTCTTCACCGGGCTGGAATATCAACTTTACCGAACCTTCAAACTGGTCTTTCACTTCATTGAGTATGCGCGCGCAAGCCAGCAGCGAAGAGGTGTGCACATCGTGACCGCAGGCGTGCATGACACCCGGTGCGGTGGATTTATAAGGCACCTGGTTTTGCTCCACAATCGGCAAGGCATCCATATCGGCACGCAGGGCTACTACCTTTTTAGAAGGGTTTCTTCCTTCAATCAAAGCTACCACACCCGTGTCGGCAATACCTTCAACGGGCTGAAGTCCGAATTGAGTGAGCGTTTCTGCCACGTAACGGGCGGTCTTGTGCTCCTGGTACGAAAGTTCAGGGTGCGCGTGCAGGTGTCTGCGCAGTTGCACGGTTTGATTACTGTAGGCCTGCGACTTTTGTTGAATATCATTCAGTAAAGACATAGTGTAAAGGTAAAAAACACCCGACTGACAATGGCATGCGGGCGGCTTTTTAAAATTCCGGACGGGGCCGCCTAACGGATGGCAATTCGTTCGGGCACCAGTATGGCATTCGGAAAAATGCGTTTCAATCGTGTGAGGTCTTTCTGCGCTTCCAGGCGAGTGAAATAGTAGCCGGTTTTCACACGAAACTTGGGCTGCAGGTATTGCAAGTCGGCCTTCATATCAAAAACCTCTTCTGCCATCTTTTTTTTGGCTTCGTTAGCTTCTTCCCTATTTTGACCAGAGTAGATTTGAATGGTGTAGCCATCTACAAATCTTCGCATTACGTTCAGCTTGTCAATGCTGTCAAGCACGGCATTCACTTTATCATTTACCGTACGTGTTGCCATCACATTGGGTTTTTGCGGCCGCATATGCGCACTATTGTCGTAAACGGAGTCGGCTAAGTTTTCAAAGGTCGGTCTCCATAGCGAGAGATCTTCGAAATGGCTCTTATTGCCCCTTTGCGCCCAGGCGCGGGTTGCCATCGTACCGATTACCAATACCCAGAATAGTCTCACGCGCATGAAACTTACAAAAATCAAACCATTTAATTTTCAATTATAATACAGCGCCCGCTCTTAATATCGTCTTCCACTTTCTTGTATTTCACGTCTTTCATCACCTGCCCGTTTTGGTACTGCACGGTAACCTTATCATTGCGATTGGCAATCTTTTCAGATTTCATGGGCATTACCTTTTGCTCTTCTCGCTGCGAAGGAGGCTGCGGCTGCCCACCTCCGCCACCTTGCAGCAACGAGCGCGATTCTTCTTTTTGCTCGTTTAACCGTACACGGGCGCGGTGCGCCCTGGCCTCCTGCACCTGGTCGGGTTGTTGCACGGGTATGTCCGCCTTCATCAGGAAGGAAATGGTTTCTTCATTCACCTTCGAGATAAAACGTTTGAATGCTTCAAAGCCCTCGAATTTGTAAATCAAAAGCGGATCCTTCTGCTCGTACACCGCGTTTTGTACAGACTGCTTCAGATCGTCCATGTCGCGCAGGTGTTCCTTCCACTGCTGGTCTATAATGGCGAGGGTAATCATTTTCTCCATGGCGCGTGTTAACTCTGCATTGCCGGTTTCCACGCACTTCTTCAGGTTGGCCGATACACCTATTTGTTTGACGCCATCGCTGAAAGGAACCAGTATATTTTCGATGGTGGCGCCTCGGTTCTGGAAAATGTCTTTGATGATGGGCAACGACTTGCCTGCAATTACTTTGTGTTTGTGTTCGTAGTGCTGGCGTGCAGCGTGGTATAATTTCTCTGTTAATACTGCCTGATCGGTTTTTTCAAGTTCTTCTTTAGAAATAGGAAAATCGAACCCGAACGTACCCAATACCGTCAGTTTGAAACTCTCCACGTTCTCACCGTTCTTGGCATTAGTTACCATGTCTTCGCAGGTATCGAACAACATGGTGAGGATGTCGAGTTGCAGACGCTCGCCAAACAGCGCGTTTCTTCTGCGCTTGTAGATCACTTCGCGTTGCGAGTTCATCACGTTGTCGTACTCCAGCAGGCGCTTGCGTATACCGAAGTTATTTTCTTCCACTTTCTTCTGGGCACGTTCTATGGAGCTGGTAACCATCGGGTGAGAGATTACCTCGCCTTCTTTCAGCCCGAGGCGGTCCATAATGCGTGCAATACGTTCGGGCATGAACAATCGCATCAGGTTATCTTCCAGCGAAACATAGAATTGCGAAGTACCCGGGTCGCCCTGGCGGCCGGAACGTCCGCGTAACTGGCGGTCTACCCTGCGCGACTCGTGGCGTTCGGTACCAATAATGGCCAAACCACCCGCTGCCCGCGATTCGGGCGTAAGTTTGATATCTGTACCACGGCCAGCCATGTTGGTAGCAATGGTTACCGTGCCCGGCTTACCAGCTTCGGCCACCACCTCCGCTTCTCGCTGGTGCTGCTTGGCATTCAACACCTGGTGTTTGATTTTCCGCAGTTGCAGCATGCGGCTTAGTAATTCTGAAATTTCCACGGACGTGGTACCCACCAATACGGGTCTGCCCTGGCCAGTCAATTTCACTATTTCATCCACTACTGCATTGAATTTCTCGCGCATGGTTTTATAAACCAGGTCGTCCATGTCTTTGCGTGTAACGGGGCGGTTGGTGGGTATTACCACCACATCCAGTTTGTAGATATCCCAAAATTCGCCTGCTTCTGTTTCTGCTGTGCCCGTCATACCGGCCAGCTTGTGGTACATGCGGAAGTAGTTCTGCAAAGTAATGGTGGCATAGGTCTGGGTAGCATCTTCCACCTTTACATTTTCTTTGGCTTCAATGGCCTGGTGTAAACCGTCAGAGTACCTGCGGCCGTCTAACACACGCCCTGTTTGCTCGTCTACAATTTTTACTTTGCCGTCAACAATAATATATTCTGTATCGCGCTCGAATAACGTATAGGCTTTTAATAGCTGGTTAACGCTGTGTATCCGTTGCGATTTGGTGGTGTATTCCTTAATCAACTCGTCTTTCTTTTGCAGGCGCTGTTCTGGTGTAAGCGCACCGTCCTTCTCAATCTTATTCAGCTCTGTGCCAATTTCAGGAAGGATGAAGAAGCGTGGGTCTTCCCCATCGCCCGTAATCAGGTCGATACCTTTTTCGGTAAGTTCAACACTGTTGTCTTTTTCATCAATCACAAAATAGAGGGGCTCATCTGCCTTCGGCATTTCCTTCTTATTATCCTGCAGGTGGTAGTTTTCTGTTTTCTGCAAAATCTGACGCATACCGGGCTCGCTCAGCAGCTTAATCAGCGGCTTGTACTTGGGCATGGCGCGGTGTGCACGGAACAGGGCCAGGCCTCCTTCTTTCTCGTTGCCTTCGGCTAATAATTTTTTGGCATCGTTCAGGTATTGATTGACGGCTTTCTTCTGCGCTTCCACCACTTTATTGATGCGTGGTTTCAATTCATAGAATTCGTGTTCATCGCCTTTCGGGATGGGGCCTGATATAATAAGCGGTGTACGCGCTTCGTCTACCAAAACCGAGTCCACCTCGTCTACCATGGCGTAATGGTGGCCGCGTTGTACCAGCTCTTCGGGGTCGCGCGCCATATTATCGCGCAGGTAGTCGAAGCCGAATTCGTTGTTGGTACCGTAGGTAATGTCTGCCAGGTAGGCGTTTCTGCGGGCCAGCGAGTTGGGCTCGTGCTTATCAATACAGTCGATGGTGAGGCCGTGAAACTGAAACAGCGGACCCATCCATTCGCTGTCGCGCGTGGCCAAATAATTGTTTACTGTAACAATGTGCACACCGCGCTTGGCAAGGGCATTCAGAAAGGCAGGGAAAGTGGCTACCAGTGTTTTTCCTTCACCGGTTGCCATTTCAGCAATTTTCCCCTCGTGCAACACCACGCCACCGATGATCTGCACCTCGTAGTGCACCATGTCCCACTTTATCTTGTTGCCAGCGGCCACCCATTCGTTTTTCCAGAAAGCCTTGTCGCCCGCTATTTCTATGTTTTCGTGTCTGGCAGCGAAGGCCCTGTCGTATTCCAGCGCGGTTACTTCTATTTTTTCATTTTCTTTAAACCTGCGGGCGGTGTCGCGCACGATGGCAAAAGCACGGGGCAGCACTTTTTTCAGTACTACTTCCAGCTCTTTGTTGCGTTCCAATTCCAGTTTGTCTATCTGGCCGAAGATGGCTTCCTTTTCGTTGAGTTCCAGTTCGGGGAAGTCGGCAATTCGCTTGTGAAGGGCCGCCAGCTGGTCGTCAATGGGTTTCAGAAAAGCATTGATTTCCGCTTGTATTTCGAACGTTTTCTGGCGCAGTTGGTCATGCGTGAGCGAAAGGAGCTTTTCTCCTTCGCGCTTGGTCTCTTCCACCAGGGGCATGATCTGCTTGATGTCTTTTTCTGACTTGGTTCCAAAAAGTTTGGCGATGAGCTTCAGCATAGCAATAAATGGATATAAAAAGGGCCTTTTCGCAGGCGAAAAGGCCCGAAAGTTAAGGATTTTGAGGGTGCAATTATAGTTCCAAGGTGCCTTCGAACACCATTTTGGCAGGCCCGATCAGGTAAATGTGGGAAAAGGCCGGGCCGGGCGAGCCACTATGGCCGGTTTGGAAGGCCACCGAGAGGTCGCCCCCGCGTGTTTTGATCTTAACGGGCGATTGATATCCGCGCTGCGAGGCAGCCAGGGCGGCAGCTGTAACGCCTGTGCCGCACGAGAGCGTTTCATCTTCCACACCTCTTTCGTAGGTGCGTACATAGATGGTATTATTACCCAGTAGTTCTACAAAATTCACATTGGTGCCACCGGGCTGAAAGGGTTCGCTGTAGCGGATTTTTCTACCCTCTTCAAAAACGGCATAACCGGCCACGTTGTTAACAAAACGCACCAGGTGGGGCGAGCCGGTGTTTAAAAACACATCGCCACCTATGGGCTTTGTATCAACTACGTCATTCATCTTCAACTTCACAACACCCCGATCCAACAATTCGGCCTGGTGGGGGCCATCGTAAGCGGTAAATGTAGCTTTGCCGTTTACCAGACCCAATGCCGCTGCCATTTGCACTGCCGCACGGCTGCCATTGCCGCACAGGCTCTGCGTACCATCGCTGTTATAATAAACCAGGTTAAAGTTTTGCAAAGGGTCCTTCTCTAACAGCATCAACCCGTCTGCACCAACACCCAACTTTCGGTTGCACAGGTGCTGGATTTGTTCGGCCGACAATTGCAGGTTGCCCGCACGGTTATCAATAATAATGAAGTCGTTGCCAGTTGCCTGGTATTTGAAGAAGTGTATCTTCATGGCTGCAGCCTACTTAACCTCTTCATAATCCACATACTCGCCACCTTTAATGGTTCCTCTTCCTTTTTTAGGTGCGGTGTGGCGCGCTGCAGGCGGTGGATTGCGAAATTGCTGAGAGGCAGCCCCCGCACGGAAAAAGAAACTACTGATTTTGTACACCACATAAAACAACAGTGTGAGGATGAGCAAAAACTTAAACATACCCTTTATTAACCGAAAGGCGAAGGTAGAAGTTTCACAAAACTATTCCCAGCGGCCGTCAGGTAATCCACACCTGCCTTAAGGCAATTCTTTTCGCCCGGAAGCGGGGCGCTATTCCATACTTAATACTTAAATTTCGAGAGGCAAAAATGAAGTTTTTCCGGGAGCAGTGACGGGATTATGGAGGTAAAGCGGTTTCATACCTATTCTATCGATAAAAAGATACAGATACTTTACGAGCGGGGTGCCTTTGTAATGAGTGTGCGTTACTATGGCTATAAGGTGAATCTCTACCTGCTGCACGACTTTTACGTGGAGGTTTTCTACAACCATAAATTAGACAGGGTGGAGAAAATAATACCGTGGGACACCCGCCACTCGCGCACGCAGTTTTATGTAGATCAAATTAAGCTGCCCGATAATTTATTTGCATAAAAAAAAGCCCTGACGTTTACCGTCAGAGCTTTTTCTGTAAAGAAAATTTCTGATTAAGCCGTAGCGGTGCTGGTTTGTTCTACCTTGCTCGACTGGCGCAGGTGCACGGTCTTCTTTGACTTGTAACCACAGTAGCCACACTGATAGTGTTTCAGCAGTTCGCCTTCTTCGGTGGCGGTAGGCTGTTTCAGAATCTCTTCTTTCACCACTTTAAAGGTCTGGTAGTTACATTCGGGGCACTGCAAAGCATGCAGGTGGCCGGCATATCTTTCGATTTTGATGTAGCCCGAAGACTCATCTTTCCATACATCGTAGTCTACCGAGAACACGTTCTCTTCGGCAATCATACCCTCGTCCAAATAGGCATCTTCTTCCTCTTCGCTCAACAACTTCATAATTTTGCCGGTTTTCGGAGAGATACGCGGCCGGTAGCGCAGCACCTTCAAACGCTTCTCGATGAAGAAAGGATAGTAGAACTTCAAAAGGTTTTGCACGATGAGCGCAACGATCATACCCATGGAAACCGTGGTAAATACACGCACGAAAATCCACAAGGCATTCAATTCGATGATGTTGGAGTTGACATAGAAGCACGCCCCAATGATGATGATGATGGAGGCAATCCACAGAAAACGAATCTCGTGACGATTGATGAAATCGTACTTGTCTTTGTATTCTGAAACGCTAGCCAAGCGAACCAGGTATCCCAGCACAATCAGCAGGCCTAAGGCCCAACAACCATACGCTATGTTGGCCGCCAGTTGGTTCCAGGAATCGTAAGAGGGTAAGGCATCAGTCATACGCTATATTTTTTGTGGTTTGTTTGATAGCAAATGGAGACCCCGAAGCAAAAACGCAACGGAATATCACCCCAATTTAGTACTGTTTAGCCCAAAAAAACAAAAAAATGATTTTTTAAAAAAACATTACATGCCAACGCTAACGGAAGCGAAGCGATACACTGCCGAGAGGGCCTCTGCCGAAGCTTCAAACATGCCCATGTGGCCCGTTTGTTTTAGCACGTCAAAGTGGCCCTGTTGCAGCAATTTCGACTGATTTTCAAGTATTTCCAGGGGGATGAGCGTGTCCTGTTCTCCAGCCACGATCAATACCGGTTGATGGGCTTGCTTTAAAATGGCCTGCCGGTCGGGCCGGTCGCGCATGGCCCGGGTGTAAGCCAATAATGTTTCCTTTTTGGTTTTTCGCGCCAGGGCATCAACCCGCTGCATGGCGTCAGGGTCTTTTTTGTAAAACAAGCCTGGCACAAAGGTGTCTACGAACGGGTCTACCCCATTTTTTTCTACAAAATCCATTACCCGTGTGCGATTGATTTTTTTCTCGTCCGAGTCGGCCGTGGCAGTGGAATGAAAAAGCCCCAGTCCCGCGGGGGCCTCCGGCCTGATTTCGGCCATGGCTAACGCAACGTACCCACCCAGCGAATGGCCAACCAAAACGGGCTTTTGCGCGCCCAGGTCATCCAGCCAACGCCACATCTCGCTGGCAATATCGGATAACGAAAAGGGGGTTTGCGGGAGTTTACTGGCGCCAAATCCGGGTAAGTCAGGTATCAGCACCCTGAATTTTTCGGCCAACCGGCTGGCCATATCCAGCCAAACTTCATGGGTTTCACAAAAACCATGAATAAGTACCAACGGGGCACCTGTGCCTTTCTCGTGGCGAAATACCGGTAAGCCGGCCATTGACTAAGCAAGTTTTGATGCCGTTTCGAGCATGAGCACCACGGCCTGCTCAATGCCTTTGGGGTCGAAGCCACACTCGCGGTGTAGTTCAATCTGTTCGCCATGTTCTACAATACGATCGGGGATGCCCAGCCTCTTTACTTCTGCCTGGTAGTGATGGTCGGCCATGAACTCCAGTATGGCGCTGCCAAAGCCGCCTTGTATGCAGCCGTCTTCAACTGTTATTACCTTACGGAATTTGGAGAAGACTTGGTGCAGCAGTGCCTCATCGAGGGGCTTTACAAAACGCATGTCGTAGTGTGCAACGTTTATCCCTTGCTTTTCCAGGCTTTCGCATGCCTCTACGGCATAGTTGCCCATGTGCCCCAGGGTAAGCAGCACCACCTCTTCACCATCTCTTACTTTGCGGCCGGTTCCAATTTCTATTTTTTCGAAGGGCGTGCGCCAGTGAGGCATAACGCCCTGGCCGCGCGGGTAGCGTATGGAGAAAGCCCCGCCCTCTCTTGGCAATTGCGCGGTAAACATCAGGTTGCGCAACTCCTCTTCGTTCATAGGCGAAGCTACAATCATGTTCGGTATGCAGCGGAAATAGGCGATGTCGTAGGCACCATGGTGGGTGGGGCCATCAGCACCGGCAAATCCAGCGCGGTCTAAACAAAAATTAACGGGCAGGTTTTGTATACACACATCGTGAATTACCTGGTCGTAAGCGCGCTGCATGAAAGAACTGTAGATGTTACAGAACGGAATGAGCCCCTGTGTGGCCAGCCCTGCCGAGAATGTTACCGCGTGTTGTTCGGCAATGCCCACATCGAAGGCGCGATCGGGCATTTCTTTCATCATGATGTTCATAGATGAGCCCGAGGGCATGGCCGGTGTAATACCCACAATTTTACTATTTGCCCTGGCTAACTCTACCAATGTGTGGCCAAACACATCCTGGTACTTGGGCGGCTGGGGCGTATCATACACTTTTTTGTGTATCTCACCGGTAATTTTATCGAACGTGCCGGGTGCATGCCAAGTTGTAGCGTTGCCCTTTTCGGCAGGCCCGTAACCTTTGCCCTTTACTGTAACACAATGAAGAATTTTGGGGCCCTTGATGTTTTTCAGGTCGTTGAGAATGGCTACCAGATGGTCTACATCGTGTCCGTCAACCGGGCCGAAGTAACGAAGGTTCAGCGATTCGAAGAGGTTACTCTGACTTAGCAAAGTAGACTTTATTCCGTTTTCGATTTTCGAAACCACCTCCTGCGCATTTTTTCCGAAGTGCGACAGTTTGCCGAGCAGGTTCCACACTTCGTCTTTCAATTTGTTGTAGGTGCGCGAGGTGGTGATGTCTGTCAGATAATCTTTCAGGGCACCCACGTTGGGATCAATCGACATGCAGTTGTCGTTCAAAATCACCAACAAGTTGGTGTCTGACACGCCCGCATGGTTCAACCCTTCGAACGCCATGCCGCCTGTGAGTGCGCCATCGCCAATAATGGCCACATGTTGCTTGTGTTCCAACCCCTGATATTTAGAGGCCACCGCCATACCCAGCGCAGCCGAGACGGAGGTGGAAGAATGCCCTACGCCAAACGCATCGTATTCGCTCTCTTTCCGTTTGGGGAAACCGGAAATACCTCCGTATAGGCGGTTGGTGTGAAAACTGTCTCTACGGCCCGTTAAAATTTTGTGCCCATAGGCCTGGTGGCCCACATCCCATACAATCTGATCGGTGGGGGCATTAAATACATAGTGAAGGGCCACGGTCAGCTCCACTACGCCCAAAGAGGCGCCAAAATGCCCTCCATACACCGATACATTATCGACAATAAACTGGCGCAGTTCGGCACAAAGTTCCACCAATTCGGCCTGGTTCAACTTCTTCAGGTCGGCCGGGCTGTTAATGTTAGCAAGCAATCTCCCTGGGGTAATCAGCATAGTTAACTGGGTATTTTTTGTTTAACAGCAATTTGAAGGTAACTGTTTTAGCCGGTTTTCATCGGTGTAAACCACAAATTTACGCATTTAGAATTCTCCGCAGATTTTTCAGGGCTTTTGGGTAATTTTGCCCTTCGGCAATTGGTAAACTATGGCACAGGAGCACTTTGAGGTAAAACTTCCGCTTTTCGAAGGTCCTTTCGACCTACTATTATTCTTCATCGAACGCGATGAACTGGACATTACAGATATACCGATTGCCAAAATCACCAACGATTTTCTGGATTACATACACCACCTGGAAACACTGAACGTAGAGGTTGCCAGCGAGTTCATTTTGGTGGCAGCCACGCTGATGCGCATTAAATCGAAAATGCTGCTGCCCAGACCGCAGATAGACGATCAAGGTAATGAAATAGACCCGCGCGAAGAATTGGTGCGCCACCTGATGGAGTACAAGAAGTACAAGTCGGTAGTAGATCAGTTCTATAAAATGGAAGAGACCGAGTTGATGAAGGAGAAGCGCGGCAATATCATGAAAGAGCTTCGTCAGCTGGCGGAAAGTACCAATGTAGAAGCCGAACTGCAGGATGTAGACCTGTTTAAGCTGCTAACCGTTTTTGAAAAAGTTTTGAAGCGCCACGAGGAGGAGAAGAACCGGCCCGTGCACCAGGTTATTCAGTACCCTTTTACCATTGAGGGGCAGAAAGACTTTATTTTGAATGAAGTAACTACCAAATCGCGCGTGGCCTTTACCGAGTTGTTTGCCGCAGCCCCCACGCGCATAGCCCTGATCTTTAATTTTCTGGCCATTCTGGAAATGTTGGCTGCCGGTATATTGTCCATACAAGTGGGCGAAGGCTTCAACAACTTCTGGGTGATGAGAAGAGAAACGGAGGAGGTTAAAGCAGAAACGGCAGAGTAAGCCGGAATTCCCGGCTGACTAATCTTCGGTATTTCTGCCGGCCAGACAACCTTAAAACCATCTGCCTCTGGGGCGGCAGCCGTTACTTCAACAAATCACCACTCAGTCGTAAAAGTTCTGTCTCCGCAACCTTGGTAAGATAGCGGGCATTGATCAACCGGTTATAGGCCTCTTCCAGAGTTTGCTGGGCTATGCGTTGTTCTATAAATGTGCTTACGCCACGCTTGAAACTCTCCATAGCAATGTTTGCATTTTCTTTGGCCAGCAAAATGTTCTCTTCCTCAATCAACAACACTTTGCGGGCATTGTCGTAATTCACATAGGCATTTTGTACCGCTGTGTTAATAACAGCCGCCTGCTGATCGTATAGCAAACGCTGGCGGCTAAAATTGATCTGGGCCTGCTGTACATTTCTGCGGGTAACAAAGTTATTAAGAATAGGTACACCCAAGGTAAATCCGTAATTGTATCCATTGCTCCGGTTGGTTAGCGCCTGAAATGGGTTGATTAACGTTTTGTTATCGGTGAAGGAGTAATTGTAGGCCGCCCCAAAAGAAACCGTTGGAAAATATTCACTAAATCGTTCGCGATACTGCAACTGCGCTACAGACATATCTTTTCGGATCGACTGCAAGAGGAAATTCCTGTTTTGTAAGTTATCGGTAATTTCTTCTTTGGTAATGTTAAGGTTAATCTCAATAGAGTCCGACACCTCGAATGAGGCTGGAAGCTTCATCCCCACTAATACGTTCAACTGGTTTTTCAATTGTTCAATTGAAGTTTGCTGACTTATGAATTGGGTGCGTTGGGCATTCAAATCCAATTTGGCCTGTAACAGCTCTTGCTTAATGCCCGTACCAACCGAAAGTTTGCGGTCGGCCAGCCGAACCCGCTCTTCATTCAACGACATGAGTTCTTCGAGTGCCTTCAGTTGTTGCTTTTGCTGAATGATGTTGTAGTAGTTTATTATTACCTGTGCTATCGTGTTTACCATCTGGTTCTTTACATTGATCTCCCCCTGCTGCTCTATTTCAGCTAAACGTGCACGGGTAGCGAACATGCGCGAGCCATCAAACAGCAACCAGTTTAATTGAACGCCCGCTGCCGTATTGTTTGATTCGGCCCTTCCGCTATTGTTGCGTGTGGCATCCTGAAATTCAAGTTTCTGGTTATTATTATTCCACGTGGTAGAGGCTATACCATTTAGCTGAGGCAAAAATCCGCCCACTGCAAATGCATTGTCGGTTGAAGCGGCTTGTAGAGCATTCTTAGCCAAACGCACATCGTAACCATTTTCCAAGGCAAGCCCTATAACCCGATCCAGCGAAAGTACTTCCTGGCCGGTGGCCGCTTTCCCAACAAACAAGGCAATTAAAAGCGCAAACGTTATCTTATTAAGCTTCATATACTAATTCTTCGGCTCTCTTTTCTTCCACACGCTCTGCAGGTGCAGCTACCAACTTGTCAAAATCTACGTGCGTGCGCTTGCGCGATAAGAAGGTATACATGGCGGGTATGACAAACAATGTTAAAATGAGCGAGAACAAAATTCCACCCACAATAACAATGCCCAACGGCTGACGACTGGTAGAGGCGGCCCCCAACGAAAGTGCCAACGGCAAGGAGCCGAGCGCCATGGCCAGGCTGGTCATCAAAATCGGGCGCAGACGCAAGCGCGAGGCCTCGAGCACGGCATCCAGGCGAGAGAGCCCTTCTTCGCGCTTCTTGTTGGCAAACTCTACAATCAGAATTCCATTTTTTGTAACCAGGCCAATCAACATAATCATCCCTATCTGCGAAAAGATGTTGAGCGTCTGCCCAAAAATGTAAAGCGATATTAACGCACCGCATACCGCCAGCGGAACGGTAAACATAATGGTAAGCGGATCGACAAAGCTTTCGAATTGCGCTGCCAAGATGAGGTAGATAAGAATCAGCGCCAGCACAAAGGCAAACGCGGTGTTACCCGAGCTTTCGGCAAAATCGCGCGAAACACCTGAAAGGGACGTGGTGAACGTATCGTCCAATATACTGTCGGCAATTTCCTGCATGGCGGTGATGCCATCGCCCACGGTATGGCCCGGTGTAAGGCCTGCCGAAATGGTGGCCGACTTAAAGCGGTTGTAATGGTACAATGTAGGGGGCGTGGTGCTCTCTTCGATCGTCACCAGGTTATCGATCGAAATCAGGTTGCCATCGCGTGTGCGCACATACAAGCTTTTCAGGTCTGCAGGGTCATCGCGATCGATGCGTTCTACCTGACCAATTACCTCGTACTGTTTGCCGTCAATGGTAAAGTAGCCAAACCGCAGGTTGCTATATGCCAGTTGCATGGTTTGCGAAATATCCTGTACGCTCACCCCCAACTGGGTTGCCTTCAGCCTGTTAATGGTTACGCGCAACTCGGGCTTGTTGAATTTCAAGTCGGCATCTACCTGCTGCAGCGCTGGGTGGCTGTTGGCGGCCTCCAAAATTTTGGGCAATGCCTCCTTTAGCTTGTCAAAGTTGTTGTTTTGAATAACGAACTGCACCGGCTGGCCACCTCGTCTGTCAACCGATATGGTCTGCTCCTGCAAAGTAAAGGCCCTGCCTTTGTTAAGCAAGCGCAGGTCTTGGTTAACCCGGTCTACAATTTGCTGCTGCGAAGCCTGCCGTTGATCGGGGTCTACCAATGTTACACGCACAAAACCGGTATTGACAGAGCCCGATCCGGTAAAGCCGGGAGCTGTAACAGAAAGTGCCGTTCGGTGTTCGGGCACGGAATCCATAATCATCTGCACTACTTCGCGCACGTACGAATCCATGTAGTCGTAAGAGGTGCCTTCCGGGGCCGAGAGCGAAATGCGGAATTGGTTGCGGTCTTCCATGGGTGCGAGCTCAGACTGAATGTTCGTGCCAATCAAGAAGGCGGCCCCTAAGCAGACAACAATAATTACCAGCGCAACCCACCGCACCCGCATAAAAGACGCCAGCCAGCGAGCGTAGCCGGTTTCCATGCCCGCGAAGAAGGGCTCTGTTACATTATAAAACCACGAATGTTTGTGCTTGGAACGGGTAAGTTTTACGCTTAGAACGGGTGTAAGCGTGAGCGACACGAAGCAAGAAACCAACACCGCCCCGGCTACTACAACCCCAAACTCTGTAAATAGACGTCCGGTAAATCCTTGCAGGAAGAGTATCGGTAAAAAAACAACGGCCAGTGTAACAGAGGTAGAGATAACCGCGAAGAAAATTTCTTTGGAGCCCTCGAGTGCAGCCTGGTATTTGTTCATGCCTCCTTCCAGCTTTTTGTAAATATTTTCTGTCACCACAATGCCGTCATCCACCACCAGGCCGGTAGCGAGTACAATACCCAACATGGTGAGCACGTTGATGGAGAAACCACACAGGTACATGATAAAAAAGGTGGTGAGCAACGATACCGGTATGTCGATCAGCGGGCGGAAGGCAATCACGGCATCGCGGAAGAACAGGTAAATGATCATGACCACGAGCAGGAATGAGATCAGCAATGTTTCTTCCACCTCGGTGATGGAGCGTTTGATGAACACCGTCTGGTCCATGGCGATGTTCAGCGAAATATCCTCAGGAACTTCGCGTTTAATCTGCTCCATGCGTTTGTAGAACTCATCGGAGATGGCCACATAGTTGGAGCCGGGCAGCGGTATCATGGCGAGGCCCACCATGGCAATGTTACTTTCGCGCAAAATGGATTCTTCATTTTCGGGCCCCAGCAGCGCCTGGCCTACATCGCGTAGGCGGATGTCGCCTGTAGGCCCAGACCTGATAACGACATTGTTAAAATCCTCCTCGGTATACAGCCGGCCAAACGTTCTTACCGTTAGTTCTGTTGCGTTGCCGGATATTTTGCCCGATGGCAATTCTACGTTTTCGCGGTTCAGCGCCTGTTGCACTTCCAGGGCGGTGAGGTTGTAGGCGCTCAGTTTGGCCGGGTTCAGCCAGATACGCATAGCATATCTTTTCTCGCCCCAAATCTGAATACCACTTACACCCGGTATGGTTTGAAGTCGCTCTACCAGCACGTTAGCAGCATACTCGGTAAGTTGCAGGTGATTCCGGGTATTGCTCTGTACCGTCATGGAAATGATTGGGCTCGAGTTGGCATCGGCCTTTGAAACCACGGGCGGGCTGGGAAGGTCGTTCGGCAACGAGCGTGCCGCCTGCGACACTTTATCGCGCACATCGTTGGCGGCTGCCTCTAGGTCTACACCCAGTTCAAACTCTACGTTAATATTGCTGCGGCCCACGCTCGAGGTGGAGGAAATATTACGAATACCGGCAATGCCGTTAACCGCTTTCTCCAGTGGCTCGGTAATCTGCGATTCGATGATGTCTGCATTGGCGCCCGGGTATGAAGCGCTTACACTGATGATGGGCGGATCAATAGCAGGATAGTCTCGTACCCCCAGCGAATTGAAGCCGATGATGCCGAACAACACCAGTATGATGTTCATTACAAAGGCCAGTACGGGCCTGCGTAAACTAAGCTCGGAGATACTCATATATTTCTTCGTTAAGATTCAACCAAACCACCTTCACGGGAACTTCCAGAGCAACCAACCGCCAAGAACGGTTGTTGTCTAAAGTTTTTTTACCGCACTTACTTTCAATTTTGCGTTGGGCCGGATCGCCATCAGCCCCGTGGTAATCACGGTGTCGCCCACGTTAAGTCCCTTGGTAATTTCCACAAAAACCGAGTCGCGCATACCGGTTTCAACAATCTGAAAAAGGGCCGAGTCTTTTCGTATAAGCACCACCTGTTTGTTGCGTGCCTGCGGAATAACCGACTGGGTGGGCACCAGCAGGGCATCTTCGTTTTTGCCCAACTGCAATTTTACCTTGGCAAATATCCCTGGTATCAGCTCGCGGTTGTCGCTTGGTACCATAGCCCTTACGCGCAATGTGCGTGTAGCCTGGTCTACACCGCTCTCGGTAGCCATTACCACACCGTAGTGCGTACGCGAGCCACCGTCAACGGTAAAGGCCACGCGGTCGCCCTTATTGAGACTTTTAGCATATTTTTCCGGTATCGAAAATTCAAGTTTCAGTCTGTCTACCTGGCGTATGGTAGCCACTACATCATTTGGTGAGAGATAGGAGCCAAGGCTAACGTTGCGCAGACCAATTTTGCCATTGTAGGGAGCGCGAATTTCAGTTTTTGAAATTGAAATTTTTACGGAGCGGATGTCTGCCTTGAGGTTATCTACCTGTAAGGCGGTGAGGTCATACTCCTGCTGGCTGATGCCATTGATGGCCAGTAATTCTTTTTGGCGTTCTTCGGTTTTGATAGCAATCTGTAGTTGTACTTCCAACTTTTTTAGTTGAGCCTGCAGGTCTTCGTCAAAAAGCTTTACGAGCAGGGACCCTTTCTGCACATCACTTCCTTCGTTGATGTTTAGCTGAACGATGCGTCCGCTTACTTCGCTTTTAATCTGTGTTTCTTCTGCGGGCAACAAAGATCCCGGTACTTCAATATGATCGCTGATGGCTGCCTTCGTTACCACAAAACCCTCTACCACCAGGGGTCCTTGCTGACGGGCCGCCATCGGCATTGCATTCTTTTTGACATGACAGCCCGCGATGATGGCGGCACATGTTACCAAGCAAACAAGTTTTCTAACCAGGAACATTTTTGAGAGATGAGTATGTAAAAAATTAACGATGGAGTGACAACCGGCCGAACTGGCTGTGTAAATTAAGTACCTGTGCCAGCACCGGATGTACCTCGTCATTCAGCACCACAAAGTCCGCTTTTTTCACTTTTTCTTCTTCGGCCATTTGTTTATCCATTATCTGCTTCACGCCATCAATGTTGCGGTGGGGGTCGCGTTTCAGTATTCTTTTCATTCTGAGTGGCATCGGTGCATACACGGTAACCACCTTATCAAGGTTTTTGTTCGAACCCGCTTCAAAAAGCAACGCAGCTTCTTTAATTACATAAACTGCTTCACCGTGCAACCGAGTCCAGCGTTCGTAATCAACACCAACCCGCGGGTGAACCAACTCATTCAGGAGTTGTCTTTTGTCATCGTCCTTAAAAATAACTTCGGTCAGGTATTCCCGATTGAGCGAACCATCTGAATGAAAACTCAATGTTCCGAATTCTTTTTTGATCTGCTCTATCAGTATTCCGTCAGTGGTCATTAATTTTTTCGCCCGGCTATCGGCATCGTAAACGGGTACACCCAGGCAGGCAAATATTCTGCAAATGAGGCTCTTACCTGAGCCAATGCCACCGGTAACACCAACCTGTAACGGGCGCTTAATCATTAGTGTTGTTTTACTAAAACGGAGTCTGTCCGTAGCAAACTGGCGTATGGAGGCAGGCCGAGTATCAGGGGTAGATATTTTCGCGTCTCGCCTTTTGCCAAATCATCTACGGCAACTACTGCCTGGAGCGTGCTGTTGTCAAAACCATTGGCATCCTTTCGTGGCAGTTGCACCACACAATCCACACTATCGGTTTCTAACACGCGGCCCCAGGGCAACGGTGTGGCAGCCCTTATACCTACGCGTACCGTCAGCTCGGCCATTTCGGCAACTTCGAAACGAACTTCCACAACGGGCGGATTGCGCTTGATGAACTCCTGACCGGGGATGGCCACTTCTACTTCCTCACGGTAGTTTTCGCTCACTCGCCTGGCGGGCAACATAATTTCGATGGAATCGGGCAGGGCCTTCAGTAGGCTCTGCGGGCCATTCAACTCGACCGAATCGGGCAGCACTACCACCGGGCTTACCCGGCCGGTATTATTTCTAAAACCGATGGCGCTGATGTTGGCGGTAAGCTTAAACTTTCGGACGGTGCGCGGGTCGATTTGTATGCGCAACGTATCAACGGCCACGTAGTTGATGGTTAGGTTCTCTATCTGCCCTGCCAGCAGCGCAGGCAGCGTGCCTGCTACAATTTTTTTTACCTCGCTGGGTCGCTCGAGCGGCAGCACCAATTCTGGCAATTTTACACCAAACGTTTTTCTGAGCAGATCCCACCCGTTGCCACTCACGTTAATGGGCAAATCGTGCGGCAACGTGCGGGCGGGGGCAAAGCGCGTTTCATCGTATTCAAAACGCAATGGAAACCGCAGTTGAGCTGTATAGTTTTTGTTCAGCGCGTTGAAGAACCAGAAAACCGTGGCTGCCAGAAAACAAAGCGCCACGGCTTTCCAGTTAGTCCGGTTAAAATGAAAGAGGTTTACAAATAGTTTATTGAAAAAACTCAAGGCGCCAGATTTACATCAAAGTTAACCGAACTTTGAAATAGGCACATCAGGCTTTTTTGCTGGTCAGGGCTTTGGTGCTCTCCATCGAAATGGCAGACTTGTTGAAACGGATGCGGCCACCGCGTTCCACTTCCAGCACAATGGTATCGTCTTCTATTTCAGCTACCCGCCCGTGTGCTCCGCCAATGGTTACCACGCGGTCGCCTACCTTCACTTCTTCGGTAAATTTCTTCTGCTCTTTGGCTTTTTTCTGCTGCGGGCGAATCATGAAAAAGTAAAACACCACAATGATCAGTAACATGAAGATCATCGAGGTCCAGCCGCTGCCCTGCTGGGCTGCTTGTAAAAGAATTGCGTACATACTGTTTAGTTGATTTGAAGTGTAAAGTTATCCAATCGGGGCAAACCGCGGCTAACAAATCTGTACTAATCTGAAAACAAGAAAGCCGACTTACGGCCGGCTTTCTAATAGCTGGGATATGAAATATTATTTCACCGGGCCATTGCTGCCGTCTGACTTGGCGTTGACCATGGCCTTAAAGCGCAAGGTGGTTTGCTTGGGCCAGGTATTGGCTGTTACGGTAATGGTTTTGTTTTGGATACCTGGTTTGCCGTTCGAATCGAATTCGGCTTTCACAAAGCCGGTTCCACCTACCGGTATCGGCTCTTTCGACCAGTCGGGGGCGGTGCAACCGCATGATGGTTGAGCGCTTTGAATAATCAGGGGGGCCTGGCCGTTGTTGGTAAACTTGTAGGTGTAACTTACTTTCTGCCCTTCGCGTATGGTGCCAAAATCGTGCTCTAACTTTTCGAACTGAATGACAGGCAACGGGCCTTCGGGCTTTTCGCTGGCTGTTTGAGCAGCAGGTGTGGCCGTTGCTGCCGGTGTGGTGGTAGTTGTTGCGCCCTTGTTTCCTTCCAGTTGCGAGAGGCGCGCCTCCAGTTCGGCAATTCGCTTTTCAGCCGCACGGTCGCGGCAACCTGTGGCCACTGCAATCAGTGCCACACCCATCATCAATCGCAAAGCAGTCTTCATATTTCTTTAATTGTTATTAGTCTGTATCAGCTCCGGCCATTCAAAGTAACGGGGTTCCCTTTCAAATAGCGTTTCTTTAACAAAACATTAACTTTTTTTGTTTCCCCGAATCTGGGCCAACAATTCGTCTACATCTTCCAGCAGCCGCTCTGCCTTGTCTTTGGCTTCCGAAACGACCTTTTGCCCCTGCGATTTGGCCTCGGTGGTAAGTGGTGTTTCCTTTCCATCCACCAGGTCGCTCAGGAAATCTTCCAGCATTTTTTTGTACTTATCCAGGCGGAAGGAGAGCTTTTCGCGCGTGGCGGTTCCCTTGTCGGGTGCATACAACACGCCCAGAATTGCGCCCACAGCCGCCCCGGTTAAAAATGCAATGAGAGTATTGCTGCCTTTTTTACTCATAATAACGGGTTTGTTAGACGGGCAAAGATAAGATAACAAAGGCAATCTGTAAACCCACCTTATTGCCGGGCTATAAAACCGGGCTACTTGTTGTCTATCAGCCCACGCCCGCTCTTTTTCACAACACCCGATTTTAGCATCTCTTTAGAAATTACATCAAGAATGCCGTTGATGAACTGACGGCTTTTAGGGGTACTGTATTCTTTTGTGAGCTCGATGTATTCGTTGATGGTAACCTTTACAGGGATGTTGGGGAAACTAATCATTTCGGCAATGGCCATTTCCAGAATGATGCGATCTGTAAGCGGCAACCGGTCTACCTCCCAGTTTTTGGTATTGTTGGCAATGAGTTGTTTGTGGGCAGGCTCGAGCTTCACGGTTTCTTCGAACAGGCGGGCAATAAAAAGGCGGTCGTCTTCCCAATCCAGCGAAAGCTTCTGCAACTCGATGGTGCCCTGCTCTTCGTTTAGCGACTTGATGGTTTTATCGATCAGGCCCTTCACAATTTCGTGGTCTTCGGTCCAATGGATGTCTTCTTCCTCGAACCAGGCGTTGATGGTGCCAGTCAGAATCAATTTCCGGTAGAGGTGCTTTACAAATGCTTTTTGCGAGTCGAGGTCTGGCTTTTTTTCGTCCAGGTATTTGTTGTAGGTAGCGTCTGCTTTCAACACATCGCGGAACCAGGGGCGCACCTTGTCCAACCGGTTTTGCCAGCCGCTTTTTCCCTTCAGCAATTCTTTCTTCAGCTCATCGTTGGCGGCCAATGCCGTAAGCCATGCGTTGTCGATTAAATTTTTGTGATTGATTTTTTTGTCGGCTTCTGCCTGTTCACGGAAGGCGAGCATCAAACCTAAAATGGAGTGGTAGTAGTCGGTTAATTTCTCTACTTCTACCACCAGGTTTTTAGAAAGGTGGTTATAATCTTTTTTGTTCTGCTTGTGATAGAAGCTCAGCGCATCGGCTACCGCTTTGTTGATTTGGGCATCGGTATGGTCTGCGGCATCTGCGTTGCTGAATTTTTTTTCGAATTGCTGAACGGCCGCTTTGCGTTGTTTGCCGATGGCCACCTTATCCTGCACCTCCATGGAGTTAAGGTCGGGTTGAAAAATGGCCTCTATCTGGTCTATGGCCAGCAAACGGTTTGCTTCTGTGCATTGATCATAGGCAAAGAGTGTTTGCATCACCTTGATTCGAAGCATCCTCCTGTTCAGCATAATGAAAGAACGTTAATGTGGGCGCAAAAATAGTTGGTTTTTTGTAAACGGGCGGTGCGGCATTAAAGTATCCGTTACTTTTTGGGGTTACGGCAAAAAGAAAGGCAGGGTTGTGGCCCTGCCTTGTCCAAAAACTGCACCAACACCGTCTCAGCTTATTTATTTTGTCGGTGAACGGTTACAACATGAGGATCGGAAAGTCAGAGAAATTTCTGAAATTCTACCTTTTAATAACTATTTGTTGAGTGTAAATCTCCTTTCCATGTCTGACTTTCAGATAGTACTGGCCCTCTGGGAATGAGGATACAGGGATAGTCATGTTGTCGATCCCTAACCTGCAGCTCATCAATTTTTGCATGCTCTTGTCTGTCACTTCAATCTCTACTTCCTCCAACTTTCCAAATGTACTAAGTTTATTGCCTTCAAAATCAAGAAACTGGATCTCTATGATAGCATCGGAGGGGTTAGGAAATACCTGAATACTATATCCACAAAAATATACCTGCGTAAAAAAAGTTGATGGACTACCCGCAGACCCGCAGATGTTATCAACTCGGAGCGTGACCGCGCCACTCTCGCTACCAGCAATGAGAGCTAGTTGGTTAGTACCTTGCCCAGAGGAATAAGTCCAACTGCTTGGCCAACTCCAGTTATAATTAGTTGCACCAGTAAGAACAGGCGCAGTATAATAAACAAACTGGTTACTACAGGTACTTGACGGACCGATTATTGGATAATCAGAACTATTATAAGATCCAGTTCTAAAATCAGCTCGTTGATAATAAGTAACACCTGAAACAAAAGAAACATCAGCTCGAACCCAACCGGGACCGCTTGAATTAGCTGATACTGTAAAATTTTTTGTTGATTGACCTGAAACGTACGTTACGTTGGGGCTTTTTGTCCATGTAACACTTGCGCCAGGTGCTAGATAGTTAAGCGAAAATGTACTGTTTGAGGCGCACACGATCTGAGGGCCCGTAACCTTGAGCGCCTCCGGCAAGTACTTGTGAACGCTTTTTGAATTAGAACTTCCGGTTAAATAGTATGCCACTGAGGAAGACAACGAGAATGGGGCACTGCCTGCTGACGTTGCAGGTGGTGGTGTTTTCATTTGCCATGCATTTGTCCCTGGATTATACTCGAGTAGATATGGCGTGCCGCTATTATTCACAGATAGTGAATAGCCAAGACCTCCAGCCGAAAATCCTTTGTTAGTCCAAACATAGGAGATTTCTGATGGAAAAAGTGCTTTAACTGCCCAAGTTTTTGCCTTTGGATTATATGCGTATACGTCTCTATAGAAATAGGTAGTCAATATATCAACATACTTGTAACCCCCAAATACGTAAGGAGTTCCAGAAATTGTAAATGTTCCAGCAGATTCTCTCTGGCCTCCAGGTAGACTTGGTCGTTGCACCCAAATATCGGTGACAGGGTCATACTCCCACAAAGTATTGTCACTATAGGTTGTCCCGAACTGAAAGCCAGAAACTATAAAACCTTTACCTACAGTTGAAAATCCGACTGCATAAGCTCTGCCTGTGAGACCAACATTTTGTCTAATTCTCCAAAGGTTCAACGAAGGGTCGTATTCATAAAAATCATTGACAGTTGAAGCACTACCAGACTGACCCACAAATCCTGTCCCCATATAACCTTTACTACCGATCGCAAATCCGACCGCAGCCCATCGACCAATACCGCTTGCGTTCTGCTTTTGGGTCCAGGTATCCGTCATCGGGTTGTACTCCCAAAAATCATTCATGGCCTGACCAGAACTATTTCTTCCTGAGCCTATGTATGCCTTATCGTTTATTACGAACGAGAACGCATTGGTCCTACCTTGACCCGCAAAATCATTCAATTGCAGCCATGTGTTCGTGGGCTGACCATCTACATCAAGGCAAAGGAGTAATGGCCAAAGCCAGAAAAGAAGGATTCTTGTGAGTTTCATATAGCATTTCTTAGTAGTTAATCTTCAAGCTATCAAGTTCTGCAATAGTAACGGACGGAAGATCCTGGGGCATACTTGATAATTTTTGTACTACTAGTCGACCAACTGATTCGGCCTGAACCCTCGATATAAAGCCTTTATTACCCGCAACTGCCGGGATATTCACTTGATCAATCAATAACTTTTCGTCCTCGAAAATCTGATAGCCCCATCCTCCATATGCACTTTCGGTTATTTTAACCGTATATTTAGAAGTTGAATCCTCGGGAGGCTGCAATTTACCCGTATCAACCTTACAGGCGATGAAAATAAGAAAAGTTGCTATCGATATTTTCAAAAAGTGGTTCAATTCATTTCTGAGCGTATGTTTGAATATACATTCGTAAGTGTCACATCCAAGCCTTTTGGATTACTAGTGACAATTTTAGTTGCTATAACTATCCAATCGTGTGAAAAAAGTGATCCGGGCCCCGTAGTTTGTAGCTGCGAAGCGAATGGGGCGGACCCTTTTGCAGACCAACAGGGTATTGTAGTGAATACAGCGGAAGGCTACTTTTTTCTAAGCCCATCTGTTGGCTATCTGAAACCATGCGCCCCTTTTGAAAACCAATTGGAAGTTGACGCATTGATGGTGAAGATTACCGGCATCATCAAGATCACGTGCGATAAACCAGATGATATATTTGGGTATCAAAAGCAGAGTTATGTCGTAATCGAATTAGTCAACCCTACAATAGATTCCCTTTTTTCAGAAAATCCATTTAACATTCAAATCATCAAATCGGAAGACTACGGTTTTCCCGAGGGTTTCGGATACAAAATATCCCATGAAAACGGACTTAATATAGTTCAGCCAACGCTTCCAGCAGTTGGTGGAAACAAACCGTTTCTGACCAAAGCAGATGCTTTCAAAACGGCCGTGCTCGTGGCCTATAAAATCAATCTGAATATCGGTTTACCATCGATAACAATACAGGATTTGCGGTTTTTGAAGGTACTCTATTAGTTAGTATTCGTTGCACTTCACATTGACATTAACTAAGAAGAAAGGCAGGGTTGTGTCCCTGCCTTTCAACGGTAGTTTAGCGTTGCCAACTACTCTTTTTTCTCTTTCGATGACGTTTTTTTCTTCTTGCCTGTAACAGTAAGGGCATCGCCCGTTCCCTCGTAGTCGGCCAGAATGGTGCCACCTTCTTCCACTTCGCCTTTCAGAATCTCTTCGGCTACGGGGTCTTCCAGGTATTTCTGTATGGCACGGTTCAGCGGGCGGGCACCAAACTGCTGGTCGTACCCTTTCTCGGCCAGAAAATCTTTGGCTTTGTCGGTAAGCTCTACGTTGTAGCCCAATGCCGTGATACGGCTGAAAAGTTTGCCCAACGTAATGTCAATGATCTTGTGGATGTGCTCGCGCTGCAGCGAGTTAAACACAATTACATCGTCCAGGCGGTTGAGGAACTCTGGGCTAAACGCGCGCTTCAATGCCTGCTGTATGGTTGCCTTCATGGCCTCTTCGGCACTTTCTTGCTTGGCCTTGGTGGCGAAACCGATGCCGGTTCCAAAATCTTTCAGATCGCGCACACCAATGTTGGAGGTCATAATAATGATGGTGTTGCGGAAATCTACCCTGCGGCCCAATCCGTCTGTAAGAATACCGTCATCCAACACCTGCAATAAAATGTTGAACACATCGGGGTGTGCTTTTTCAATTTCATCGAGCAACACCACCGAGTAAGGCTTGCGTCTTACTTTTTCGGTTAGCTGGCCACCCTCTTCGTAGCCCACATAGCCGGGAGGCGCACCTACCAGGCGCGACACAGAAAATTTCTCCATGTATTCACTCATGTCTATACGCACCAGGGCATCGTCTTTATCGAACAGGTACGTGGCCAACACCTTGGCCAACTCTGTCTTACCAACACCTGTTGGGCCCAGGAAAATGAATGAACCAATGGGTTTCTTAGGGTCTTTCAACCCTACGCGCGTGCGCTGTATGGCCTTCACCAGTTTTTTAATGGCTTCTTCCTGGCCAATTACTTTGCCGCTCAACTCTTCGCCCATGTTCAGCAGCTTATTGCTTTCCTTCTGGGCAATACGTTTTGTGGGTATGCCGGTCATCATGGCAATTACATCGGCCACGTTGTCTTCATTCACCGTATACTTCTCTGTACGTGTTTTCTCCTCCCAGCGAGTTTTGGCTGCTTCCAGTTGCTCAATTAGTTTTTTCTCTTTGTCGCGTAGTTGGGCTGCCTCTTCGTACTTCTGGCTTTTCACTACGCGGTTCTTCTCTTTCTTCACATCTTCAATGGCCTCTTCCAACTTCACAATTTCTTCGGGCACATGAATGTTGTTGATGTGAACGCGGGCACCCGCTTCGTCCAGCACGTCAATAGCCTTGTCTGGAAGGAAACGGTCGCTGATGTAGCGGTCGGACAATTTCACACACGCTTCGATGGCCTCCTTGGTGTACGTTACGTGGTGGTGGTCTTCGTATTTCTCTTTGATGTTGTCCAGGATCTGAATGGTTTCCTCAGGTGAGGTAGAGTCTACCATCACCATCTGGAAACGTCTGGCCAACGCTCCGTCTTTTTCTATGTACTGGCGGTATTCGTCCAGTGTGGTGGCACCGATACATTGTATTTCGCCCCGGGCCAAAGCAGGCTTAAACATGTTGCTGGCATCCAGCGAGCCAGAGGCACCACCGGCACCCACTATGGTGTGCAATTCGTCAATAAACAAAATTACATCGGGCGACTTCTCCAATTCGTTCATCACCGCCTTCATGCGTTCTTCGAACTGGCCGCGGTACTTGGTGCCCGCCACCAACGAGGCCAGGTCGAGGGTAACCACGCGTTTGCCAAACAGCACGCGCGATACTTTCTTCTGGATGATGCGCAACGCCAACCCCTCGGCAATGGCTGTTTTACCTACGCCCGGTTCGCCAATCAGTATGGGGTTGTTTTTCTTTCTGCGGCTTAATATCTGTGCTACGCGCTCAATTTCTTTCTCGCGTCCTACTATCGGGTCGAGTTTGTTGTCTTCGGCCAGTTTGGTGAGGTCGCGCCCAAAGTTGTCGAGCACGGGCGTACGCGATTTTTCGGTGCCTTTCTTTTCTTTCGAAGAACCACTGCCGGCTGCACCGCTGCTGCCAAACATTTTCGATGAATCATCGTCTGGGTCGTCTGTGTCGGAGGAAGCCTGGGGATGTTCGTGCTGGTATTCCAGCATCTCTTTTACCACATCATAAGCCACATCAAACTTATTCAAGAGCTGTGTTGCCAGGTTGTCCGGATCGCGCAGAATGGAGAGCAACAAATGTTCTGTGCCAATCAATTGTGCTTTAAATACCTTCGCTTCTAGGTATGTTATTTTCAACACCTTTTCCGATGCGCGCGTAAGCGGTATCTGCGCCAGGTTTTTAATCTGGTGGGTAGCAGTGCCCTTCGATATCTTCTCGATTTCGCCACGCAGTGTATCCAGCGGTACGCCCAATTTTTTCAGAACGCCCACGGCCACGCCTTCTCCTTCCCGGATCATGCCCAACAGCAAATGCTCCGTACCGATGTAGTCATGTCCCAGCCGAAGTGCTTCTTCCCTGC
>JBMOLS010000028.1:0-76732 GCA_049324055.1 Bacteroidota bacterium | reverse complement strand
CGCTATTAATTCGTTCAGCAATCCTCCACGTGTGGTGCTTTCTTTACGGAGAGTCCCCTGCCTACGTCAATACTACGGCAACCAGGTCGGTCAATGCACATGTAATTTCCTGCAATGAGTTGTTCCCTCTCCCTCGGAAAACCGGTGTGGCTAGAGGAAATCAAAGTATAAAATCTTGGCTCGAGCCTTTTCTCCCAGTGGTGACAAGAGGGCCTTCGGATTTTCGCGGCCCCAGCGGGGGTTGTGGGTGAGAAAAGACGCAGCCCGGCTTGTCACCACGAGGCCTCGCGGCCATGAGCGAAAAACGTTGTAGGTACGTTTACGTTTTTAAAGTTCCGATGAGAGAGATGACTGCTTCGAAATCCATCCCGCTATTAATTCGTTCAGCAATCCTCCACGTGTGGTGCTTTCTTTACGGAGAGTCCCCTGCCTACGTCAATACTACGGCAACCAGGTCGGTCAATGCACATGTAATTTCCTGCAATGAGTTGTTCCCACTCCCTCGGAAAATCGGTACGCTAATTTTGGCCCCTGCTCCAAGTCGTCAGACACCTAACGCAGTTGCGTAACATCACCACCTACGGCAACATGGAGTAGCCGTGGCGGAACTTGAATAGAAAATACTTTTCGATGAGCAGCTTACCCCAGTGGTTGAAGATGTTGGGAATCATGATGGCAAAGTTGCGCGGCTTAAACAGGTGGTCGCTCAGAATGATTACCTCTTTGTGGCCCGCATCCATTACGCACACACCTGGTATTTTGCCCCAAGGCTTGGTCTTAAGGGCACGGTTGCCCTTTATGTCGTTCACAATATTCCTAACGGCCAGCTTGGCAGACACCTCGGTAGGGTAGCCCGTCTTGGGCACACCAAAAGGCACCTGGCACTTAAAGGGCGCCTGCACTTCTACCGCCAGGCCTACGGAGTACACATTTTTATACGTTACGTGCTGGTAGCCTTCGTTGCACACCACGAAGCCCTTTTCGTCCACCAGTTCCGGTGAGTTTTTCATGACGGCTGCTCCTTCGAAGGGTGGCATCACCATGGCCATTTTGTAGGGCAGCACCGTGCCGTCTTTCAGCGTGATGCGGTCTTTCTCAATCTTTTCGATGGAGGCGTTGGTGTACCACTTGATGCCATACATCTTCATGAAGGTTTCGAGCATGGTTTGTCCACCGGCAATGCCGCCTATGCCGAAGTGGCCTAAGAAGGGTTCAGGCGTAAACCATGTAAGGGTTACCTTGTCGCGCACGTTGTTTCTGCGCAGCTCTTTATCCATGTTAAAGAGGTACTCGTACGCGGCCCCCATGCAACTGGCTCCTTGTGTGGCGCCCACCACCACGGGGCCGGGGTTTTTCACCAGCTCCGCAAAGCGCTGGCTGGCGCGCTCGCTGTATTTCGGTATCACAATGTTTTCCACATAACCCTTGTCGGGATGCAGGTTTTCCACCACATTGAAATTCATTTGCATGCCGGTAGACACCACCAGGTAGTCGTAAGTAATGGTGCCGTGGTTTTGCGTTTCCACCTCGTTGCGTGCTGGGTTTACTTTCACGGCTGCATCCTGAATGAAGTGCACTTTCTTCCGCTCCATGATGGGTTTGATGGGAAATGAAATGTCGGAGAGTTTGCGCTTGCCGAACGGCACCCATATCAGCGAAGGAACATAGGTAAAGTTTTCGGAGGGGGAAATCACGCTTACCTCGGCACGTTCGCCCAGCTTGCGTTTTAATTCCAGGGCGGCAGTAGCTCCACCGAAGTTGCTGCCGAGCACTACTATTTTTTTAGTTCTCATAAACGTGTTGGTTAGCAGGTTGTCTTGCAAATCCGCTATAAAACTATCTATGGCTATACTTTTTATCTGTGACGGAGGTTAGCCGATTCAGATGATTTATGTTAGCTTTTTTGAATCGGCACGTGCATGCTGCACAAAGCTCCATTGACAAGGCGCCACGTCTTTTGTAAATACCACCCACCTTCTCTGTACCACCAACTATCAACTACAAACTACCAACCCCTTACTTCGTCTCCAGCATTCTCTGTATCGCCATCAGTTCATCGCGCAGGCGTGCCGCTTCCATAAACTCCAGTTCTTTTGCCGCCTTCTCCATGGCCCTGCGAGTGCGGTCGGCCATCTTGGTCAATTCGTCTTTACTTAAGTAGGCCACCACCGGGTCGGCCGCCAGCGATTTCTCTTCGTCTTCTATGTAGTAACGCTTGGTCGATTTTTTCGAGTCGGCCACCTTGGTTTGCCGGAAGATCTCCTCTTTCGAGCGGATGATGGTGGTAGGCGTAATGTTGTTGGCCTTGTTGTAGTCCATCTGAATCTTGCGCCTGCGGTTGGTTTCGTCTATGGCCTGCTGCATGGATTCAGTAATGTTGTCGGCATACATGATCACGCGGCCGTTTACATTGCGGGCTGCCCGGCCAATGGTTTGCACCAGCGAGCGTTGATTGCGCAGAAAACCCTCTTTGTCGGCATCCATAATGGCTACCAGCGATACTTCGGGAAGGTCGAGGCCTTCGCGCAGCAGGTTCACCCCCACCAGCACATCGAACACGCCCAGGCGCAACTCGCGCAGAATCTCCACACGGTCCAACGTGTCCACTTCAGAGTGTATATAGCGGCACTTCACCGCAGCGCGCTCCAGAAATTTGGTCAGCTCTTCGGCCATACGTTTGGTCAGGGTGGTTACCAGCACGCGTTCTTTCTTCTTCACGCGCTCATCAATTTCTTCCAGCAGGTCGTCAATCTGGTTTTTGCTGGGGCGCACATCAATTTCCGGATCGAGCAGTCCGGTGGGCCGGATGAGTTGCTCCACCACCACACCTTCCGATTTGCGCAGTTCATATTCTCCCGGTGTAGCACTTACGTAAACGGTTTGCCCCAACAACGATTCGAACTCATTGAAAGTAAGCGGCCGGTTGTCGAGTGCAGAGGGCAGGCGGAAGCCGTAGTCCACCAGGTTTACTTTGCGCGAGCGGTCGCCACCCCACATGGCGCGTACCTGCGGTATGGTAACGTGACTTTCGTCAATAATCATCAGGTAATCATCGGGGAAGTAATCCAACAGGCAGAAGGGGCGTGCCCCTGCCTTGCGCCTGTCGAAGTAGCGCGAATAGTTTTCTATGCCGCTGCAGTAGCCCAGCTCGCGCATCATCTCCATGTCGAACTCAGTGCGTTCCTTCAGGCGCTTGGCTTCCAGGTGTTTCTTTTCGGCCTCAAACATTTCGTATTGCAGCACCAGGTCATCCTGTATTTCGCGGATGGCGAGGTGCAGCAAATCTTTTCCGGTTACAAACAGGTTGGCCGGGAAGATGGTGATGGCCTTTTCATCGTTCAGCTTTTTGCCGCTTACGGGGTCAATGCGTTGTATTGTCTCAATCTCATCGCCAAAAAAATAGATACGGATGGCGTAATCCGCGTAAGCGAGAAACACATCTACCGTATCGCCCTTCACCCGGAAGGTGCCGCGCTTGAATTCGGCTTCGGTGCGGTGATACAAAATATCTACCAACGCAAATAGCAGGCGGTTACGTGCAATCTGCTCACCTACTTTCAGCACAATACGGTTCTTACCAAACTCTTCGGGGTTACCAATACCATAAATACAAGAAACAGAAGCCACCACAATTACATCTCTTCTGCCCGTAAGCAAAGAGGAGGTGGCGCTGAGCCGCAGCTTTTCTATTTCTTCATTGATGGATAAGTCTTTTTCAATGTATAGGTTCGATGACGGTATAAAGGCCTCGGGTTGGTAGTAGTCGTAGTAAGAAATGAAATACTCAACTGCATTGTTTGGAAAGAACGATTTGAATTCGCCATACAGTTGTGCTGCCAGCGTTTTGTTGTGACACAAGATGATGGCGGGCCGGTTAACACGGGCAATCACGTTGGCCATGGTAAACGTTTTACCCGACCCGGTAACGCCTAACAGCGTTTGATGCTGTTCACCATTTTCAAGGCCCTGCACCAGTTGGTCGATGGCTTTGGGCTGATCGCCCGTAGGCACAAACTCGCTCGTAAGTTGGAAATCCATACTGGTAATTTAGGAGAATACTACCAGAAGCCATCTCAAAAATATCACGTCATTACGAAGGAAGTGAAGCAATCTTCTTTTTTTGAACCAAAAACAAGATGGCTGCGTCCATTTGTCACTGCAATGATGGCTTCTATGAAAAAAGAGGGTTCAAGGGCGCTGCCTTAATCCTTCCGGAACAACGGTAACCGAAACTTAATTGTTCCAGATGGCCCAGGCTTTTTCGGCCTGCACGTGTAGCATCTCCAGCCCGTTTTTAATGTGGGCGCCCCGCATTTCGGCCTTTTGCAAAAACAGCGTGCGGGCGGGGTTGTAAATCAGGTCGTACACATAGTGTTTGGGCGTCAGCTCTTCGAAGTCGATGGGCGGATAACCATTGGTATTAGGCGACATGCCCAGGGGCGTAGTGTTGATCACCAGGTTGGCATTGGCCAGCACTTCGCCTTTAGCTTTCAGTGTTTCGTAGGTGTAGGTGCCTTTGCTTTCTTCGCGCGATACTGTATCGAAGGGAATATTCAACTTGGTTAACGCCTGCTGCACGGCCTTAGAGGAGCCGCCTGTGCCCAGCACCAGTGCACGCGACCCCTTTTCGTTGGGGAACCACTTTTGCAAGGTTTCCATAAATGCATCACGGTCGGTATTATAGCCTTTCAACTTGCCGTCTTTGATTTGAATAACGTTTACTGCACCAATCTTTTTTGCATCGCTGTCTACCTCGTTCAAAAACTTAAATACCTGCTCTTTGTAAGGAATGGTAACGTTAAGGCCTACCAACTCGGGGTTTTCTTCCAGCAATTTTTTTAAACCATCGATGGAGTCGAGCGCGTAGAGATCGTAGCGGTAATCGCGCAGGCCTTCTCGGAAAAATTTCTCATCGAAATATACTTTCGAAAAGGAATGACTGACGGTAGAGCCGATGAGGCCAAATTTCTTTTCCATGTTTTTTAGTGTTTTGATTTAAGGTAGGCGGCCGTTTTTTCGATGGCCACTATTAAAAAGATGCCCAATGCTGCAAACAGGATGGCATGAAATACCTGGGGGTCGGCACCTGTTTTGTCCATAAAGGCACCGGGCAGCACACTTTTGTCGAAAGCGGGCACCTGCTCGCCTTCTGAATTAAGCCTGTAGGACAGTACTTCTTTCCACGGCCACACTTTGTTGAGCGAGCCAATCATAAAACCCGCCAGCAACGCCAGGGCCGGGTAGCGGTAGCGATGCAACAGCCAACTGAGTAAATGCGAGAAGCTGATAAGCCCACCCGCACAGCCCAGGGCAAACACAATGATAACGGGCAGGTTGAAAGAGGTAAGCGCGGTGATCATGTACTCGTACTTACCGATGAGCAACAAAATAAATGCACCCGAAATGCCGGGAAGAATCATGGCACAGATGGCCAGGGCCCCGCAGAAGAAAATGAAAGGCAGGTTGGTAGGTGTTTCTGCGGGCGTAAGAACGGTGATGGCGTAGGCAATGGCCACACCGAGCAAGCCGGCCAGCACGGTGGCGAAGTTCCAGTGTTTCACATCGCGCAGAATCAGCGGGGCAGAAACCAGAATCAACCCAAAGAAGAAAGACCAGATTTGGATGGGATAATGCGCGAGCAAATACGTCATTAACTTGGCCAGCGAGAGCAGGCTGGTGAGCACACCTGCCAGCACGGTAAGCAGAAAGCTGCCATTGATCTTTTTCCAGAAATCGGCCAGCCGGAATTTGCCAAGCAATTGCAGCGCCTGCACATCAATCGACTTGAGTGAGTCGATGAGTTCATCGTAGATTCCTGAAATAAACGCGATGGTTCCTCCGGAAACGCCAGGTATTACATCGGCACCACCCATTCCAATACCTTTTAGATAAAGAAGGATGTAGTCCTTGGTTTTTCTCAATTCTCTCGGTTTTAGTTCAAAAGCGTTCGCTTCTTGTCAACCCGGGGGCGAATATAAGAAACGTTTCGGAGTTGGGTATTTTGCTTAATCTACCGTAAAAGGAGGAGCGGCATGGTCTTTCTTTCGTTCCAGGCCCAAAAAGTGTAAAAAAGTATCACCACGCAACCCCAGTCGTATGGTTTCAAGTGGTATTACTTCATTTGGCGCAATGTTGCCCAGGTTTACGTTGGCACCCAGCAGTTTAATAAACCACACTTGTTGTGCTTTCTGTGGTGCCTCCCAAATAATTTTTTCGAATGGAATTTTGGTAAGGATTTCCTGCACCAACCCCGAACGCACTTCGCCTGTAGAGCGGAAGAGCCCCACATTTCCACCTTCGCGCGCTTCGCCAATTACTTTCCATGCACCGGCATCGAGCTCTTTCTGCATTAGGTCAATCCACATGTAGGGTGGTATGATTTTGTCTGCATCTTTAGAGCCCACTTCCGAAAGCACGGTAACTTGTTCTGAGAGCTTCTGTATGTAGTCGCATTTCTTGTCGTGATCCAGATCAATGGAACCATCAGACACTTCGGCAAACGAAAGGTTGTATTTGTCCAGCACCCTGCGGTAGTCGTCAAACTGATCGCGGATGATGAAGGCTTCGAACAACGTGCCACCGAAATAGCAGGGAACACCTGCCTCTGCGTATACCTTGATTTTATCTTTCAGATTAGGTGTAACGTACGAGGTAGCCCAACCGAGTTTCACGATATCCACATGGTTGGCACAGTTGCTCACAAAGTCTTCGGCTTCCCTTACGCTCATGCCTTTGTCCATGGCCATGGTGAAACCTATCTGCCTGGGCTTAGTAGTGCGCTCAGGTAAGTTTTTAAGCGTGTAGTTCATTAAGGATTTTCTTTTCTAAACTGATCGATAATCTTAAAGAGGGCCTTCTGTGTTTCTGGTTTCGGGAAGAAATCGAACAGCACCGTGTGGCCTTCGAAGTTCAAAATTAATGCATTTTCAAGATAGTTGAAGGCTTCTTTGAACTGACCTGCTTCAATAAGGTACACCGCCATGCGGTAGAAGAGTTCGGCATCATCGGGCAGTTCATCCAGCCCCTGTTGCACAATCTCCACGGCTTTCTCGTGCGCGCCCTGCTCGAAGTAAATGAAAGACCAGTTAAGCCACACCTCCTTATCGTCTGGAGCGAGGTGGCTGGCCTCTTCATAGGCACTAATGGCCGAGATGGTGTTGCCTATCTTAAATTCTGCATGGGCGGCCGCTTTCCAGTATTCCGGGTTGTGCGTGTTCAGCTTAATGGCCTTGTTGAAGAAATGCAGAGCCTGGTACCACTTCTCCTGCTTCTCCATGCAGGCACCGGCACCAAACCAGGCTTCATCGTACAGGGGGTCTAACTTGGTAGACTTTTGGTAGTACTTCAGGCCCAGATCGTAGTGTTCCAGGTTTTCGTAGGCAGCACCAATGCAGCAATATACTTCTGGACTGGGCCCTTCAATCTCTACGGTTTTCTTAAAAGCATCCAGAGCCTTGGTGTATTGCTCCAGGTTCATGTAGGTGTTGCCCATGTTGAAATACGCTGACGCGAAATTGTCGTCTATGGCCAGGGCAAATTCATACGCCTCAATGGCTTCATCATATTTCTCCAGCTTGTTACACACAATTCCCAGGTTATACCAAGCGGGTGCCGAGTAAGGATCTTCGTCAATAAATTTTCTGTAGTAAGAAAGGCTGCTCTCCAACTGGCCCACCACATCCAGGCAGAAGGCCAATTCATACAAAGCCCCCTCGTGGGTCAAGTTGGCGGATACAGACTTTTTATATGCTTCAATGGCTTGGTCGTATTCCTCCAGGCTTTGGTGTGCCAATCCAATGTTATAATACAATTCATCCTCTCCCTCATCGGCAAAAGCCAAAGCCTGCTCGTAAGTTTCTATGGCTTCTTTGTGCTTGCCCATTAACGAGAGCACAGAGCCAATCGACAAATAAATATCAATGTCGGCCGGGTTGAGGTTACGGGCACGCTCCAGTATTTCCAGCGCCTCATCGTAGTGTTCCAAATTCGACAGTATCTGTGCCTTCAGGGGCATCAGCTCTGACGAGAAAGGATATTGGTTCATGGCGGCATCTACCGCTGCCAGGGCCTTCTTATGCTTGCTTCTGTCTAAGTAATGATCGATGATGGTTTCGTAGTCCTCAAGGGCAAAAAAATCTGCAGAATTTTTTTTGAGGCTTTCTTCAAATCGCTTGATCAACTCCTCCTCGTCCTCTCTCTTTCTAAAGTCGTGAGCCATGTCTAAAGGGTTTGCCTAAGGTAGGCAAAAAAATGGTATCGTTAAAAGAATAACACTTCCCGGCACGAAGTTCTGGTTTTATCTTTTTGAATAAAACTTGCAATTCATAAATGTTTTTATAGCCAGCCTTGGTAGCCTATTTTAGGGCTTTTTCTGCCGTTAAAAGAATGGCATCAAGGCTTTTCATGCCTTCGGTTGGCCTAATTTTTAGCTTGTATCAGGGCTGCACAGCACCAGTCCAGGGTGTCGTCCAAAGTGCGAAATTGAACACCTAATTCATGAATGGCTTTTTGGTTGCTGAAGAGAAAATTCTCCTTCAGCAGCTTCACCGACTGCCGGGTGAGCATGGGCTCTTTGCCGGCCAGTTTTGCACGCGTTTCTTCCAGTAGTGCGGCCACCGCTACCCAGCCTCCGGGTATGCGCACGTACGGCTTCGATTTGTTGAGGCGCGTAGCAATGCCATCCAGGATTTGTTTCAACGAAGCCGCACCTGCATTGGCAATGTAGCGCTCTCCGTTTCGGGGTTGCTGCACCAGGCGCGCAACCAGGTGGGCCACATCGCGCACATCTACAAAGTTCAGGGTACCATCGCCATAAAAAGGCCAGCCTTTGGCAACATAACTAAACAGTTGGGCGCTGCTCTGCCCGCTGTGCACAGGGGCCAGTATCACAGAAGGGTTCACCATCGACACCTGCAAACCTTCTTCCATGCCACGATACACTTCCAACTCGGCCAGGTACTTCGACTCCGCATAGTCGGTGTTGAGTTGGCTCGCCACCCAACGGGAAGTCTCGTCTACAAGCTTCGACTCTTTGCTGCGCCCCAACGCAGCTACCGAGCTTACGTGAACTATGTTTTTAACACCCAACTTCAGGCAACAGTCAACAACGTTGCGCGTTCCTTCCACATTTACCTGGTATATACGCTCGCGGTGGGCGCGGTTGAAGCTTACCACGCCCGCCACATGTACCACTGTGTCTACTCCGGCCAACGCTTGCTGAAGCGATGGCAGATCGGTAACATCGGCCTGTTGGAAGATTAATTTTTCGTTCGCTGATTGCAGCAGTTGCAAGTCAGCCCCGGGCCTTACGATGGCCTGCACCTGTGCGTGATGCGCCAGCAATTCCTTGGTGATGAAACTACCCAGTAGGCCGTTGGCGCCCGTAACAGCTATCATAACAATTGATGGTTGAGTAGCGGAAGGTCCACCAGTTTTTTATACGACCGTGTGCGTAAACAAGCTTTCAGTTCCCTGGCCTGCAGCGGGTTGTGGCAATCCGTTCCTGCAAAATGAATCCAGCCCTTGTCAATCATTTTCTCGGCCATCCGTTGCACCGGTTTGCCGTAAAATCCACTCAACGAAAGCAGATTCACTTGCATTAGCACTCCCCTGTCCAGCAGGTCCTCGGCTTTTTCCATCGTCATAAAGTGGTAGCGCTCAGGGTGTGCTAATATCAGTTTGTATCCGCGTGTGGTTGCTTTAAAGATAAAGTCTCGCAGCACGTAGGGCTCAGTCAAATAATTTGTTTCAAACAGCAGGTATCTGCTAAACGTAAGTAGTGTTTCGTTTTGTTCCAGTCGCTGCATCAGCGCCTCGTCCAGGTAATATTCTGCTGCGGCCTGCAATGGAAAATCAACTTTTTCCTGTTGCAGATAGTTGGTCAGTTCATGCAGCCGGGTTTGAATCTCCTGCGGGGTGTTCCGGTAAGAGTCGTTCATAATATGAGGCGTTGTAATGGCTTGCCGATAGCCCCATTCCATGAGCTTCAGAATGGTTTCTTTGGCCTCTTCAAAAGTCTTCACGCCATCATCCAACCCAGGCAACAGGTGCGAGTGCATGTCGGTGGCGAAGGGAACCGTTTTATGTTGTTTACCGGATGAGAAGAGTGAGAACACTATCCTTGAATGAGGGTCTTCAGACTTTTCTTAATAGGCGTCTGGTCTTCATAGTAGCCATATCCATACAATTTATTAGATGTTGGCATGGCGTTGAAAACGATGGACATCTTGCTAAGGTTGTGCAGGTTTTTTACGCGCTGCAGGTTACGCAAAAAGTCCTTCCGGGAGTAGTTGGCACGCACAACGTAAATGGAAACGTCTGATTTTTTCATGGCCATAATGCCATCAGTAACCAGCCCAACTGGCGGGGTATCGATAATAACAAAGTCGTAAAGCTCTGACAGGCGGCCCAATACTTTATCAAACTCGGGGTTCATCAACAACTCTGAGGGATTGGGTGGATGAGGGCCTGGCGGAATATAGTGGAAATTCTCCAGACCGGTGTGTACCACACAATCCTCCACCTGATACTTGCTTATCAACACCGTACTCACCCCCTTATTGTGGTCTGATATCTCGAAGGGTATGCCACGTTTGGCCTTTCGCATGTCTAAGTCCAACAGCACTACCTTTTTCTTCGACATGGCGATTACACCACCCAGGTTCAGGGCCAGGAAAGACTTTCCTTCGCCCGCAATGGTAGAAGAGATGGCAATGGTTTTGGTGGAACCACTTACGGAGAAGAAGTCGAGGTTGGTGCGCAAAGTGCGGATGGATTCGCTCACCATCGACTTAGGGTTATCCAACACGTGAAAGGGTGTGCGCGAAAGATGGCGCGACTCGGGAATAACCGCCAAAATGGGTGTGTCTGTGGCGCGCTCAATTTCGTGTGCGCTGGTAATGCGGTCGTTCACCAGGTATAAAATACCCAGCAGAAAAACACTTAATATCAATCCGGAAGAAAAACCGATACCAATAATCATAAGCCGTATGGGCGAGATGGGCTTGGTGGGCATAGTGGCAGGCGACAATATCTTGAAGTCGGGGGTGCTGCCCGCCTGCGCAATCTCAAATTCGGCCCGCGACTGCATCATGGAGAGGTAAAACTCTTCGTAGAGTTTATAGAAGCGCTGGTTCTTGGAAAATTCCGTGTGCTTGTCGGGCATGGCGGCAAAAGTCTTTTCCAGGTCGGCTTTGCGCTTATTCAGGTCTGCCATCTGCTTCATCAGTTCTTGCTTATAGTCACTCAGCAAAGAGGTCAGTTGCTCGCGCATCAAACGTTCTTCCTTTTCTTTCTGCCGGAAGGCCAGTGTGTTTTCGTTATACGAGAGGCCAAGTCGCTCACGCTCCTGCGTGAGTGTTTGCAGGTTCTCCAACCGGGTTTGCAAGGCGGGAGGAAGAAAGTTTTGCTGCGTAATGGTAAGCCCGTAATTTCCAGCCAGGAACTGATCAAACAGATTTTCCGCTTCGAACAATCGCTTGTTCACAAGGTATCGTTGCGAATCCAACTGATACAGGGCCTCGATGGTCCTTTTCAGTTCTTCGTTAATGTCGTTGCTCTTGTTTTGCAGCGTAAAGTTCTCGAAATAATTTTCGTAACCCTCCATTTTAGCTTCAATCTGCACCAATTCATTGTTAAGCCATTGAATTTTCTGCCGGTTGGTCTGGTTCTTTAACTCGTTGCTGTAGCTGAGGTATACCGAATCTATTTTGTTAACAATGGTTTGGGCTTTGAGTGGATTAAAATCGCGGAAAGAAATCTTGATGGTATTGGCGTTGAAGTTCAACGGAGCCACGGTGGTGTGCTCTTGCATGTAGCGCAGCAGGTTGTCGCGACTGTGCAAAATAAAAAAGTAATCATCTTCGTGGTACAGGTCGTAGAAGGGCGTTTTCCGCACGGTCAGCTCAACGTTACCCAGCCGTATTTTTTCACCAATCTTCCCTTCAATAGGCTGCTTATTTTTCTCGGGTCTGATCTGGAACGCGTTGCCGTCTTTGTAGTTGAAGTAGATGGGAATGTTCTGGTACTCGTGGTTTCTGGCAGAGGGTATTACTTCGAATGGCGAGCGGTGATACATTTCATCGTTAAGCACTTTGCCAATTGAGTGGTAGCTTACCCACAGGTCGAGCGAATCGATGACGCGGTTGAAGAAAAGTTTGGAGCGTATCTGTTCGATCTCTCCCGAAATGATATTCAGGTTCTGGTCTTCCGCCAGGTTTTTGATCCCAAATTCGCTGGGGTCTTGTTTGATGTCAAGCTTCAGCTCCGACTCCGATTCATACACACTTTTGGTCCAGCGCAGGTACAAGTAGGCCCCCAGGTTGCACGCCACGAAAATACCGAGCAACCAGATCAGGTTTTTCCTGAAAATCATGCGCAGCTTATCGAAGTCTATACCTTCGGTTGCCAGCGGTGAGTTGGGTATGGGATCAGGAACGGCCAATTCAGTTATTGTTGGAGTTGTTTGTTATCAGGAATACCAGCGTGCCCAGGCTCACCACCAGGCTGATCAGCGGTGCCACATCGCGTATGCCTTCTATAAATGCCCTGCGCACCGGCTCCACATAAATGATGTCGCCCGGCTGCACAATCATGTTACCTTTCTGCAAACCGTCTATGGTGCCAAAATCAATCACATAAAACTGATCGCCTCTGATCAAGCGAAGGTTACCCGCTTTGCCATCGTTGTTGATTCCTTTGGCCAGCGCCAGTATTTCAGTTACCCGGGTGTTCTCGTTGGCAAGCGGAATAACCTGCCCACCAGGCGCGCCCAGCACCACCACGCGCTTATTCAGGAACGTAAGTGCAACAAAGCAGTCTTTGTAGTATTGGTCATATTCTTTTTGAAGGTGTAGCTCCGCCTCTCTTATGGTAAGCCCTTGTAATTTTTGTGTGCCAACCATGGGTAGCTTGGCTGTGCCATCGTTAGCCACCCAATATACTGGCTTTTTTTCTGCCGCATTGGCGTTGGTACCCAGCTGGCGCCTGAGCTCGAAATTAGGATCAATAATACGTTCACCTTTGTTAGAGAACACCTGCAAATCGAGTTGATCGTTGGGCTGAATGGTGTAGTTTTTCTCGGCCTTTACAACCTCATCGTTGAAGGGTGCCGGGGTTTGTTCCTGCCCCGGGCGAAACATGATGTTTTGCCGGTAAGAGCCACAGGCCACCAGGAAAACAAGACAAAGCGCAACGATGGACCGGGAAGGGTATTTCAATGCAGACTTAGGCATGGTGTGAAGTTAGCAATTTTCCCTTCAACTCGCGGAAAGACGGAAGTGCTTCGTCTTTCGCTGAAATGATGGGGTTCTCTATCTGCCAGTCGATGGCCAGGTCGGCATCGTTCCAACGGATGCCCCCCTCGGCTGAGGGATTGTAGAAGGTGGAACACTTATAAAAGAAGTAGGTATCCTCCAATGCTGCAAAGCCGTGGGCGAAGCCTTCGGGCACAAAGAGCGCATTGTTAGCGGTGTCTGAAAGTATAACGGAGTGCCATTTGCCAAACGTGGCAGAGTCGGTTCGAATATCTACCACCACATCCACAACCTTACCCTTCAATACTGACACAAGTTTGGCCTGCGCAAACGGTGCGTGCTGCAGGTGCAGCCCTCGCACTACCCCACGGTGGGAATAAGAAAGATTATCCTGCACAAAAGGCGGAAGGGTAAGTCCTGCTTCCCGGTAGTGCTTCAGGCTGAATGCTTCGGTAAACCAGCCCCGGTTATCGTAAAACTTTGTTCCCTTTATTTCCAAAAGCCCCGCCAGTGGGGTGGATACAATTTCCATAACCTCAAAGGTATGGATTATGAGGCTTTTTTGACGGTAGAAATGGCGGTTAAATATTTGTTGATAACAATTGTTTCGCTGTACTCCTGTTCAATCTTTTTTCGCCCGTTCTCGCCCATTTCTTTCAGGCGCGGTTCATCGAGTTGTGCCATTGTCCTCATCTTCTCGGCCAGGTCGTCAGCATCTTTCAGCTTACACAATAATCCATTGTAGTTATGCACCACTACGTGGTGGCAACCGGGTACATCAGTAGCCACAATGGGCTTACTGCTGCTGGCGGCTTCCAGCAGGGTTCGCGGTGCGCCTTCGCGATAAGAGGGCAGCACTACGCAGTCGGCCTTATGAATATAATGCCGCACATCATCGGTGGTGCCAAGGTATTCTATCAAGCCATCAGAAGTCCACTCTTCGATGGTTTTAATTTGTATACCTCTTTTGTGTTGAGGATCTTTAGCCCCCAGAATTTGAAAGCGCGCATCTAACCCACCGGAACGCAACTTTCTTACCGCTTCAACAAACTCAAGCACGCCCTTGTCGGTAATGAGGCGCGATATAAGCAAAAAAGTGAACTGCTTGTTCTTCTGGTAAGGCACGGAATAGAATTTGTCAAGGTCAACACCAGAGCCAGGCAACAAATCGGCAATATCTGCCGATACCAGTCTGCGTTCCACAAAGAGTTTATGGTCATCAGAATTTTGGAAAAACACCTTTTTAGGATAGCGAAACGACCACTTATAGAGTGCCAGCGCGATGGAAGAAACAATGCCCTTTTTCAAGAACACCGTGCCCAGACCGCAAACGTTATTGATGGTAGGTATTTTCAAGATGGCTGCCGCCAACGTACCGTAAATATTGGGCTTGATAGTATAGTGCAGTATTACATCGGGTCTCACTTTTCTGTAGATAGATAGGAATTCCAGTATCAGGAAAAAATCTTTTACGGGATTGGCCCCGCGGCTGTCCATCTTTACGTTGTGGTGAATGCAGCCCGCCTCTATAAGCCGCTTGGTGTAGGGGTCGTGCGGTGCGATGGTGTGTACTTCGTGGCCCTGCTCCTGCAGCGATTTCACGAAGTTCATCCGGAAGTTGTATATATTCCAGGAGGTGTTGAGTACAATTGCAATCTTCATTTTGCCAACTATTTCCGGAAGTGACAAGCTTCCGTCAGGTTTTAGGTTTTAGTGATGGAATTTGGTTTTTTTGCCCTCCCTCCGTTTACTAAATCCAACAAAAGTAGTTAAAGTAACTTAGTTAGTTGGAGGGTGTCAGAGAATTATTCGCAAATACCATGCAGCATGCCGTTTTGATTACCGTAGAGAACCAGAGAACCCCGGAGGAAACCATACAAGAACACCTGGACGAATTGGCGTTTCTGGCCGAAACAGCCGGAATCACCTCCGAAAGGAGGTTTATCCAACGTTTGCCACACCCCGATGTGCGAACGTTTGTTGGCAAAGGCAAGTTGGAGGAAATCAAGCAGTTTGTGTTTCAAAATGGGATTCAAAATCTCCTTTTTGATGATGACCTGAGCCCCTCACAGCTCAGAAACCTGGAGCGCGAATTCAACCCGAAAGACCAGGAAGGGAAAATCCGGGTCTTCGACAGAAGTTTGCTGATCCTCGATATTTTTCTGATGCGCGCCCAAACCGCCCAGGCCCGCACGCAGGTGCGGCTGGCCATGAACCAATACCTGCTGCCGAGGTTAACCCGCATGTGGACCCACCTGGAGCGCCAGCGGGGCGGCACCGGCACACGCGGGGGAGCGGGTGAAAAAGAAATTGAAACCGACCGGAGAATCATTAAAAAAGAGATAGCACTGCTGAAAGAAGACCTTAAGAAAATCGACAAGCAGCGGCAAACCCAGCGCAAGTCGCGTAGCAACGTGGTGCGGGTGGCGCTGGTAGGCTACACCAACGTGGGTAAGTCTACCCTCATGAACCTGCTCTCGAAAGCAAACATATTAGCCGAAAACAAACTGTTTGCCACGGTCGACTCCACGGTGAGGAAGGTGGTGCTGAATGGCATTCCCTTTTTGTTATCGGATACGGTTGGGTTCATACGCAAACTGCCACACCACCTGATCGAATCATTCAAGTCTACGCTGGACGAAGTGCGCGAGGCAGACCTGCTGCTGCATGTGGTAGATGTAGCGCACCCGTTTCACGACAACCACATTGAAGTGGTAACACAAACCCTGGCAGAAATCAATGCGGGCAACATTCCGGTAATCCTGGTTTTGAACAAGGTAGACCTGATGAGGGAGAAGGAACCCGAAATCAATCCCGAAGAAATAAAAGGTTATTACCGGCAGCATGGTTTCGAAAAAGTGGTATTTGTTTCTGCCACGCAGAAAGAAAACATTGAAGAACTAAAGGCGGTGCTCTTTGAAGAGGTGAAGAAGAAGCACATGCAGATTTACCCGAACTACGTGCCCACCGCCACTTACGATACAGGTTGGGAATAAAGCGGCTACTACAACGGCAACCGGAAGCCGTTAGCTGCCATCGCTCGATGGCAAGGTGCTGCGCAGGTAGTGTCAGAAATTTTGTATTACACTAAGCGGCCCACCCGGCACCATTGCATCACCACTTGCAAATCGAATTAATTTTGGATGGAATGATCAGGATACGACCTGCTTGGCCGGCTGGCTAAACGCTTTTTTTATCTTCATCATCAACCAATCGGGCGTAAACCGCGGCAGATTGGAAATAACCTGTGTAAAGAATTATCTTTAGCCGAATGCCGGGCAACGCATTTAGCTACCCTGCTTAATTATAAACTGATTTTATGAAACGGTTTCTCTCCGCCCTCTTGTTCGGCATCTGCTTCATGGCCAGTGGTCAATCCAGCAGCGACTATTCCAAGGACGTTACTTCCGTTGAGGGTATTGTGGCCGCGTTGTACGATGTCATTTCCGGAGACCCCGGCCAACCCCGCGACTGGAATCGGTTTCGCAATCTTTTCAAACCCGAAGCCAGGCTTATACCCACCACTAAAAACCAGCAGGGTGAGTTTGCCTACCGCGTGCTGGCCCCGGAAGATTATGTGCAAATGTTTTCTACGCGCATCACCACCGGTTTTTTCGAACGGGAACTGGGCCGTACCACCGAATCGTATGGCACCATTACCCATGTGTTCAGCACGTACGAAACCAAAGAAAAGAAAGACGGACCCGTTACCAATCGCGGCATCAACTCCATTCAACTTTTCTTTGACGGGCAGCGCTATTATGTAATGAATATTTTCTGGTGTGCCGAGAGCATGGGATTTTCCTTACCTGAAAAATACCTGGGCAAATGATACCGAAGCGACCATGGGTTGCCGCAACGCTTCTGCTGCTTTTGTTGATGGCTGGCTACGTAGCCGTTGGCATACTGGTGCCGGCTGGTGTTTTTAAATCCATTACCCCTCATTTTAGCGGCATAGAAAAAAGCCTGGCGCTGCCCTTGGCGGGTGCCGAAGACATCACCATTTCGCAAACGGGAATTGTCTTTGTTTCTGCTGACGACCGCAGGCAACACAGGGCAAACCCCGGCAGCCATACGGGGGCTCTGCTGGTCATGAACCTGCACGACACGGTACCCACTTTTGTCAACGTTACTCCGCCCGGTCTCAGCGACTTCCACCCCCATGGTATTTCTTTGTGGCAAGGCGACTCGGTAACCATCCTGTTCGTCATCAATCACCAAAAACAATACAGCCGGCACACCGTAGAAAGATTTGCGTGGCGCAACGGGGTGTTAAGCCACCTCGAAACATTTTATGACTCCATGCTGATGACCAGCCCCAACGACCTGGTTGCGGTGGGCGAACGATCTTTTTATGTAACCAACGATCACGGTTATGCGCAGCTGGGTATTGGCCGCACGCTGGAAGATTATTTGCAGCGTGCACTGTCGTACGTAAACTATTTCGATGGTACTGCCTTTCGCAAAGTGGCCGAAGGGATTGCCTATGCCAACGGCATCAATCAATCGCAGGATGGCTTGTACATTTTTGTAACCTCCACCACCGGGAGAAAACTGCTGGTTTATAACCGCAACCCAGACACAGGGGAGCTTTCGCTGATTCGGAAAGTGAATGTAAAAACCGGTGCCGATAATATTGAGGTGGATGCGCACGGAGCGCTTTGGATTGGCTGCCACCCGCAATTATTGAAGTTTGCCAAACATGCTTCCGATTCAACAAAAAAATCACCTTCGCAAGTGATAAAGGTTACCGATCCAACGGGTTACACCTACGCAGTTGAAGAAATTTACCTGAACGATGGCACCACGCTTTCCGGTTCTTCGGTGGCGGCCGTTTATGGTCAGCACCTGCTCATTGGTTCTGTGTTCGAAAATAAAATACTACACTGCACGATTAAAACCTGAATGGCATGAAATCCCTTGTTTTGATTTTGTTCGTACTGGCTACCTCAGCATTGGCGCAAAAAAAACCGAATGCCAACCAGTTGGCAGAAAAGCATGCCATCGCCTCCTTCAAAGAATTTTACGATTTGTTGAGCTTGCCGAACGATGCGCACTTCCCGAACGACATTGAGCAAAACGTACTGTGGTGCGAAGGGGCTTTCGCAAAAAGAGGCTTTGCCACCCAACGTTTGAATACGCCCACGGTACCCTTGCTGCTGGCTGAGAGAAAAACATCTGCCAAGCCGAAAAGCGGCCAGCCAATGAAAACAGTATTGATCTATCTGCAGATTGATGGCCAGCCGGTGAACCCGGCCCAGTGGAACCAGGAGAGCCCGTGGAAACCTACCCTGAAAGAACAAGGAACAGACGGCAAGTGGAATGCCATTCCCTACGAGAAGCTTTACGAGTCCATTAACCCCGACTGGCGGATTTTTGCGCGCGCTACATCCGATGCCAAAGGCCCGGTGGCGGCCTTTTTGGCTGCGCTGGATGCGCTGCAAGAACTGAAGCAGGAGCCCAACTTCCACATGAAAGTGATCATGGATTTTGAAGAAGAATTGGGCTCGCCCAACCTGCCTGCGGCAGTTGCCAACTACAAAAATGCGCTGGCTGCAGACCTGCTTATTATTTTCGATGGCCCCAGGCACGTGAGCAATCAACCAACGCTTACGTTTGGCGCACGCGGTATCTGCGATATTACGATTACCACTTTTGGCCCGCGCACGCCCGTGCACAGCGGTAACTATGGCAACTACACGCCCAACCCTGCCATGCGGCTGGCCCAACTGCTGGCCAGCATGAAAGACGACCGCGGCCGGGTAACCATTCCGGGGTTTTACGAAGGCATTGTACTGACGGAAGAGGAAAAGCAAGTGCTGAAGCAAGTACCCGATGATGAAAATGAAATCAAAAAGTTTCTGGGCATAGCCCAACCCGATGACATTGGCGCCAACTTTCAGGAGTCGCTGCAGTACCCCACGCTGAATATTCGCGGGCTCGATGCGCTGTACATTGGCGCAGAGGCGCGCACGTTAATACCCGCCACGGCCACCGCAGAGATCGATATTCGGTTAGTGCCCTCCAGCAATCCCGACCGGCTGATCGCTCTGGTGCGAAATCATATCGAACAGCAAGGCTATTACCTGGTAAACGGTGAGCCCACGGAAGAAGAACGTTTAAAATACCCGAAGATCGCTTCGTTTCAATCAAGCGTATCGTACCTGGCGTTTCAAACTCCCTTCAACTCCGAAGTAGGCCTGTGGCTCAACAAAGCCCTGACGAAAACGTTTGGCAAAGCGCCCATCCAGATTCGTACGGCAGGAGGTTCTATTCCTATCTCACCCTTCGTTACCACGCTGGGTGTGCCGGCCGTCAGTGTGCCCACCGTAAACCCCGATAACAATCAGCATGCAGAAAACGAGAACATTCGCGTGGGCAACTACATTGATGCGGTGAGAACGTTTGTAGGAATTTTGACAGAGCGGCTGTAGGCAGGTGCTATCGGTAGACAAGAGTGTCAGTCCATTGGTCATTAATACTTTGAATTTTTAGATTCTGAGAATACTATAATGTTATTCGTGAACCTTGGTGTCTTGGTGGTAAAAAATCAAATTAATGCACCCACAAAGACTCGAAGGCTCGAAGTAACACAAAAATTGTTCGCACTACTGCCGTCATTCACTATCAACGTCTTCAGGCATTAATGCAGTGACTTTCATGTATTTGCCCCCTTTTCCAAAAGATACAGATCGTGCCTTGTTTTTATAATTTCAACTGACGCCTGTTCCAACTTAAGCACCCAAAACCTATCTTGCGGCCCCATGGAAGGTTTTGTTGTTTCCGCCCGTAAATACCGCCCGCTTGGCTTCGAAGAAGTGGTGGGCCAGGAGCACATTACCACCACGCTGAAAAACGCCATCGACAACAAAAAACTGGCACAGGCGCTGTTGTTCTGCGGTCCGCGGGGTGTGGGTAAAACTACCTGCGCACGCATAGTGGCCCGCATGATCAATGGCTTCGAAGAAAAAGCGGAACTCAACTCGCTCAACATTTTCGAGCTGGACGCGGCCTCGAATAATTCGGTGGAAGACATCCGCAACCTGATTGACCAGGTACGTTACCCACCCCAGTTCGGCAAATACAAGGTTTATATTATAGACGAGGTGCACATGCTCTCCAATGCCGCCTTCAATGCTTTTTTGAAGACGCTGGAAGAGCCACCCTCCTACGCCATTTTTATTCTGGCCACTACCGAGAAGCACAAGGTAATTCCTACCATTCTCTCGCGTTGCCAGATTTTTGATTTCAACCGGATACAGGTAAGCGACATTGCGCGGCAATTGAAAAAAATTGCCGACCGCGAAGGCATTACGGCAGAAGAAGAAGCCCTGCACCTGATTGCACAGAAGGCCGATGGCGCTTTGCGCGATGGGCTCTCCATCTTCGATTTGATGGTGACGTTCTCATCGGGCAAGGGCGTTACTTTTAAAGATGTGCTGAATAACCTGCACATCCTGGACTATGACTACTATTTTAAGGTTGTAGACGGATTGCTGGCCGAAAACCACACGGTGCCCCTGCTGCTGTTGGATGAAATCCTGAAGAAAGGATTTGACGGACACAACTTCATTGCGGGTTTGAGCGAACATTTCCGCAACCTCATGGTATCGCAAGATGCGCGCACCATCGACCTGATGGAAGTACCAGAGAGCACCAAAAAGAAATATTTCGAGCAGGCCAAGGCCGCTCCACCTTCGCTGCTGCTTTCGTGGCTCAGCATTGCCAACCAATGCGACATTAACTACAAGAGCAGCAAAAACCAGCGCCTGCTGGTGGAACTGGCATTGATGAAGATGGCCAACGTAAACGCTGTCTTTAAAGGCGCCCTCGCCAACGGTGTGTCTGCATCTCCCGAGGCAGCACTAAAAAAAAAAGTGAGCTAGAGCCGGAGGCTGCAGCACCTTCAACATCGGTTGCGCCTGTGGCACCTGTACAGGCCGAGCCAGCTCCCGCTGTGCAGCCGAACGAAACAACCACCCCGCAACCCCCCGCTGCACCCAAGCCTCCACGCGACAATGGCAAGCCAAAAGCCACACTGAACCTTCAGAACATCTTCAAAGAAAAGCAGGCTGCCACTGCAGAGGTGAAGCAAACAGAGGAAAAAAGGCAAGCACCAGTCGACCGGCCTCTTTCGATGGATGAAGTAAGACAGGTTTGGATGAGTTTCGCAGAACTAAAGAAAGGCCAGATAGCCGAATACAATCTTCTTTCGCGCGATTTTGAGCTGAATGGAAACATGATTGTGTTGCCGCTCAACAACCCGGTGGAAGAGCCGTTGTTGCAAGGAATCAGAACGTCCCTCATCACCTACCTGCGCGACAAACTCAGCAACAGCTCCATCAACGTTACCGGGGTGCTGCAGCAGGTGGAGGGAAGAAAAATCATCTATACCAACAAAGAAAAGTTCGATTACCTGACGCAGAAGAATGCCGTTCTGAAAGTGATGCAGGAAAGATTCGGTCTCGATCCGGATTTTTGATAATCCGCATGGCTGATCCATAAATCTTGCTTATGGATCAGCTTAAAAACTTTAATCTCATCTTAGCAAACCTTTAACAGCCCTTCCCGTTCTTACGGGTGTAGAAATACAGCACATGTCGAAAATCAAGCACTTTCTGGTTTTTACACTCTTGTTTTTCTTAGTACAGGAAACCGGGGTAGTTTTTTTGGGGTGCTGTGAGCCGCTGGTAGAGTGTGCCCGCGGAACGACAGAAGCGAAGGAAGAGTTTGTTTGCACTACTGAAAGCCGAAAAAAAACCAGGCACTCAACTCCACAGCTTATTGTTTATCCTCCCCTCAGGCCTTGCCACGCTCCCCTGTTAAGCAACGCCTTCCAACCGGTTGTCAACCGCGTGATTCGTTATCGCTCCCTTCTGATCTGATGGAGACGCTTGGCGCTCCATTTCTTTGATCAATCCACCAAACTTATTTCAAATTATGAAAGACCAGAAGGGTATGCTGGACTACTGTAAGCTTGTGCTTACGAATGTCAGCTTCGATCGAAAACTATTTAAAAAGGAGTACCGAAAGGCCTTGCGTTGGCTTACTCCCCCCGAGACGGCCAGCCTTAAACTGTGGCTGCGAAACAATTACCAACTTAACGAAAAGTAATATGAAGACATTTATGATACTTGCCACCCTCAGCTTCATGACGGTGCAACCAGAGGTGGTAGCTCAACCTGTAAACTTCCAATCCATCGCCAGCGCGTTGGAGGAACCTGACCGTGTGGAATGGCTAACCCTGCGAAACCAAGGGCTGAATTCGTTCCCGGCTGAAATCACCCGTTTTAAAAACCTAAAATACCTCGACCTGAGTGGAAACAACATCCATGCTTTGCCCGATCAGATAGGTGAACTTACCAAGCTGTTCTACCTCGACTTGTCAGGCAATCGGCTTACATCGTTGCCACGATCGTTCCAATCGGTAAAGTCGCTCCGCAACTTATACATAGATTATGGGCAGACGGCCAACCTGACGCAAGACTTTGAGACGTTGGCCTCGTTGCCCATGTTGCGGGTGCTGAACATACGCGGGGAGAGCATCGGCTCACTGCCCGCGGCAGTCGGAAAAATCAAGACACTTGAATATCTCGAACTTTCCGACAGCAAAATTAAAACGCTGCCGGTAGAGTTCGCCAACCTGAAAAGCCTGCAGGTACTTTATGTGAACAACGACCGGCAATTCGATTTAAGTGCCAACCTACCTATATTGAGCCTGCTGCCTAATCTGAAAGAATTGCATCTGGAGGGAGACCACTTTTCTTCTATTCCTAAAGAGATACGGCACCTTTCTTCTCTTGAAGCGCTGTATCTAAACCACAATAATTTACAAGAGTTGCCACCCGAAATCTTCCAGATGAAAACGCTGAAGTACATTGATGTGTCAAACAACAGACTTCCCAATATTCTGTTGGACCAGTACCGAGATGATCTTGCGCCCACTATCAAAATTCAGTTTGAATAATCTAACTGCAAAAATTATGAATCGTACACGTATTTTTCTCTTAGCAGCCACAACACTTCTCATGTATTCCTGTTCCGTAATCCGCCAGGGAGAAGTAGGTGTTAAGCGTAAATTAGGGAAGTTGAACCCCCAGGTAGTGCAGCCAGGAGCCGTAGGATACAATCCGCTGCTCACGCGCATTATCAAAATGCCGATCCGTACCATGAATATGGAGATTACTTCTAACCTGCCTTCTAAAGAAGGGCTAAACGTAGCAGCATCCATCTCAATCCTATACCGCGTAGAACCGGCTAAGGCGCCCCATATTGTGGAGACTATTGGTGTGGGTAATGAACAGAATGTAATAAGTAGTGTGTTTCGCTCTACCGCGGCCGATGTGTGCTCGCGCTTCTTCGCAAAAGACATGCACTCGGCACAACGTGCCAGCATAGAACGGGACATTGCCGAACAGATGGCACGCATCTTACAGCCACGTGGCTTCGACATTGAGGCTGTATTGCTTAAGAACATTCAGTTGCCTGAAGGGTTGGCACGCGCAGTGGAAGAAAAACTGGAGGCTGAACAGGATGCGCAGCGTATGGAGTTTCTGCTGGAGCGTGAGAAACGCGAAGCGCAGCGAAAACTTATCGAGGCCCAGGGAATCCGCGATGCGCAAAAGGTGCTGTCTGAAGGTCTCAACAAAAGCATCATCGAATGGCAAACCATCGAGGCCTTTCGCGAACTGGCAAAGTCGCCTAATGCGAAAGTAATCGTGACGGATGGCCAATCGCCTCTGATCTTGAACACCAAAGAGAACTAACTTTCCTTACTGACTTCATCCTGCTTCTCTGTCTGCCAGAGAAGCAGGATTCGAACCAATAAACAACATGAAAGCTTCCTTACTGATTCTATTTCTATTACTTGTTGTTGACGGCCTGCACGCCCAGCAAAACCTTTTTAACATACCCTCGGGCGATATCGCCAAAAAAGGAAAACTATTTTACCAGCACCAACTCAATCTTTATTCATGGAATGAGTTGGAGTCTAAATCGCACCTGGTAGTGGGTCTGGGCAACGGTTGGGATACAGGTTTAAACCTGGTAGACGTTCCTCTTCGCATCGGCAACAACCCCGTGGTATCTTACAACGACAACAGCACACGCAAGCCTTTATATCCCCTGGCCATGCTTACACTGCAAAAACAATTTACTCTGAGTAAAAAAACGCTCCTAAATCTGGGCGCACAGGCGGGGCCCAATATCACATCACGTGTGGTCAACAAACAGTTGGCATTCTTTAACTACGCCATATTAAAAACGAAACTATTTAACCGCATCAACTGGGTGATAGGCCCCTACCACACTGACAATACTTTTGCAGGAAAAAAACGTCATCAGGTAGGGCTTATTGCCGGCTACGAGTGGCCGCTTACACGAAAGTTCAGCTTAATGGGCGACTTCATATCAGGCCGACATAAAAAAGCGCAAACTACGGTTGGTGCGCTTTACACCATCAGCCCGCAGATGCAGTTCTGCATGGCTGCATTGATAGACTACCCTCATGGGCAAAATAGCCACGGTGTGGTGCTGGAACTAAACCTCTTCGGTTGGAAAATTGAGCAGCACTAGTTTGCTACCAAACATGTGGAGGCGTAGGCAAGTGAGCTTCTACACTTTAATATAAATTCTACGTTTGTCAAGCAGGTAGCCTACCACCCAGCAGGTCAGCATCACCCAAAGGGCAAAGAGCACAGACCCGTTGTAGTCGCCCGCCCACGATTGAAAGAAGGTTTGATAGATCCAGCCGTAGAGTGAGTGTTCGCCCACACTGAACGTCCACATGAGCACCACAAAAATTTCTGAAAGCAAGTAGATAAACAATGTGTTGCGTCCGAACACCTGGAAGAAGTAGGTCCATTGTGTGCGCTTGGCCATGTCTACAATAAATACCAGAAACGCCAGCACCACCAGGTCGATACCCACGGTGAGCAACACATAGGAACTGGTCCAGAGTTTTTTGTTAATGGGGAATAACAAATCCCACCAGATGCCCAACACCACCAGCAGGGCCCCCGCCATTAGCAGCTTGGCCAGTGTTTCGTAGTTCTGGCCATTGCGCTGCAGAAAAAGGCCTGCTACGTAACCGGCAATTACATTCACAATGGCCGGTAGCGTGCTCAGCAACCCTTCCGGGTCGAACGGCACACCCTCACCATGGTAGAGGTGGCTTTCGCCCACCAACCACAAATCAATCTTATTGCCCACGTTGCCTTCCAGCGTAAGGTCGCCAAACAGGCCCAATATCAGCCGGTAAGCAATGAGCGCAAACACGCTAAAGAGCAGGGCGCCTTTTACCTTGAAGTAGTGGATAATGAGCGATGCAAACATGTAGCACAAGGCTATGCGTTGCAGCACACCGAAAATTCTTGTTTCACTGATGGGCTTCAAAAACCACTCCCCTGCCTCGTTCACATCGAAAAAGGGAAACCAATAACCCAGGTAGCCAAGCAAGAAAATAACGGCCGTTCTTTTCAGCACTTTTTTCCACACGGCAGCATCACCCATCGATTCGTATTTCGCCATGCTGAAACTCATGGAATTACCCACCACAAACAGAAAGGTGGGAAACACCAGATCGGTAAGTGTAAAGCCATCCCACTGGGCGTGCAGCAAGGGTGCGTAGGTATTGGAACTGCCCAGCGAATTGACTACAATCATCAGGGCAACATCCATGCCCCTGAATACATCGAGCGAGAGGTAGCGGTTTTGTGAAACGGACATAGATTCGTTTTAAAACATTGAATATATAAAAAAAGCCGGATGATCATCACCCGGCTCCTTCCCACCCTTTCTGCCTTTTAAGCTTTGGGCAAACTTGCCACCAATGCTCTCCACTTTTCCAACTCAGGTATGCCTGGCTTGCGCAAGCCAAAGAATTGTACAATCATTTCTTTGTCTTTATCGGAAACTTCAATGCCTGTAACCACGCCATCGGTGGTAGGTTTCTTCACCACCCATACGCTTTCAATGTGATCTTCGCGTAAGTGCATGTTAAAATCGGGATCTAGAATATTCAGCCAGTTATCCACTAGGCGAACAGTCTGGATTTTTCCCTGGTGAATTTGGATGTTACCCCGGTTGCCGACAAAAACCATAATAGGCAATTTGTCTGCTGCCGCGCTCTCCAGCATATCCTTTAAGCATGTTTTGTCTAATCGGTAACAAAACGTGCCCTCTGCCAGCATCACTGCATCAAGGCGATTAACATTGTGCTTGCGCAACATGCCAAAGAAGTCGTGCGTGTCTTTCATGGCCTCCCAATCGGCAAGCAGGGCCGCCTTGTCTACTTCATCAACCGGTTTTGTAATAGCTGGTGGAATAGATTTTACTTCCAATTCCTGCTTTTGTTCGGGTGCCGTGAAATCAGCTACCAACTGATCGAATGCCTGCTGGTTGCTGGCTGCGCGATTGGCCGTAGCTTCCTGAAGAAATATTTTGGTAACAGCCACACCGGCCTCATCAAATACTTGTATGCTTTGTTGAAGTCCACGTGGTGTCTGCTGACGTACCGCGAAAGCGTGGCGCCAGCCTGCAAAAAACACGCGGGTTTCAATGGGCCCAATAACGGTTGCCATGCGGTGCGAGGGCGGCCCCATAATATCTATTTCCTGAAACAGACCTTTGTGCTCTAATACGCAGCTGTTGTTTCTTGTCAAAGACATCACGCGCCCCAAGTCGGGCAGTCTTTTCATCAATTCTGTCCAATCGCCATGCAGCAGGGTGGTGTAATCGCCCACGGTAGTGGCCAGCAATTCTGCTTCGCTTACACCTAACTCTTCGGCCGATTCGCGAATGCGTTGGGTCGGTTTGATTTTCTTGATTTCTTCCCAGGCGTTGCGAAGCTCTGCTGCCCTGGTGGTGATCAACTGGCTCATAGATTAACAATTTTTAAGGGTGATGAATACGAATTTCGATCGGGTACGATATAAGGACAACTGGTGCAAGGATCGTGGTACACGTTTACCCGACAACAAAAAGTTTCTTCAATAATAGGCTTGGTGAACACGTCTTTGGTTTTGCCGTGTGCTACTACACGGCCTTGTTTCAGAAAGTAAAGTTTATCGGCAAACTGTGCTACCTGATTGAGGTCGTGTACAATGGCCAGCACACCAATGTTGCGGTGACATGCCAGTTTAACGAGTTCAAAAATAAGTTGCTGCTGGGCGATGTCGAGGCTGGACGTAGGCTCATCTAAAAGGATGTACCGTGGATATTCCTGCTCCTGCCACACCTGCGCCAGCACACGCGCTAATTGCACCCGTTGTTGTTCTCCTCCCGAAAGGGTAAGGTAGTTGCGGTGGCTCCAGGCCGAAACACCTGTAAGTTCCATCACATCATGCAAGGTTTTAGGATCTTTCTTTTTCTGGTTTTGGCGGCCCAGCGCTACCACCTGCTGCACAGTAAAAGGGAACTGCACGTGCGAGCTTTGCGGTAGTACAGACCGAACAGCCGAAAGTTCGGCAACGCTGTATTGTGCTGCTCCCTTCCCGTTTATCAGCACGTACCCTTTGTACTTATTCGTTTCGTGCGATAATACCTTCAGCAGTGAGCTTTTACCCGCTCCATTAGGGCCCGCAATCGCTGTAAAAGAACCGGGCATCACCTGCAAGTTTACCCCGTTCAATAACGTTTTGCCTTGTACCGACAAGTTGATGTTGATGGCCTGTATCATCCGGCTGTTAGTTCGTTGCTGCATTTAGCTTTGACTAAAAGAAAAATGAAAAACGGAGTGCCCACCAGGGCAGTCACCACGCCTATCGGTAGCTCTGAAGGAGCCACTACCGTACGGGCTACCAAATCGGCCAATAATAACAACAGCGGCCCGCCCAGCAACGAGGCTGGCAACACAAAACGATTGTCGGATTGAAAGACTACTCGTATCAGGTGAGGCACCACCAACCCGATGAAGCCGATGATACCCGCCAAACTCACACTAACCCCCACGGCCAGCGCGCTGAAAAAAACAATAGACTTTTTGACGCGCTCTACGTCTACCCCCATGTGAAACGCTTCCGATTCGCCTACCGCTATGGCATTCAGCGGCTGCTGAAAGGTAAGGAGCCAACCCGTTGCGAGGATGAGCAAGGGGGCTGCATAGAGCAGGCTTTGCCAGGTGGCCCCACCTAAATCACCAAGGGTCCAGAAAGTAAATGTGCGTAACTGGTTCTCATCGGCATAGAAAATAACAAGGCCCATTAATGCCCCCGCCAACGCATTGATGGCCACCCCTGCCAGTATCAGCACCGCTATGTTTGTCTTGCCCACCTGATTGCCAATTTTCATTACCAGCAGCGTAGCGAGAAAACCACCGGCAAAAGCGAAGAGGGGCATCAGCAAACTCATGCCCAGGCTCTGCACTAAGAATACTTTGCCAAAAACAATGAGCACCACCACCGCCAAAGCAGACCCGCTCGATACCCCAATGAGACCCGGCTCTACCAGAGGGTTTCGAAATAACCCTTGCAGGGCGGCACCACTTACCGCCAATGCAGCCCCTATCAACAGTGTCATCAAAATACGGGGCAGGCGGATGTTCCATAAAACCGTTTCGTGGATGGCGTTCGTTTCGAAGGTGGAAAGCATGCCCACCTTTTTACCAATGGCCAGCAAAATTTCTGTGGGTGAAATAATCAGCTGCCCCAGACTTAAGGATAAGATCAGCACTGCCATCAAGGCGATGCCTAAACCCAAGAGCACGGTGGCAGGTCTTTGTTTCGTCATGGCAAGTGCAGCCAGCATCAAGGTTTTGGTTGTGCGTAAAGTTGGGTGGCCACTTCTTTCACCGCTTCGCCCAGGCGTGGCCCGAAGTTAGAAAGCTTAATGCCCTCTACTACGATGATCTGTTTCTTAAGGCCAGCCGTTGTTTGCATGACTCCCGGTATGCGAAGCACACCCTCTACCCCGCCCAGGCTTTGCACACCCGATTCGAACATCAACAGGTAATCGGGATTGGCCGCCATGAGCGCTTCGGTATTAAGTGGTTTATATCCCTCTACGCCCTGAATGGCCGACTCTGCACCTACATAGGGCAAGATGGCCGAGAATGTATTGGTTCCGCCCATGTTCAGCGAAGACTTATCGCGGTTGAAGACGCACAGCACGCGAGGTGATTTGTTTCCCTTCTTGATCAGCATGGCCGCTTCTTCCAACTCGCCTTTTATTTTTTGAATGAGTACTTCGCCTTCTCTGGTTTTCCCCAGGGCGGTTGCGATCTGCCTGATCATATCTGCGGTGCCCTCGTAGGTATACACCCGCTTTAATTCCAGAATGTTAACGCCCGCATTTCGCAGTTGCGTCAATACCGTGGCATCTACATACTCTTTCTCGGCTATAAAAAGGGAGGGCTGCAAAGCAATAACGCCTTCGGCACTGATGCTGGTGCGGTAGCCAATGGAAGGCAGTTTCTGGATGTGGGGTGGGTACAGGCTGGTGCGGTCGGAGGCAATAATGTTATGGCAATGACCCAGTGCGCACACTGTTTCGGTGATAGCACTTCCGGCCGTTATGATCTTTTGAGCAGACACCGCGGCCACCGCCAATACACCATATATTGTGAGGATCGTTTTTCTCATTGTTTAGATTGCTTCTAAATAATACACAAAAGAAGACACTATTTAGAATTAATCCAAGTAAGTTTAATGAATTGGGCGGCAGATGACCGAGGCCCGGTGCCAACCATTAGCCTACGCGTCCAAAATAGACTTAACTATTGAATTTCAACGCTTTAGCAGCCATTTTTCAGAAAGATGAGCGGGGCACACTCACTTCAGCAAAGCTACAAGCCCGCCTCTGCCAATTCCTTCTCGCGTGCTTTCAGCGAGCGGTCTAAAAAGAAAGGACCCAGCGGCACCAGCGAAGCTGCCAACGCCACCGCCACCGAAACAAAATTCCAGTTCATGGCGCGGATGGAAGCCAACACCATGACTACATAAGCCATGAACAAAATGCCGTGCATCCAACCCACATATTTAACAGCCAAAGGCCAGCCGAAATAATATTTCAACGGCATGGCCACCAGCAACAGCACCAAAAAGGAAATGCCTTCGGCAGTGCTCACCCATCGTAAGTTTCTTACCTGCTTTCTCATTTTGTTCCGGTTAAACTTTGTAATGCCATTTTATTACTACTTTCTTACTCTTTCAAACGATCGCGTATCAGCCCATGCCAGTGCTGCAGAGATCAGGCCGATGACAAAGAAACCCACCACCAGCGGCAGTATTAAGTGGTACCATCGTTAAAATCTATATGGCTTTTGATGGTGCTTTTCTCTATACAAAAAAAGGCCTGCGTCCGACTGACCCAGGCCTTTACTTTACCTAAACAATAAACAAGTTCTTTTAACTTCCTTTCTTGACCAGCGCATATTCGAATTGCGGACGGCCTCGTTCGCCATTTTGCGACATGGCGGTGAAACGAATTTTGTAATAATTGCCATCACCATCTTTCACCACATAGAAGCGGTCGGTGCGCACGGCCGGAAGGCTGTTAGGCCCGCCACCCGAGCGCCAGTTGGTACCGATGGCCAATTGCGAGGAGCTGAATCCTGCAAGGTTCGTCAGGTTCGCTTCTGTAAAGTTGTTGTACGTTAGCGCATCGGTGTTAAGTATCTGTACCGCCTCTACTGCGCTGTTCTGCAACACAACATCGGTGAACACGTAGGGAATACTGACAGTAGGGCTAAGAGGAGTAATGTTGGTAAACACCGAGAAGCCGATATCCCATTTGTCTTTGCGCGGTTCTACCTCTACAGAACCTGAAGCAAAGTTGATATAGCTGAAATTAAAATCTTCATTGCGTGTTACTTCTATGGTCTGAAACGCAGTGGCGTTGATATCGGCATGTTGTACCGTGTAGCCGGTGCCGTTGCGGATGATGCGCACTTTCTTCCAGCCACGTTGGGTATTATCCGGATTTTTACCCCGGTTAATAATGTATACTTTGTTGTCGGCAGCGGTAGCAGATATCTCGGCAATGGCTGTTTTGGTAATATCACCAGAAGGATCATCTACCCAAGTTTTGGCATCGTTCAGCCAGGCGGGCGGTGCACCCAGTGCGGCCGCAAATACAGCATCGGTAGAAAGTTGAACTCCAAAGCCCACGGTGTCGGCAGCGGTTACAGCGTTCAGATCGGTTTTATCAATGGCACGGGCCATCATGGCAGACGATGAGTTGAGTACCGCGCGAAACACTCCGTTGGCGTTGGCAAAACCAAGGTCCCATGCGTTGCGGGCCAGGGACTGCTGACGGCTGGCACTTAAATCAATAAATACTTTATTGGGCTGCTGGGCACCACCCACGTTGGGGTTTACCGTTGCGCCTGCTGCTACAATTTCTGCAAAAGACACCACCAATTCTTTGCGCTCTCCCAATACCAGTACATCGGCTGATTGCAGCGTAAAGCGGATCGACTCGTCACCGTCAAAAAGTACACCTTCCACTTTCTTTACCTTAAAGGAAACGGTGGCAGCACCACCCGCTACGGGCAATGCAAGGGCATTGTTGCTGGAGGCCGGTTCCGTTACGAAATCAATGCCGTATGCTAAGTCGGTTAATTCGGTGTGTATATTTAGTGTGCCATCTCCATCTGCTGCACGCGAGAACGTGAGGTTGATGGTTAGTTCATTCTCGGCAGATCCAAAACCAAGTTCAGCCGACTCAAAGTCTACGAGGTTATCGGGCAACTCCAAATCTTCCTCGCAGGCGTTGAAGGTAAGCAAGCTTAACACAGCCCCTGCCAGCACGGTACTTTTAAAAAATCGATTCATAACAAGCATTAAAGTTTAAGTAGAGAATACGTAATGTTGATAAAATAGGAGCGCCCATTGCCAATTGGTCGTGTGCTCCCACCACTATGAACGCCACCCGTTGCCAGGGACGAACTGTTGATATTCGTTACATTTAGCAGATTGCGGCAACCGGCCGAAACTGCAAAGGCAGCGCCCAGGTTTTTCTTTACCGTAACATCCAGCCAATGATAGTCCTCTATTTCCGCCAAAGTAGCTACCTGCCCGCCATCAACGGTGGTTAGTTCATAAAACGGAGTACGCCCGGTGTATTTGTGGTACGCAGAAAATAACAAGCCCACTTTTTCGATGGTGTAAGTAAGCGAAGTAGTTACTTCTGGCGACCAGTTAAACTCATCAGCGTTGTTGGCGGCTTCCGCCAATTCATTGTAGCGCCCAGTATACGCCAGACCTACGTTGGCTTCGAGGGTTCCGCGCTGCCATTTGTTGTTCCAGGTAATGCCTTTTGTTTTAAACTTATCGATATTCAGGTAGGTAGTAACAACGCTGTTGCCGGGCTTCTGACCAAACCCAATCATGTTCGAAACGGTATTATAAAACGCACCTGTTACCATCGAAAAACGCGATGCGCCTTTGTCACTTACTTTCCACGTCCACGATCCGTTGAAACTGTGCGATAGTTCGGCTTCCAGGTTCTGGTTGCCCTCAATGGAGTGGCTGGCATCGAAGAAATTAAAATACAATTCGCGCAAAGATGGTGCGCGGAATCCACGCCCATAAGAGGCACGCAAGTCGTGGCAGGGGTGTAGTGTTAATTTAGCATTCAGTGAAGGAACAGCGGGCGGGGCTTGATAAATAGAATTGTAAATGGTGCGTAGGCCCGGCCGCAGTTGCAGCCATTCTGTTACCTTCCACTCCCCCGATACAAACACCGCGTAATCGCCAATGGATTGAACGCCCTCTTGAATTCTGCCGCCTTCTCCATTCTCCCTATTGATATCGAAACCGGGTTGTAATGAAAACTTCTTGTGTACTTTCAATTGCCATGTGGTACGTGCAGAGAATCCGTTGAACCGGGTATTATCCTGCAAGCCCGCACCCAGGGCCAGCCTTCGTTCGCCTGTATTACGATTAACAGTGCTGCTTACTGTTTCGCGTTTGTAATTGGTGTAAGAGATGGCTGTGTTTACATCCCACCATGTTTTGGGATTGTATATGGCTTGTACCTGGTGCATCAGGCGGTTGGTGTTGTAATCCTGATCGAGCGCCTCCGTAGGGTTGCCGCTGTTTCCATAGTTGCCGGGATTTGTAATTTTTTCGTAGAGGTAATCGGCCCGGTAATAGGCGTTCCATTTTTCGGTATTGATGCCGGTAGTTCCACTCATTAAAACCTGATTTTTCGGGTGCCATTGCTTCTCGCGGCCGGTCATGTCACCGGTCCATCCTCCGTGGTCATTTCGACTTACATCGCCCCGTACATAATACTTGTTCCAAGAATAGCCTGCACTAACCGATTGGTTGTGGATGCCCTCTTTCCAACCATATTCCTTGCCTACCGTTTCTTCGTGTACCCGTGCCGCCACGTCCAGCTTCCCATCGTTGGTTTTACGCGTAATAATATTGATAACGCCTGCCAGTGCATCGGCACCGTACATCACCGACATGGGTCCTTCCACAATTTCGATGCGCTCAATGGAGTTGACGTTGATCTGGTTGATATTGATTTCATTGGAAGTACCCTGGCGACCTACCATGGGCATTCCGTCTATCAAAACTTTTACATTCTGCCCAGCCAGGCCCTGCATAGTAAGGTTCGATCCGCCCAGGGCCATATCCTGCGAAAAGCGAATGTTCAATTCTGTGTTCAGCACATCTTGCAAACGCACCGCCCCACGGGCCTGCATTTTCTCCATGGCAATGGTTCGAATCTGGTACACCGAATTTCGTGCGGACTGTGGTTCGAACTGGCCCGTTACCACCACTTCGGCTAATTCTAAGGTGGCCAAAGAGTCGGAAAGGGTTTGGGCCCAGCAGCCCCAACCAGCGATGATCAGCAGAAAAGAAAGTAAGGGTGTCTTCATTACGGCTGCAAAGTTTAGAATCGTTCTAAATAAAAAATACCCGTACAGGTAAAATTTTTGCCGACTGGGTATTCGTGTGCATTCTGAGTCAGATTTAGGGTATTTTTACTCCGAAAAGTTGAAAAATACCTTCATTCACGCATTTGAAGTGGTCTTTTCACCTTAAACAGTAGCTCAATGAAAGGCGCAGAACCAAAAGAAAATACCTCTGTAGAGTTAATGCGGTCGCGGTTTAAGCAAGGCGACCTGGAATTGTTAACCATCGAGAACGAAGAGCAGGAAGCCCTATCGCTGCCTGCGCTGGTGCGCCAGCACATCATCCATTTCTACTTCTGCCTCGATGGCAAAGCGGTGTTTGCATTTGGCCCCCACTACAGCCGCGAAATCGAAAAATCGAAAAACTACTTTTTCTATAATCCAGAGAAGGACACACCTTTTCAATTGAATCTGCAGCCCGGTGCCCGAATGGTGATACTCACCATATCGCTGGAAAACCTGCACCACCTCTTTGTACACGAATCGATACCGTTTCTGAAACCGGAAAATGTAGGACGGAAATTTTACGATGAGCGCGACATACCGGCACCCCTGCAAGTAGTGTTGTACCAATTGTTTCAGGTGCAGGTATCAGAAAATGCCATGCAATTGTATTACCACGGCAAAGTATTCGAAATACTGAGCTTGTATTTCTCCACGCGCACGCCCAACACCGAGAGCTGCCCTTTTCTGAACGATGAGGAAACCGTGCGGAAAATAAAACATGCCAAAGAACATTTGTTGAAAAACATGGAAGCCCCTCCGGGTTTGAAAGAGCTGGCCAAGTGGGCGGGCCTGAACGAGTACCAGTTGAAGGTGGGCTTCAAAGAAATTTATGGCAACACGGTATATGGCTACCTGCTCGATCATAAACTAGACCATGCGCGCGTACTGCTCGACACAGGAAAATTTCAGGTAAATGAAGTGGCCTACCAGATTGGCTACACCAACCCCTCGCATTTCATTGCGGCCTACCGCAAAAAGTTCGGTTTAACACCCAAAAAATACCTGATGACGCTTTCGCGGAAAGTGTAGTGTTGCTAACGCATGCGCTTATACATGCGGATGGCCAACATTAAAACAATGGCCAAAACCAAAAGGCCGCCCAGGCCCCACACCAGGCTTATGGACGACCGCACCACCACCAAAAAAACAATGGCAAATAGAAAGAGCGTGGCCACTTCGTTCCAAACACGCAACTGCTGGCTGGTGTGCTTAAAAACTCCCTTGCTCTGCTGCCCATAGATAACCTGAAGGGAAAAATGATAGGCAAACAACCCCACCAAAAATCCAAGTTTAATCCAAAGCCAACCCGGTATGGCATCGTAGTAAGAAAGCAGCCATAAGCCAAAGACCAGCGTAAGAATGCACGAAGGCCAGGTAATGCCCAGCCAAAGTCTCTTGATCATAATACCAAACTGTTGCTGCAGGATGCCGCGCTCCACCGATGGCTTGTCTTGCGCTTCGCGGTTGTAAATAAACAAACGAACGATGTAGAACAGCCCGGCAAACCAGGTTACCACAAAAATGATGTGCAGGGCTTTGACGTAGAGATACATGAAACCAAAAAACAACTTCTAAGGAACCAATCTGATTTATGGATTTAAAGAATGAACTGTGAATCTTCCAATTTCACGTGTCATTTTTTACTTTTCTCCCCACTGCGTCTCCACCAACTGCTTTATTGTCCCAATCCAATCATCGCGATCATTCAAACATGGAATGACCGAGTATGCTTCACCCCCGGCATGTAAAAAGTCCTCGCGTCCTTCCTCCTGAATTTCCTCCAACGTCTCCAGGCAATCGCTCACAAAAGCCGGACACACCACGATCAGCTTTTTTATACCCTTCTTGGGGAAATTCTTAAACTGTTCAGCCGAATAAGGTTGCAACCAGGCATCGGTACCCAACCGCGATTGAAACGAGAAGCTAAACTTTTCTTTGGCCAACCCCAATTTAGCGGCCACAAGATTGGTTGTTTCAATCACCTGGTGGCGATAACACACTTCGTGCGCCTTCGATGCGATGGAGCAACAGTTCTCGCTCGAGAAGCAGTGTTCTTTCGTGCAGTCTGTTTTCAACACATGGCGCTTGGGAATGCCGTGGTAGCTAAACAACAAGTGATCGAACTCTTTATTCAAATGAGGTTGAATGCTGTTGACCAATGCATCGATGTATTGCGGATGATCGTAGAACGGGGGAACCACCTTCAGTGTGAAGTGGTAATTGCCCTTTTGATATGTCTGCTTTACATGTTCTACGGCCGTTTCGTAACTGCTCATGGCATAGTGCGGGTATAGCGGCACCAACACCACTTCTTTCAAGTCAGGATTTTCTTTTGCAAGCTTATCCAACGCAAAAGCCGGGGTGGGGTTGGCATAACGCATGCATAACTCCACCGGCAGCTGAATGGCTTGTTTCAATTTTTGCTGCACCTGGCGAGAGATGTGGATGAGCGGTGAGCCGTTGTCCGTCCAAATGGTTTTGTACTTGGCCGCACTTTTAGGCGCGCGAAAGGGCACAATGATGCCGCGCACCAACAAGAGGCGCGCGAAGTACGGAATGTCTATCACCCGCTCGTCCATCAAAAACTCCGACAAATACGTGCGCACATCTTTCACTTCATAGGAGTCGGGTGAGCCCAGGTTTGCCAAAAGAACTGCCTGTGTTGCCATAATTGCTAAATTGCCTTGCTGAATAGTTTTTCGTTGTTGCTCTTTCGCCACATGCGGGCATCGAGGGCTGCGCAGATATTACGAATGAACATCTGGCCTCTCGCGGTTACCCTTATGGTGTCGTTATCCAACTCTAACAACTGATCCTCTTCCAATTGTTTTAATTTTTCTTTCGATTGTTTCACAAAAGCCTCATCAAGCTGATCGTGCAGCGAAGTAACTCCCTGGCACATCAGGTTCAGGATATGCTTCCGTAACAATTTGTCTTCTTCACTCAGCCAATGCCCTGTTATGCATGGCCACTCACCTCTTTCAATCTTCTCCTCGTACGCTTCCACTTCTTTTTCGTTCTGCACAAAGGCACCCCACGAATCGCTGATACTCGAAGCGCCCAGCCCAACAATGAGCTGGTTGTTGGTAGTGGTATAACCCATGAAGTTGCGGTGCATGGTTCCGTTCTTGGCCGCCAAAAATAGTTTATCGTTGGTGCGTGCAAAGTGATCCATCCCAATGGCCGCAAAACCTTGCTCCAGCAGCAACCTTCTTCCGGTGTGATACATCAACCACTTATCCGATGCCTGGGGAAGGTCGGCCTCCGTGTAGCGTCTCTGCCCTTTGCTTTTCCACGGCACATGCGCATACGAATAGAATGCAATACGATCGGGCGCGAGGCTCTTCAACTTCTCTACGGTCAACTCCACGCTCCTCACTGTTTGCCTGGGTAGACCGTAAACCAAATCAATGTTCACACTATTGAATAGATGTTTACGTGCCCAGTCCACCACCTCTTTCGTTTTTTCATACGACTGCATCCGGTTGATGATGAACTGTACTTCCGGATCGAAGTCTTGCACGCCCAGACTGATCCGGTTAAAGCCTACCGCACGCAAAGCCGCCAAGTGTTCTTCGCGGGTATAGTTGGGGTGAACCTCCACACTGAATTCATGATCGGCCGGAATGTTTGCACCATTTGTAAGTCCTTCAATCAGTCGTTGTAGATTAGCCGGACTAAAAAAAGTGGGCGTACCTCCCCCCAAATGAATTTCTTGAATTACCGGAGCTGATGGGAACAAACCCCGATACATGCTCCATTCCCTCAATACCGCATCGATGTAGCGATCTTCTACGCTGTGATTTTTTGTGATGCGTTTATTGCAGGCACAAAACGTACAGAGGTTTTCGCAGTACGGAAGATGAACGTAGATACTTAACGCACCCGCCTCCGACACAAAGGCATTCACCACCGACTCGTTCCATTTCTCTGGCGAGATCGACTCCGGCTCCCAGTACGGCACGGTAGGGTAACTGGTGTACCGCGGAATCGGTGTGTCGTATTTGTTCAATAGCCGGAGTGCGTCTTGCTCCATCTTACTGAAATTTGCTGACTGCCTCGATGGTTGTTTCTATTTCTACTTCCGTAATGGCACTGCTGACGAACCAACTTTCATAAGCCGATGGGGGCAGATAAATGCCTTCCTGAAGTAAATGATGGAAGAAGCGATTGAACCGGACAATGTCGCATTGTTTGGCCGTATCAAAATCAATCACCTTGTGCTTTCCAAAATGAACACTCATCATGCTGCCCAATTGGTTCACGGTGTGATCGATGCCCTTGCCGGCCAAAGCCTTCGAAATGCCGCTGGAGAGCTTTTGTGTCGTTTCTTCCAACTTCTTGTAAATGGAAGGATTGTTCTTCAATTCCTTTAGCAGCGTGTAGCCCGCAATCATCGCAATCGGATTGCCACTCAACGTTCCGGCTTGATACACGCTACCCAGGGGCGCAATGTGTTGCATGATTTCCTTCCTGCCCCCAAAAGCGCCCACCGGCAAACCGCCACCAATAATTTTTCCGAAGGTTACCAGGTCGGCCTTGATGTTAAACAAGCCCTGTGCTCCACCGGGCGCCAGACGAAAACCCGTCATCACCTCATCGAAGATCAACACGATGCCATGCTGGTCGCACAACGACCGCAACGCCTGGAGATAACCGGGTTCCGGCAGAATGCAACCCATGTTTCCCGCTACCGGCTCAATAATGATTGCCGCAATTTGCTGGGGATGCGCTGCAATCAGTTTCTCAACGGCCTCCACATCATTGTAAGGCGCGGTGAGCGTATCCTGCGCCACCGCTGCCGACACGCCAGGAACGGATTGGATGTCGAGGGTGGCCACGCCACTGCCTGCCTTTACCAAAAAAGAATCGGCATGTCCGTGGTAACATCCTTCAAACTTGATGAACTTATTCCGGCCCGTATAGCCACGCGCCAGGCGAATGGCACTCATGCAAGCCTCTGTTCCGCTGCTCACCATCCGAATCAAATCCACGTTCGGCACCATCGATTTGATCAGCTCGGCCATTCCGATTTCCAACTCCGTGGGCGCACCAAAAGAGGTTGAGTCAGCGGCCCGTTCGCGAATTGCCTCTACAACGGGCGCATAAGCGTGTCCCAATATCATCGGGCCCCACGAGTTAATGTAATCAATGTATCTGTTCCCATCCTCATCAAAAAGGTAGGCGCCTTTGGCTTTTCTGATGAAGATGGGTGTTCCGCCCACACTTTTGAATGCACGCACCGGGGAATTAACACCTCCGGGAATGTGGTGCTGGGCGCGCGAGAACAGCTCGTTGCTATTGGTAAATCGGGAGACGGAAGGCGTCAAGGGCGAAACATCAGACGCGAAACGTGGTTCTGCATTCATTGCTTGATCATTTTGGACAACATGGCAAACACTTGTTCAATAACTTTCCGACAAGTTCAAGTTCTTTTTCATTAAAGTACCCAAATTCAACTGCAGTTTCCAAAGCTGCGTCAATTTCAACAGCAGAACCCCTTGCCATTTCGAAATATCTTTTTCTTTCCCTGAGGGATTTTCGTGACGAGCCTTCGGATATGTTTAGCTTAACAGAAAGTGCGGCTCTGCGAATTTGCTGTTTCATATTAAATTTCTCTGCGTCCGGAAGTTTTAGGAAAACAGCGTAAACCTCTCGAACCAAATCTCGAGCAGCCTGATAAACATCTAACTTTTTATGGTTAAGATCCAAAAACATATTGATTAGACTTTAATGATTTCGGCTCCTTTTCACGTTTCACGTTTCACATTTTACTTTTTACTTTTCACTTTTCACTTTTCACTTTTCACGCCTTCGGTTTCACTTCCCTCCCCTCAAAATCCGCACGGCATCTTTCGCAAAATAAGTGGCAATCAAATCCGCGCCTGCGCGCTTAATGCCCATTAACACCTCCATAATAGCCTGCTCTTCGTTCAGATAACCGGCTTTTGCAGCCGCCTTGATCATGGCATACTCGCCACTTACATGGTAAGCACTTACAGGAAGCGTTACTTCGTTCTTTACTTCGCGAATAATATCCAGGTATGCGTGTGCCGGCTTCACCATAATGATGTCGGCCCCTTCTTCCACATCCATTCGCACTTCCTTGATGGCTTCTAATCGGTTGGCTGGATTCATCTGGTATGTTTTCTTGTCGCCAAAGCCAGGCGCGCTGTCTAATGCATCGCGGAAGGGTCCGTAGAAACAAGATGCATACTTAGCGGCATAACTCATGATGCCCGTGTTGTGATAGCCTGCTTGTTCCAACGCTTGCCTGATCGCACCAATGCGTCCGTCCATCATGTCGCTGGGGGCCACAAAATCGGCACCGGCTTTTGCATGGCTTACACTCATCTTCGCCAGCACGTCTACCGTTTTGTCGTTCACAATTTGCTGATGTTCTACGATGCCATCATGTCCATAAGATGAATAGGGATCCAGCGCCACATCCGTCATCACCACCATTTCCGGAAGTGCTGCCTTGATGGCGCGCACGCTGCGTTGCATCAACCCATTGTCGTTCAATGCTTCTTTACCGGTGTTATCTTTCAGATGGTCTGGCACCTTTACAAAGAGCAAAGCACACCGCAAACCCATGGCATAGCACGCCTTCAATTCCTCTACCGCAAGATCGAGTGAGTACCTGAAGTAGCCAGGCATGGTCGAAATCTCATCCTTCACGTTTTCACCCTCGGTAATAAAAACGGGCACAATGAAATCGGCAGCCTGCAATTGAGTTTCCTGCACCAGGCTGCGCACCGCTGCCGATTTTCTCAGAATCCGGTTTCGTCTGTTCATAATTTTTAACGCTTATTCTAAACCCAATTTTCAGGCTTCAGCAACACCTGCACCAGCTTTGCCTCTTCACTTCCGGGCGCAGGCTGGTAATTATATTCAAAGCGAACCGTTGGCGGCAAGCTCATCAAAATACTTTCTGTTCTTCCATTGGTCTTTATGCCGAACAACGTTCCGCGATCGTGCAACAGGTTGAACTCTACATAGCGCCCTCTTCTGATCTCTTGCCAGAACTTGTGATCGCTATTGAAGTTCGTACTTTTTCTCTTCTCTACAATAGGTAAGTAGCTCTCTAAAAAATGATTTCCATTGCTCTCGGTAAACCTCCTCCAAAAATCCAGTGAATGGGTTGGTGTTTCTTTGCAGTGATCGAAAAAAATTCCACCGATACCCCTGCGCTCACCGCCTCGGTGGTGATTGTTGAAATAGTTGTCGCACTGGGCTTTGAAGATGGGATAGAAGGCAGGATCGAAAGCATCGCACGACTTTTTCTGAACGGAATGAAAATGAACGGCATCTTCGCTAAACAAATAATAAGGCGTTAAATCCGTGCCACCGCCAAACCACGCGTCCAGAGTTTGGCCACGCTCGTTATACACTTCGAAGTAACGCCAGTTGGCGTGCACGGTGGGCACAAACGGGTTGAAAGGATGAATTACCAGGGACAAGCCACACGCAAAAAAATGCTCGCCCGCTACTTTCAACTGCTGTGCTGCCAATGGCGGAAGTACCCCATGCACCACCGAAACGTTGACGCCACCCTTTTCAAAAATATTTCCATTGTTGATGATGCGGCTCTCACCGCCTCCCCCACCGGGGCGCTCCCACACATCGGCCACAAACTGCGCCTTGCCATCCACCGCTTCCAGCGCCTGGCAAATTTCATTTTGCAGTTTGCGAATGTGCGCAGTAAACAGATCTTTAGTTGGCAGCGACATGTTGGTACTCCTTCACGGCATTCACAAATGCTTTGGCATGTTCTACCGGCACATTGGGGGTAATGCCATGCCCCAAGTTGGCGATGTAACCCTTCGTGCCAAATGCATCGATCATTTGATGAACCTCTTTTTTGATTTCGTTGGGTGGTAGTAACAACTTGGCCGGGTCGAAATTGCCCTGCAGCGCCACGCGGTGCTGCGTTTCTTTTCTGGCATCAGCCGGGCGAATGGTCCAGTCTAACCCAATGCCCGAAACGAATGGATATTGCGACAGCGTGTGGAGCGCATAGTTGCTGCCCTTAGGGAACAAAATAACAGGCACCTGCGGGGCCAACGCCTCTGCAATCTGCAAAAGGTAAGGCGCAGCAAACTTGTCGAAGTCGTCCGGACTCAGCAATCCACTCCAGCTATCAAAAACCTGCAACACATCGGCACCGGCTTTGGCCTGGCCCTTCAAGTATTGAATGGTGGCATCGGTAATTTTCTGCAGCAGCTTACCAGCCAGCGCGGGCTGCGTAAAACAAAATGCTTTCGCCTTCTCGAAACCTTTGCTGCCTTTGCCCTCCACCATGTAACACAACAGTGTGAAAGGGGCGCCTGCAAATCCTATCAAGGGTATGCGGTTGTTCAGCTCTTTCTTGGTTAACGAAAGTGCATCGTATACGTAGCGAAGTTGGTCGCCCACCTCCACTGCGAGCTTATCAACATCAACTGATGTTTTGATTGTATTCGGCAGCAGGGGGCCTTTTCCTTCTTCCATCAATACTTCGAGCCCCATGGCCTGCGGTATTACCAATATGTCGGAGAAGATAATGGCCGCGTCCACACCCACTATGTCTACCGGCTGCAGCGTGATCTCGCAGGCGAGTTCGGGTGTTTGCACGCGTGTAAAAAAATCATACTTATTTCTTAACGCAATGTACTCTGGCAAGTAGCGGCCGGCCTGGCGCATCATCCAAACCGGTGGACGCGAAACGTCCTCCCCGCGAAGTGCCCTTAACAGTAAATCATTCTTAAGCATGGGTTGTATCTTTTGAATAGTAGGCTATCAACTTCTTCAACAAAAACTCTTCCGAGGGTGCAGCAGCAGCAATGGTTTCTTTGTATCCTTTTTTTTGGGCGTGGTCGGAAGTGGTAGCGCCAATGCAAAAGCATGGAACCTGGTGCAACGCATTCTGGCTGAGAAAACTATCTACCGCACTGGGACTGAAAAAGATAAGGCCATCATAAGCTGGTGTAATCTTTACGGGTGTCCAATCTGTTCGGTAAGCCACCAGATCGTGCACCCCTACACCGCTGTTACTGAGCTTCTCCGACAATTCACCTCTCTTTAAATTGCTGCAAATATGTGTTACGGATTGCACCTCTTTGTTTTCGAGCACAACATCCGCCAGAGCCGAGGCATGAGGCGCGCTCCCAACAATGGTGAAGCCCACCGCAGTGGCATATTCTTTTGTGCCCCGCGAAATACAAAACACAGAGAAGGCCGATTTGTCTAATTGGAGTTTGTCCAGAAGGCCGGCAAATGCCTTGGCTCCGGTAATACTGGTAATCACCACATTTTTCTGAAGAGATGCCGCGGTGAGGTGATCGGGCAAATGAATGACCTTACTGATAAAATCATGCTGCACCAAAGTGCATCCGTTCGACTGAAGTATCTCGACAGTCGGGGATGCCAGCTTTCGGGTTGAGACAATGGTTCGCGAGCCGGTCATGACCGAAAGGTTTGAATGATCTCGTCTGCTCCCTGCTTGCGGATTTCCTGCGCAGCCAGCTCACCGGCTTTGCCTGCCTCGGCCAGATCAAATTCCATTTCTATCTCCAACTTGCGGGCCGCATCCAGACTCATGATATTGCCTCTGAAAAACAGTTTTTCTTTTTCTATTTGGGCGTGTGCAGCAATGGGCACTGCACAACCACCATGCAAAGCAGCCAGGAAGTCGCGCTCTGCGGTAATACACAAACTAGTTGGGGTGTGATTGACAGACTTGCAAATTTCCAACGCCCGGGCATCATCCTGACGGCACATGATGCCAATGGCGCCCTGCGCGGGCGAGGGCAACATCCAATCGAGCGTAAGTGCCGTGTGCGAAGTAATGTCTAATCTGTTAACGGCAGCTTGCGCAAAGATGGCTCCATGCCACTGCGAGTCATCTAATTTTTTTAGCCGCGTTTGCACATTGCCACGCAGGTTTTCGGTGCGGTGGTGCGGGTAACGATGCAGCCACTGCAATTTTCTTCGCAGGCTGCTGGTGCCAATCGTTCCGGCCACTTCTAAAGGGGCAGAAGTTTTGCCTGCAGGCAATACCAGGCAATCGTGGGGTGTGGCTCGTTGCAACATGGCACACAACGTAAGCCCTCTGGCCTGTTTGGTAGGCACATCTTTGGTGGAATGCACTGCAATGTCGATGCGGTTCTGAAGCAGGGCGATGTCCAGCGACTTGGTAAAAATACCCTGTATGCCCATTTCGTAGAGCGGAGTTACCAGGTCTATGTCGCCATCGGATGTAATGGTTATCACCTCCGTTGCAATTCCGAGTACTTGCAATTTTCGCTGCACCTCATGGGCTTGATAGAGCGCCAGCGCACTTTCGCGGGTGCCTATACGAATCGTTTGGGGGCTGTTCATTTCTCTGCGGGAACCAGGCTGTTCATGGCCTCGATCATGCGGCAGCCGGCAAAGCCTTGCGATCTTATTTCCTGCATCAGCAAAGAAAATGTCTTCTCCACTTTCCGCTTGTGATCGATGGACGCCACCTCTGAGGGTGCAGCCGGGCGTTCGTACATCAGCTTGATCTTCTCCTTGTAACTCATCACAATGTCGCGATGGTTATATAGCTGCTGCCACTCCATGAGTTGGCCTATGAAGTGGTCTATGATTTTCTGTGCCCGCGGCACTTCCATCTTGCGCTGCTGTAGCAACTCATTGTGGAAGGACGACACTTCATCTACCGAAAACAAACGAACACCCATTTCCTTAACAGCGGGATCTACCGCCTGGGGAACGCTGAGGTCGAGCAGCAGTTGATGAACACCTATGTGGGCTGGCTGTATCAGGTAATGCTCCACGCCCACGGTGGTAATTACCACATCAAAGCGGTGCAGTTGATCTTTAAAACCTTCGAAGTCAATTACTTCTGCCTTTACCTGGGCAGCCACCTTTTCGGCCTTTTCGCGTGTGCGGTTGGTAATGGCCAGGTTGATGACAGGGAAATAGTGGCGTAAGTTGCGGGCCACCGTGGCCCCGAAATCGCCCGCCCCTACCAGTAAAATGTTATTGAAAGTATGGGTCTGACTTTCGTGAAAAATCATTTCAGCCGCTGCATAGCTCACCGAATATTTGCCACTGCTCAGGTTGGTGTGTGCCTTCACTTTCTTCTGGGCCTGGTAGGCAAAGTTCGAGATGCGGTCGGTAATGGTGCCAACCAGGTTGTACTGGCGGGCCTTATCCAGCGCAGATTTTACCTGGCAAACAATCTCATAGTCGCCAATGATCTGCGAATCCAAACCCGACACCACACGAAAGAAATGTCGCACCGCATCCTGACCGCTGTGAACGTAAAAGTAGGTGTCGAACTCCTGGTCGGTAACGGATAACCGCGCGGCCACCAGCTTTTTCAGTGCCGAAAGCGGGGCACAGGTATAAAATTCAGTGCGATTGCAGGTGGAAAGCAGGAAAAAATCTGAAAAACCGCTCGATTCGGCCTGTTTGTACACCTCCTCCTCCATGGCTTGGGTAATCGCAAAGCGGCTACGTGTAAGCGTATCAGCCTTGGTAAAGTTGGTACCCAGAACTACGAAATGCTCGGTATTTTTATAAAAGGAAGGTATAGCGGTCACGTTCAGGCAATACTGAACGCAAATTTGGCGTCTGGGTTAATCAAAAAATACCCCGACATGGATAATTAATACCATTCAAATCTGCCAAATTCGATGAAATCGGCCAAAAATAACTCAATCCGCAGAAACCAAACAGAAGGTGATAAAAATCAGAATCACTAACGAATTTTGTCAGGAAAGCGCCAAATTCCTGAACAACAGCCCAAAACGTTTTTTGCGCTTACTTCATTATGTACCCTAAGGTAACAAAGTAGGTCCTTCCATCGGCCGGCAATACCCCCGGGCCTGGGTAGCCTGCGGCTCTGCGAGTAAAGTAGTACGCGTTTGTAAGGTTATTGATGCCCGTCTTTATTGACAGCCCCGATTTATGTTTGTAGCCGGCCGTAACATCGAGCAGGGCATATGAAGGAACGAGGCCATTCTGGCCATTGGCACTCGCCTCCACGGTGTTATTGGCATCGGTAAATACCTGACCGGTGTAGTTGTATTGAATGGTGAGCCCCGCCCCTTTGTAACAATACGTGAGGCCCGCCCTGAAAATGTTTTCAGGCGCATATTCTACCTTTTTGTTTTTGAAGTTGGACTCACTCAAGGCATTGTTCACCACCGTTACCACCTTGAAGTTGGTATAGCGCGCATCGTTGTAAGCGTACGAAACAAATGTGGTCAGGTCGCCCGCCTTGGCGTTTCCGCCCAGCGCTTTCGTAATGTTTAGTTCACCAAAAGCTTCCACGCCCTGTGCAGTGCTTCTACCCACATTGGTACGCAGGTTATAAAAGGTGCCATCGCTGCGTTGTTGTTTAATGGTACCCACCCGGTTATTGTAGTCCAAATGGTAGGCGCTGATATCGAATAGTAAATAATCGTTGATGTTGCCGCGAAAGCCGGCATCCACATTCAATCCTTTGGCATCGGTCAGGTCAGGATCGATTACATCTGTTGTGGGCGGTGTGGTGAGATCGGCAAATTGAACGGGCCGGTAAGATTGTGTGGCGTTGGCATACAATTTCGTTGAAGGGGTGAGTGCATATTCTACACCCAGGCCGCCAATCACAAATCCACGGCTTCTCTGCTGATTTTGAAGATAAACGGGCGATCCATTCGAAAGCCCACTGTAGCCCGAGGCTTCTGCCTGCAGGTATTCATATCGCACACCCGGTATCAGCAGCAATTTTTCCGTAATGCTGAACAGGTTTTCAACAAATACAGCCGCATTACCGCTTTGGTAATCAATATCACCAACCCAACTTCCATTTACCAATTCGATGTCGTAGTTACTCGCGGTGGAGCCAATGCCACCCCGGTAGCGCAACGTTTGGCCTGTGTAGAGGCGAACTCCTCCGCTCAGGTTATGACTTAAGCCGCCCCACTGGTAGCCATGCAGGTAGCGCGCTTCCATGCCGTAGTTGCGGTAATTGTCTATATCAACAGTGCGGTTGTTGAGGGTACCCGTAGAGGGGTTGACGGCATCGGGTACAGCAATGCCTCCGCTGGGAAAGTAACCAATGCTGTTTCGGTCTCCGCTAATATTAAAGAGTTTAACGTTGATGCGTTGCTCTGCACTCATCTTGAAATCTGCAGAGAGGGCGATGGTTTGCCACGTTAAATCGAACCAGTTGCGGCTGCGTACACTTTGCCTTGGGTTTTGATTGAATTGCTCGTCAGTTAGGCCACCCGGCTGCTGGCTGAGGGAATGCCAGCGGGTGAACTCTGTTGTGAATGAAAGGCGCTGGTTCACCTTATAAGTAAATGTGCCCGAGCCAGTGTTACTCTTGTATTTATTGTTCTCGCGCCATCCGTCTGCACTGCGGTGATCGAAGAAGGCATAATAGTTCACCTTATCAGTCTTGCCGCCCACGGCATTGTAGGTATTCACGAGCCCGTTGCTGCCAATGGTTTGAAACGTTTCAACCTGCAAGGGCCTGGTGAACTCACTTCCATTCTTCAATATATAGTTTACCATACCACCTATTTGGGGCCCATACTGTAACGCCCCATGACCACGCACCAATTCAATGCGCTGCACCGACTGCAACTGCGGGTTGTAGTACGCTTCCGGATAGCCGTAAGGATCGGCCGAAATATCGTATCCGTTTTGGCGCACGTTAAACTCCCACGAACGGTTGGGACTAAGGCCACGAGCTGCCATATTAATTTGAATACCACTGCTTTCGTTCTCCCAGATGAATATGCCGGGCACTTTGGCCATCACCTGCCGCATGGTATTGGTTACCACATTTCCCTGCACGTTGTTCAACACCACCAGCGCACTTTTCTTACCCGCATAGATGTTGGTGCCCACAATTTCAGGAAGCTGGTGGATGTCGGAAGGGCTTTTCTGGCCCACCACCGTTATTTCCGAAAGGATTCTGGTTTGTAGCGTATCCCGGTTTTGGGCCGCCAAAAAATTAACTATCAGTACGTTACAAATCAGCAGCAGGTGTTTCATGGCAGGGGTGGGTTTTGCATCTTTTATTTAGACTTAATCTAAATTAAAGGCAAATATATTACTCGCACCTACATTGACAAAAGGATTGCCTACTGTTTTTGAATTTCCTAGAAAAGCCTGCGAGACGACCTTCTGGGCGCAGAACCGAACAGCATCCCAAACACACCCCTCACCAACTCCCTCCCCACCTGCTTGGCTACGGGCGAAGTCAACACCTCTTCGAACGTGCTCTTCTCGGCCCGGGCCTTGCGCGCTGTGGGCGGCTTTTCAGAATGGCTCGTGTCTGCCTCCTGGCGGGCGTGGGCAGCCTCCATCTTCTCGCTGAGAATTTCGAAAGCACTGCGTGGATCCACTGCGGCACTGTATTTCTTGTTCAACTCCGACTGGTCGAGGTGGGCCTGGTACGCCTGGTCTGGCAACGGCCCCATCAACGAAGTGGGCGGCACCAGGTGGGTCACCACTGTTTCGGTGGGAATTCCCTTTTCATTCAACACAGTAATGAAAGCCTGGCCAATGCCGAGTTGGGTAAACTGCTGCTCCATGTCGTAAAAGTCGGAGCGTGGAAACGTTTTGATGGTTTCCTTAAGCGCTTTCACATCGTTGGGCGTAAAGGCCCGGATGACGTGGTGCACCCGGTTGCCGAGTTGGCTAAGCACCGAAGCCGGCACGTCTTGCGTTACCTGTGTGCAGAAGAAAATGCCCACGCCCTTCGACCGAATGAGGCGGATTACCTGCTCGATCTGATCCATGAATGCCTTGGGTGCATCTTTAAACAACAGGTGCGCCTCATCCAGAAAAAACACCAGCTTGGGCTTGCCCAGGTCGCCCGCTTCGGGCAGGGCCTGGTAAATTTCGGCCAACAACGCGAGCATGAATGTGGAGAAGATGGCAGGCTGGTGTTGCACATCCGACACGTTGAGCAAACTGATCACTCCGCGCCCATCTACTTTTTCAAACAAGTCGTTGATATCAAAACTCGTTTCACCGAAAAGTTGCGCTACTCCTTGCTGCTCCAACGCCACCAGCTTGCGCAGTATCGTGCTGGCGGTGGCGCCAGAAATTTTTCCATAGTCGCTTTTGATTTCTGCGGCACCTGCCCCCTCGGTGAGGTAGTTCAAAACTTTCTTCAGGTCGTTCAGGTCTACGATGGGCAGGTCTTTGTCATCGGCATATTTAAAAAGAATCGACAGCACCCCGCTTTGCACTTCGTTTAACTCCAGCACTTTGCTGAGCAGCACCGGACCAAACTCGGTTACGGTGGCACGCATCTGCGCACCCTTTTTACCGCTGAGCGAATACAGCTCGATGGGGAAACCGGTGGGCGTGAAAGGAATGCCCAGCAGATGGGTGCGTTCGGTCAGTTTGTCGTTCACCGCGCCTTCCACCGCCATGCCACTCAGGTCGCCTTTCATATCGGGCATAAAAACCGGCACACCCGCTGCTGAAAGTTGTTCGGCTATCAGTTGCAACGTTCTGGTTTTGCCCGAGCCCGTAGCCCCCGTAACCAGCCCGTGGCGGGTCATCATGCGCAGGGGAAGGTTCACCCGGGCTTCGGGCACCACCTCGCCCTGGTACACTCCGGCACCTAAAAAAATGGAAGCACCCTTGTCGGTATAAGATCGTGTGATGCTTTCAATGAATTTTTCCTTCGACATAAAATCGTTATTGTATTCTTTTTTTCATCAACCAATCTGTCTGTGCATCGTTGCCCATCCAGAAAACATGTTCGCTGAATTTTTCAAAGCCCCACCGTTGGTAGAACCTTTGGGCTTTTTCATTCTTCTCCCACACACCCAACCAAAGCCAATCGTACTTTTTCTGGCGGGCATAATCCAAGGCTGCTTCCATCATTTGGTTGGCAACACCGCTGCCCTGGTAAGTGGTCTGCACATACAGCCGTTGCAGTTCCACATGGTTTTCACCAAGATAGCCATTCACTTCGCAGTTTTCGCGCAAGCGCAGGTAGGCCATCAGCCGCTGTTGATCGTAGGCACCTAAATAGACGGAGCGCGGCTCTGCCCATTCGCGCGCCAACTGTTCCAAATTAAACGCTTGCGCCAGGTATCGCTCCATATTTTCCTTTGAGTTGTGGCGCTCGAAGGTGGTGCGGTAGATATCTACCGCCAGTTGCCGGAGCGTGTCCAGTTCATTGGCATCAATCGGTTTGATCTGAATCATGTTACAAACATAGCGGGAACCGTACATTCGTCCGGTTGCCGTATGCCACCGTTTTCATTACAATGGTTACGGCTTAAAATTCTGAAAGGTGTAGAGTATACCCAGGCTGAACGCCTGGCTCAGTTGCACATCGGCATCCTGATCGATATCGTAGATCATAATACCACCGAGGCTTACATTGATAAACTGGTTTACTTTGGCCGTGATATTAAGATCTAACCGATGATCTGAGTTTTCGAGCGAGAGCGTTTCATAGTTCGCGAATAACACATAACGCCACTTCAGGTTCAGGTTGGTGGCTATGTCTTTGTTGAATTCTGCCAATACCTGTGCCGAGAGCCATTCGAAACGCGCAGTCTCACCGGGCTGCACACCGTAGGGTGTGGGATTGTCCACCGTTACAAAGCGGTCTACATCGCTCACAATGGTAACACGTGGTGCAAAAGGCGACATGCGCACTTTAAAATAATCTACCGGGTGATATTCAAAACCCAGACCTGTGGTGATGAATGCCGGAGCAAAAATGTCGGAAATGAGTTCTGCACTTTCCACCCCGGTAGCATCCTTGGTGTACTTGTATCCTTTCGAAAACTGCGACAGTAGGTTGAAGGACGCGGCAAAGTCCCACTTCTCATTCAATGTTCTGCCGTACTTTGAATCGAAGTAAAGCCGATCGAGGGTTTTGCGGTAACCTTGCCCATCGTTGTTTACCATGCCATAGAGCATGTCTATCTCGTTGTTCCAGGAGTTTTTGTCTTTTTTATAGTCTGCCTTGTAGTTTAGAAATGCATTGAACCCGAACGAAGTAACGCCACCGGCTTTCCAGTTAGAAGAAAAGCTGGCCTGGTTCAGGTTCAGCCCTGCCTTAAAGGCTTTGCGCCAATGGGTGGTGGAATCAATTTTAACTACCTGCGCCTGCGCGGCCGCAGCAAGCATGGCGAAGAGAATAAGAAATATTCTCCCTTGGGGTTTGATGTTCATGGTACGTTGGTTTATTCAACAGTAAGTTAATAAACCAGAAGCGCAACTATCAAATATTGTTAAGTTTGATTTCGTCCAGCGCCACCTCGGTAAGCGGCTTGGTGATAAACTTGATGACGTGGTTGTTGTTTACAATCTTGTCAATGTCGCGTTTGTTATCCGAACTCGACAAGATGATAACCTTGCATTTGTTGCGCACCACTTCGTTGAATTTCTCGAACTCGTATAAAAACACGAAGCCATCTACAATGGGCATGTTAATATCGAGGAAGATAATATTCGGCAAATTTTCGGGAACACTCTGATTTTCTTTCAGGTAGTCCAGCGCGCTTTTTCCCGAACTCTTCACCTCCACACGGCTTGCAAATTTGGTAATCTCTATAATGCGCTTACTGATAAAATTATCAGTGTCATTATCGTCTACCAGCATTACCAGGTCAATGGTCTTTGTTGCCTCCATCAGCATTCGCTACAATCTAAATTTTTACCCACGTTCAAACTCGACACGCGCAAAATTATCCTTTTTCACAAGATTTTGAACTTCCTTATCCATTATCTGGCGCGTCAAGTAAGGAATTGAGTAAAAATGACGAAAAAGACTGGTTACCTTTTAGGGATGCGTAGCCGCTCGCCAACGGCTACGGAGAGATCTTTTTTAGCATTGCATTCCATCAATTCGTTGATGGACACTCCATATTGGCGGGCAACGCTGTACAGTGTCTCCGAAGATTTTACTTCGTGAACGAGGGCATCGGTGGCGCTTGCTGCTACCAGCCCTTCAACTTCCTCACTCACAGCTACTTTAATCTGTTGCCCGGCCTTCAGGCCATCGGCCAACTTGGCCCCATTCAGTAGCATCAGGTCGTTTACAGAAAGGTTGTATTGTTTCGCAATGGCATACAAAGTTTCGCCCGGCATTACCACGTGAAATCCGGCACTGGCTTGTGGCTTGCTTTGGTTGGCACCGGCCGGTTCGGCCCATTCCATCACTTCATCTGCTTCCACCTCCAACACCGCTTCGGTTTCTTCAAACAAAGCTCCTTCTTTGGGCTTTCCGGTAGAAAGCCACAGCATTGTTCCCGGACCTACCTGGTCGGATTGCAGGCGATTGAATTTTTTCAGTCGTTTTACCTGCACCCCGTATTGCTGGCTTACTTGCCATAAATTCTCGCCTGCGCGGATTTTGTGAAATTCCGTTTCGGCACGCGCTTTCTTTTTATCCAGGAAATAGTACGTCCCTGCCACCACCCGATGGTCTATTGGCACCTCGTTGAACTTCATCAACTGGGTTATTTCCACTCCTGCCCTTTGCGAAAGCTTAGCCAAAGTTTCGCCCTGCGCAGCCTGTATGGCAGGCACACCGTTGATGTGCACGATTTTTAAGTCAGCCACATCGGCTTGCATCGTGGCGGGTGGGTTTTCTGCGGGCTTTGGCGCTTTGTTCTGGGCTACCAACAAGGTGTTGAAATCATCTGCGGCCTGACCTTTGGGAAGGATCACCACATAGGTCTTATCGGCCGGTATGGTTTCTTTGCGCACCCATTTGTTGTACTCTTTCAACTGATCTATGTCTATGGCCAGGTCGTTGGCAATCTTTTGAAGGCTGCCGCCATCGTTCACCGCCAACGCAGAGACTTGCAACTGGGGCTCCCCGCTTACGGCACCTTCGAAAGCTATTTTGTGAGCCAGGAATTTCTTGACGTACCAATATGTTTCAGCCGTAATCGTCATGTGGCGGGAGCCATCGTGGTCATCGCCCACCAGGCGTTTTACACCGCCCGCACCCATCTGGTAGGCTTGCAAGGCATATATCCAGTTGTTGAACATAAAATTATTTTGCTTGATGTAGCGCGCAGCGCCCCTTGTAGACGATACGATATTCATGCGCTCGTCCACCTCGTTGTCCACCCGCAAGCCCACCTCGCGGGCGGTAAAGTCTTTGAACTGCCAGAAGCCTACAGCATCCGAAACAGACACTGCATCGGCAATCAAAGCACTTTCTTGCAGGCAGAGGAATTTAAAATCATCGGGTACGCGCTCTTCTGCAAAGATTTTTTCGATGATGGGAAAATACGTTCGCGCCCTTTCTACTTTGATGCCAAAGTATTTGGGGCTTTGGGTGAGTGCGTCCACATCTTTCTGTATTTCGCGTCTGGCATTATCGCGGATGGTAAGCGTCATGCCTGCGAACTGCATTTTGTGGGGCACTACGGGAGCTTGCGCCTTCGCGGCAAGGGCTCCGCAAAAAATAAGTGCGGCAGCAAAAAGTCTCATTTGCATTCAAAAATAACACAAAAAGCTGACTTTCAAAGCTTTCGAATCATCAAAATACCATCGCGCACGGGCAGCAGCACATTTTCCACGCGCTCATCGGCATGCACCTTGTCGTTAAAGGCTTGTAAGGCGCGCGTATCTTTATCCGTCTTCTCATCCAGAATTTTCCCGCTCCACAACACGTTGTCGGCCAGTATCAACCCGCCCGTTGGCACCCGGTCGATCACCAAATCGTAGTAGGTGCTATAGTTCTCTTTGTCGGCATCGATAAAAACCAAATCGAACGACTCCTGCAACTGGGGAATCACCTGGCGTGCATCGCCCAGGGTGTAGACTATTCTATCCTGAAGGCCCGCTTCGCGAAAGTAGCCGCGCACGCGTGTTTCCAACTCTTCATTTTTATCAATGGTGATCAGCTTGCCCCCTTCGCGCAAGCCTTCTGCCAGGCAAAGGGCGGAGTAGCCTGTGTATGTTCCGATTTCCAGAATGGTTTTGGGTTTCACCATATGGCTGATCAACGCCAGCAGGCGTCCCTGTAAATGGCCGGAAAGCATGCGCGGCTTCAGCACCTGGGCATGGGTGTCGCGCTCTATTTTCGCCAGCAAAGCCGTATGGGCAGTGGTGTGCTGCTCGGCATAACGCTGCAGGCTTGCATCGATCAACTCCATATCAGTGGGCTGGGGTCATGCGCAGGTAGCTCAACTTATCTTCATCGAATACATCCACGGCCAACTCCTGCAGTCTGGCTGCCGATGTGTTCCTCACGCGGTCGAATATCTCTTCCAGCGTGGTTACCCTGCCCAAATCCAACAAGTTGCGCGCCATCATCATCATAAAGCTCATGTTGTTTTCTTCGGCCATGGCAATATGGCCCAGCAACTGCTCTTTGGCAGCGGCCAACTGTTTCACACCCATTTTCTCATCGCGCAGCTTGCGCAATTCTTCCTGCACCAGCGCTATGCTTTTCTCCAACTGCCCCGGCTCCGTTCCGAAAGAAATCACAAAAAGCCCCACATCTGTAAACGGTACGTATTGGGCACCAATGGAATATACGTAGCCCCTCTTTTCGCGCAGGGCCATATTCAGGCGCGAATTCATACCCGACCCGCCCAGTATGTTGGTGAGCATGTAGAAGGCGCCCCTGCGTTCATCTTTCAGGTTGTAGGCCAGTTGCCCCATGGCACAACGAGCCTGTTTGATGTTTCTGTGCAGGGTTACTTCATGCGGGCGATAGCCCGCAAACTTCTTGCGCATCCGTTTCGATTTGATTTTTGGAATGGGGCCGAGGTATTTCTCCGCCAGCTTCACCACTTTTTCCATCGGCACATTGCCCACGCTGGTAAACACAATGCGGTGTGTGTCGAGGTGTTCTTTTATGAACTGCTGAAAGTCGCGCCTGCGGAACGAACGCACCGTGCGCTCGGTGCCGAGAATATTCATGCCCAGCGGGTGACCTTTGAAGACCACGCCATCGAACTCGTCTTGCAGCGAGTCTTCCGGATCATCTAAATACATGCTCATCTCTTCCAGTATCACATTGCGCTCGCGTTCAATCTGGGGCACCGGAAACACCGAGTCGAACGTGATGTCGGTGAGTAGCTCCATGGCGCGTTCGTAATACTCATCGCGTAAAGACGCATAAAAAAGAATCTTCTCTTTGTCGGTAAAGGCGTTTAGTTCGCCCCCTAAAGACTCCAGGCGGTTCAAAATATGAAAGGCTTTGCGCTTTCGCGTACCTTTAAAGGCCATGTGCTCCCAAAAGTGGGCGATCCCCTGGTTCGTGGTATTTTCATCGCGGCTGCCGATGTCGAGCATGATGCCGCAGTGAACAATTTTGGAAGTGGTGATGTGGTTATGCACCACCCTGATGCCATTGGGCAGGGTAAAAACCTCGTGGTTCCTCATAAATTCCAATCGCTGCAAAATTACATTTTAATAACCAGATGAAGCGGATTTGAGTTTCCCACAAACGAACAAGGCCGACCGCCTACGGGCAAGGTGTTTGGCGGGCGCAACGTTTTTTTTGTAAAATCGTGGAAAGTATTTGGCACATCAATTGTGAAAATTGAGTTACTATGGAAACTAAAGTAAAGACCTGTTTCACCATTACATTTACTGACGAGCAGTACAACCGCGCTAAAGCGTATGTGGAAGACATGCGCAAACACCCCAACCGGGTTTTCTGGCGTGGCAAGGAAGGCAAGAACAACGATGAATTGATCATTGAGCAGATTGCCCACCGGGTACTTTCCGGTTTCTACAATGACGATCCCCTCAATGCCAGCCGCCACATCATGCGCATGGACAGCATGACGATGACGTAGCGCCCGTGTGTGTTGCATTCGGAACGCTGCACTTCCGGTAGCGTTTTGAAGACGCGTTAGATGGCATCCAGCACTTTCTTGATCAGTGCCGACACCACCTTCTGTGGGTCCTTGGCAAATTTGTTTTTAATGCGATTGGCGATGATGGCGTTTGCACTCAACGCTTCGTGGCCCAGCAGGCGCCCCATGGCGTAGTAGGTAGCCGTTTCCATTTCGAAATTGGTGAGCCAGAAATCTCCTTTGTGATAATAATTCAGGTCTTCCAACAACTTGGGAAAGCGGATGGGAAGCCGCAGAATTCTACCCTGCGGAGCGTAGAAGCCCGGACAGGTTACCGTGTTGCCCACCGTCATGTCGGCTTTGAGCAGATCGCGCAAAGGCTCTGACCCGCGAACTACGTAGGGCCTGAAGGGCAGCCCGGTTTTACGTTGCAGATCGTGTGCAATGCCCGCTTCGAAATCGTCCATGGGCAGATCGTAGAAATTCATCAGGTTATCCAACCCCACACCATAGTCGCTGATGAGGTGGGTACCCACGGGAATGTCTTCCTGCAAAGCACCTGAGGTGCCTATGCGAATAACTTTAAGTTTCTTTCTGCGCTGTTTGGGTTCGCGCGTTTTCAAGTCGATGTTCACCAAGGCATCGAGTTCATTGAAGAAAATCTCCACATTGTCGGGGCCAATACCGGTGCTGATAACCGTAACACGTTTGCCCTTGTATTTGCCCACGTGGGTAATGAACTCGCGCTTGTTCATTTCGAACTCTACCTCATCGAAATGTTCGCTCACCATGTACACCCGGCTGGGATCGCCCACGGCCAAAACCGTGTCGCCCACATGCTTGGGCAGCAGGTTCAGGTGATACACACTGCCATCGGCATTCAGGATGAGATCCGTATCGGCTATTCTGGCCATACTACTTTTTTATCGGCTGCGCAGGATTTCCAAATACCGTTTCGCCCGCAGGCACCGAGGCAATCACTACAGAGCCCGCCCCTACCCTCGCACCCTTGCCCACGGTAACGCCCGCCACCAGGGTTACGCCCGACCCCACAAACGCTTCTTCTTCAATCACCACCCCTGGGTTCACCACCGTGCCCGCACCCAACTGTGCAAAATCTTTCACCACGGCCTCCACGCCAATGTGCACTTTGGCATGCACCAGGCAATGGTTACCCACCTTGGCGCCAGGCGCCAGGTAAACACCCTGATCAACAAAATTGCCGTGACCCAATTCTGCTTTCGTGGAAACGGTAGCCTGAGCGTGGATGGCATTGACAGGCTGCTTATGCCGCACTTCCTGAAGCATCTTCACAATACTTTTCCTTAACCGGTTGTCATCTACTGCCACAAAGGCTTCGCACTTCTTGCCGATCAATTTCAGAAAACCGTCATCATCGGTGGCACCCAAAATGGTTGCCTCATCCAACTCCGTGCCATGAAGTTTTTTATCATCGTCCAAAAAGCCATACACCACCACACCGTTACTCTCAAAAATTTCTTTTGCTGCCCTGCCCAACACGTTGGCGCCAAAAATCATCACCGGATTTTCCATGGCACAAATTTAAGTGGCCCGTTTCAACGGAACGGAGTTACCCGCTTAATTATTTTCTGCACAGTGCGTTGTCTCAGAAAAGGCACGTGCATCATCAGCAGAAAAACAAAGTATGGCAGGAAGCCGATGCGGTAACGCGAGAGGGTGCCAAAATTGGGTGTAGACAATGCCAGGAAAATGCAGAGCACTGAAACATAGGTTACCAGACTAAAAAAAACCAACCGGTTGTTGCCCGAGGGCACCTGCACCCGAAAAATCTGGAAGAGGAAAAGAACGAGCAGTAGTAAGTTTTCCAATCCGCCTAACACCTGTAATGGCGAGCGGGCTTCGAAAAGGAAGGGGCGCACCAACCCCGAGAGCAATGCCCATGGTGCGTTGACGGCCATACTACTCCAGGAAGCTTCCAACTGGTAGTAGTGGATGTATAACGTTTGCTGAGAAAACGCCACGAACGCATCGTGGTTGGTTTTGATCACTTCTAAAAAATTCTGGAGGTAAAAGTTAGGATGCAACTGCGACACCAGGAGACAGGTGGCCACTAATATCACCATCCAAATGGTTGCCATTTTGGTGAGGCTCCAATACCGGTGCAGCGGCCAGAGTCTGATCAGCCAGGCCGTAGCCACCGATGGAAAAAATACGGCCGCCCAGTAGTATTTCAGGTTCAGCAACAAATACAGCGACACGGCAGCTAGTGCGTACTCTCCCATCCGTGGTTTGGTATTGGTAAAGAGCGTAAACAAAAAACCGCTTAAAAAACACAAACCCCCGAATGCCAGGCTTTCTTTGATGACACCCGAACTCCAAAACACTACAGAGGGAAAAAACAGGAAGGCGATAGCCGCTGCCCACCGCAGTCGTGGGAAGCCCTGCGCAATCTTGCGAACGAGGTACCACGCACCCGCGAAAGAAAACAGCGAAAGCCAGAGCGAGGTGAGCCAGTAGCTGCTGCCGGTAAAGAAGTTGATGCCCGCCACAATCCATATAAAAAACAGCGACCGTGGCTGGTTGTTGACAAGCGGTAAACCTGAATCCGCGCTGAAAGGAAACTGAAGAAAGAGTCCAAAATCACCGCGGCCTGCGGATGTGACCAGTGTGGCATCGTGGAAGAATAAAAAAGTATCGCCCTCGCCAATGTAATAGTAGGTATAAAGCAACCCGAGGGCTACCCCCGCTGCCAGCCGCGCGGCAACGGCCAAAGCAAAAACCAAGCGCTCCTGGGCCGGTAGTGTTCGGTACCAGAAGCCAAGCAGAACAAGCAAGGTCAAGATGTTTACCAACCAGTACATCATGGCGAAGCGGGCTTCACTAGCGAAGTGCCAATGGCACAATGCAAACACAGGCGCGGCACACAAAATGCATTGTGCAATTCAATCAATCCCTGCGAATCGAAAGCGTTTTTTACATCCCATCCGCATGCGCTCCACGCCTGCAGGATTCTATTTTTTTCCGGGCCTATGCTTTGCAGCCACCCAACGGCTTTGTCTACCAGCGACTGATCATCGTGCAATTGGCCGTAAGCCACCAGCAGCGGCACCACTGAGTTGATAATCAGGTTATGGATGCTTTCTTCCCCCAGCGCGGGCACCTCTGCCTTCGCTGGTTTACCGAACCGGTAATGCTGCTGCCAATACAAACCCTGCGGAGCCTGAAACAAATGCACTACTTCGCTCAGAGCAGTCGCTTCCTTCATGCGGGAGAACAGGTTGGCCGTGGCCCCCAGCACACCAGCCCATTGGGCCACACGCAAAGTCGGGAAGTTGGCGGGTCGCAGTCGCAAAAAGCGCCATTGCGTTGCCTTCAACTGTACCGACTTCAAATCGTACTTGGCTGCCAGCACCCCATATTCACGCTGAAGCAACCGAAAATAATCGTCAGGGATTTCTTTCTGCAACAAGCCGGCCGCGCCAAACAACAAAGCCTCCAGTTGAACCGGTTGATTGCGGTGCTTCAATAATATCTTGTAGGGCAGCGCCTTCGCCAGCAAGGCAAAAGGATCTGCATTTACTTTGAACCCAAAATTTCTTGTCAGGGTTTGGTAGGTCGTTTCTTCCCAATCGCCCTTGTTGGCTTGCAGTTGCGCAGCAATTGCTACTGCCTTTTTTTCCAGGCGTTGCATCAATGCTTTTTCCAGCATGCTGATGCGCGTGATCTCGTTGACAGACGGCAACATGCGCTCGCACGGTATGGGTTGTGCACTCTCTACCAGCTTTCTGTAAGACAGCAGCAAGGCAGGGGCCACCCGCTGCCGCAACTCCAACGTTGGAATGCTGGCACCATCGCTGCGCAGCACCGGCTTATCATGTTGCCAGACTACATGCAGAATCACATTGTCGTAGGCGCCATCTGCCTGGTGCTTGTGCGCGTTCCAGTCCGATGATTTAATGTGTACTTCGACCGAACCTACCCAGTCGATGTTGCCGATTTTGATTTTGGCCTCGCTGAAATCGGGACCCGCGTGAAAGTTGGCATGACCCGGCTTCCGCACGGTCAGTTCATCACCCTCTGTAGTGACCAGATTTTGCTTGTCGAAATATTGAAGCTGCCAGACATAATGTAGGAAGGACTCCTGCATGCAAAAGGGTTTAGTTAAGATGGGTTAGAAACGGAGCCATCTCTTCCTTCACCTTCCTTGCTTCCTCACCCGCTGCTTCCGCAAAATCTTCTCCGGCAGATGCGTAGATAATGGCCCTGGCAGAATTCACCAGCAAACCGCACGTGTTGTTCATACCCAACTTCGAAACGGCTTTCAGATCTCCACCCTGCGCACCCACACCGGGCACCAGGAAAAAATATTCCTGCGCCAGCTTTCGTATTTCGGCTATTTTGTCGGCACGGGTAGCTCCCACCACGTACATCAGGTTGTCGGGTGTGCCCCATTGCTGCGACTTCAAAATAATCTCTTCGTACAATCGTTTTCCATCCTTCGATTCGATCAACTGAAAATCGGCACTGCCGGGGTTGGAAGTGTGGACCAGTAAGATCACCCACTTGTTCTTGAACGCCAGAAACGGCTTCACCGAATCTTCGCCCATATAAGGTGCCACCGTTACTGAATCAAAGTCCATCTGCTGGAAGAAGGCCTTCGCATACAAGGTAGACGTATTGCCAATGTCGCCACGCTTGGCATCGGCAATGGTAAAGCACTCTTTCGGGATGTACTCCACGGTTTTTTTCAAACTCTCCCAGCCGCTGGCACCCAGCGCTTCGTAAAATGCAATGTTAGGCTTGTAGGCCACCGCAAAGCGATGGGTGGCATCGATGATCTGTTTATTGAACTCAAAAACAGGGTCTTTGTATTTCAGCAGGTGCTGTGGAATTTTCTCCAGATCGGTATCCAGCCCGACACACAAATACGATTGTTTTTTTTTGATCTGCTCGATCAGTTCACTTCGCGTCATGCCACGAAGTTAAACCCGGATTATGCAATAGAAAAATCTATTGCATAATTGACGAATGAAAATCACCAACTTAATCAAAGTTAAACGCAAACCGAGTTGGTGATTTTCATTGTCAGGGTTTAACCTTGACAATCCTGTACTTAAGCCAGGATTCGTCAACCCTACGGGCAGATTATGCATTTCTAATGCATAATCTGGGTTAAAACAAACCCCAATTAGTCATGAGACTTTTTTTGCGCTACGCGCTGACAGATTGAACATGAATTCGGGCCATTGCTGATTATTTTGGCTAAGCTTCGCAAATAAAAAAAGCGAACCTGTTCAGATTCGCTTTCTTGTCATGTCATTCGGCAGTTATCGTAAGTCAATTACCTCTACGCCCGGATATTTTTTCGGATCGAACGTAAAGAAGGCATCGTCTACCTTCAGGTTAGGGTTGAACTTGCTGATGGTGTACTTGTAGCGGTTGCCGGCCTTATCGTACATGGTCCAACTCTGTATGCTTTTATCTTTTTTCACGATCATCATCTTGATCTTGAAATATTGGGCATCTTTCTTATCAGGCACCAGGTCTACCTCTTCGCACACCACGCCACCTTCGGTCTTGTCCGACAGGTAGAGGTACTTGAAACCTTTCTTGTAGATCTCGTAGATTTTCGAAGGATTAATGTCGTCCGAATCAGGGTCGAAGTTGTCGATGTTTACTTCTTTGGCATCGGGCAGGTAAGTCCACACCGTAGTGCCATTGTTGTAAACTTCCTGCTCGGGCAATGCCAGGCGGAATTTTTCGCCCTTCACGGTGATTTTGCCCTTAAATTCTTCATTGATTTTTTCTACATCGTTGCTGAGCGTATAAGAAATATCGGCCTCGAAGGCTTCGATGGCCTTATATTTTTTGCTCATGGCTTCCAGAATCTCCAGCGCCTTGGGGTCGTACTGGGCCAGGGCAGAAAGGCTCAAAAAAGTAAAAAAGGCTAAAACGGCAGTAAAAATGGAGTTTTTCATAGCATTAAAGGGAGCGCAAAGTTAAGATTGTCCGTGTTTTTCCCTCAATTCATTCAATAATTGTTCCAAACTCACCTCATCGCGAATTAAAACTTCGCGTGCTTTCGAGCCTTCGAAGGGTCCCACAATGCCAGCGGCCTCCAATTGGTCAATCAGGCGGCCTGCGCGGTTATAGCCCAGCTTCAGCTTGCGCTGTATCAGCGAGGTGCTGCCCTGCTGGTGCCCCACAATCAACCGGGCTGCTTCTTCGAACATGGCATCGCGCTCAGAAAGATCCACAGCCGAGGCTCCGCTTTCATCTTCGCCTTCAAACTCTGGCAGCAGGTAGGCAGAGTCGTAGCCACGCTGCGAACTGATAAAGTCTACCACTTTTTCAATTTCAGGCGTGTCGATAAACGGGCACTGCAAACGCACAATGTCCGACCCGGTGGAGAGCAACATATCGCCCATGCCAATCAGTTGGTCGGCACCACCTGCATCCAGAATGGTGCGCGAATCTACCTTGGCCGTAACGCGGAACGACAAGCGCGCGGGGAAGTTGGCTTTGATCACACCGGTGATCACGTTTACTGAAGGGCGCTGCGTGGCTACCACCAGGTGAATGCCGATGGCGCGTGCCAACTGCGCCAGGCGGGCAATGGGTGTTTCCACTTCTTTGCCGGCCGTCATCATCAGGTCGGCCAGCTCATCTATCACCAACACAATGTAGGGCAGAAAGCGGTGCCCCTCTTTGGGGTTGAGCTTGCGCGCCACAAATTTGGCATTGTATTCTTTCAGGTTTTTGGCGCCCGCATCTTTCAGCATCTCGTAGCGGTTCTCCATTTCAATACACAGCGAGTTCAGGGTGTGCACCACCTTGCGTGTATCGGTAATAATGGCTTCTTCGCTGTTGGGCAACTTGGCCAGGTAGTGCCGCTCCATCTTGCTGTAGAGCGACATCTCCACTTTCTTCGGATCGACCAGCACAAACTTGAGTTGCGATGGATGGCGCTTGTAAAGTAGCGAGCCTAAAATAACATTCAGGCCTACCGACTTACCCTGGCCCGTGGCACCGGCCACCAACAGGTGGGGCATCTTGGCCAGGTCGATCACCATTACCTCGTTGCTGATGGTTTTACCAATGGCAATGGGCAACTCCTTGTCTGTTTTCTGGAAACGTTCCGTGCTCATCACCGAGCGGATGCTCACCATCTCGCGGTTTTTGTTGGGCACCTCAATGCCAATGGTGCCCTTGCCGGGGATGGGTGCAATGATACGGATGCCGAGTGCGGCCAGGCTCAGGGCAATGTCGTCTTCCAGGTTTTTGATGCGCGATATTTTGATGCCCGCATCGGGCACGATTTCATAAAGGGTTACCGTGGGGCCGATGGTGGCTTTGATGCTCTGTATGCCAATCTTGAAGTTGACCAGCGTGGCAATGATCTTGTCTTTGTTCTGGTTCAGCTCTTCTTGCGTTACCTGCACCTTGCCCGTGTCGTATTCGTTCAGCAACTCCAGGGGCGGAAACTGGAAGGAGCTGAGGTCCATGGTGGGGTCGTACAATCCCTGCTGCTCCACCAGTTGCTCCGACAAAACTTCAGTTTCTGTTTTGGGCTCCTCCACCGAAAACAACGGCTCGTCTCTCTTCTCTTGTTTGGCCGGCTTCACCACTTCCACTTCCAGCTCAACCGCTTTATCTACCGGCTTGGGCGCTTCTGCTTTGGGGGTGATCAACACCGGCTCGGGAATTTCTTCTTCCTCTGCTTCTGTGGGTGGATTGGGAATAGGTGTTACCCACTTGTCGCGGTCGTCTGTATAAGAGGAGGCGGTTTCATCATCGGGCAGCAGTGCATCGTTACCCATGGGTTTGGGGTCGCGCACCTGGAAGGCGGCAATGCTGGTAACGTTGAAGAAGAAGATGATGAAGATGAAGAGTGTGAGTATCAGGAAAAGAAAAGTACCCCAGCCCAGCAGCCCGTCAGCCACTTTCGCCAGTTGGTAGCCGAGACCTCCGCTCAGAAAGCTGATCTCGTTCACACCAGCCATGCTGTGGGTGAGGTAGCCCAGCAACAACGCGAGCCACAATCCCGCGAAGACGGTGAAGATGAAAGCCGAAAACAACGGTATCAACTGGCGCTGGAACACAATGCGGAAACCCCAGAAAAACAACAAGGGTGGAATCATGAAAGCAGACACCCCGAACCAACGGAATATAAAGTAGTGCGACACCGTGGCGCCATAGAAGCCCAGCCAGTTTTGTGCTTCGCGCCCCGCCTCTATCAGCGACTCATCGCCTGTGGCTTCCACCACGCTCTGGTCGGCCTTGCCTGTAAACAGGTACGACAAGAAGGCGGTGAAGAGAAACAGCGCAGTGATGATGAGGAAGAAACCAAATGCCAGCCTGAAACGCGGGTCGGTAAGGAATGCAAAACTAAACTTAGACGATGACTTGGAACCTTTTGCCTTTTTTTCTTTCTCCGGCTTTTTGAATGTGTTGGACTTGTAGGTGTTTTCGGCCATTTAGTTTAAAAAGTGATTCAAAGCTAAAGAAAAACGGGGAAACCTATTGATTTTCGGCCTCCTCAAATTTAGGCGCTTAAACAAGGCAAGCGTTTCGCCCTCGGGGTGGCTGGTGCCTATGGGGATTTTTTTTATCTTACTTAGATTAAATGTGCTGCAGTGCTCCACACACATGGCCTTTCAATTCCATCCCGCATCTAAAGATCTGGAACCTTATATAAAAGGTTACCTGGAGGCCGACTACCGGGGCGACACGCAAACCGGTGAACATACTTTATTTCCCAATGGGTATTCGGGCATCTTCTTCAACTTCGGCAACCTCGGCCGGTTGATTTTACAGCAAGACTACAAAACACCGCGTGTGAGTGTGTTCGGCCAGATCGACCACCATTTTACGGCCATTAGTTACCCGGGCTATTATTCCCTGGGTGTATTGCTGCAGCCCACTACCCTTTCGTGGCTGCTTCAACTCAATATGTCGGGGTTTACCAACATGGCTTATGACGGGCAATTGATTGATATCGATTTTAAAGTGCTGCACGAGCAGATGGAAGGAAGCACCTCCATCAAACAAAAGATTAAACTGTTCGAGAAATACTTTATGCGGCAGATGGCGCGCAAGCAACAAAACACACGGCTAGCCGATGACGCCATCGCCCTGCTGCAGCGCGAGCAGACCACCATACAGCACCTGGCAGCGCAATTACATGTAAGCCAACGCTACCTGGAAATAAAATTCAGGCAGGCGGTAGGCTTGCCCGTCAAAACCTATTCGCTTATTCTGCGCTTCCGGAAAATGGAGCAACAGCTAAAAAGTTTGCAGCAGGTTCATTGGCCACAGATGGCATTTGCCCACGAGTACTACGACCAGAATCATTTCATCAAAGAATTTAAACGCTTTACGGGCCATACACCTTCTGATTACTTACTGCAAAGCTTTGACCTGGGACGTTCGTATCTGGTTCGGTAACGACTTCTTCTCGCTGTGCGGATTTTTACTATATCCTATGTGTAGTCACTGGTACCTTTAGTGATCGAATGGCTTTTTGTATCCGAATAACTATCACCTTAAGAAGTACAAAGCTGTTCGACATTTGTAATGTCGAACGCCAGATGAATCGGATTTTAAATCCACTATACCAGCGTTCGGGATTACAAATCCCGAACAGGTTAGTTTAAATTGTCGTGGATGGGTATCCAATAATCTTAACTATGAACAAAGTAATCTCAATCTATACACAAAAACGGTTCTTTCTCATTTTCTTTCTTTTTCTACTTCAACACTTTTGTGCACAGGGGCAGGCACCTACGGTTGGGGCTAGCGCCTTCTCCATTACCAATGTAGAAGGCAATCGCTTCCGCGTAAACTGGACACGTGGAAATGGAAGCCAGATTTTAGTGGTGGCAAGTCTTGACCCAAACTTTAATGGAGACGGAATCCCTGCCGATGGAACAGATTACACTGAGAGTACCACGTTTGGTTCTGGTGGTGAAATAGGCACTGACAATTTCGTGGTGTATGAAGGCACGGGCACATTCGTTACCATCATTGGACTGGTACACAGCACTACCTATTACTTACGGCTATACGAATTCAACGGTACCGGAGCGAGCACAGCCTACAATACGGTGGACGTATTGTCTGGAGATGGCACTACCTTGTCTCCACCCACCGTGGGCTCAACCAACTTAATCGCTACACCTACCGGAAACTCAGCCTCCCTTACGTGGACGCGTGGTAATGGCACTCGTTCGCTTGTAATTTTAGAAGCGGGTTCAACGCCAGCCAATCCGGTGGACTATACGAATTATACCGGAAGTTCAACCTTTGGCTCGGGATCAGCAATAGGGAGTGGACGTGTTGTGTATCACAATTCGAGCAACCTGGTGAACGTTACCAACCTCCAACCCAACACCACTTACTTCTATCGAGTAGTAGAGGGTAATGGAACAACCAACCCCGTATACGATCTGGCCAATGCCCTTACGGGGTCATTTACCACCGGGGGAGCCCCCACCCAAGCCGCCACCAATTTTGGTGTGGGCCTTATTGAAGGCAACCGCTTTCGCGTAAACTGGACCCGAGGAAATGGCAGCCAGGTTTTGGTTGTGGCCAGCCTCAGCCCCACCTTCAATGGTGCAGGCACACCTGCCGATGGAACGGATTATACTGCGAGTGCCACATTTGGTTCTGGCAATCTGGTGGGTACGGGAAACTTCGTTGTTTATGAAGGTACAGGCACAACTGTTACTATAACCGGCCTGGTGCACAGCACTACTTACTATATACGAATTTTTGAATTTAATGGTACCGGAACTGGCACGGTGTACAACACCACGGACGTATTATCGGGAGACGGAACCACACTGTTCCCGCCCACGGTAGGCCCAACCAATTTAATCGCCACACCTACCCCAAATTCTGCTGCATTAACGTGGACGCGCGGCAATGGCACGCGCTCACTTGTAATCTTACAAGCAGGTTCCAGTCCTGCTGACCCAGCGGACTACACCAACTATACAGGAAATGCAACATTCGGTTCTGGAACAGCAATAGGAGGTGGTCACGTGGTGTACCACAATTCCAGCAACTTAGTAAATGTTACAAACCTTCTACCCAATACCGTTTATTTTTATCGCATTGTAGAGGGAAATGGAACCACTGGACCGGTCTATGATGTAGCGAATGCGCTTACTGGTTCATTTATCACACAAAATCTCAACTTCGTCAGCATCGATCCACAACCCAATGAAATCCATGTAAGCGCCAATGCAAACATTTCAGTAACATTTGATTTGGCCATCGATGCAAGTTCCGTTGGATCATCCGGCATCATCGTAAGGGGCAGTCAAACCGGTGTGATTGACGGTACTCTTTCTGGTGGCGGTAGTCCAACCATTACGTTCGATCCGAACACTAATTTTAAGCCAGGCGAAACCATCACCGTTACTATCACGACTTCCCTTGCAAGCCAAACAGGGTTAAGGTTACTTCGGGGCCACACCTACTCCTTCACCGTAGCCAGCGGGCTGGCCCCTTCAACGCCCGTTAAGTTCGCACAAAGGCGTGTCAGTTTCGCCTTTGGGTCCACGTCACCAAATGATATTTCCGCCCTTGATTTTGATCACGATGGTGACATGGACATCATTACAGCTATCGATGCCCCAGTTTCAGATCTAACCGAAGTGTGGATAAATAATGGAAACCACGAGTTCTGCGACCAAAAGATAGGTGAATACAAGAACGTGGAAGTGTATGACATTGACGGTGATGGCGACTTTGACTCGTTTGGCACGGGAGGAAATGCCACATATGTAAACTGGTATCGCAACGAAGGCAATGGTGGCAATCCCACAGAAATTTCGATTCAGTCTGGTTTGATAAATTCCCTTTCTTTGGCCGGGGGTGATCTCGATAGCGATGGAGATGTTGATGTGGTGGCTGTTACAGAGATCCTCTTCCTAGGCAACCGGCTGGTGTGGTACAGAAACAACGGAGGAGGCAACTTTTCTAGTTCGACCTTGTTAGCAGGTCTCCCCGTACCTGTTGGCAGCGATTCCTACTTATATCAGGTGGATATCAATCGGGATGGGGCAATGGATATTTTGGCTTACTGGGCCAATCCACGGGAATTGGTTTGGTATGAAAACGATGGCTCAGAAACTTTTACAACTCATTTAGTTACAACTACCGCAGAAGAACAACGGCTGTCCACAGCCGATCTGGATCAGGATGGCGATCTCGATATTTTAGCGACCTCCACGTCTTCTACAGCTGAATTATCGTGGTATGAAAATGACGGCAATGAAAACTTCACCTTCCGATCAATTGCACTTTCCCCGGGTACATCTGGTTTGCGATCGGTGAAATCGGTAGATATCGATGGAGATACGGATTTAGATTTAGTAGCCGGACCGTATTGGTTCGAAAACGATGGGTCTCAGAATTTTTCACAATATGTGATCACGCCCGGCCTGGCAAATTCAGCCGGAGGGAGTTTGTTTTCGCACGGTGTCAACTATGGCGATATGGATGGCGATGGCGATATGGACTTACTTACTCACGGTTTCGTGGGTAATGGGTTCCGGTGGCAAGAGAACGGCCGGTTCATGTCGGTCACTTCCACGACACCAGGCAACGCCTCGCATAATGTGCCCACAACGTCTTCCATAACCATGTCATTTGATCAACCGATTGATAATGCCACCCTTAATACTGACAACATCTCGGTTATGAGTGTGAGTCGAGGAATCGTCTCTGGTACATTTAGTGGAGGTGGAACCAACTCCGTTACATTCAATCCAACGACCAACTTTCTGCCAGGAGAAAAAATTGAAGTGGCCATTACCAACAAGGTACTTAGTTTATCCGGGCATAATTTAGAGATAACATATGGATTTGATTTCAGGGTTCAAACGGCAGCCAGTGCCAATCCTGCCTTTACGGCCTCCTCCATCGTTACACATGGGTCGCTGGCATCAGGGTTGGATGTAGGAGACGTGGATGGAGACGGTGATCTGGATGTGGTAACCTGTTCGAGCACAGAGCTCTTTTGGCATCAAAACAATGGCTCCGGCACATTTACGACTATCCCCATCACGGCAACCGGCACCCCGCTAGACGTTTCCATTACCGACTACGATCGTGACGGAGCCATGGATATATTGGTGGGCGTGAGCGGATTCTCTTATGTGCACATCAATGATGGAAATGAGAATTTCACAGAAATCCAGATATTTAGTGTGATTGGCACCAATCAACTGACGGATGTCAATCGCGATGGAGATACAGATGTGGTTGCTGCCGGGTGGCTGGATCGTAATTGCGATACATTCGCATCTGCCACTTTACCGGCACCCGGTGCCGGCACCCAATTAGCCCGTCAGGCAGCCGACCTGGATAACGATGGAGATATTGACTTTGTCAATTCAAGATCAACCGGCTCAACCTACCTCCTCAACGATGGCTATCTCAATTATTCATTGAATTCGATTGAAGCTGTCAATACCACCTATTCGGATTTGGTGGACCTCGATGGTGATGGCGATTTGGATGCACTCAACGTGCTTACCAATTCTTCTATTGTTTGGTATGAAAACAACTTAACGACCGTCAGTGCAAATTTCGGATCGAGAAATACAATTGGGGCTTTGAGCGGCAATCCAAGACGCGTTATAGCGTCCGATATAGATGGCGATGGAGATGCTGATGTGGTTGCAATCAGCAGAACAGACGATCAAGTGGTCTGGTATGAAAACAGATTGAATGAGGTCTCTGCCGACTTTTCAGCTGCCAACGCGCTGCCATCCATTTCTGATGGCCCCCACTTGTTAGAGGTAGCCGATCTCAATGGCGATGGGCGTATGGATGTGGTTGTGCTGTCGAACGTAGATAACGAATTGGTTTGGTATGCCAACAACGGCACAGGTTCAACATTACCTACCATTAGCGGATTTACCCCCGCATTGGGACCCGTTGGCACAACGGTCACGATTACGGGCACCAATTTTAGCTCTATATCTGCCAATAACACCGTTATGTTCAATGGTACCACCGCGGTGGTTACGGTCAGCACGCCAACTTCCATCACCACTACCGTTCCTGCCGGAGCAACCACCGGCCCCATTACTGTTACGGTTGCGGGTAATACAGCTACCAGCCCAACCAACTTCACCATTGTATCCCCGCAAAACTTCATCACCCAATGGAATCTTGCCACGGCAGGTTCTGGAGCTACCCAACTCTCTTTTGGCACCGCCACCAGTGGTGTGGCGAACTACACCTGGCAAGAAATTTCCCCGGGCAGTGCAACAGGCAGTGGTTCGTGGAGTGGGACTACACTCACCATCGCTGGTTTACCGGCTGGGTCTACCATTCGTTTGCAAATAGCACCTACCAACTTTCAACGAATCAACGTTAGCAGTGGACTTGATGAAGATCGGCTCACGCAAGTAGAACAATGGGGCACTACAGCGTGGACAAGTATGCAAAATGCATTTCGCGGCTGCACCAATCTTCAGATCACAGCCACCGATGTACCCAACCTATCGGGTGTTACAAATATGTCGTCTATGTTTGAAAGCTGCCGCAGCTTGAATTCGCCCAGCAACATGGGGACGTGGAATACAGCAACCGTTACCAACATGACATTTATGTTCTATGATGCCACCGTATTCAATCAGGATATTGGTGCCTGGAACACGTCAGCCGTTACCAATATGAATACCATGTTTTCGGAAGCACTGGCCTTTAATCAGGACATCGGCTCCTGGAACACCGCAGCGGTTACGGACATGAGTGATATGTTTGGATATACCACGGCCTTCAATCAGGACATTAGTGGTTGGAATACCGAAGCGGTCACCGATATGTCATTCATGTTTAGAGGAGCCAGTGCCTTTAATCAAGACATCAGTTCGTGGAATACTGCGGCTGTTACCGATATGAGAGGCATGTTTAGGGAAGCAACTGCCTTTAACCAAAACATCGGGGCATGGAATTTAGGTGCCGTAAGTGATATCAGATTCATGCTTGACAATACGGGCATGGATTGTAATAATTATTCCGCAACGTTGATTGGCTGGAGTGCCAACTCATCCACACCCAATGGCCGAACGCTCGAGGCAACAGGAAGGCAATATGGAACCAATGCAGTAGCAGCTAGAAGTAATTTAACTACCACAAAGGGCTGGACCATCACAGGCGATGCGCCTTCCGGCTCTTTATGCGCTTTAGCAGGTCCACCCACCATTTCCAGTTTTACACCTTCTTCCGGCCCTGTCGGTATCACGGTCACCATCACCGGCACCAACTTCAGCAGCACACCTGCCAACAATACGGTGACGTTCAATGGAACCACCGCACTGGTGACGGTAAGCACCACCACTACCTTAACGGTTACGGTACCAATAGGTGCCACCACTGGTCCGATCAGCGTAACGGTGGGTGGAAACACCGCCACAAGCGCTACTGATTTCACGGTAACCACACTCACCATCACCCAACAACCCGCCTCATCTACCGATGCCTGTACTGGCAGCTCTGCCACCTTGACGACTGCCGCCACGGGAACCACCAACATTACCTACCAATGGCAAAAGTTCAATGGCAGTGTATTTGTCGATCTTGTCAACAATTCAACCTATGCGGGCGTAGCTACAGCTACACTCACCATCAACAACATTACCCTTTCAGAAGCAGGCGACTATCAATGTGTCATCGGTGGCGACTTTGTAACACCTGTTATTAGTTCTACTGCCACGTTGGTGGTGAATACAACTCCCGCGTCACCTGGTGTTACAGGTGGCTCCAACTGTGTGGGCAGTAGCATTACACTGACTGCCTCGGGTGGCACTGATGGCCAATACCGGTGGTACACGGCAGCCACGGGTGGCACCGCCCTGCCCGGAGAAACCAACGGCAGCTATACCACGCCAGCTCTCTTCACTACCCAGAACTACTATGTGGCCATCAACGATGGCGTGTGCGAGAGCGGACGAAGCGTGGCTACCGCCACGGTACTCGGCCCCGCAGCCCCGGGCGTTACCGATGCGGGGCGTTGTGATGCCGGTACCGTTACCTTGTCGGCCACAGGCGGGGCCAGTGGCAACTACCGTTGGTACACCGTACCGTCCGGGGGAACCGCGCTGCCCGGTGAAACGAACGACACGTTTACAACACCATCGCTTACCGCTACCGCTATTTATTATGTTGCCGTGGACGATGGCACCTGCGAGAGCGCGCGCAGCGCAGTAACCGCTACCATTGCTTCCCCACCTGCAGCGCCCAGCGTAACGCCCGCCACCACGTGTGGGCCAGGCACCGTCACGCTTGCAGCCGCGGGCAGCACCGATGGCAACTACCGGTGGTATACCTCGTCCACCGGTGGCACCGCCCTGCCAGGTGAAACCAACGCCAGCCTGGTTACGCCTGCGCTGACTGCCAGCACCACCTACTACGTAACCATCAGCAATGGCATCTGCGAAAGCACCAGAACGGCTGTGCTGGCCACGGTGGCGACTCTTCCCACTGCGCCTGTGGCGGTGGCTGGTTCCGTTTGTGAAAACGGACAGGTAACCTTAAGTGCCACAGGGGCGACCGATGGCAACTACCGTTGGTACACCTTACCAACAGGCGGTACTGCTCTGCCGGGAGAAACCAACGCCAGCTATACCACGCCTGCCATCACCGCCACCACTATATTCTATGTCTCCGTAAATGATGGCGTTTGCGAGAGTGCGCGCGTGCCCGCAACGGCCGAGGTACTGGCCGCCCCTGCACCACCCACTGCCGCTGACGTGCAGCGCTGCGAAGCCGGACCGGTAACCCTCACCGCCACCGGTGGGGCCGATGGCCAATACCGATGGTACACCACCGCCTCGGGCGGCACGCCTGACGCCAGCCAGCAAAACGGCACCTTCACAACCGCCACACTCAACGCCACCACCGCGTTCTACGTGTCGCTGAACGATGGCAATTGCGAAAGTGACCGGACGGAAGTGGAAGCAGCGGTGGAAACGCTGCAGGCCCCCGTTATCACCTCATCTCAAACGCCTGCCGGGCAGACCATTACACTGTGTGATGGTGAAACCGTTACACTCTCCGCGCCCGGTGGCTTCGCGGCTTACGGCTGGTCGAATGGCGCGGACACGGAACAAATTGTGGTTAGTCAGGCGGGCACGTATGCGGTTACGGTAACGAGCAGTGCAGGTTGCCTCTCCCCTCCATCCGTTTCCTTTGTGGTGGTTGTTAACAACTGCACATCCAACCAACCGCCTGTTATCTCCACAGCCTCTGCGGCCACAGAAATTGAAGGCACGGCCACCATTAATTTGCAGGCTTTGATCTCCGACCCCGATAACAATGAAGACATCACTACACTCCGCATCATCGAATTTCCCCTCAGCGGTGCAGCCGCTTCCATCGATGCTTCCGGCAACCTGGTCATCAATTATGCGGGCATCTCCTTCAGCGGCCAAGACCGGCTCACCATTGAAGTGTGCGACAGCGAAGGCATCTGCGTGCAGCAGCAAATTTTCATCGAAGTAACGGGCGACATTGTGGTGATGAACGGACTATCACCCAATGGCGACAATGCCAACGACTATTTCCAGATCAAATACATTGACGTGTTGGAAAGCACCCGCCAAAACCGCGTCACCATCTTCAACCGCTGGGGCGATGCGGTGTTCGAAACCACCAACTACGACAACCAAAACAATGTATTCACCGGTAAGAACCAAAGCGGCAACGACCTGCCGTCCGGTACTTACTTATACCGCATTGAATTCAGCGGAGGGCGATCACCCTTAACGGGCTACCTGGTGCTGAAAAGGTGACAGGAAAACAGGTCGCTTGAATATTGAATGGAGCTTGAGAACCGTTTAACATCGTTTCTAGCAGGCTATTCCGGTTATTTATTCATTCCATCAGGTTAAAGTATCTTTCAAATCAGTTCCCTGCTATCTTTGATAACCTAAATTTTCGAGCATGAAGTATCCATGCACTGCGTGCACCTACAAGGATGCGATCGGAGCATGGAGATTCCATACGTCCATAAAAACAAATATTAACAGATGAAAAAATTCCTCCTGTATCTGCCCGCGCTGTTGATGGCGGCCTGCGGCATCCCTGAAAAAACAAAAGACGACATCGCCCCTCCAGTTGCCGAGAAGATTCCCACCAAGCTGAGTGGCGACCGCACCGACAACTACTATTGGATGAAACTGACAGACGCGCAAAAAAATGCCGAGCAGAAGGATGAGCAAACCCAGAAAGTACTGAATTACCTCAATGCCGAAAACGACTACCTGAAGGCGAAGCTCCGCCACACCGAAGCGTTGCAGGAAAAAATCTACAACGAAATGATCGGCCGCATCAAACAAACCGATGAGTCCGTGCCCTACCAGGACAACGGCTACTGGTACTACACGCGCTACGAAGAAGGAAAAGAATACCCCATCTACTGCCGCAAGAAGGGAACCCTGGAGGCAGCCGAAGAGGTGCTGCTGAACGTGAACGACATGGCCGAGGGACACGACTACTATTCCATTACCGGGTTATCGGTAAGCGATGACAACAACCTGCTCGCCTACGCAGAAGACAGCGTGAGCCGCAGGCGCTACACCATTTATGTGAAAGACCTGCGCAGCGGCAAAATCATCGACACACCCATTGCCAACACCGAAGGCAACGTCACCTGGGCCAACGACAACAAGACCTTCTTCTACACCCGCAAAGACAGCGTAACGCTGCGCTCGCGCTGGATCATGAAACACAAGCTGGGCGCAGAGCCAGCCAAAGATGCGAGTGTGTTCGAAGAAACGGACGACACCTTCTACACCGGAATCTACAAGTCCAAGTCGAACAAGTTTCTGATCATCTGGTCGGGTAGCACGTTAACAAGCGACTACCAGATTCTGAATGCCAACACGCCCGATGGCAAATGGCAAAACTTCAGCCCCCGCGAACGCGGCCTGGAATACTCCATCGACCACTACCAGGACAAGTTCTACGTGGTAACCAACCTCGATGCGCTGAACTTCCGCCTGATGGAAACCCCCGACACCAAAACCGCCAAGGCCAACTGGAAAGAAAAAATTGCCCACCGGGCCGACACGCTTTTGCAGGGTGTGGAAATATTTAAAGACTACCTAGTGCTGAGCGAGCGTGCCAAAGCCAATTCGTTGATGCGCGTAATTGACCAGAAGACGGGGCAGAAACACTACCTCGACTTTGGCGAACAGGCCTACACGGTCTACCCTTCCATCAACCGCGATTTTGATACCGAGCTGTTGCGCTACGGCTATACATCTCTCACCACGCCCAACTCTACCTACGACTACAACATGCGTACACGCGAGCGCAAGCTGCTGAAACAGCAGGAGGTGGTAGGCGGCTACAACCCCGATGACTTTGTAACGGAGCGCCTGTGGGCCACAGCCGATGACGGCACCGAGATACCGATGTCGATTGTGTATAAAAAAGGAACGCAGAAAGACGGCAACAACCCTACCCTTTTGTATGCCTATGGGTCGTATGGGTCCAGCACCGACCCTACCTTTTCCAGCCCGCGCCTCAGCTTGCTGAACCGGGGCTTCGTCTACGCCATCGCCCACATACGCGGAGGCCAGGAAATGGGCCGCCAGTGGTACGAAGATGGTAAGATGTTCAAGAAGAAAAACACGTTCACCGATTTCATCGACTGTGCCGAATTCCTGATTGCAGAGAAATACACCAACCCCGACAAGTTGTTTGCCATGGGCGGCAGTGCCGGTGGCCTGTTGATGGGTGCGGTGGTGAACATGAAACCCGAACTCTTCAAAGGGGTGGTGGCCAAAGTGCCCTTCGTAGATGTCATCACCACCATGGAAGACGAAAGCATACCGCTTACCACGGGCGAGTTTGATGAATGGGGCAACCCGAAAAACCCCGAGTCGTACATGTACATGTTGGAGTATTCGCCTTACGACCAGGTGAAGCCGCAGAACTACCCGAACATGCTGGTGACCACCGGCCTGCACGACAGCCAGGTGCAGTACTGGGAGCCCGCCAAGTGGGTGGCCAAGCTGCGCGAGCTGAAGACCGACAACAACACGCTGTTGCTGCGCACCAACATGGAGACGGGCCACGGAGGCACCACGGGGCGCTTCAAAGTGTACCGCGAGATCGCACAGGAATATGCATTTATAATAGACCTGGCGGGCATCAAAGAATAAGAGGTATTTTTGTATTTCTTACCAAAGCCGGGGCGTTGCGCTCCGGCTTTGGTGTTTTGGAGGCACAACCAAGCCGCACCGATTTCCGAGGGAGGGGGAATTGTTTATTGATCGAAGTAACCAAATCCAAACGACCGACCTGCCTGCCGAAGTTTTGACGCAGGCAGGGGAATCTCCGTATAGAAAGCAGAACAAATGGAAGTCGTAGAAACGAACCAGTAGCTGGAGGCAGTTCGAAGCAATCACCTTCTCTCATCTGAACCTGCGCAACGCGTTTATATCTACTCTGCTTTTCGCTCCACGGCCGCTGGGCCGCGCAGTGCCAAGCCGGGCTGCGTCCTTCCGCACCCGCTGCCTTCCGCCCCCGCACGCTGTTGCCCACCCTTCCCCGCGAAAGTACGAGGGCCCTCTTGCCACTGCTGAAAGAGAAGGCTCGATCCAAAATTTATTCTTTGATTTCCACTAGCCGCACCGATTTCCGAGGGAGGGGGAATTGTTTATTGATCGAAGTAACCAAATCCAATCGACCGACCTGCCTGCCGAAGTTTTGACGCAGGCAGGGGAATCTCCGTATAGAAAGCAGAACAAATGGAAGTCGTAGAAACGAACCAGTAGCTGGAGGCAGTTCGAAGCAATCACCTTCTCTCATCT
>JBMOLS010000027.1:0-78544 GCA_049324055.1 Bacteroidota bacterium | reverse complement strand
ACCCAAAACAGGGGACTGGGCGTAGCCAAGGGCAAGGTAATTCCGTAATACACGTTACCGGTTTTGATGGCCCCATTTCTCCCAAATCCATTGGTATAAACTTCTTTGGGGATACCATACGTAGGTGAAGCTGCGGCCAAAAAGTAAGTGATCTGTTGCTCGAAGTAGCCATACATGGCAAAGTTCATCTCCCAATTATAGGTAGGCGACCAATGCCAGTACAAAACGTTTTCATTGTTCTTGCGGTACCAACTCCATTCAACGCCTTCCCACAAAATGTTGATACGATCAATCAGCGTCTTCTCTTGAGGATCGTTTGCATTGAGATATTGCCTGAAAGTAATTAACCCCTGCACCAAAAACGATGTTTCAACCAGGTCGCCACCGTTGTCTTTTGTGCTGAAGGGAATAACGTCACCCGTGTTTCCATTCATCCAATGCGGCCAAGCACCGTGAAAACGGTCGGCCGTTTCAAGAAAGCCAACGATTTTATTCATGCGCTCAATGCCTTGTTGGCGCGTGATGAACCCGCGCTCCATGCCAACAATCAAGGCCATGATGCCAAACCCCGAGCCGCCACTGGTTACCAGGTCTCCGGAAGTATTGCGTTCGCGTGCCATGCCACTGGCCGGGTGGGCAAAGTCCCAAAAGTATTTGAATGTTTGCTGCTGTACCAGGGTAAGCAAGTCTTCATCCGACAGCTGGGGGAATTTGGGTTGCGGATCGAGTTGTGTATAAAAAACTCTTGTGAGGGGCTGAAACACTTCCCCCTGATTGCCAATAATGGCAGGGTTGAAAACGAGGCTGTGCCTGGTTAAATCTTTTAAAGGTGCTGATGCACTAACGGTAAGCTTAGTGTTTTGATCGCTCCACGAAAACTGAAGAGGAACAGAGCCACCTGGCTGCACTAAAGTTACAGGCTGTCCCGAAATAGCGTCAGTTGTTAAGGGAGCAGAGAAAACAATTTCTGCCTGAAAGTTGATAGGCAAATCCTGCAGTAACTGTGTGCCCTGAGCGTTGACACCACTGATGGCGAATGACTGAATTAAAAGCACACCCGGTTTCGTTTCAAAACCGAGGCTAATGCCGGGAAACTCTGAACCCGTTGTGCCTTTCAAACCTTTCTTAATCAGGAGTTGATATAATTTTTTATTACCCAGGTTGTCATTAGGTTTAAATGATACCGTTTTGTCTTCGTCCAGGTAGTTGAAGGTGAGCGCCAGTGTATCGCGATCTTGAACAAGCCGGAAGGATTGCGCTACTGAAGACCGATCGAGCGGCTCTGCAAAAGTAGCTATGATAGGTTGATCAATGGGGACTCCAAAACTATGAGATGAGGCTTCGATTTCTAAATTGTCAGTGCCAATTCGAACCGAAACTAACTCTAACAACTTTATGGGTTTATCTTCCAAATCACATGAGTGCAAGAATAAGAAAACCGCGATTAAAGACAATAGTACCAACGGAACTTGAAATGCAAGTTCTTTTGAGAGTTTAGCTCGATAATTCGTAATTGATGAAAGCTTGTTCATTTAAAAATCCTCAGCCGAAATTATTTATTTTGTATCTTTAATTATCCAATAAAACCTATAGCAATATGAAGACAACAAAAATCCTAAAAATCGGTCTAATCTTAATTCTAACCTTTCCCCTTTTTAGCGGAACTGAGGCAACAAGTAGAGCTAGGCCAATTGATTCAAATTTGTGCATGTCAGTTACTCCCGGGGTACTTACATTTGGGCAACTAAGAGGCGTTCCAACCGAGCAAATACTTGAAATCACTAGCGCTGGAACCTGGGGAGCATACGTGAGTGCGTCATGGATAAAGATTAATGGATCTGGTACCATTTCATCGGGTGGCAATGGTTCAATTACTGTAACAACATCCGGGCCGATCCCAGCAGGTCAACCCTACTTTTGCGGAACGAAGACTACAGGTTACATTTACTTCTACGGCTGCACGTCAATTCAGGTGGAGGTCAATTATGTCTATTGCCCTTGCTGTTAGTAAATAGTAAGTCCTTCGAACTTAGTTCCAATTCTGAGCTGCTTTTCGTTGATTAATAAATTAAGAAAAGGGTTTCCCCTCTCGGGGAAACCTTTTACAAACAACAAATAACCCTGTACCCAAAACTTCTATTTACCAGAATTGTACATCAACTGAATTTCCGCTTCTGTCAGCACCTTATTGTAAATAATGACATCATCAAGAGATCCCTTGAAGTGTTTAGCAGAAGCTTGCGCATATCCGCCCCATGGTTCGTTGTCCCACAGCGTACCTGCGCGCGACTGCACGAATCCAAAGGCAAGCTCGTTCACTACTTCGGGCGCGGTGCCGTTGTACTTCAGGCCTGTAACAAAGGTCTTGTTATCGCCTGCCGGCCATAGATCAAAATCAAACTCACGCATTTTTTGACCGTTTACGTAATAGAGGCCCTGCTTGGTCGAAGCGTTATAACTGTAAACAATGTGGGCCCATTTTCCTTTGATTAGTTCCGACACTCCGCCCGAAGTAGTTAGATCTTTCGTAAATACGAAGCCTTGCCATCCCCCGTTATCTTTGTTCTTACCATCACCATTAAAGGCATTATCCTCGGCTGCCCATCCTTCGGTTCCATTTTTGTTGAACCTGTATCCCACCGGCATCTTGAATCCATTATATCCATCGAAAATTTCGAATTGAAATCCAAAAAATGCTCCGAGGCCCATCACAAAATGACCTTTATTGGCATTATCGGTATGGGGCATTGCTTTTACCCAGAAACTTAGCGTAAAGTTATTGGTGTTCATCAGTTGGTCCCCATTGGGAATCTCGATAATGCTGGTGGTGCCGTTGAATTCTGCAGCTTTGCCTGCATTGGCGTTGTGCGAAGCCCCGTACGATATACCCACGATGCCACTTGCAGGCGGATCAAACGATCCAATTACATCGTTGGCATTGTCTTCGAACGTCCAGTGGGCTACCGCTCCCGAAACCGCAAAGGTACCTTCGGTGGTAAAGCTGCGGCTCGTGGCAGTGAGGGTTTTCCCTTGTGTAGAAGCTAAACCCGCCCCAAAAGAAAGCGCATACAAGGTTCCTGTGCCAAACACAGCCGAAGGCTTGATCGTTACCACATTCCCGTTCACCGTAATGTCCAAATCCACGTTCGCGTCATCGTAGTCGCGTAGCAGCGTAATGTTCGCATCGGCAGTAGCCGGGTTCACATCCGTTGAAAATGTAGCTGTTATTTCCGCACCAATCGGCACGTTGTTAGGCGTTGTTGCACCATTTAAGTCGATCGTGCCAGCTGTGAGGCTTACCAGTGCCAGCTCCGCAGGCTCATCTTCATCGCAGCTCTGCATGAAGGTAACTGAGGCAACCAACCCGATTGCCACCATGATTTTCCATTGCATCTTTTTCATATACATCAATTAATTGTTTGTTGAAGTTTCAATTGTAAACACTATTCCCAATTAGGGTTCTGTTTCAGTCTCCCCTGAGCCAGGTCTATTTCGTTTTGGGGTATGGGCAATAATTCGTGTTTCCCTGCCACAAAACCGAGCGGCCCCAGAACCGCTGCAGCCCGGCCTGTGCGTACTAAGTCCCAAAAACGGTGCCCCTCCAACGCCAGCTCTACCCTGCGTTCGCGAAAAATGATGTCGCGCAAGGCGGCTTTGTCGGTCACGGTAACGTTTGGAAGGATACTGTTATTATCGCCCCGGGCTCGCTGCCGCACCTGGTTGAGGTATTGCAAAGCTTGTGCAGGTTTTCCATTTTCGTTACTGGCCTCTGCCGCCATCAGCAATACATCGGCATAGCGTATCAACCTGCGGTTATGGCCAAATTGTGGCGGAACCGTCAGGCCAGGGGTCCACACTTTTTGGTTATAGCATTCGATCTCAATGAGTCTCCCGCTTTCATCTCGTGTTTCATCAGGTGTATTTCCATCTCCCTGAATAAGCACCCCATCAATAGTTTCTCCCAGAAACAAGATGGTTTTGTCATAGCGCGGATCGTTCGGTTCAAAAGCGTTCATCAGGTCTAACGAAGGACGGTTGAAACCCCAGCCGCGGTTGGGTGTGCCCCGCACGCCCTGCACATTCGCATACTGATTACCTCCGTTTTCGATTCCTTCCATGCCAAAAGCACCCACTTCGAAAACAGATTCAATGCCGTGTTCACCTGCTTCGCTGTTGGCATCGGCAAAATCTGGCTCTAGATTATACTGGCCAGAGTTGATCACCTCCAACGCATATTTCTCCGCATTCACAAAGTCGCTTCTGAACAGGTAAACCCGTGCCAGCAGGCTTTTGGCGGCTCCGCGCGTAGCGCGCCCCAGTTCCGTTGCCGGCAAATCAGACTTCTCTGGCAGAGCAGCTACGGCTGTCAGCAAGTCGTTTTCAATCAGTTCATACACCGCATCGGCTGTGGCACGTTCAAGCCCGGGCTGCGTGGTAGTGCTGGTTACAAGGGGCACACCACCCCAGGCGCGAACTAAATCGAAATAGAAAAGGGCTCGCAAAAAAGACGCCTCGCCTATGTAGCGGGCTTTTGTAGCGGCATCCATTTCAATGGCCGGCACTTTTTCTATCACCACGTTGGCCCGTTTCACACCTTCATAAAGCGTATTCCACCAGCGCAGGTGGTTGCTTTCGGTTGAAATATGCTGGAAAGAATCAAACGGGCCGATGGTTGCAGCAGCGTCTGTGGGGTTGCTTCCCTTGCGGGCATCGTCCGACATGATATCCATTACTGGAAACAAACCAAAATTAAAACTGGAATTACGCATGATGTTATAAACCGCGACCGTTGCCAACAAGGCATCTTCCGATGACTTCGGAAAACTTTCCTGTGTCAGCTCACCTTGCAACGGCTTGTCAAGGAAATTGTCGCTGCAAGCAAAGGGCGTACAGATCATTGCTCCGGTTATCAGAAAAACAGCACTTGTTCTTAAATTTTTTTTTGCATTCATAACAGATACCTTAAAACGTTACGTTTAAACCAAGTGAATACACAGAGGGAATTGGATAGGTGCCATAATCGATGGACGAATCCAGCACGTTGCCGCTCCCTATTTCTGGCGTATAGCCCGTAAACTTGCTAAGTGTAAATACGTTGGTGCCCCGTGCATATACGCGGGCCGTTTTCATACCAACCCTGGCTGCCATAGCGGTGGGCAGGGTATAGCCAAGCGAAATACTGCGCAACCGGAAAAAGCCACCATCTTGGATGAAGCGCGTAGAAGGTAAAAAATTATAGCCGCCAGGTGAGGCCTTCGGCTCAGTAGTGCTGGTACCCTCGCCACGCCACCGCCCCAACACGCGCTGTTCGAAGTTGTACAAGTCGGGTCGCACGGTTTCTTTATGATTATAAATTTTGTTTCCCATCTGACCTTGAAAGTCAATGGAAAGGTCGAAGGCCTTATAGAAGAACTCAGAATTGAAGCCGTAGAAAAACTTGGGAATGGGGGAACCTATATTGGTGCGATCGTCTGCATTCAGCACACCATCCTTGTTTACATCTTCATATTTCAGATCGCCAATGCCGGCATCAGAACGGTGCGGGTAACTATCAAGGTCTTGTTGGTTTTGAAAGACGCCTATTACCCGATACCCAAAGAAAGAGCCAATGGGATCGCCCACGTAAGTTCGTGTGGTGCCGTTGCCATTCTGCCTGAAATCACCGGGACCTGCATCGCCAGAAATTCTGAGTGTTTCGTTGTGTATGGTAGTTCCGTTGGCACCCACTCTATACTTTAGCTGGTTCCATTCGCCTGAATAGCCCAGGTTAAACTCCAGCCCTTTGTTTAGCACCTCGCCCGCGTTAAATGTAATGGTGGCGCCATCGCCATTGCCCAGATAACCCGGAACTGTCAAATCGATCAGGATATCTTTGGTAGTTTTATGATAATAATCGACTTCCGCAGTGATGCGATCATCCAGAAAGCCGAGTTCAACACCTATGTCGGTCTGGTACGAGTTTTCCCAAATCAAATTGGGATTACCCGATACCCCATAGGTTGCGCCTGGGTAAATGGCTTCGGCCGATCCAAACACTCCGTTTATGCCGTTCAGCACACGAGAGTACTGGCGGGTATATTCTATCTTTTCATTGCCAATAATGCCCCAACTGGCCCGCACTTTCAGGTTGGAGAGCATGTCGACATTGTCGAGAAAAGATTCGTTGATGATGTTCCATCCCAAGGCAATCGCTGGAAAATCTGCATACCTGTTTTTCTTAGTAAACTTCGATGAACCATCTCTCCGGTAAGTAAAGGTGAGCAGGTACTTATTGTCGAAGGTATAGTTGGCACGAAACAAGTACGAAACCATGGAGTAGTTTTGCGACAGGTCTACCCCGTTGTTTGCCGTGTTGGGATTGATGTTGCTGGGGTTCAGGTACCAGAAGTCCTGACTCTCGCGGATAATATTTTGACCGGCAACGCTGAAAAATTCGCTCGAAATATCTTGCGCGGTGTATCCGGCTATCGCATTCAAGCGATGGGCACCCACTTCCTTCTGGTAGCTCACGGTGTTTTCCCACAGCCAGGAAAGGGCGTTGCTCCAACCCTTGTTCAAATCGTTGATGGGGTTTTGTTGCAACGTAGACACGAAGAATACCGGGGTAAAACTGCGCGATTTATTGTAATTCACATCTGCACCAAAGCTGGATTTGAACGTGAAGCCTTTCAGGAAATCCACTTCTCCATAGAAGTTGGCAACGGAACGCAACCCCTCGCTAAAGCTGTTGGTGTAATCAATATCGGCCAATACGTTGCCCACGCCTGGCACTGGTGAATAGGTGCCATCGGTTTGCCGGGGGGCAATGGTAGGCTGCGAGCGGTAAACATTAAATACAGCCCCTCCAAACGTATTTTGCTGTTGGCTGGGGGCCAGCGTTACATTACTACCCAACCTCACCGCTTTGCTAAGATGGTAGGTGTTGTTAAGCTTTACGGAGATGCGTTGAAAATCAGATTTGGGTATGATGCCTTGCTGGTTGAAGTAGCCTACGCCATAATAGTATTGCGACCGGGCAGAGGCACCCGTTACTGAAACCTGATAGTTCTGGATGGGTGCATTGCGAAAAATCAGGTCTTGCCAATCGGTGTTAGGCACTGCATCTACGTTGTTATAAGATCCCGGTGTAATCTCGTTTACCACTTGCGCAAACTCTTTTCCATTCAACAAATCGATTCGGTTAGCCAGGTGCTGCACGCTGTAGTCGGCTGTTACGTTTATCACGGGCACTTCTTGCCCCTGTTTTCCCTTTTTGGTTGTTACTATGATAACCCCATTTGCACCCCGCGATCCATAAATGGCCGTTGAGGAGGCATCCTTCAACACCTCCATCGACTGTATATCGGACGAATTGAGAAAATCGATGTTATCGAGAATGACGCCATCCACCACATAAATGGGGTTGGCATTGTTGAATGTGCCAATACCCCGGATGCGTACCACCGGGCTGGCACCGGGTGCTCCGGATGACGAGGTTACCTGCACCCCTGCGAGTTTGCCTTGCAAAGCCTGAACGGGCGATGGATTGGGTATTTTCAACAGGTCATTCCCCTTCACGGAAGACACGGAACCCGTAAGGTCCGACTTGTTCACAACACCATAGCCAACCACCACCACTTCTTCCAGGGTCTCGGCATCAGGCTCCAGGCTAACGTCAATCAGGGTTCTGCTTCCTACCGCCTCGGTCTGCGTTTTGTATCCTACGAAAGAAAAAACCAACTCGTTTTCACCTGCGGCTAATTCTAACGTATATCCCCCGCTTCCATCAGTTGCGGTGCCCCGGCTCGTGCCCTTAACGAGTACATTCACCCCCGGAAGCGGAAATCCATCATCGGCTGCCTTAACCGTTCCCCGAATGACCCTGTTGCCCTGCGACCACACAGGCACGGTAAAGGCAGTTAACACTATGAAAAACAACAACTTACGCAGGTAATGGCCCATACAAATAGAAGATTTTGGTTGATCTTGCGGTGATGAATTTATTCAGCGCGCAACAACTAAACCGATTTTTTTATGAAGAAAATGCGCTATTTACCCTAAACTGTATGAACTTGTGGAGGCCATATTTCCCACGAAAAAAACAATGATTTAAGGGTGAAAAAGGGCTATAAGATGGATCACGCGGGGCCTACCTCACCGAATAAACACAAACTTTAACGATTGCAATAAAGAGTAACCCGAAAACGATTGTTTTAACGGGCCGTCTGTTTAGGAAGCCGCTCGCGGGTTTGTGCTTTAGGGTTATCAAATTCAAACAGAATTACCTCCTCCCAGCGCGAGGCGTTCAGTGCCACCCCCCTGCGCCTCATGTCCGTAATACGGTCGGTCACTTTGGTTCGAAAAGCCCAAACGGTGTTTACACCTATCTGAAGTTGGCCGGCCAATGTCTCCAGGGTGCCTTCCCTGCGGCCAATAACGGTCAGATAAGCAATATAAAATGCCTTTTCGATGGGAAACTTAAGACTGTGAAATATGGTGTAGGCCGTTATAGATTCGTTATAACCACAACGCGAGCAGCGCCTGGAAAACTTCGTTGACCCCTCTGCAAATTTTTCGTTCCGGCATTTTCGGCACGCATACCCTTTTTCCCATTTCAGCGCTTCTAAAAACCGATAGCACGAAAGGGTGTCCGGATACAGCGTTCGAAATTCGTCATAGTCCATGGCCTTTTCATGCAGACGTTCTTCCAGTACAACTTTTATTCTGTTCTTCAGCTTCCAATTGTCCAGATCGAGCATGGAGTTGATTTGGTTAATTTCCTGCGCCTGGGTGGCCAATCGTTGGTTGCTTTCTTCCAGTTGGTGGTTCTTCTCGTCTAACTCCTGGGTGCGTTCTTTTACTTTCTGCTCAAGCTCGCGGTTCACTTTTTCTTGCAACTTCCTGTTCACCTCGTGTTGATGTATGATTCTGCGCAAAGCTCTGTCACGATTGTCTTTCAGAATACGTATGCGATCGCCAAGTGCAACCGTTAAAAACAACATCTCAAACACAAAACTAAAATGGAGGCTGTAGTGCGACACGGTGGTGAAAGGTAATATGTTGAAATATACCAATGTTCTTAGGAAAAACCCGAGAAACAAAACACCATAGCCAATAACAAAAAAACGTGCCGGGCGATAACCATTGAGCCACACGCGAATAGCAGTATAGAAAATTAACGAGAGCGGAATAATGTCGGCATTGCGGTATGGCAACAGATTTGGTAACAGCAGCAGCGCTATGAGAAACCAGGCACTGCGCAACACAATCATTACGGTTAACCACTTATGCAGTTGAGGAGCGTTGGCGCGGGTGCTGAGGAAACGTTGTGTAAATATCAAGGCCCACACAATAAGCGAAAACAAAGAAATACCCGTGGCGTAATCATTCCATTGCGGATAAGCAGGCCAGATGTACTGGAACCCGATGCCATCGAGACTCATGGCATAGGCCGCTACGCTAAGTGTATAGCAGATGTAAAAAATATTCTTTATTTCACGAATGGCCAGGTAAACCAGGAAGTTGTAAAGGCTGATGATCAGAATCATTCCATAGAAAGTGCCAAACAAGAAATATTCGTTGGTAGCGTAGTACACAAAGTAATTGATGGACTTAATAGCAATGCGTATATCAGCAAACTCATGCGAGCGCACACGGAAATAATAATGCATTACCGTGTCGGCTTTCATATTAAGCACCCATTCAAAGTTTTTATGGCGGAATGATCGCTGCGCAAAGGGCCGTTGATCGCCCATAGAAAACAATTGATACGACCCATCATACTGCGGAGCGAAAATGTCCAGCTCATCGATTGTTTGATCGTAAAACTCAAGCACCCAGGCTTTTCCTGATTGGGTGGTATGCTTTATTGAAAGGCGTATCCAGTAAGAGGCACCCGCCACAAAATCTTTGTTTTGGTAATGTGGGTTTTGCCGGAATTGATCCGCAAATCGCGGAGAAGAAATGTCGCGAAAAGAAAGACGGTTGGTAGAATCGGTGAAGTAATACAGGTCGTAGGGCATAAACGTCCGATCCTCGAATTGATCATTGATCTCCACCACAGACTGAGCGCTAACAGGCCCTGATAGCAACATTAAGCAAACAATAAAACAAATCCTGATCATGCTGTTAATCATATTGATCAATGCCCCTTATACCATCTCGTCACCTCAATATGTAAATCCCAACTTATCTAACCCCACTTTCACTTCGGGGCACGACATGAACAAGTTCCACAGCAAGCCGGTGCGGTGGTTTTCAATCATCACGGGTATCGGCCCCTGGTCGATGGCCAGGTACCACGGCTTTGTCCAATTCTCCTGCTCGCTGTAGCCATCGTAGAACCCATACTTACCCCAGATGGCGGGCTCTTTCAGATTATAAAAATACCGCGCTGCGCGCATGGCCTCGTTTGGCAGGTACGGAAAAGACGACAGGGCACCCGTTGGTGTAATAACACCCATGTCTTCACCGGGACTGTGGGCCGCATAAAAGCGAATGGAATACCCCGCTGTCAATCCCCAGGCATTTTCGCCATAGCCTTTAAACCCTTTGGGATTCTCCACGCAATATTGGTAACCAATGCGCACATGGTTTACGTTGTGCTGCCAGTAGTCGGCATAGGCATCCTTCAGATTACGCGGATCCAGGCCGAGGAATGAATAGTGCGACCAGAACAAAGGGCCGCCATACTGAGGTGCCCCGTTGTGCTTCAACGCCAGGTGCAAACCATATTGGTTGTGTGCGGAATCGTTGCGTATACCGCCACCACGCGCCCAACCTTGGTGATAGGCTTCAGCCGGAATGGGGTAGGTAGGCGAAGCGGCTGCCAATACGTAAGTAATCAGGCATTCATTGTATCCCTCTAATGCAAAATTCATAGCCCATCCGTTGTTAGGCGACCAGTGCCAGTATAAAATGTTCTGCCCATCGCGTTGGTACCAGCTCCACTCTACTTCGCGCCACAGTTTGTCCATGCGCGCGGCCAATTGCCTCTCCTCTTCGCTGCCATCTTTAAAATATTGGCGGGCGCAAAGCAAGCCCTGCACCAAAAAAGCAGTTTCCACCAGGTCGCCACCGTCATCGTTTTTGCTGAAGGGCTTTACTTGTCCGGTTTCACCGTTCATCCAATGGGGCCAGGCCCCGTGAAAGCGGTCGGCCTTCTCCAAAAACGTAACAATTTTGTTGAGTTGGTGGTAGCCCTGCTGACGGGTGATGAACTTGCGCTCGATACCCACCAGAATCGCCATCACGCCAAAGCCGGTGCCACCGGAGGTTACAATGTGCTTATCGTTGTCGGGGTAATCGCCATCCAGGTGTATGCGCTCTGGGGCTGCCCCCGATACCGGCTCTGCCCCCTCGTAGAAATACTGAAACGAACGGTGTTGAATGAGCGTGAGTAGGGAATCGTCTGAAATGGTTTCTTTATTTCTACTACTGGATTCTGTGCGTTGGCTACCACAGGCAGAAACAATTAATAAAACTATCAAAACGCAGAGCGCATTGCATTTAGGTCTGACAAATGTAAAAAGGAACATGGTTTGCGAATAAGTGGTTTCACCAAAGTTAGGAAAACACACCAATGCAACAATCGCATTATCCCCGGCCAGACAATTTACCAGTAGCAAACAACCGGAATGTTCTCTGCTCTACCTTAAACAGACAGCAAAACAGAAAAGGGATAAGCCTCCTTTTTTAACAATTGTTGAAAGAGCTCAGCCGAAAACGGTTTATACAAAATAGCCGCAAAACCTGCCTGGATCAATCTTCGTGCACGTGGCTCATCCACATGGCTGGTTAGTGCGTAAGCCAAAAAGCCCTGGGGATGGCAAATCAGTTGCAGGTCTTGCAGCAAGTCAATGGCATCCATGTCTTCCTTCAACATCACATTGAGTATGGCAACCTCAAACGGATTGTCTTTGGCCAGAAGTATTGCCTCGTCAGCCGTGGAGGCAGTAAGTACTTCAAACCGTTGACTTAAAAGTGTGCGCATCAAAAAACGATCAATTTCCCGATCCTCTACTACCAGCACTGTCATCTTTTTTTAGCAAATGTCGCATGGCTTTGTAGCCCGCACATTACATCACGTTGATGCAAATATTATTTTGTGGCATGTGGGATTTAATGATTACATAACGTATAAAAAAAAGGTGTGGCGGGGTCGGCCACTAAATTTCCGCCCGTATTTTTTTGTATGCTATGAATCGATTTTTTTCAAACCTGAAGTTACGGGTAAAGTTATTGCTGGCATTCGGATCGCTGCTCGTTCTGTCTACTGCCCTCATATTATGGTTCTTCCAAATCTCATCGAGGAGGGACGAGTTCCGCAAGTCCAGCGAGACTATAGATGTTGTAGGCATGCAACTGCTGGAGGTCAATGCATCCATTCAATACTTTATGTTCGAGGGGTACAAAGCCGAATCGTTTCATCTGAAAAAACAAAGTGACAGACTGGAATTGGTTAACGACAGAATACCCCAAGTGCAAAGTGGATTGCAACAAATGGCACGCATGAATACCAGCAAAGATGCCTACCTGCGCGCAACGCAGGCATTGGCTGCACTTAACAAAGATTTTAATTCCCTTTGTGGGCTGCTGCACCTGCGCGGGTTTAAAGATTTTGGTCTGGAAGGCGAGTTGCGTCAGGCCATTCACCACGTTGAAAACACGCCCTATCCGTTCAACAAAGCCTCTATGCTGATGTTGCGCAGGCACGAGAAAGACTTCTTTCTTCGCAAAGACCTGAAATACGTAGACGAATTCCGCAAGCAAATGAACAGATTCGAAGCGGAGATAGAAGCGCTTCCGCTGAACGAGGGAAAGCAAGCCATTCTGAATGACCTTCGAAAATATAATCAATCTTTTTTGCGCGTGGCGGAAATCGAAGAGCAGATTGGGCTGAAAGAAAATCTGGGAGCTCGCGGAAAAATCAACGAAGAACTGCAGACATTGAATCGGTGGGTAGATGAAATCCGAGCTCAGATCAAAGCAGATGCCGCTGCCTTCGAACAACAGGCTAACTTCTGGCTGCTATTGGTCTTTGCGCTTCAACTGGCCATAGGTATTTCTCTGGCGGTGTTCTATGCAGATGTTGTTACCAGGGCCATCAAAGAAATCAACCGGGCCATCGGCCAGTTGTCTGAAGGTATTTTCCCAAAGCCCTTGCCGGTAAAAAGCAACGAAGAAATAGGTCAAACAAAAAAATCATTTAACCAATTGCTGTTGCGCATCCAGGCCGCCACTCAATTTTCAGACCAGTTGGGGAATGGCCACCTGCAGACGAAGTATGACAGCCGCTTTACAGGCGATATTTTGGGGCAATCGCTTGTAAAGATGCAACAGCAGTTAGCCCGTGCTGCGCAGGAACAGGCCATGATAAATTGGACAAACGAAGGCACCGCCCGGTTGGCGGGCTTACTACAACACGAAAACGATAATCTGGCACAGTGGAGCGACCATGTTTTAAAGGGGCTGATACAATATGTGAGGCTAAACCAGGGGGCGCTTTACTTACGCCAGCAAGATGGTTTAGACAATGACTATCTCGAACGAATGGCCACTTATGCCTACGGTAAGAAAAGATTTGTTGACCATCGGCTACCTGTCGGTTCGGGATTAGTGGGCCAATGCGTGCTGGAGAAAGAAACCATACAACTTACCGATGTGCCGGTGGATTATGTCAAAATCACCTCTGGCTTGGGTGAAGCAACCCCGCGATATGTCGTGCTGTTACCACTTGTGCACCAAAACCACGCACTGGGCGTGCTGGAACTGGCTGGCTTCGAAACATTAAAAGATTTTGAGGTGCGATTTCTTGAGAAGTCAGCAGAGGCCATTGCTGCCGTACTGTTTTCCAGGAAATCGGCTGACGACACCAGGCGCCTGCTGGATGAGGCCCGGTTGCGCGAAGAACAACTGACCGCGCAAGAGGAAGAGCTTCGGCAAAATGCAGAAGAGATGCAATCCGTGCAGGAGCAGATGCAAAGAAAATATGCAGAGATCGAGCGCCAGCTCAAAACACAAAACCTCACCTTTCAGAAAAAAAAATGGCGTGAAAGAAATGGCTCGCGGGATGACGTCTCCATAAAATAACCGCTGACTCCGATCGTTGGATGGCAGGCACTCGGATAAAAAAAGCCCTCCGGCACGGTGGTGGGGAGGGCTCTGTGGACCTGCAGGGATTCAAACCCCGACTCTTCTGATCCGTAGTCAGATGCTTTATTCAGTTAAGCTACAGGTCCTTTTGAATTAAGGAGTGCAAATGTATAAGATTCTACTCATTCGGCCAACAAGGCCGTTTGGGTTGGTGTACAAAAAACTTATTTTTGGGCCTTTTATTAGAGGCTTATAGCCTAAAATTCTGTTAATGAATCGGTTTCGCACGTATTTCAAACTTCCCTCTATGCGCAGTTCTATACTGGTTGTGCTATGCCTTATTTCTGCCGCTGCCTTTGGGCAGGAAAAAAAGGTGGCTCGCCCCAACATTCCCGGCTCTTTCATTATCGACCTGGGCGTGAACCGCGCCCTGAACACAGACTCTACCTGGAAGCAGGGCTTTTGGGGATCGCGCACGGTAAACCTCTACTATCAGTACCCCATCCGGTTCGGGCGAAGCAAATTCAGCTTCAACCCCGGCCTTGGGTTAAGCCTGGAGCGCTGGAAATACAGGAACAATGCTATGCTGATAGACACCGTGGAATTGGTGAGCTTTCCCAACGGAGCCCCGGCCGACCCACAAGTTGAACAATTCAACCTGCTGAGCCCCGCGCGCGTATATGGCGCCCTGGCCAATAAGTCGATGTTTGTTACCAACTATCTTGAAATTCCGCTGGAGTTTCGTTTCGACACGCGCCCCGAAGACATTGCCCGCAGCTTTAACGTTGCACTGGGCGGCCGCGTGGGCTATTTGTTCGATGCTTTCACCAAAGTGAAATATGAAAATGCCAAAGGCGACAACGTAAAAGTAAAAGATAAATTTCCGCACGGCCTGAACCAGATTCGCTACGGTGTTTACGCGCGTGTAGGCATTGGTGGCTTTAACTGGTTTGCTTTCTACAACCTGTCGGAGATGTTTGAAGAAGGTAAAGGGCCCCGTGGCCGCGCCATCAACACCTTTACGGCTGGCATTTCTATTAACGGGTTTTAATTTATTTGCCCTTAAACTCCGGCTTGCGCTTTTCCAGGAAAGCGTTCACACCTTCTTTATAGTCGTGGGTGCTGCCGGCAATTTCCTGGCTGTAGGCCTCGTAGTCCAGCATTTCGTCTAACGTGCTAACGGCCGATTTTTGCAGCATCTTCTTAATCAACCCGATGGCTTTGGTGGGCGCTTTCGCGAAATAATCGGTATAGGTTTTCAATGCCTCATCCAGTTGGGCTGCGGGCACCGCTTTGGTAACAATACCCAGTTGCGCGGCCTCGCTTGCCTTCAGGCGCGAGCCCATGGCGCAAAGTTCGAAGGCTTTGGCGGTGCCCACCAGGCGAGGAAGAAAATAAGCAGACCCGCTGTCGGGCACCAGGCCTATGTTGATGAACACTTCAATCAAGGTAGCCTCTTCATCGGCCACAATCATATCGCAGGCCAAAGCCAAAGAACAGCCCGCCCCCGCTGCCACGCCATTCAGTCGGCAGAGAATGGGCTTGGGCAAATTGCGCATGAGGCGAATAATCGGGTTGTATCTTTTACGGAGGGAATCGAGGAACGAGCGTTTCTCCTGTGCAGAGGCGGCCTTTAGGTCCTGACCTGAGCAGAAGGCCTTCCCTTCGCCCGTAAGTACCACTACGCGCACCTGCTCATCTTTCATCACCGCCTTGAATGCATCTTGCAGTTCGTAGGTAATGCCATCGTTCAACGCATTGTAAACTTCGGGGCGGTTCAGCGTGATGGTGGCCACGCCTTCTTTCACTTCATATTTCAAAAACTCGTATGCCATAACGTCTTCGGATTATCTATTAAAAGAAAACATTGATGCCTACAAAGCCCACGGAAAAGCCCACCAGGGAGCCCACCAGCACTTCGCGCGGTGTGTGGGCATTCAATTGCAGCCGTGCCGACATAACCAACCCGGCCACTACCAACCCCACCACGGTGGGGATGAGTAACGTACCCTCACCCGCTTTGTTGAAAGGAATGAGTATGCCCAGCATACCCCATACTCCTGCCGCATGGATGCTGATTTTATAAAACAGGGTAAGAGCGGCAGAAACCAGAATCAATGCGGTTACAATCATCATGATTTTCAACACACCCGGCACAGGGAACTTCCAATAAAACATGAACGTAACCACGCCATACAAAATGGAAATAAATGCAAACGGAATCAGCCGGTCTTCGCGTTGAAAAAGGGAAAGATCGCGGATGGTGCCACTGGCTTTGAAAAACAAAAAGTTGAGTGCCGGCAGAAAAAAGGTGAGGCCAAAGATAAGCAGGATGAACCACCACGAGGCCCTGAGGGGCAGCAAAACCGTTGGCAAAAAAGCGGAGAGCACTACAAAGAGGTAGGTGGTCATCAACAAGGGGTGAAACACCACCGAAATAATATGTGCCAGTCGTTTCACAAGGGCGGGTGATTAATTATTTCATTTCCTTGCGCAGGCGCGCAACAGGTATGTTCATCAGTTCTCTGTACTTGGCTACCGTTCTGCGGGCAATGTTGTAGCCTTTCTGGTTCAGTATTTCTTCCAGCTTGTCGTCAGAATAAGGTTTGTTCTTGTCTTCCTGGTCGATGAGTTCTTTAATGATCTGCTTTACTTCGCGGCTGCTTACCTCTTCGCCCGAGTCGGTGGCAATGCCTTCAGAGAAAAAATATTTCAACGGGTAGATGCCAAAGTCGGTTTGCACCGTTTTGCTGCTGGCCACGCGGCTTACGGTAGAAATATCCATGTTGATCATCTGTGCAATGTCTTTCAGAATCATGGGCTTCAACTTGGTTTCATCGCCCTCCAAAAAATATTCATATTGAAAATCGACAATGGCGCGCATGGTGCGCAGCAGCGTATGTTGCCGTTGTTTAATGGCATCGATAAACCATTTGGCGGCATCGAGCTTCTGCTTTACAAACGTTACAGCCTCCTTCAGTTTTTTGTCTTTCTTATCGCTCTTGTCGTACGCCTTAAACATATCGGTATAAGAGCGGCTGATGCGCAACTCAGGGGCATTGCGCGAGTTAAGGGCCAGTTCAAGCTTGCCGTTGTTGTTGGTCAGGATAAAATCCGGAATAACATATTGGTTTTTCACCATGCCGCTGGTGGACTCTCCCCCTGGCTTGGGGTTCAGGCGCACAATCAATTCTATGGCGTCTTTGATGTAGTCCTCATCGTCCAGATCCAGTTTCTTCAGAATTTTCGGATAATGTTTTTTGGTGAACTCTTCGTAGCATTCGTTCAAAATTCTCTTGGCAACAATCACGTCTACATCTTGCCCATCGTCCATGCGTTCCAACTGCAGCAGCAGGCATTCCTGCAAATTGCGGGCGGCAATGCCGGCCGGATCGAACGATTGGATTTTCCTTAAGATCTCTTCTACCTCTTCCAACGAAGTGCTGATGTTCTGCGAAAAGGCCAGGTCGTTTACAATGGCCTCCAGGTCCCTGCGTATGTAGCCATCGCTCTCAATACTGCCTATCAACTGGCGGCCTATGGCTTGCTGCCTTTCGTCTAATCCAAGAAAACCCAACTGGGTGAGTAGCGTCTCGTGCAGTGAACTACCACCTGGCAGTGGCATTTCCCGATCATCCTCCTCGCCATCGCCATCGCCATCGCCATACATTTTGTAGCCACTGTAGTCGTCATCGCGCAGGTAGTCCTGTATGTCTACCTCATCCGATGACGTAGGTGTCTCTTCCTGTTCTTGTCCATCGTCTGTGGTTGCGGGCTCTTCCGCAGGGGTTTCGGCAGGCTCGTTTTCATCAGGCGGGCCTTCCTCTAAAACAGGGTTTAACTCGAGTTCCTCCTCAATGCGGGCCTCTAACTCGGCCGTGGGCACCTGCAGCAGCTTGATGAATTGTATCTGCTGAGGCGACAGCTTCTGTTGTAAACTCTGATTTAGTCCAAGCTTCTGCATTCCTGTAAAGACGCTCAAATTTACCCAATTCGGCTGCGCCCACAAATAGTTAGCCAAAAGTGCGCAGCGGTATGGCGCTCAGCGGGTTTTGTATGGCTACCTGCTTTGATAAGCAAAGCAAATTGTCTTTTTTTGCCTCCTTCAATTTTTCGGCTCGCACCATTTGGGCTACAAAAGTTGAAGTAATGGGCTGGCTTCGGTAAACAGGGTTATGGCTTAGGTACCGAACGGTGTCTCATAACCCTGAAATATCCATGCGTTGCATGCGGCCGCAGCCATTAAAGCAAGGCCTGGATATTCTACCGCACCTGCGGCAACATTAAAAGAGCAAATTATTATCAGATGAAACGCACACGCATCAAAGAACTTCTGCAAACCACTGCTACCGGCCAACCGGTATTGGTGCAGGGTTGGGTTCGCACTTTCCGCAACAACCAATTCATTGCCATGAACGATGGCTCTACCATACAGAATGTGCAGGCTGTGGTGGCTCTGAATACACTAGATGATGCCACGCTGAAGCGTATTACCACCGGTGCGTGCGTTTCGGTGAGGGGTTTGCTCATCCCCTCGCCTGCCAAAGGCCAGGCCGTGGAGGTGAAAGCAGAGGAGGTGGTGATTCTGGGCGACAGCGATCCCGAAAAGTTTCCGCTGCAGCCAAAAAAGCACTCGCTAGAATTTTTGCGTGAGATTGCCCACCTGCGCGTGCGCACCAACACCATCAGCGCAGTAATGCGTGTGCGCCACGCCATGGCCTTTGCCGTACACCAATTTTTTAACGATCGCGGCTTTTACTACGTACATACGCCCGTGATTACCGGCTCGGACGCAGAAGGCGCGGGCGACATGTTTCGTGTTACCACGCTGGATATGAACAAGCCTCCGCGCGATGAGCAGGGAAATATTAACTACAAGGAAGATTTCTTCGGCCGCGAAACCAACCTCACCGTGTCGGGTCAGTTGGAAGGTGAAACCTATGCGTTGGCGTTGGGCGAAATTTATACGTTTGGCCCCACCTTCCGCGCAGAAAACTCCAACACCACCCGCCACCTGGCTGAGTTCTGGATGATAGAGCCTGAGATGGCTTTCTACGACATTAACGACAACATGGATCTGGCGCAGGATTTCCTGAAGTACCTTTGCGCCTACGCTCTGGAACACTGCCAGGACGACCTGGAGTTTTTAGACAAACGTGCGGCCGAAGAAGAAGCCGCCAAACCGAAAGAACAACGCAACGAATTGGGGCTGATCGATCGCCTGAGGTTTGTGGTAGAAAATGATTTCCAGCGTCTTTCTTATACCGAAGCCATCGACATTCTGCGCGAATCCACACCCAATAAGAAAAAGAAGTTTCAGTTTTTGGTAGATAAATGGGGAACGGACTTGCAGAGCGAACACGAGCGCTACCTGGTAGAAAAACATTTTAAGAAGCCGGTCATACTCTACAACTACCCCAAAGAAATCAAGAGCTTCTACATGCGCCAGAATGAAGATGGTAAAACCGTGGGCGCCATGGACGTGCTCTTCCCGGGCATTGGCGAAATCATTGGCGGCTCGCAACGCGAAGAGCGTTACGATTTGCTGAAGCAACGCGTTGACGAACTGGGTCTGCCCGAAAAAGACTTGTGGTGGTATATGGAGTTAAGAAAGTTTGGCTCTGCACCGCATAGCGGCTTTGGGCTGGGCTTCGAACGACTTATTCAGTTTGTAACGGGCATGTCGAACATCCGCGATGTAATTCCTTACCCCCGTTTTCCTGGTAACGCTGAGTTTTAAAGCCACTCAGTACGAACGCTTCGGTGGCTTGCGCCCCGCAGGCTTGTGCGAATGAATAAGCGACTCGCGTGTTTTTATGCGCGAGGATTTATGCGTGATCTTTCGCAGAGAGATGTAGGTGTAGCTTCCATTGCCGGGGCAGATTTCTTTTGCACACGAAGCCGCGAGCAACAATACAACCGCAGTCAGCCCTATGGTGATTGCCCTTTTCAAATTCTATTTCCGTTTAAAAGCAAGCAGCGGTATGTTACCCTGGTAAGCCAGCTTGCGGGTAACGCTCAGTCCGAACAGCTTTTCGTACAGGCTTAACTGGTGCGTAAAAGTAGTCAGCAGATCGGCTTTGGTTTTTTGAATGTACAGGTCAATCGCCTCACTAATTTTATCGTCAATAATCAATTTGAAGTCAATTTTTTTATAGCCCGTTTTGTCGATCAGTGCCTGCACGTAGTCGCGTTCCATTTCCATGTGCTTATCGATGGCTGTTACCACATGTGCCATATGGATGTGGGTATCAAAAATTTTGGCAAAAGAAATAATCAATTCCAGTTCTTTCTGCACGTGCTGCAGGTCAGAGGCGTAAACAATGTGCTTAAAGTTTTTGTATTCGGCCATTTTGGGTATGGCCAACACCGGAGAATAAATGGCGTCTATCACCGATACGGTAGTTCCTCCTAACCTGAATTTTTTCAGTTGTGAGGCACCCTGGCTGCCCATAACCACCAGGTTGGTGTAGTGGCGTTTGGTATACTTTTTCACCACATCGGCAACCGTGTGGCCCTTGATGGCTTTAAAAGCAATCGGGCTTTTGGTTTTACTTTTCAATTCCGCCAGCAACTTCTCGCCCTCTTCGTTGGCGGCCTCCATCAGGGCCTTTTCTATTTGCTTCCACTTCAGGTTCGACTTGGGCACGCCATCTAAACGCACCACATTCAGAATGGTAAACTCTGCCTGCAGGTGGTTGCCCATCTTCAACGCATAATAGATGGCAGTTTTAGACAGAGGCGAGAAATCGGTTAGAACAAGTATTTTTAAGGGCTCCATAAGCACAGTATTATTCCAAAAATAGGTCTTTCCGATGCCAGATAAAAATTGAACCCGCACCCAACGGTAAAAAACGTCCACCTCGGCTACTGATGTACACTCAGTTGCAGATTTTCGTCAACCAATTATGGCAACAGGGATTTTGTATTGCATAATCGGGGTTAAATTGCAACTTCTTAACGAGTTTTAAACCAGCACCATTATGATAAAAAGATATTTCCTTCTATCACTTGCTACCGCCACTCTTCTAAGCTGCCATGGGCAACAGATTGAAGTGGGCGAAATAAAAAAGCACGTTCAGGAACTGGCAAGCGATGCCTACGAAGGCCGCGGCACCGGCACCGCGGGCGAAAAGAAAGCCAACGACTACATCGAGGCCCAGTTTAAAAAAATGGGGCTGGAGCCAAAGGGCGAAAACGGATTCGATCAGGACTTTAAGTTCAAAGGGGGTGTGCATGGAACAGGTGCCGAAGGCACTGCGCAAAACATCATTGCCTACCTTGATAATAAAGCAGAGAAAACCATTGTCATTGGTGCGCATTACGACCACCTGGGCCTGGGCATGGAGGGCAATTCGCTCGATGCAAACCCACAAAATAAAATTCACAATGGCGCAGACGACAATGCCTCGGGGGTGGCTGGTGTGCTTGAACTGGCCCGGTACTTTAAGAACAACGGCACCCGGGAGAAGAACAACTTCCTCTTTCTGCTTTTCAGCGGAGAAGAGTTGGGTTTGTACGGATCGAAATACTTTACAGAACACCCCACCATCAACCTCTCAACGGTCAATTATATGATTAACCTCGACATGGTGGGCAGGTTGCATCCCGAATCCAAGCACTTGTCGGTAAGTGGCACGGGCACCAGCCCGTTGTGGGAGCCGCTCATTCAAAAACTCTCCAACGAGCAGGTGAAAATCAAAACCGATTCGTCTGGCACGGGGCCTTCAGACCATACTTCTTTCTATCTGAAAAACATTCCGGTGCTGCATTTCTTCACCGGCTCGCACAGCGACTACCACAAGCCCAGCGATGATGCTGAGAAAATCAACTACGAGGGCGAGGCAGAAGTTCTGAAAATCATTGTAACGCTCATTGAAAGCCTCGACAACGAACCCAAGCTGGCTTTTCTGCCTACCAAGAGCAAATCGATGGGCAGCGCGCGGGCCTTTAAGGTTACCATGGGTATTATGCCTAGCTACACCTCCGACCAGGAAGGGCTGTTGGTAGACGGTGTTTCGGAAGGAAAACCTGCGCAGGCTGCCGGTATTCTGGCTGGCGACATCATTACACAAATGGGCGATGTAGTGGTGAAAGACATTCAAAACTACATGGAAGCGCTCGGCAAATTTTCGAAAGGTGAGACCATTGCCGTGAAGTTGAAACGAAAAGGCGAAACACTTACGGTTAACGTTACTTTCTAGGCAAGTTGCATGAACTATCCATTTACTGCCTACGCCCACAACAACGTTAGCAGTGCCTGGATATTTCTGCTGTCCGCATTGAAAAAATATGATTAATAATGAAATCATTTGCGAGCGATAATTATTCCGGTGTGCATCCGGAAGCAATGGAAGCATTACGGCTGGCCAACCAGGCACATGCAGGCAGCTATGGCAACGATGAGGTTACACGCAATGCCGAGCAAAAATTCAAAGAGTTGTTTGGGCCTGACGTGGCTGTATTCTTTGTTTATAATGGCACGGGTGCCAACGTGCTGGGCTTGGCGGCCCTTACGCGCTCCTACCACGGTATTCTTTGCGCTGAAGGGGCGCACATCAATGTAGATGAATCTACCGCGCCTGAAAAATTTCTGGGTTGTAAGTTAATCACACTTCCCTCACCGGACGGCAAAATTACAGCCGACCAGGTGGCCCACCGCATTCAACGCGTGGGCGATCAGCACCACGTGCAAGCCAAAGTCATTTCCATATCGCAGGCATCAGAATATGCTACGGTGTACACGGCAGATGAAGTAAAAGCCCTGAGTGAGGTGGCCAAGAAGAATAATCTCTACCTGCATATGGACGGTGCCCGGCTGGCCAATGCAGCGGTATCGCTTAAGCAGGACTTTCGTGCTTTTACCCGCGATGCCGGTGTAGATGTGCTGAGCTTTGGTGGCACCAAAAACGGGCTGATGTTTGGCGAGGCCATTGTGTTCTTCCGGCCAGAGCTGGCCGCAGATTTCATGTACCTGCGCAAGCAAGGCATGCAGTTGCATTCGAAGATGCGGTTCATCTCGGCCCAATTCGAGGCACTCTTAAGCAACGACTTGTGGAAGCGAAATGCTGCCCACTCCAATGCTATGGCACAGAAACTGGCTTACCAGTTGGGACAAATCAATCAAATAAAGATTACGCAAAAAGTAGAAGCCAACGGGGTGTTTGCCATTTTCCCTCCATCCATCATAGAACCGCTACAGAAAGAATTTCCCTTTTATGTGTGGAACGATAAAGCCAACGAAGTGAGATTGATGTGTTCGTGGGATACCACCGAAGAAGAAATCAATCGGTTTGTAGCATGCACAAAGGCCCTCATCGGCTAGCGGGCCGGGTTCTTCGTTTTATTTCTTTTCTACTGCGTGGCCGCCAAACTCGTTACGCAGAGCCGCCACCACCTTGCCGGAGAATGTATCCTCCATTTGCGAACGGTAACGCATTAAAAGCGACATGGTAATCACCGGGGTGGGCACACCCATCTCCAACGCTGTTTCCACCGTCCACTTGCCTTCGCCCGAAGAATGCATCACTCCTTTGATCGAGCTCAGGTTCTTGTCTTTCTCTAAAGCACTCTGCGTTAACTCCATCAGCCAGCTGCGCACCACGCTGCCGTGGTTCCACATTTTTGCCACAGCTGCCAGGTCCATATCTGCATCGTGGCGATGAAGCACTTCCATGCCTTCGGCAATCGCTTGCATCATACCATACTCAATACCGTTGTGCACCATCTTCACAAAATGGCCGCTTCCCGATTTGCCACAATACAAATAACCGTTGGGCACTGAAATGGATTTGAATATCGGTTCGCAATAATCAAAAGCTTCTTTCTTGCCGCCAATCATGGTGCACACGCCATGCAGGGCACCATTTACACCACCACTTGTGCCGCAGTCGAGGTAGTGCACACCCAGCTTCTCGAGGTCGCGCGCACGGGCCAGGGTATCTTTATAAAAGGAGTTGCCTCCGTCAATCACAATGTCGTCAGCCTTCAGGTGGATCTTGATATTGTTTAGAATGACGTCTACCGTGTTTCCGGCAGGTACCATGATCCAAAACACACGCCTGCCCTGCAACATGGCTGCCAGGTCGGCCAGTGTGGGGGCGGTAGGCACTCCCTCGGCCGCAATTTTTTCCATGGCTGTTTTATTGATGTCGAAGGCCGTAACGGAGTGATTGTTCTTTTTGAAGTTAAGGGCAAGGTTATAACCCATTTTGCCTAACCCGATGAGGCCAATCTGCATGCGTAAATGGTTGAGGTTGGTGAAATTGAAAGCTGTTAAATTATGATTTTCCCCGAAACCTGCGAAGGCTCGGCCGCCAAATTCACCAAAAGTTCACCTGGCTGACTTTTGAATGCGGGCCAGAATAGCAAAATCAGAATTGAGTGCCTGGGTTGAGCGTACAAAAAGTTGGAAGAGCTCATCGTACAATGCACGGTTTTCCGGCTTCGGATGGAAAACTTTGGTGTGTGCCTCGTTACCGATGCGGAAGGGTACACCGAGGGATTGAAAGCCCATGGCTGCGGCACCCAGGGCGGAGGCATCGTTTACATCGCGCAAGGTCAAGGGCCTGTTCAGCACATCGGCCATCAACTGCATCCAGGCAGGCGAACGCGTAAACCCGCCACTTGCCAGTATGTTTTCCACCGGAGCACACACTTCCTCCACACATTGCATGAGCCAGCGCAACTCAAAGCAAATGCCCTCCATCAGGGCGCGCATGAGGTGGTGTGGCCGATGGTGCTCCGCCAAGCCGATGAACACACCCCGTTGGTCGGGGTTATAGAGTGGCGAGCGTTCGCCAAAAACAAAGGGCAGAAACACCAAACCCCCTGCACCGGCTTCGGCCCTCAGCCCCTCAAGGGCAAACTGATCTACCGACCAGGGTTGTGCCTGCCCCATTAACTTCTGGAACCACTCCAGCAGCACCAGGCCGTTATTGGTGGCACCCCCCACAATGAACGTTTGCTCATCCAACCGGTAGTTGAAGAGGCGCTGCTGCGGATCGGGGGCGTATCGGCTCACTGCCATGCGCACGGCACCACTGGTGCCCACCGTTAATGCAAGCTGGCCCTTGTGCATGGCCCCGCTGCCCAGGTTGGCCAGGCATCCGTCATTGCCGCCCATTACCATTTTTGTATGGGCCGGCAACCCCCACTGCTGAAGGTATTCCGGAAGGATGGGTACCTGGTGGTAGGGAGAAACGAGCGTTGAAAGTCGGGAGGTGTCTATTCCGGCCAGGCGCAGCGCTTCTGCGTGCCAGCTCATTTTTTGGATGTCGAAAAGGCCGGTGGCTGAGGCGATGGAATAATCGACCAGCCACTGCCCCGTAAATTGGTAAACGATCCACTCTTTGATGGAGATAAAACGGGCAGCCCGGTTAAATACTTCGGCCTGGTGCCCCTTCAACCACATGAGTTTCGGCAAAGGCGACATGGGGTGCACAGGTGTGCCCGTTTCGTTGTGCAGCACTTTTCCGGATTCGCGGTGCCGCAATTGTTGGGCTTCTTCGCTGCTGCGGGTGTCGGCCCAGATCATCAGCGAGGTTAACGGAACCGCTTGCTGATCTACCGCCATCAGGCTGTGCATGGCACAACTAAAGCTGATGGCGCCTATCTGCGAAGTCTGATGGGAAGCCGCCTCAGTCACGATTTTTTTGACAGCCTCCAGGATATCGTTTGGCGTTTGCTCAGCAAAGCCGGCACGTGGATAGTGGGTGGAATAAGCCTGCTGGGCGGAGGCGAACACCTGGCCCTGTGGGTTCACCAGCAGGGCCTTCGAACTGGTGGTACCTATGTCTACCGCAAGGACGTAACGCAATTATTCTCAGTTTGGTGCTGAAAATAATCCAAAACAAATAAGAATAAAAACGAGGATTATCGCTTCAGAAACTTGAACGTGCCGCGCTGGTTCGATTGCTCATCTTTCAGGGCCAGCAGGTAATAGCCCGTGGGCAAATCTTTCACGCGAAGACGCACTTCATAATCGTCTACCACTTCTTTTTCTGCCTCCATGGCGCTGCCAATAATGTTGTATAAAATCAGGTTGGTGCGCCTGGCTACCGGTTCTTCAAACTTAACGTTGAGGTATTCAATGGCCGGATTCGGAAACAACTGCACCGACTTGCTGAACTCGCGCTGCTCCGTGTTGCTTACTTGCGCAAACTCCTCCCTGCTTTGGGCATTTGCAACCCCTACCAACAGGCAGAAGCAAAAAATAAAGAGAGGCTTAACGGTTTGCATACTTGTTTAGTACGTTTCTTGATACTCTTTAGATGCAAAAGGTGGATAAAAGGTTTAAAAAACGGTCGAAAAAACAGAAAAATGGCATAACTGCCACGGTGCTTATCCTTTTTAGGCGACCAACCGACCAAATGCAGCGGCCAAATGCGCTACCAGGTCGGATGCGATGAGTGCCTGCTCGCCTACCTCTTTCCGGGCCAGGTCGCCCGACAAGCCGTGGAGGAATACACCCAATCGGGCCGCATCGGGGGCGGGGTAGCCCTGCGCGAGCAAACCGGTGAGGATACCGGTCAGTACATCGCCTGTGCCACCGGTGGCCATGCCGGGGTTGCCTGTGGTGTTGAAGTAACACGCACCATCGGGCATTGCAATGGCGGTAAAAGCTCCCTTTACCAACACCACACTCTTCAGCTGGTGCGCCAATTGCCTCTGTTTGACGAGTCTGTCGAAACTGTTTTTGGAAGGGCCTGCCAGCCTCTCAAATTCTTTCGGGTGAGGTGTAAGAACAGAACTCGGGGGAATCAGGTGCAGTAGTTCGCGGTGTTTGCTGATCAGGTTCAAGGCGTCCGCATCTATCACCATCGGTTTACCCGGTTCGAACAGCGCACGTAAAACTTTCGCGGTGGCCGCTTCGGTGCCCAACCCCGGCCCTACCCCTATCACATCGTATGTTTCTAAACCGGGCGGACATGTTGTAATGAAATGTGCATGGTCATCCACCGTTGCCATTGCTTCCGGCACGGCCGTCTGCACAATGGTATAACCCGCAGTTGGTAAATGTACCGTTAACAATCCCAGCCCGGCACGCAAAGCCGCACGGGCCGCCAGCACGCAAGCGCCCATTTTGCCATGGCTGCCCGCTACCAGCAATGCTTTGCCATAATCACCCTTGTGGGAAAACACAGCGCGTTCTTTCATCAGCTTTCGAACCGATTTCAGTGTGAGGTAGTGATAGTCGGTGGTTGCATGGGCAAGAAAAGTTTTACTGAGACCTATGTCACCTACCTTCCATGATCCGGCATATACGCCCGTTTCAGGCAAAAAAAATGAAAGCTTGGGCAGTTGAAAAGTAAAGGTGAAATGCGCTTTCACGATGGCACCGGTTGACGGTGCATCGGCCATCAGTCCCGAGGGAATGTCGACAGCCACTTTTGTACAGGTTGATTCATTGATGGAGTTGATCACCTGGGCGAACACACCTTCAGCCGGCCGGGATAAGCCCGACCCAAAAATAGCATCGATCAGCACATCGCATCTGGAAAGGAATTCACTACCCGATGACGAAGTAATTTCAGTAACCGGTATTTTTCCTGGCAGTCGCTGAAGGTTATGAGAAAAGTCAATCGACTCGGTAGTGCCCCCGCGCACAATCCAAACTTTCACCGCGTAATTCCATTCATGCAACAAACGTGCGATGCCGAGGCCATCGCCACCGTTGTTGCCGGTGCCACACACCACACACACTTTTTTGGTCGCATCGAATTTGGCGGTAAACCATTCCGTAAAAACGCGGCAGGCCCGCTCCATCAGATCGATGGAAGCAATGGGTTCATGCTGAATGGTGTAGGCATCCCATTCGCGCACCTGCTGGGCAGAGAGTACCTTGGGCATAAAGCAAGTTAACCTATTTATCAGTCAAGCAAAAAAAAACCGTTGTCATGCTGATCTTATCGGTCCACCTCGCCCAACACGATATCGATGGAGCCTAAAATGGCAATCAGGTCGGCAATCAAAACCCCGCGGCTGATTTCAGGAAGCAAAGAGAGATTTACAAAAGAAGGGGCACGCACCTTTACGCGCAACGGAATGTCGCTCTTGCCATCGGTGCGAAAAAAGAAACCCAACTCACCTTTCGGATTTTCGCCACGCACATAGAAATCCTGCGCCCTGGGCCGGATTTTTTTAGGCACTAAGGCTTGCGGATCGAAATCGCGCGACCGCTGAAGATCGGTTGTTAAGCGCGAAAGACACTGTTCGATGATGCGCAGCGACTGGTCGATCTCGCGCACGCGTACGTAGGTGCGATCCCAACAATCGCCAATGGTGCCCATTTTACCTTCACCAATCGGAATTTCGAATTCAACTTCGGGGTAGATGGAATAACCGTCCACTTTGCGCAAGTCGTAGCGCAAGCCGGAGCCACGCAGCATGGGGCCGGTAGCCCCACCGTTGATGGCCAGGTTGAGCGGCAACACGCCCACGTTGGCTGTTCGGTCGATGAAAATCTTGTTGTCTACCAACAGTTGTTCCAATTCCGCCATTCTGGGTTTAAAGTACTGCACAAACTCACGGCAACGCTCCTCGAAACCAACGGGCAAATCGTAGAAAAGACCACCAATCCAGATATAGTTGTACAGCAGCCGGGCACCGCTGGCCCATTCCAACATGCGCAAAATATGCTCACGGTCGCGCATGGCCCAAAACATGGGCGTAAACGCACCGAGATCAAGACCATACGTTCCAATGGCAATCAAATGCGAAGCAATACGGTTCAGCTCGGCCACTACAACGCGCACGTACTCTACCCGCTTCGGAATCTGCTCCGTAATTCCCAGCATCTTCTCCACCCCCAGCGCATAAATGTGTTCCGAATTCATGGAAGCCACATAGTCCATGCGGTCTACAAAAGGTATAATCTGGTTGAACGGAAGATTTTCTGCGTGCTTCTCGAAGCAACGGTGCAGGTAGCCAATGTGCGGCACTACTTCTTTGATGATCTCACCATCAGAAACTACTTCGAGGCGCAACACACCGTGCGTAGAAGGGTGCTGAGGCCCCAGGTTGATGATCATTTCCTCCGTACGCAGATCGCCCACTTTAAATTTGTTGGGCTCCGACTCGGTGAGGTTTGACTCCGTAAACTTGTATTGAACATTTTGTGATATGGTAGATTCGTCCAACGCCATCTTAATAAGCCACCTTTACCTCGTGATACATTTCCTGCTGTTGGTAATCTTTCCGCAGCGGAAAGCCTTGCCAATCGTGGGGCATTAGAATTCTGCGCAAGTCAGGATGGTTCTTAAAACGGATGCCGAACATATCAAAGACCTCGCGTTCCAGCCAGTTGGCCGATTTCCAGATACCCGTCAGGCTTTCCACTTCAGGACTCTCGCGGGACAACACCACCTTTAGCGCCAGCGAGTAATGAAATGGAATGGAGTACAGGTGATAGATTACCTCCATAGTATTTGCCGAAGGGCCATTGTCTATGCCGGTGATGTTGGTGAGGTGGTCGAAGTAAACACCGGGGTGTTGGTGTAAGTAGGTTACCATTGCATGAAGGTGGGCGGGGTCGACCGCTATCGTCAGAGGGAAGGAATCGGGCACCTCGTTGTAAGGTATTTTTCCTTCCACCAAAATGGCTCTAACGGATTCTGGTGCGTTCATGCTTCGCGCGATGTTAAAATGCTCTCGCCCCTAATCTTCTCGTGCAACTTCAGTATGCCGCCTATCAATGCTTCGGGCCGGGGTGGGCAGCCGGGTACATACACATCTACCGGTATAATTCTGTCCACGCCCTTCACCACATGGTAGCCGTGTTGCCAGTAAGGGCCGCCACAGTTGGCGCAGGAGCCCATGGAAATAACATAGCGTGGTTCGGCCATCTGCTCGTACAATCTTCTTACCCGGTCGGCCATTTTAAACGTGACTGTTCCCGATATGATCATGACATCGCTTTGGCGCGGAGTGGCGCGCGGGGCCATGCCAAACCGATCCATGTCGTAGGGGGCCGTGCCGGTACTCATGAACTCGATGGCACAGCAAGCAAGGCCGAACGTCATGGGGAAGAGCGAAGACAAACGCGACCAGTTAAGCAGGTCATCCACCTTGGCAACCATCAGCCCGGCATTGCCCAGCGATTCTTTATAAACCGCACCGGGTTTTACCTGCGAAACGCTGGTCACTAACTCGTTATCTGTTTTTATATCGCTCATTCAGTTGGTCGTAAAGTTGCCGGGGCACAGGCGAAGCATAGTCGGTGGTTTTTTGTTTAGGTTTTACCCAATCGAGGTGCCCCTTCGCCCACGCATAGGCTAGCCCCAAGGCCAGTATGCCTACAAAAAACAACATCTCCACAAACGCCACGCGGCCCCAAAGTCCATTCGTTGTATCTATCAAACCCTTGTCGGCAAAAATAGTTGCCCAGGGGAAAAGAAAAACAAGTTCCACCTCGAACAGCAGGAACACCAGTGCAATTACATAAAAGCGGATATTGAATTGAATCCAGGGCGAACCTGCCGGCTGCTCGCCACTTTCGTAGGTGGCCAGCTTCTCTGCATTGGGCCGGTTGGGACGGATGAGGCGCGATACAAACAGGGCCGCACCGGTAAATACCAGGCCGCCAAAGAGGAACAAAACAACCTCCGCCCAACCACTCAAATAATGCGACTGCATTGGCCAAAGATACACATTGGCCGCAATTGATATGGTGTAGTTTGTTAATGCATTTGGCCAGATTAGCGGGGTGCCGCAACAAATACCGGAGCCTGTTCTGTGCGCCAATCGGTGGTAAGCCGCTTTATCCCCGAGCCATCGGCTCGCATCAAAAAAATGTCATAGCCCGAATCAGACAGGTCGGAGCCATCATATACTATCCATTCGCCAACCGGTGACCAGGCATGCCAGCCCTCATTGTTCGAGTCGGGTGTGAGTTGAACAGACGCGCCCCCATTCGGAGAAATGGTGAAAATGCTGTGATTACCTTTTTGCCTTGAGATGTAGGAGATGAGATTGCGGTTGGGTTCCCAATACGGAGGGCCGGCATGGTAACTGTGCCATTCGGCCGTGGTGTCTCCTGCCGGATAATGTGTGAGTTGCCTCTTCCCGGTTCCATCCGCATTCATTATCCACAATTCGGCCTTTTCGTTTACGAAATTTCTTCGATTGGTTCGGTGGCGGAAAACGATCTGCGTGCCATCAGGCGAAAAGCAGGGGTCTGCAAAAGAAGCCGTTGTATCAGTAGTTAGTTGGCTGAAATCGCCAGACGTGATGTCGATCAAAAAAAGTTGGTAACGTACCTCCTTGCCTACCCGCCCCGACACCACCATCTCTTTTCCATCGTTTCGGCTACTCATCCAGGAATCCTCCAAGCGCAGGTTGCTGACCTTGCGTACGTTGTTGCCATCGGCATCCATTTCGTAGAGAAAATACATGCGGTGCGTAGTGTCGCGGTCGGATATAAAATACAGTTTGTCCTTGTAAGCAAAATATACCCAGTCCACACCATTGGAGTTGGAGATGTTTTTCTGCCCGCTCCCATCTGCGTTCATTACAAATATTTCATAATCATCGGTTGCTGTGTCGTAGTAAACATTGTAAGCTATCCTCAGAGCCGACAGATCTTCTGTTTTCTTTTCGTCCCTCTGGCAAGCAAAGAATGCACAGCATAAAATGAATATTGAAAAGAGGCGCATGTGATTTTTTTATGGTAGGAGGCGCTGCCGGGGTAAGAAATTGACTCCGACAGCACACCTAAGTTAAGGACAAATCTATTTCCAGGCGGCCAGGATTACTCCCATAATAGTGAGCGCCACAATGCTGTAACCGGCATTGATCAGAAACAAGGTAAAGGATTTCCTTTCGAAGAGGTAATGCGTTCCCACGAAAGTGGCCACCCAACCGGCACCGGCTAAAAAACCCCACAAGGCACCCATGGTGGGGTCGTTTTCGGGGCCCATGAACATGGCCAGGTTTACGGCCGAAATAAGTGCCAGCACAAAAGCACCTCCGAAAATCTTCACCATGTTCGAGTTCTTGAGGTCTTCTTCTTTGAATCCATTTTCGCGCATCCACGCTTTGCCGAAAACCGCGGGTGAGTACCAAAGTCCCCCAATGAGAAAGGTAGAAAGTGCTGCCACCGAAATGGCAAGGTAGTTAAGTTGAACATCCATGTGAGTAGGTTTAGGTTTATGATAAAGTTAATCAGTTCTTCAATAGATTGGCCGGTGACAATCCAACAGGTGCACTGGCAGGAAAATTTTTCCAGTCGATGGGCCTAACTTCGAGGCTGTATTTCAGGTAAGGCAGCACGCGGTCTCGCCACGCGGGCAGGAAGTAATTAAAAACGGCCTCCCAATCGGCACCGGTGCCCCAACCCATCTGCCTGAATACCACCAACGTTTTGCCAGGCGTGATTTCAAAAAAACGAAGCAACACTACCGTGCGCTGTTTGCGTATCTCCGGGAAGATGGGAGGCGCATCCCACGTGAAGCTGAGCATTTGTTTTTCCTGCATGGCCAGTATGCGATTGTTTTCCGAGCCGCGTTGACCGGCTGGTGCATCGGGGGCAAAGTGCACTTCCATCAGGCCCAACGTGCCAGGCTCGAAGCGCACAACTGGCGCAAAAAATTTTTGCAGCCCAGCGGCCGAACTCCACCGTGCCCACACGCTGTCAACCGGTGCATTGATTTCGATGGAGAGGCTCAAAGATTTTTCAGCCGCCACCGATTGCGCGTTGACTGCAACACTACAAAACAAAACAATGGCTAAACAAGTGGTTGTGAATTTCATAAATCAAATTTTATTTATGTGTCTGTGGATGCGCCTGCAGATACCGATCGATTTCGTCTTCCCAATCTTGCAGGTTGTTTGCATACATGCTCTCCAGCGCCAGGCGATTAAGTGCGTTGCCGCGCGGAGTAAGGCCGGTAAAGCGATAGCGCACCGTTACTTTTGTATGGTCGCCTTCGGGCGCACATTTCACAGAAATAAACCACACGCGCTCGTTGGTAGAAACCGTGTATTCAACAAAATGCGCTTCGGGTTGAAATTGTGTGATGAGCCACAGGTAGGGAGGCTCGTTGTCAAACCGGGGTTGCGATTGAAACACCATGTGTTCTTCCACATAAGGATCGGTGGTGTAAATAACCTGGGGTTCCCAGCCGGTACACCACTCCATTTCGCGAACGGGCCCAAATAGCGGAAACGCTTTTTCAACAGGCGCCTTTACCACGAAAGACGCAGTGCGCTCTATTCGCTCGGCTTTGAAGTGTTCGGTGGTTTGCCCGGTGGCCACCAGGGATGGGGAAACGAGAGCTGTCATGATCAGAATGTTTTTCATTGTCGGTAAATACAGACTTGAAATTGCGAACTTTACAAACACGAAATTGCAGGCTGTAACCGAACCGGAAGAAACCGTGGCCGAAGCGGAACAAAAGCAACCCATTCAGCAGGAAGTAAAACTGAACGACACCACCATGCGGCTGGTGGGCATACCCTTTTTTGGCATCGCCATTCCCAACCTGTCGGGTCTGTTTGGCAACCTGGCTTACACCGATGTGCGTTATTGGCTAGGTTATGTGTATTTTATTTTGCTGGCCCTGCTGATCTGGCAAGGCAACCGGTACCTGCTCTTCCGTACACGCAAACGTTTCACCTGGTTCGATAAACCGATAGAAAAGCTCGTGCTGCTTTTCATGAACAACATTTTCTACACCACACCCCTCACAGTGGCCTGGCTGTGCATGTGGTATAACTTTGCAGGCTTCAGCGAGGTGAAGTGGAACACCATTCTGATTGTTGCGCTTGTGAACGTAATCTGTGTGCTGTTTGTAACGCACGTGTACGAAACGGTTTTTATGGTGAAAGAACAGCAGAATGAACAGGTGAAAAATGCCGAGTTGCAGCGGGCCAAAGCAGAGGCGGAATTGTCGGCCTTAAAAAATCAGATCGATCCGCATTTTATGTTCAACTCACTGAACACCCTTACTTATTTAATCAAAGCCGATTCGCAGAAAGCATTGGCATTTACCGAAAACCTGGCCGAGGTGTACCGGTATATACTCAGCCAGAAAGACCAGACGTTAGTATTGCTGGACGATGAACTGGACTTCACGCACAAATATACCGACCTGCTGCACCTCCGCTTCGGGCAGGCACTCATCATCCGGAAAAAATTCAACGGCACGGCCGGCAAAGAATTTTTAATACCGCCTACTTCGGTGTTTGTGGCCTTCGAAAATGCCGTGAAGCACAATGAAATAAGTGAACGCATGCCCATGGAAATTGATGTAGATGTAAAGGAAGGGCAACTGATTATCCGCAACTCGTTGCGCGAACGGAAAACGCGGGCACATTCCTCGCGCATCGGGTTAAAAAACCTGGACGAGCGATTTAAATTAGTAACCGGCAAAGGAATAACAGCCACGCACAACGAAACGCATTTTGTGGTGCAGCTTCCGCTGATTCCCATCGCCAGCTAAACTTTTGGGGCATGAGGGTCTTAATTATTGAAGACGAACTACCGGCACGCGCCAAACTGAAAACAATGTTGCAGGCTATAGACAGCAGCACAGAGGTTTTGGCCGAATTGGGCAGTGTAAAAGAATCGTTGGATTGGCTGGCTATGCACCGCGAACCCGATCTGGCCTTTGTCGATATTCAATTGTCGGACGACCATTCCTTCGAAATATTCCGCAGGCACCCGGTGCGGTTTCCGGTTATCTTCACCACCGCCTTCGATAAATACATGATGGAGAGCTTTGAGTTCAACTCCATCGACTACCTGCTGAAACCCATTACCGAAGAAAAGCTGAGGCGGTCGCTCGAAAAGATAAAAAAGCTGGAGCAACATTTTTTCCAAGGCAATATTCTCAAGCTGATTCATCAGCCCCTTGCTTCCGGTCGGGGCCGGATTGTGGCTCGCAAGGGAACCGAGTTCGTGGCCCTGAGCCATGACGACATTGCCTATTTTTTCACCGAGCACAAAATTGTGTTCGTTCGCGATTTCAGCGGGCGCCAAATGATTGTGGACAAAAATTTAGGTGAACTGGAAGCCGAACTGGATGGCGAAGTTTTTTTTCGGGTGAACAGAAAATTCCTGGTGCACCAAAAAGCCATTGAGCGCTTCAGACCCGACAACGGCAAAATATTGTTGTTTCTGAAACCGGAGATGAAAGAAGAAATTCACGTAAGCAAAGAAACGGCTCCGGAATTCAGAAAGTGGATCGGTGCCTGAATCTACTTGCGTAATTCGGGTCAACGTCCGCTGCTTTGTTCCAACGCCAGGGCCCGTGGCAGCAACACTTCATCTTCCATTAATGCATGCACGGCCAGGTCTCGCTCCAGCAACTCCAGTTGCGATAGCAGCACCCGGTAAATGGTTTCGCTGCCTGCCGGAGGAGAATAATGCAAGATGGTCTGCCGGATATCTTCCAGGTCTTTCTCCGTATCGTGGTGTTCTTTCATGAAGCGGCTCACGGTAAGGGTAGGTTGCAGCGGCTGCCGGTTGTGCAAGGAAAGGATGTAGGGAATCAACTCATGTTCCTCCACTTCAATGTGGCGCGCCAGGTGGGCACTGTATTCTTTGTAAAAAGAATGTAGTAATAACAACAATGGATGTGCCTGCGGATAAGCTTGCAGTAACAGATGTATGCTCTGCTCTATCTCTGGAAGTTTTTTCTGAAGGTAATAGGCGTGTGTCTTTTCCAGGTAATCGATGATAACAGGTAACGGGTATTGCCTGAAATTTTCGGGGTTGAACGAAGAAGTGTCTTCAAAAACGGCCAACAGGTTCATTAAAAACTCGGGCTGCACACCCAACTCTTTCAGTTCTTCATAATTGTAGATGAGCCGGTGCGGTTGCGCCACGCGGTAACGCTGCAACACGTGGGCGGTGTCGGGTGGGTTGGTAAAGTTTTGTGTAGCTCTGGCATTGTAAATAAGTAGGTGCAAGTTGAATAGACTTGGACAGGTTGGGTATGACTTATGTCAGTCTCCTCATAGAAAAATTTTTCTCGACTAGTAGGTAGCAGAAAGCGCCCGCCTGGCCGCAAAAACTTTTTGGACCGTTTGTTGGTTTTAATGGTCGTATTCAACCCAACTGATTTATCCAATGACTGCCATTCAATCTGTTAAAGCGCTGGGCTTTCCCTGGCAAACCCAGGATCCGTTTCTTTTTTGTGTGCACCACGAAGATTTCTATCCCAAAGGCAACGCGGTGATGGGTCCCGCGGCTTCATTGGCTGGTCGCGCCATCGGTCAAGATTTTGCGCCCAACCAACCCTGGCGCATGTACCATGGCGAAAAAGTACCGGGTTTTCCGGCACACCCCCACCGTGGGTTTGAAACCGTTACGATCGCCACCAAGGGGTTGATCGACCACTCGGATTCGCTGGGTGCCGCGGGGCGGTTTGGTTTTGGCGATGTGCAGTGGATGACAGCCGGCAAAGGTGTGCAGCACTGCGAAATGTTTCCCCTCGTGCACCAAGACAGAGACAACCCGCTGGAACTTTTTCAGATCTGGCTGAACCTGCCCCGTGCCAAAAAACTGGCCGCACCGCACTTTGCCATGTTGTGGGCGCACACCATTCCCACCTATACCCATACAGACGATCAGCATAAAAAAACGGATGTAAAAATAATAGCAGGCCAAATCGGTGCCGTTAAAGCACCGGCACCTGCGCCCAACTCCTGGGCTGCCGATCCGGCCAACGAAGTAGCCATCTGGACGATTGCCATGCAACCGGGCGCCACCTGGCCACTGCCGGTGGCATCAGCCGGGGTTAATCGGTCGTTGTTTTTTTATGAGGGCGCTGAATTGAAGTTGAACGAAGACAAATTTTCCACACACCAGGCGCTGGAGCTTCGGGCCAATCAACCGGTAACGTTGGTAAATGGCGCTACCGAGAGCCGGCTGTTGCTGCTACAGGGCAAACCCATTGGCGAGCCCGTGGCGCAATACGGACCGTTCGTCATGAACTCGCAGGCGGAAATTCAACAAGCTTACCTGGAATACCAGCAGACCGAGTTCGGTGGCTGGCCGTGGCCCACACACGAACATGTGCATCCGCGCGAGAAGGGCAGGTTCGCAAAATATCCCGATGGCAGGGAAGAGGTGCCGCAGCTATAACTACATTTTGCGGAAGCGCAAAGCCATGGGCTTCAAAACCGGGTGAATAAGCTCGTTGTGATATTTCTTATCGAAAAGCATTTTGCCATTGGAGGGTTTGATAACTGCCTCTATGCGTGGAGCAAATTCCTGGAATTCTTCCATAATTAATGTGTAACCTTCGTTACTGTACTGCGCAAACATCGGGTCTTCTAACAACAAGTAAATATTTTTGAGCACCGTTGTTTCACTGGCATCTCTTTCCACACCCAGGTTAAAAAGTTTATCCTGCCACGCGTCATACGCCAGAAACACGTGCGCTATCCCCTCACGCGTACGCAATTCCACCTTAAAAAAAGCTATGTGTTCCAGTGGCCTTGTGGGTCGCAGGTGCGGTGTGCTCATGCGGTAAATCTACGTACTCCAACCATTCCAAATAGCCCCGATTAATGAGGCTTTTTCTGCAAAAACGAAAATATCTCAAAAAAATCTGGCCTTCGTACTTTGAGAAACCGATTGGTTGCACATATATTTGCAACGAAATGGTTGCAAATTATATGCGAAGAGATGTTTTTCAAGCCATAGCCGACCCTACGCGCAGGGCAATTATAGCGCTGGTTGCCTTGCAAGCCATGACGCCCAACGCCATTGCCGAACATTTTGAGGTCTCGCGCCAGGCGGTATCGAAGCACCTGCGCATTCTTACTGAGTGCGAGCTGGTTCAGCAAAAGCAGCAAGGCCGCGAAATCTATTATCAACTGGAGGTAAAAAAGATGAAAGAAATCGATCAATGGCTGGCCCAATTCCGCCAACTGTGGGAAACCCGCTTCGACCAACTCGATGAAGTATTGCATCAACTTAAATCCAAGAAAAAATGAACAAAGCCATCCTATTCAACTTCGATGTAGACAAAAAGAAAAAACAGATAAAGGTCGAACGCTCGTTCAACGCACCGCTTGACCTCGTATGGGCCGCATGGACCGACCCTGAAATTCTGGACCTGTGGTGGGCACCTAAGCCGTGGCGTGCAGAAACCAAATCGCTGAACTTTACCGAGGGCGGTCGCTGGCACTATGCCATGGTGAGCCCCGAAGGCGAAAAACACTGGTGTCTTTTTGATTATGAAAAGATTATGCCCGAGCGCAGCTTCTCGGGTATGGATGCATTCTGCGATGAGCATGCGCGCATTGCCGATACGAAGGCGCGTTGCCACTGGCAAAACACGTTCTCTGCCCAGCAAGCCGACACTTTGGTAAACGTGCTCATTCAGTTCGATACGCTGGAAGACCTGGAACAAATCATCGGCATGGGCTTCAAAGAAGGCTTCACCATGGGCCTGCAAAACCTCGATCAATACATCAGCGCCCAATTCTACCTGCGCAAGCAGAACAAGCCCAACAACCAGGCACGGGTTTGCTCGTATGTTAATTTTCCGGGGAACGCAGAAGAAGCTTTCCTTTTTTATAAATCTGTTTTTCAAACGGAATTCGTCAACGGCATACAACGATTTAGCGAACTGCCACCTACTCTCAACCAGCCACCCATAGCGGAAAATGTAAAAAATATGGTGCTGCATGTAGAGTTACCGTTGCCGGGAGGGCATATTTTGATGGGAACCGATGCGCCAAAAGAAATGGGTTTTACCGTAACAGCGGGCAACAACATGCACATTCAACTTGAGCCCGCCTCGCGCCAGGAAACCGAACGCATTTTCAAAGCTTTGTCGGCCGGGGGTAAGGTAAGCATGCCGCTGCAGGATATGTTCTGGGGTGCCTACTTCGGAAGCTTTACCGACAAATACGGCATTAATTGGATGTTGAACTTCCAGCAAAAAGATTAAAACCAGGGAAATAATGAAAAAGATACAGACAGCCCTTACGGCAATTACCGGCCTTCAATTCATCAATGGGGGACTGAACAAGTTTTTCAACTACATGCCAGTACCCGATGATCTGCCAACAGCTTTGGTGAATGATTTTAACGCGCTGGTTGAAATAGCGTGGCTGATGCCGCTGATCGGGGCAGCTGAAATAATAGGAGGTCTGATGCTCATCATTCCAAAAACCAGGGCGCTGGGGTTGCTCGTGCTCACCCCGGTTGTGGCGGGCATTGTGCTTACGCATCTGTTTGTAGACGTAAACGGCCTGCCTATTGCCGTGATCATTGCAGGTATATTAAGTTGGAATTACGTGGCAGAGCGAAAGAAATTCCTTCCACTGTTTGCCAGTAAGTAATGAACAAAGAAGTAAACCAATACATCTCAAAGTTTCCTCCTGCTATTCAGGAACGGCTGCACCTGCTTCGGAAAACATTTTTTAAACTGTTGCCCGACACAGAAGAAAGCATTCGTTACCAAATGCCTGCCTACACAGTGGGCAGGCATCACCTTTATTTTGCAGCCTACAAAAAACACATTGGTTTCTACCCCGTTTACCATCTCCCCGAACTGGAGCAAGAACTTGCACCCTACCGCGCGCCCAAAACAAAAGACTCGCTGCATTTTCCGCACCACCAACCGCTACCGGTTGATTTGGTGAAAAAGATTATTGTGGCGAAGAAATCGATGGGGTAATTTCGCTTCGTGCCAATGTAGGTGCACCCTGAGTTGCCCTGCCGCAGCGACAAAGCGACATTTCACAAATCGTTACAGTGAAAACTGCCGCTTCACGTCTTCACGCGATTTCTTGCGGTAAAGCGTATCGTGAAAATGACTGAGTTTTTTCAGCATCACCAACAGGCTCTTCTTCTCGGCCTCGGTTAGGTCGCCAATCAGCAGGATACCCAGTGCCCGCATTTTTGCGTTCAGAATCTCAATCATTCTCAAACCGGCTTTGGTCAGCTTTACACGCTTCAACCGCTTGTCCTCTTTGTCGGCAGCCTCAGCCAGCAAACCCTCTTTGATTAGTCGTTTAATCGACTCCATACAGGTGGTGCGCTCGGCAATCACACTTTCGGCTATTTCTTTCTTGCTGGGGTGGACGCGGTATTCCACTGCTTTCAAAATCGCAAAATCCACAATGGAAATCAGCGGCAATTCCTGAAAGGTGAGCTTCACCCACGCCTCTGTGTAACTGGTCAGCCCGCCCAGCAAGTAGGCCACCATTACGTCCAGCCCGGCCTCGTTCACCTCAGGCTCGTCCGTTTGGTAGTGCGTGGCAGGCGTATGCTTTTGCTTCAGCCACTCGCCAAACGCATCCAGGCCCGTTTGGCCCCGCTGCGCTACGAATGCCTGGTATTCCTGCAAAAGAAGGATAGCCTGATCCATCATCTTAATTAAAACAATTTTGTTATTATTTAAAACAACCTTGTTGCAATATGGTTTTATAGGCCGTAAACCATTCTTTGCATGAACATCAAATTCATTGGCTTGTTAATGCTCTCACTCTTAAACTATACAGCTTTTGCCCAAAATGGCACATTTTCAGGCACCGTAACCGATGCCAAGACCGGAGAACCCCTGATTGGAGCCACCATTTTACTGCTGGACACAGACCTGGGTTCTACCACCGATGTGTCGGGCAACTATACCATTACCAATGTACCCCCGAAAACGTACAACATCCGTGCATCTTATGTGGGCTACAATTCATTTACCCGTTACGATGTGGTGATCCGTTCGGAAGGAAATATCGATATCAACTTCCAGCTTACCGAAAGTGCCGAGCAACTTCAGGATGTGGTAGTGGTGGCCAATCCATTTTCGAAAATCGAGGAAACACCGCTCTCCATTCAGATGTTGAGCCAACAGGAAGTGGCCGCCTACCCGGGCGGCAATAACGACATTGCCAAAGTGGTGCAATCGCTTCCCGGCATCTCGGGGTCGGTGGGCGGCTTCCGCAACGATGTAATTATTCGGGGCGGAGCACCGAGTGAAAATGTGTACTACCTCGATGGCATCGAGATACCCAACATCAACCACTTTGCCACGCAGGGCAGCGCAGGCGGCCCAGTAGGCCTATTGAATGTGTCCTTCTTCGAAGGGGTAACCCTCACCACCAGTTCGTTCGGATCGCAATACGACAATGTGCTGTCGGGTGTGCTGCAATTCGATCAGCGCAAAGGCAACGAACGAAATTTTCAAACCAACGTTCGCGTGGGTGCCAGCGAATCGGCACTTACGCTTGAAGGTCCGCTCTTCAAAAGAGGAAAAGAGAAAAGCAATACCAGCTTCATTGTGTCGGCCAGGCGCTCATACCTGCAACTGCTTTTCGATGTAATTGGGCTGCCGATTTTACCCGACTATTGGGACTATCAATACAAAGTCCACCACCAGATTGATGCTTACAACGAAATCAATTTTACAGGTGTTGGCTCTATTGATGATTTTAAAGTAAATGAACTGGAGGAATACGATGCCGAACAACAGGCGGTGCAAGACCAGGTGCCCATTATCAAGCAGCGCACCAACACCATGGGTATCACTTGGAAGAAACGTTTTAAAAACAACTCCGGGTTCATGCAAACAGCGGTAAGCACCAACACGCTGCTGAATACCTTTTCGCAATACACCGATAATATCAACCAAACCGGTTTGTATTTCAAAAACGACTCCAAAGAACAAGAGACAAAGTTGCGCTACACCCTCACCAAATTTCTGGGCAACTGGACAACCTCAATGGGCGCCTCGCTGCAGTATGCAGTATACACCAATGCCACTAACAACCTGGTGAACAACTTTCAATACAATACCGACCTGAATTTTATCCGCTACGGATTTTTTGCACAGAGCTCTACGAAACTGTTGCGCAACCGGTTGGGCATATCAGTAGGTGCGCGTACCGATGGCAATACCTTTACCGAAACAGGTAACGAAATCTATCGCACCCTCAGCCCGCGGGCTTCCCTTTCTTACCAGCTCGATGCTGCCGGTAAGTGGACGTGGAATGCCTCAGCCGGACGCTACTACAAGTTGCCCGCCTACACCATACTTGGGTTTCAAGACGCGGGCAACACCTTTGTGAACAAAGGCGCTACTTACATCCAAAGCGATCACCTGGTAACCGGATTGGAATATTTGCTCACCGAATCTTCGCGCATTACGGTAGAAGGGTTTCTGAAAAAATACGACAACTACCCCGTGTCGCTTACTGAAAATGTGTCGCTGGCCAACAAAGGCGGAGGCTTTGAAGTGTTGGGCAACGAGCCCGTGGCCAGCATTGGGCTGGGCAGATCGTACGGTGCCGAATTTTTATATCAACAGAAGTTCAATGGCAAGCTGTATGCTATCGCAGCACTAACGCTATACAAAAGTGAATTCACCGGAACCGACCGCACCAACTTCATCGCCTCCACGTGGGACAACGGTCAGTTGGTTTCATTAACGGGAGGTTACAAACTCAAGCGCAACTGGGAAATCAGCACGCGCTTCCGCTTCCTGGGGCGAACACCTTACGCACCGGTAGATGAGGCCGCCACGTTGGCCAATTACCCGGCAGTAATTAAAGACTTCAACCGGCTGGGCGAAGAGCGGTTAACAGCCTTCAATCAACTCGATCTGCGGGTAGATAAAAAATGGAACTTCAAAAAGTTCAGCCTGGATGCGTACATAGACATTCAAAATCTGCTGGCAGCTGCCCAACCCTCCGAACCTTCCTACGGACTCAACCGCGATGACCAGGGCAACGTAATCAATCCGCGTTCGCTGGTACTGGTTAACACCAACGAAACAGGCTCAGTATTACCCAGCCTGGGTTTAGTTCTTAACTTTTAGTCGGGCAGAAGAGGCTGTCTAAAAAGGCTGGCAGATATGCTGCGCTTTGAATTCGATGATAGAGATTTGTGCACACGAGCAACCCCTGATTGACGAAGCGGAAAAATGCCTCGTGAAATTACCTACTTTTGCCGGGCATGTATCTTCCTTTCTTCTCTGTTATCGTTCCTGTTTACAACCGCCCGCAAGAGGTGGAAGAACTGTTGCACAGTCTCACGCTTCAAACTTACCGGCAATTCGAAGTGCTGCTGATAGAAGATGGCTCTACCCTCACCTCGAAGGCCGCGTTCGAGCGGTACGCCCCTCAGCTCAACCTGCAATACTTTTTTAAACCTAACTCAGGCCCCGGCCCCAGCCGCAATTTTGGTTTCGAAAAGGCCAGGGGCAACTACCTGGTAGTTTTCGATAGCGATTGTGTCATTCCTCCGCACTACTTCGCAACCGTATATGCGCACTTACAACACGAGCCGTTAGATGCCTGGGGCGGCCCCGACCGCGGACACCCAGACTTCACCCCACTGCAACAGGCCATGGGTTTTACGATGTCGGCCTTGCTCACAACAGGTGGTATACGCGGGGGAAAAAAAAGCGTGGGGTCTTTTCAGCCACGCAGCTTTAACATGGGCATCAGCCGTGCCGTGTACCAAAAGACAGGCGGCTTTCACTTCGATCGCTTCGCGGAAGATATTGAGCTCAGCATTCGTATGAAGAAACTGGGATTCAGGGTAGGCTTAATTCCAGACGCCTACGTTTTCCATAAGCGCAGGGCAACGCTCAAACAGTTTTTCCAGCAAGTCTCCAACTTTGGCAAGGGCCGGGTGCTGGTAGGCCGGGCCCATCCGGGTGAAGTAAAGTTAACGCATTGGTTTCCGGCATTTTTTGTCGTGGGGCTGGCTGTTGTGCTGCTCAGCACACTGGTTTGGCCGTTACTTGCACATATAGGCCTGCTGCTTTTCGGCTGCTACTTCCTGGCCATTTTTATTTCGGCTCTCTGGTTATGCAAATCTTTTCGGGTGGCGTGGCTGGCACTACCCTCCGCACTGGTTCAATTAGCCGGCTATGGCTACGGTTTTTTAAAAGAAATGCTTAAAACATACATAAGGAAATAGGGGGTATTTTTGTGTTTTGTGGGGCAATCGTTTGAAAAACAGACTTTTTTCTTTTAATATCGCCAAACTAAACCCGAAAACCTTACATACATGAAGGCTTCATGTTGGCTCTTAATCTCCGCTCTTTCCTTCTCATTGCCTGCACTAGCGCAAAATCAAACCCTGCAGGAATTGCCCGATGGCTACTATATAGTGGTAAGCGCCTACCGCCCTGCACAAGCAGCGCTGGCGGAAAAATTTGCCCGTCAAGCATCGGCATCCGGCCAACCGGCCGAAATCGGACTCGACCCGCAACGAAACTACTGCTACGTGTTTCTCAGGCGCTATGCCGACTTTGAGGAGTCGGTCAGCGAGATGGAGAAAGTGCGTGCCGCAGGCACTTACCGTGATGCGTGGGTGCGGGTGATGAGAGGTGGCGGCAGTGCTGTGGAAGAAAAAAAGGTATCAGCGCCTGTGGTTTCGGCTGCCCAGAAGCAACCCAAGCCAGACGCTACCGTGTATGTGGCCATTCCCAAAGACATGGTGGAGCAGCCCAAAACAGAAGAAGCGGTGGCTGCGCCAGACCCTACAACACTGGTGGCCTCTAATAGCGAGAGCATCGTTACCGAAGTGATTGATAACCCGCAGGCAGACCCGGTGATTGTTCCACAAACATTGGCCAACACACCGATCTTCCTCAGCTTGTTCAATGCACGCAACCATAAAGTGGTAGATGGCGAAATTGAGGTGATCGACACCGAACGTGCCCGACCCATCACAAAAGTAAAGGGCAACAGTTACCTCACCCTGCCCGATCCCAAATCTACTTCGGGTGAATTGACCTTGATCTGCAACGCCTTTGGCTACCGCAGGGTGCAGCACCAGATACACTACAAAAACACCGAATCAGACACCCTGCAACCGTTCGTAGATCTGGTGGGCAATTTCTACCTGGTGAAGTTCGACCTGGTGCGCCTGCACAAAGGCGACATCTCCGTGCTTTACAATGTTTATTTCTACAACGATGCAGCCGTTATGATGCCGGAGTCGAAAAGCGAATTGAATAGCCTGCTGGAGTTAATGCAAGAAAACCCCAATTACAAAATTAAGTTACATGGCCACACTAACGGCAATGCTTCCGGTCCCATCATCACCCGGGGTCCGTCCAATGATTTTTTTGCGCTTACGCCTGATGTAAAGAAAGGATTTGGCTCTGCCAAAGAACTCTCAGGTGCGCGTGCAGAAACCATTCGCGATTGGCTGCTCGCCCAAGGCATCAGTGGCGACCGGGTAGAAGTAAAGGCCTGGGGCGGTGGCCGCATGCTGCACGATAAACACAGCGTACACGCCAGGCGCAATGTACGCGTGGAGGTGGAAGTGTTAGAGGATTAAAACAATTTGGATAAATTGTTAACTGCGAAAAAAGGGCCTCTTCGGGGGCTCTTTTTTTTGTGCCCGGTAATCCAAACTACCCTGCTTTTCGTTTCTTGCTTTCATGAATACTGTATTGATTACCGGCTCCTCTACAGGCATAGGGCGCGCTGCGGTAGAATATTTTCATGCCATGGGTTGGCAGGTGGCCGCCTCCATGCGCCATCCCCAAGCGGAAAAAGAGTTGACCCAACTGGCGCAGGTATGGTGCCTTCGGCTGGATGTGGAAGACGAGACTTCCATTGAGGCAGCCGTAAAAGAAATCATCGCCAGGTGGAAGCGCATAGATGTGGTGGTGAACAATGCGGGCTTTGGGTCGGTGGGGCCTTTCGAAGCCGCTACGCCTCAACAAATTCAAAAACAATTCAGCGTAAACGTGTTTGGCACCATGAACGTGATCCGCACAGTGTTGCCACACTTTCGTGAGAAAAAAAGCGGTATGTTCATCAATGTGGCCGCTGTTGGCGGGCGCATGGCCTGGCCCCTGCAAAGTTTGTATCATGGCAGCAAATGGGCCATAGAAGGTTTTTCCGAAAGCCTGCATTACGAACTGAAGCCACTGGGCATCAGTGTGAAGTTGGTGGAACCCGGTGCCACGCAAACCGATTTTTTCGGGCGTTCGCAGGCCTACATAGAAAACAAAACATTGACCGACTACACAACATACGTTAATCTTTGTATGCCCAACCTGCAACAGTTGGGTGCATTTGCCCCTGGCCCCGAGCAGGTTGCCAACACCATTTACCGTGCCGCCACCGATGGCACCGATCGCCTCCGCTACGTGGTGGGCAGCGATGCCGCCCGCTGGATGCGGCTGCGCAGGTGGCTCCCCGCCAGTTGGTTCAGCAGGCTGGTACGCAAACAAGCCGAAAGACAAGAAGACCGGCTAAGCCGATACAGAAAAGAAGCCGGGTAAAGGCTTAACAATTTGGTAATATGGCTGCATTTGCAAAATTTAGCAGGCCAATTCCCTGCTATGCTCCGCATCTTCAAGAGCTTTTCGCTCATCATTAACTACAAAACATTCATCATCACGGCCCTCTCGGTCATCAGCACGTACTTCTGCTTTCATTATGGGTTCACTGCCAAGTTTCCCGATATGCTGGTGGGTGTGGCCATTGTTTTCCCTGTCGTCTTTTCCATCAGCTCCGCGTACAGCCGAAGAGAAACCGCTTTACAGCGCCTGGCCGATTTCAAAGGCCATGCCATTGCCATGTACTATGCTTCGCGCGATTGGGTGAACGACAACAACAGCCCGCTATCGGCAGAGATGAAGAAAGTCATCTTTGAGATGCTCTCGATGATGCGCGACATGTTCAAAACCCGGGAGGAAGGTCATTGGATGGAAAATGAAAAAATCATCTATCATAAATTCTCCCAACTATCCAGGCTGGTGCTCGACCTGCGCAACTATGGCTTGCAAAGTGGTGAAGCCTCTCGCATGAATCAATATATCAGCAAAATGATCATCGCATTCGACAATATGAAGATCATACATGCCTACCGCACCCCCATTACCTTGCGGGCTTACAGCAAAGTGTTCATATACATCTTCCCAATTATTTACGGCCCTTACTTTGCTAGTTCTTTTCACGACTACTCTGCACACCTGGAGTATGTAATGCCCATTCTCTACAGCTTTATTTTGGTAAGCCTCGACAATATCCAGGATCACCTCGAGAATCCTTTCGATGGCGAAGGAGAAGACGATATTGTGATTGATGCCAAAGAGACCACCGACCTGCTGAATTAAGGCCGAAGTACCACTGTTCTTTTTCAAAAACTGCTCTTTCAGGGTTTCCGGGGGTGGCATTTAGGGTAGTTGTGCCACGTACCTTCATTCACCGCGCCTGTTGCGTTAACAGGGTTAGAACCAAAATAAAAAGGTTATGAAAAAAAGCGGTGCGAAAAGGGGTTTGCTGATGCTTGTGCTGGCCATGGCAACCGTTGCCTTCGCCCAAACCGACCAGGCCAGCGTGCCGGGCGATCATTTTTCCTTAGAGGGTGCTCTGGAATTGTTTAAGAAGTCTTCTTCACCAGACGATTTTGAAAGGTTGTTGAACCTGCCGGAGTCGCGCGTAAACAACCTCGACCTGAATGGCGATGGCGATATTGATTACATGCGCGTAATCGACCGGCAGGAAGGCAACGTGCATGCCTTCATTTTGCAGGCTGTCATTTCGGCCACCGAAAGTCAGGATGTGGCTGTGATTTCGTTGGAGAAGCTGGCAGATGGAAAGGCGATACTTCAGATTACCGGAGATGAAGACATCTACGGTGTGGAAACCATTATTGAACCAACCGAAGAGGTGCGCGTGATGGCGGGCACCACTACTACACGCACGGTGGTGAATGTGTGGGCGTGGCCTTCGGTGCAATACGTTTATGGGCCATATTATGCGGGCTACGTGTCGCCCTGGGGTTGGTATGTGCGGCCGGTGTGGTGGCGCCCGTGGAGGCCGGTGGCTTATTACATCTACGATCCGTGGTGGCGCCCTTACCGCCCTTACTATGCGGTGTGCTACACGCCACGCATTGTTTATGCGCACCACATCTACCGCCCCTACCGCGCTACTTCGGTGATTGTGTACAACCGCCACCAGCCTGAAATAACCCGCTACCGTGCATCGCGCAGCGAACACGACCGCACCCGCGACAGGTACGATTACAACCGGGGCGATCAACGCGAGGGCTACCGCACCAGAAGTTACCAGGAGGGTAACGACAGCAGGGGCCGCAGTTATTCAAACGAGAATTCGCGTACCAACTCCAGATCGTACGTAAACGAACGCAGCAAGCGGAGCCGCACAACTTCGCAACCCAGTCGCTCGCCCGAATTTAAACGCGAAGCGCCCCAGCGCGGCAGGGTAGAAACCGAGCGAAGAACCTACAACAGTACACCACAAAAAGTGGAGCAGCGCCAGCCCACCAACTGGGGGCAAGTGCGCACCCAAGAGAAAAAGGTGGCGATGCCAAGAGAAAACAAACCGGTGTACGAGCAAAGAAGCTCACAGCGCTCTAACCCGGTGCAGATGAAACGCAACGAGCCCACCCGCAGCAGCACACCCGCGCCATCGAGGGTAAGCCCGGGCAAAGTGGAGGTAAAAAAGAGAGGCAGGGATTAGCACGCTGCCCATAGGGTAAACAAAAAAAAGGCCTGGTGCATTGAAACACCATGGGGTGATTGGCCGATAACCTGGGCTACGTTACCACAACCAATTTTGCATTGCTGCTGGCAAGCTTTCTTGTACCTGCGGTGCTATTTACACTTCCTAAAAAAAGAAGTCACTTTGAGTGATCGACTTTAAAGATGGTTAACTCTTTGCCACCAAGCCCAATTCTTTCAACTGCTCCTCAGAAATGGTAGAAGGTGTATCGATCATCACATCGCGGCCGGCATTGTTCTTGGGGAAGGCAATGAAATCGCGGATGGAGTCGGCACCACCAAAGAGCGAACAAAGACGGTCGAAGCCGAAGGCGATACCCCCGTGCGGAGGTGCACCAAACTCAAACGCCTCCATCAGAAAGCCAAATTGTTTCTTGGCTTCTTCTTCGCTGAAGCCGAGTTTGCTAAACATGAGCGACTGAGTGGGCCGGTCGTGAATACGAATGGAGCCCCCTCCTACCTCTGTGCCGTTGATCACCATATCGTAGGCATTGGCGCGCACCTCGCCAGGTGCTGTTTCCAGCAACGGCAGGTCTTCCCGCTTGGGCGAAGTGAAGGGATGGTGCATGGCATGGTAGCGCTGTGTTTCTTCGTTCCATTCCAGCAGCGGAAAATCAATGACCCAAAGCGCAGAGAATTTGTTCTTATCGCGTAAGCCAAGCTGGCTGCCCATATGCAGGCGAAGTTCGCCCAACGCTTTGCGGGTTCTGTCTTTTTCTCCGGCCAGTATCAACAGCAGGTCGCCCGGGTCGGCATTGAACTTATCGGCCCAGCGGTTCAGTTCAGAGGCATCGAAAAATTTATCCACCGATGATTTGAAGGTGCCGTTGCTTTCGTACTTCACCCACACCAATCCTTTGGCCCCTATCTGTGGCCGCTTCACAAACTCCGTCAGCTCGTCAATTTGTTTGCGTGTGTAGGCAGCGCAACCTTTGGCACAAATACCTACCACCAACTCGGCATCATCAAACACCTGGAAGCCTTTGCCCTTGGCCACGTCATTCAGCTCGGCAAATTTCATTTCGAAGCGCGTGTCGGGTTTGTCGGAGCCGTAATACTTCATGGCATCGGCATAACTCATGTGTGGCACGTTGGGCATATCAATCCCTTTCACTGTTTTGAAGAGGTGGCGCACCAGCCCTTCGAACGTGGAGAGAATATCTTCCTGGGTGATGAACGCCATCTCGCAGTCTATCTGTGTAAACTCCGGTTGGCGGTCGGCACGCAGGTCCTCATCGCGGAAGCATTTTACAATCTGGTAGTAGCGGTCGAAACCCGACACCATGAGTAACTGCTTGAACGTTTGAGGCGATTGCGGCAAGGCATAAAACTCACCGTGGTGGATGCGCGAGGGCACCACGAAGTCGCGGGCCCCTTCGGGCGTGGACTTGATGAGCACGGGTGTTTCCACCTCAATAAAATTCAGGCTGTCCAGGTACGCGCGTGTCTGTTGCGCCATTTTATGCCGCAGTTGCAAACTTTCGCGCACCACGTTTCTGCGCAGGTCCAGGTAGCGGTATTTCATACGCAGGTCATCACCACCATCGGTCTCGTCTTCAATGGTAAAAGGCGGCACCTTGCTGGGGTTCAGAATGGTGAGCGAGGTAACTTTTATCTCTATGTCGCCCGTAGGCATCTTGTCGTTTTTCGAGAGGCGTTCTACCACCACACCCTGGGCGGCAATCACAAATTCACGACCCAACTGGCGCGCCACTTCCACTGCCTTGGTATCGGTTTTCCCTTCTTCCAGCATCAGTTGAGTAATGCCATAGCGGTCGCGCAGGTCTATCCAGATCAATGCACCCTTGTCGCGTGTGCGCTGCACCCAGCCGGTAAGGGTCACGGTCTTGTTTACGTCAGTCAGTCGAAGTTCTCCGCAAGTGTGGGTTCGTAGCATAGAAATTTGGCTTAATTTTGTGGTGCTAAAGAGCAGTAGTTGCCAAAGCAGCCGCGAATTTAAAGGGGTTTTCCAGGATTTCCACCCTTTTCGGGGATGCAGCTAAAATTAATGTGTGGCTTAATCGTTTGCATGAAGATGATGCGTGTAGTGATTCTGTTTGTGCTGACCGCAGGGCTTTCGGCCTCGGCACCCGACAAACTTGTAAAAACCAAAATTGGAGATAACATTACGGTGGCCCTGCCGCCCACGCTGTACCCGATGACGCCCGAAGACATCTCGCAGCGTTTTCCGTCTGTGCGCGCACCGCTGGGGGCCTTTACGAGCCAGGATCGCGTGGTGGATTTCAGCGTAAATATTTCGGCCACACAATGGCGCGGTGGCGATGAGGACATTGCGCGGCAGTTCTTCAAAGCCGCGCTTTTCAATCTATACGACAAGGTGGACATGATTGACGAAGGGGTGAACGAACTTCATAAGAGGCGTTTTATCTTTTTCGAGTTTGAGTCGCGCATCAATGCCAACCGCAGGTTGGAAGGAGGTACCGAGCCGATTCTGAAGTACACTTACATTCAATACCTGGTAGAACCCGGCCGCACATTGGTTTTTACCTTTAGCTGCCCACGGGCGCTGCGCCCCGAATGGCAGGAGACAGCGCGGGAGATGATGAAGACCGTGCGGGTGAAATAACACTGTTGGATCAAATTTGTCGTTGACCTTACACAAAAGGTGTAGCATAAAAAGACTAAATTTGAATATGGCTTGGGAACAACACATTATTTCCGACAAAGAGGTTCTGTTAGGTAAGCCCACCATTAAGGGTACAAGAATTTCCGTGGAGCATATCATCGGCCTTCTTGCGCAGGGATGGTCTGAAGAGAAGATTCTGGAAAACCATCCGCGTCTCACCAAAGAGTCGCTAAGGGCTGTGTTTTCCTACCTACAAGAATGCCTTCATGACGGCCTGTTGTTCACGCCCACCAGAAAGTCCGCCTGACTATTTTGATGAAGTTTCTGGCTAATGAGAATTTTTCAATAAAAAGTGTTCTCTACCTGAGAGAAAAAGGCTTTGATGTGTCTGCCATCGGTCTGGATAATCCAAGCACTCAGGACGAGGCCGTCATGAACCTGGCAAGCCTCGAAGATCGAACCATCTTAACATTCGATCGTGATTACGGAGAACTTATTTTCAAATACAACTACCGTTATTTTCAAATACAACTACCGTCCGCGAAAGGGAGTAATTTATCTCAGGTTAAACGAATATGAGCCTGATGAACCTGGCAAGCTGGTTGAACATTTAATCATCAATGCGGGAGTGAACACCGATACATCCTTGACCGTGTTGGATAGAAACGGGATTAGACAAAGAAAATTCCAATAGCGTCTGTAATACTTACTAAACCACCCTTGGAAATCTTCACTGACGAATATTTTATGCGCGAAGCCCTTAAAGAGGCGCGCAAGGCGCTGGACCTGGGCGAGGTGCCCGTGGGCGCAGTGGTGGTATGCCAGAACCGCATCATCGCCCGCAGCCACAATCAAACCGAACAGCTTACAGACGCCACGGCCCACGCAGAGATGCTGGCCATCACGGCCGCAGAACATCACCTCGGTTCCAAATACCTGAATGAATGCACGCTGTATGTAACCCTGGAACCTTGTGTAATGTGTGCCGGGGCCCTGCATTGGGTACAACTACAGAAGGTAGTGTACGGGGCAGACGATGTGCAACGTGGTTACAGCCTGGTGGCCTCGCCTTTGTTGCATCCCAAAACACAAGTGGTGCGTGGCGTGAAGAAAGCCGAATGCAAAGAGTTGGTGGATATTTTTTTTAAACGCATCCGCGAAAAGTAAGTAGATTGCGCCATGAGTATGGAACTAAAAGGAAAAGTGGTTCAGTTGCTGGCCCCACAAACCGGCCAGGGCAAAAAAGGAACCTGGCGCAAACAGGAATTTATTTTGGAGACCCCGGGGCAGTACCCCAAGAAAGTATGCCTTTCGGTATGGGGCGATAAGATCGATCAGTTTGCCATTCAAACGGGTGATGTGGTGACGGTGTCGGTAGATTTGGAAAGCCGTGAATACAACGGGCGCTGGTATACCGAAGCACGTGCCTGGAAGGTGGCCAAAGATGGAGGCAGAGCCATGCAAGAGGGTGCTGACCCTGTTGGGGATGAGCCTTTCACCACCGACACTGCCTCAGAAGACCTGCCGTTTTAAGCGGCCGATTTGGATTTTTTCTTGGAAGACGAGGATCCGGAATCTACTTTTTTGCCGTCTTTGTGCTCACCCAAAATGATGACGTCTTTGGTATTCTGGTACTGACGAACCGCCTGCATCATGGCCTCGTGCGAATCGCGGATGATGACGATGCCGCTGCTGGCGCCCTTATTGCGTATTTCGAGCCAAAAACCGTCTTTTTTCTTCTTGGGTAAAATAGGAGGTCTTCCCATGTTCGCTTCTTTTTCAGGTAATTAATCTGCAAAGATAACCGGAAAGTTGGTTTTTTGGTTCAAATTGTTATTTCAATGCGATTTCCCTCCGGGTCGAGTACCACGCTTTCGTAGTAGCCATCGCCTGTTGTGCGCGGGCCATCCAAAATGGTAAAGCCATCCGCGCGCAGCCGCCCGGTTAGTTGGTCTACCGCTTCTTTGCTCCCCACCGACACCGCAAAGTGAATGAGCCCGATGTACTGTTGGTGCACATCGTTGGCATTGGCCGGTATTTCCGGGCGGTGCATCAGTTCCAGTCGGGCGCCTTCTTGAAAGCGAAGGAAGTACGACTGGAAGTTCTTCTTCGGGTTAACATATTTTTCTCCGGCAGTAGCCGAAAAGTATTTTTCGAAAAACGACTTTTGCTTTTCGATGTCGGCCACCCACAGGGCCAGGTGTTCAATCTTCATTGCCTTAAATTTACCCGATGTTTTCCCCTCGATTTTGAAGTGCAAACACTGCCGGGTATGCTTTACTTCAACCCTTGCTGCACCTTTTTGGGCAGCTTGGCCACCACCATATCGTATGATTGTTTGACGTGGTGCTTCCACTCTTTGGCGGAAAGCGCCCGGGCGTTCTCTACCAAAATCCAATGGTTGCGCGCCAGGTAAGGAGCAGGCACAATGCCTTCCCGCTCGGTCAGCACATCCATTTCCTCTTTGCGCACTTTCAACGAAACTTTGAATGGCCCCTCCAGGGCAGTAACGCAATACATCTTCTGTGCTACCACATAGCACAAGTCATTGCCCCATTTTACATCCTGGGTAGTGCCCGGCAGCGAAAGGCAAAACTGTTCCAATTGCTGACTGTTCATTCCACCAGATTTTTCACCGAAGATAAGCAGGTATTGGTACACCCGCCTTCAGGTCGGGGTCGGCCTGGGGTGCCAGCCGCACCAACCTCATCGGCTGCACGCCCGCCCATACGTTCAGCGCATAATCTTCTTCATCGTCTTTGGGTGGCCCGGTGCGCACCTTGGCGGAGGCTTCCTCCAACTCGAAGGCCAGCACCATCGTAGCTTTCCACTCGCCCTCGTTGGGCTGCCGCACATCATTCCACCGGCCGGGGCACATCTTGTTGGTAAGCACTTCCAGGCTATGGTACAGTTCTTCTTTGTCCTCCACCTTTCGGCCTTTCGAAAACGCAACTACCGAACGGTAATTCACGGAGTGGTGGAACGCACTGCGCGCCAGCACCATGCCATCTACCAACATTGCCGACAGGCACACCGGTATGCCCTTCGCCAACTCGCGCATATAGAAGCTACCCACAGAGCCGTGAATGTAGACCGTGTTACCGATGCGGCAAAAGCCGGTAGGAATCTGAAAAGGTTGGCCCTCCAACTGGTAGGCCACCGTTACAAACAGTGCCTCGTCCAAAATAGCATGAATGGTAGCTTCGCTGTAGTTGCCTCGCTTCGGTAACCGGGTGATGCTGGTTTTGTCGGTAATCGGAAACTGTTTCATGTCTTACAGGTTAATTTGTCCTTCCAGAATAATGTGTGCGTTACTGGTAACTTCCAGGGCATCTGGTTGAATGGTGAGATGGAGATAACCGCCCCGCTCAGACAACTGGTAGGCTTTCATCTGTTGTTTGCCGAGTTGGTCGCCCCAATATTTTGCCAACACGGTGTGGATGGCGCCCGTTACCGGGTCTTCGTCAATGCCCAGCCATGGACAGAAGCAGCGTGAATAGAAATCGTATTCCGGATCGAGCGAACGGGTAGTAACGGCCAATTCTTTGATGCGATCATCTGACTGCCTCAGCCTTTTGAAATCGGGCTGGATACGTTGCAAAGTAGCTTTGTCTGCTACTTCCACCAACAACATATCCAACTCTTTGTTAAAACGAACATTGGCAACGGCATGTATGCCCAGTGCCGCCCATGTTTCTGGCTTCACCTGAAAGGGCACAGTGTCATAGAGCGGAAAAACCATCTGCACACCAGCCGCCACGGGCCGGGCCGACAATGCCAGATTGAAACGCGTCAGAAATTTAACTTCCGGCTTTTGTAGTTTTTCAATGATCACTTTGGCTGATGCCAACGTAGCATGTCCGCAAAATTCCACCTCGGTAGCGGGTGTGAAATAACGGATGGGCCATTGACCCGCTGCGTTGGGCTGCAATTGAATGAATGCCGTTTCGGAATGCCTTAGCTCAGCGGCAATCTGTTGCATGCTTGCCTCCGATAGTGGCGCGTCCAAAAGGCAAACACCGGCAGGATTGCCTTTGAAAGGTTCATGAGAAAATGCGTCTACGATGAATGTTTGTATTTGCATGATGTGGTGTTACATTTTTAGCGTGTGCGGATCACAAAACAATCGGTAAAGCGCTGCATACCAATTTTCGGATAGTAGTTGGCTGCGGCAGTTGCCGCCAGCAAAATGAGCGAAGTCTTTTCGCCAGCGTGTTGTTTGGTAAGTCGGATCAACTCTTTGCCTATTCCCTGCTTTTGATAGGCTACGTCCACCGCCAGGTCGGACAAGTAGCAGCAAAACGCATAGTCGGTCAGGGCGCGCGATACGCCTACCAGTTTGGTTTCGTGCCAGGCCGTAACCAGCAAATTTCCATGCGCCAGCATCTGCTCCATGCGCTGGAGGTCGTGCACGGGTCTTCTTTCGGCCAACGTAGAACGCAAGAGCACGTCTGCAAACTGATCTACAGTGATGAGTGTATTAATGCGGTACTCGATCATTTTCAGAAATTTGAATTCATGGCTACTATCACTTTCCTGTCTCAAACATTTGTTATGTCGACCGACAGATCGGTTGGATTTGAAATCCACTTCATCCATTACTCAGAATCACAAATCCCAGGCAGAATCCAGGTATGCTTGCCACCTCCAACCTTTCAGCGCTATTCGGATATCTTCAGCACAATTTTTCCAAACTGATCGCCCCGCTCCATTCTTTCCATGGCCTGTTCGGCTTGTGCCAGGGGTAAAATGGCATCAACAACCGGCTTCACCTGTCTCTTTTCAATAAAATCCAGCAGGGACAAAAACTCATCGCGGGTACCCATGGTGGTACCCATTACCGACAGCTGCTTCCAGAAAATCTGGCGTGGCGCCAGGTCGGGTATGGCACCTGCTGTGCGTCCAAATATCACTACCCGGGCTCCCGGGGCCGCTACATCCAGCAACGAAGTGAATCCGGCACCTCCGGCACTATCGATGATCACATCAAAGCCACGCGTGGCGCGCTTTGCTTTTTCCGTCCAGTCGGCTTCGCGGTAATTGAATCCCTCCACCGCGCCCATCTGCAAGGCACGGGCAATTTTTTCTGCGGACGAGGAGGTAACATATACCTTTGCCTGAAACGCCAGCGCCAATTGAAAGGCCCACAGGGCTGCACCCCCGCCAATGCCAGTAATCAACACTTTCTCTCCCGGCCGCAGCCGCGCTTTGGTGAACAACGCCCGGTAAGCAGTAAGGCCCGACAACGGAACCGCTGCCGCTTCTTCCAACGTTAAATGCGCGGGCTTGTCGTGCACATACTTTTTGTGAATGACGATGTATTCGGCAAATGTGCCATGATCCGGGAACCCAAGTATTTTAAATGCATCGCCCTGCACGAGGGGATTGTTGCCCCAATCATGGCTGGGATTGATGACCACTGCGCGACCTACGGAAGAAACATCTCCTTCTTCGCCTACCGCTGCAATCATACCACTGCCGTCAGAGCCCAACACGATGCCCTTGTCGGTGCTGAGTATTTGCTCCCGTCTGATCCACACATCGCGGTGGTTCAATGCCGCTGCATGCAGCCGTATCAGCACGTGGTCTTTGGCAGGCCTGGGCGAATCCATCTCCTGAAGGACCAACGGTTGGTCCTTGCCTTTGAACAAAATAGCCTTCACGCTGACGTATTAGTCGACAATGTAATTCCAGCCGAATGTATCGGGTATCAGGCCGAGGCGCAGGTCATTCAGTCTCTTTTTTACCCGGTTCTGGAAGCTGCCTTCATCGGGGAGCGCGATCTTATAGTCCACACCCTTCAGGTGTATTACCTCAATGGGCGCCACCACGGCTGCGGTACCGGCTCCGAATGCTTCTGTCAGGGTGCCACTCTTGAAGCCTTCTTCTACCTCCCGCAGACTCACGCGCCTTTCTTCCACCGGCATGCCCATATCGGTGGCCAGCTTCAGAATGGAGTCGCGCGTTACACCATCCAAAATGGCCGTGGTGAGTTGCGGAGTAATGAGTTTGCCATTGATCACAAACATCACATTCATCATTCCCACTTCGTCTATGTATTGGTGCTCTTTGTGGTCGGTCCACAATATCTGGTCGAAGCCTTGCTGGCGGGCAATCTGGCTGGGATAGAACGCCCCGCCATAGTTGCCTGCACATTTGGCAAAGCCGGGGCCGCCTTCTGCCGTGCGCACGTAGTGATCTTCCACTTTCAACCGGAAGGGTTTGTTGAGGTAGGCACCCACGGGCGAGTTCATCACAATGAACTTGTATTGATCGGCTACCTTTACACCCAACCGTGCCTCGGAGGCAAACACCAACGGACGGATGTAAAGTGAGGCACCCTCTGCCGTGGGTACCCAATTGCGGTCCAGGTCGATCAACGTGTGTAGCGATTGTATGAAGTGCTGTTCGGAGATGGCCGGCATGCACATGCGGTCGAGCGACTTGTTGAGGCGCTGGTGGTGGCGGTGCGGCCGGAAAATATTGATGCGCCCATCGTGCATGCGGAAAGCTTTCATGCCCTCGAACACCGATTGCCCATAATGCAGCGCCAGCATGGCGGGCGAAAATTTCAGATCGCCAAACGGCACCACCTTCGGCTCATGCCAGCGGCCGTTGCTATAGTCGGCCACCACCATATGGTCGGCAATGTATTTTCCGAATTCAAGGTTGTTGAAATCTACTTCGCTGAGGCGCGATTGCGCGATGCGTTCAATAGAGAGGGTGTGCGTGAGTGTTGGCATATAGAAATAATTGACTTGAAGGTAACCCTTTTGCTGTTTTTACTCAACCTGGTTTTGATTTATTTGAATACTGCTGCATGGCATCGGCCACTGCCATCGATTGCGCATCGCCACGCTGCCGCAGCTGCGCAATAATCTGTGCGTGGTTGGCGGCATCCCTGTTTTGCGAGAGTTTATAGGCCGCTTCCAAACGAGTGATCGTAATCTCGAAAGCCACCAAGCCGCGGACCTCTTTCTCCACATAATCGGGCGACATGCCCTCCACGGTTACCGGGTGGGCAGAGTGAACCTCGTACTGATCGACCAGTTGCTTGAGCGACTGCAGCGTTTCGGCATGACTCAGCACCATTAATGTTCCATAGGCATGCGCGGCTATGTAATTCCATGTGGGCACATTCTCATGGTCGTACCACGAAGAAGAAATGTAGGCGTGCGGCCCCTGGAAAATCGCGATCACTTCCGGGTTCTCGCTAAAAGCTTTCCATTGCGGGTTTGCTTTCGCGATGTGCCCCGAAAGGTGAGTACCCTCCCGGTTGAGATACAGCGGAGTGTGCGTGGCCCAAAGCTGTGCGTTGCCCTGCGCTACCAGGGTGGCAAATCCATGCTGCCGGATAAAGTCCCTGATCTCTTCCGTGTTGTGGTTGCGGGCATAGGGCGGTGTGTACATATCAGCTCATTTGTTTCAATACCTCGATGGTGATTTTCACGTCTGCCTCTTGAGTAAGCCAGTTAGAGAAGGCCGCGCGCACGGCAGGCGTGCCTTTGTAAACGGTGGGTGTAAAGAACACGCGGCCGTCATCGCGCACCCGCTCGAGGAAGCGTTTGATGTTTTCAGACGTGCGGTCCGCCTCTTTCAGCGTAAAGCACACTACGTTCATGCGCACCGGTGCCCGCAAATAGTACGTACCGCTCTGTTGAATCCACTCGCCCAACTGTGCAGCCAGGTCACAGTTGCGCTCCACAATTTCGCGGTGCCCCTCCTGGCCATAGGCCATGAGGGTGAACCACGATGGCAGGGCCCGCCACCGCCTGGAGTTCTCGGGTGTATAATGAAAGTAGTCGGGGCTTTGTGCCGGGTCGCCAAGGTAGGCCGCACTGTTCTGAAAGACTTTCAACTGCAAGCCTTTGTGCCGGGTAAATTGCATGGCCGCATCGTAGGGCACATTCAGCCACTTGTGCGCATCGATGGTGATGCTGTCGGCTGCGTTGATACCTGCCATCAGGTGGCTGAAACGGGGCGAGAGGGCCGCGAACCCGCCAAAGGCCGCATCCACATGCAGCCAGAAAGCATATTTTTCCTTCAGCTTGGCGATGGCAGTCAGGTCGTCAAAATCTACCGTGTTCACGGTGCCGGCATTGGCCACTACAATGCAAGGCTCTTGCATTGCCCGCAGCTCTGCCTCCAGCGCTTCCAGCGACACCGCTTCGCGGTCCGGCAGGGTGGCAACCTTTACCGCCTGCTGGCGGCCGATGCCCAGCATGGCCAGCGACTTGATGATGCTGCTGTGCGGGGTGCCGCTGATTACTTTAACAGGACTCTGCAACCCTTCGTTGCTGAAATCGCGGCCTTGCTGTTCGCCCACCCACTGGCGCGCAATGGCCAGGCTCACCAGGTTCGACACGGTGGCACCGGTTACAAAGCTGCCGAAGTAAGCTTCATCCAAACCAAAAAGTTGGCGGAAGAAGTGTAACGTCTGCCGCTCTATTTGGGGCGCAATGGAGTCGTTGCTGCCGAACGCATTCTGATCGTAGGTGCTCACCAGCCAGTCCCCGGCAAGGGAGGCAGGTGTGGAGCCCCCGGTAACAAAGCCGAAGTAACGCGGGCCGGCCGTGTTCGAGATGAGGGGCGCCACGTGCTGCTCGAAATAGTGTAGCACGGCCTGCCCACCCAATCCTTTGTCGGGCAGTGTGGCTTCGGCCAAGTCGGCCACCCAGCGCCCGGGCGGCAGAGTTTCTTGCTGACGAAAATACTGCTGCGCCATGCGCTGCACTTCTGTTAGCAATGTATTGATGTGTTGGTGATCGTGGGCTAATGTGGGATGCATGGAGATGGGATGCTATACGGTGGCAGACGGCTCGTGGGTTACCGGAAAACTAACTGAGCGTGCAATGAAGCACATGCGGTGTGCTTCTTCATGCAACGCATTCGCTTTGTCTATCATAGAAGTATTGGCGACCGTTACCCGCGGGCGGAGCACCACTTTCGTAAATTCGCCACTGCCATCGGGGTTTTCTTGCATCACACCCGCAGCCTCGTCTTCATAATGGCTTACTACCACACCATTCACGGCACAAAGGTGGAGGTACCATAACATGTGGCAACCCGAGAGTGCGGCCACCATCAGGTCTTCGGGATTGTGCCTGGTTTTATCTCCACGAAATGCCGGATCGGAAGAGCACAACAAATCGGCCTTATGAGGCATGGAGATGGTGTGACTTCTTTGGTAACTGCGGTAGTCGGCAGTGCCGGTGCCTTCGTTACCGGTCCAGCGGGTGGTGGCGGTGTAATGGTGTTCTTTGGTCATGTTTTGTTGATCAAGAATCTAAAGCAAGTGCTACGGCTTTGGCTGCGTGCAGGGCCGTGGTGTCTAATACAGGCAATGTTACATCTTCAGGTTGTATCAGCAGGGTGATTTCGGTACAGCCAAGAATCACACCCTCGGCACCTTGCGCCTTCAGGGTTTCAATGATTTTCTGATAGGTCTTTTTAGAATCGGGATTGATTTTTCCCTGCACCAGTTCATCATAAATGATCCGGTGCACTTCGGCCCGTTCTGCTGGAGAAGGTATGATCACCGACATCCCAAATTTTTCGGAAAGGCGATTCCGGTAGAAGTCTTCTTCCATGGTGAAGCGCGTGCCGAGCAAGCCCACGGTTTTGATTCCCCGCGAGCGCAGTTCTTCGGCCGTGGGGTCGGCAATGTGCAGCAGCGGAATTCGACTGCCGGCTTTCATGGCCGGTGCACACTTGTGCATGGTGTTGGTGCACAGCACCACAAAATCTGCCCCGGCCCGTTCCAGGCGCAGCACAGCGTCCGTCATCATATCGTCCAGTTGCTGCCAGTGGCCCAGGCGTTGTTTCTCTTCTACTTCATGGAAATCGACCGAATAAATAATGGACTTAGCCGAATGTAAAGAGCCGAGCCGGGCCTTCACACCCTGGTTGATGGCCTTATAATAGAGCAAGGTCGACTCCCAACTCATGCCCCCGATCAGTCCGATGGTTTTCAACGGGTGCGGAGTTTTGCGATGAGCAGATTGATTTTCACGAGGTGGTGGTCATCGTGTTCGGCATCGAACCACGCCAGGTCTACAGACTTATAGCCAAACCGGAGGTTTCGTTCAAACCAAGGCAATGCTTCCATTACAGTTGTTCAAGTTTCAGTTCCATCTTAATGTTGCTCCTTTTATAGGGCCCGTCTAGCGGCACCTCCCGGAATCCCAGTTTTGTGTATAGCTGTATGGCGGTCGTTAAAAGGGTGTTGGAGTAAAGGATAATTGTATGCGCCCCCTGCTGGCGCGCGCGTTCAATGGCTGCGAGTGCCAACGCCAGGCCTATCTTTTTACCCTGGTATTTTTCGTCTACGGCCATCTTGGTGAATTCGTACACGCCCGGCTCCACATATTTCAGCGCTACCGTGCCCGCGATTTCTTTTTGCCAACTGGCCATCAGTATGCGGCCGCCTTTGGAGATAATGTGGTCGTGCGGGTGTTGCAACACCTCAAAGTCGATGGGCTCCATCCAGAAATATTTTTCTATCCAGTCGCGGTTTAGCTTCTCGAACCACGGTTGGTGTTCCGGCTGGTACTCTACAATCCCGATGTCTTTGCCTACCACTAAATCCATAAGCCCTTGTCTCTTTTCAGAAACCCGCCATCAATAATCAAGAGCTTTACGCCCGTCTCGGTAACGGAGCGGTGGTGACTGAGGTGATCAGACACCTGGTAGCTCATGCCGGGCTTCAGCGTAAACTGGCGGCCATCGCTCAGCTCTGTGGTCATTTCGCCTTCTATGCAATAGATAATATGACCCTTGCTGCACCAATGGTCGGCTACGTATCCGGCTGAATACTGCACTTCGCGTATACGCAGGTCTTCGTACTGAAGCGTTTTCCAGAGTGCTTCCCCTCTTGCGCCCGCATGCCGGGTGGCCGGGGTTTCGTTCCAATCGGTTACCTGAAAAGGAATGTTCATAGAATATTAACGGGAGAGTTGTGCTTTAAAAAGTTCGCGCAGTTGGTAGCCTCTGTTCACCAGGAAGATGCCGCCCACTGTTACAATCATGGCGATCACAATTAACAGATTCAGTTTTTCATCCAACACCAGCCAGCCCAGCACCACAGCCACCAACGGGTTGATGTAGGCGTACAACGACACAATCGTCATCGGCAGTTTTTTAATGGTGTAGGCGTAGGCGGCATACGCACCTACCGAGCCCACCAGCGCCATGTAAGCCAGCGCGGTAATGATTTCGCCTGACCAGTTGATGCGGCTATAGTCATCGAACAGCAAACTGAAGGGTATCAGGAACAGGCCGCCAAACAACATCTGCAGGCCTGCTGCCAAAAATGCGTTGGTGTGGTTGTTTTTCTTTTTGACCCAGAAGCTGCCAAAAGCCCAGGCGAAGTTGGCCACGAAGGTGACGACAATGCCCCACGTATAGCTGGGGTTGGAAAACTCGCTGAGGTGCTCTCTGAAGATGAGCAGAATGCCGCTGAGGCCCACCAGCAAACCAAAAGAGATGAGCCAGTTCGGCCGGTCGTCTTTATTGGCCACCAGGTTGATGAGAATCGTCCAGATCGGCATCATGGAACAGATGATGGCAGCCACGCCACTGGAAATGTACACTTCGGCATAGCCCACCATGCTGGTGCCAAAGGTCACCATCAACAAACCGCAGAAGGCCTGGTTCAACACAGTTTTGCGATCGGGCCAGACTACTTTGCCCGAAGCCAGCACAAATGCCAGCAACAACGGCCCGGCCACCAGAAAACGAATGGTGGAGAAGAGGAACGCTGGAAATTGCGTAACTCCAATGCGCAACACCAGGTAGGTAGTGCCCCACACCACGCAGATGGCGGCCAACGCAATGTATGCCAACAGGTTCTTTTCTTTATTCACGTAACGGTTCTTTAATGCATTTCTGCCTGCGATACCCAAATGATCAGTGCCACCACCAGCAGGCCGCATACCACCAGCCATTTTCTTTTGTTCATGTGTTTGTTGGAAACGATGACACAAATCACTCCGATTATACGTTTTTAAAACAGTTTCAGTTTTATTAATTTTGACCATATCAGTTAACCCTATGGAGACAACCCTGGCCGAACGCGAGCACCTCTACATTGAAGTAGCCGAACGTATAGAACAGTTGATCGAAAAGAAATCGCTGAAAGTGGGTGACAAACTGCTGTCGGTGCGGGCGCTCAGCAAAGAGCAGGGCATCAGTCTCAGCACGGCCTTTCAGGCTTATTACCATCTGGAAGGTAAAGGGCTGATTGAAGCGCGACCCCAGTCGGGCTATTATGTAAAGTTTTCGCCCAGCCACAGCCTGGAGATACCCACCTGCTGCGAGCCGGCAGACGAAGTGATGCCCGTTACGGTAGACGAGATGATCTCCAGCGTGTACAAAGACCTGCGGTCGGAAGAGATTCTTTCATTTTCGCTGGGCGCCCCGCACGTAAGCCTGCTGCCGGCCTCCAAGCTCAACAAATCGGTAGCGCATGTGTTGCGCCATGAAAAAGACCACTGCCTGAACTATGAGCATGTGCAGGGCAATACACTGCTGCGCAAGCAGATTGCCCGCCTTTCTTTTAACTGGGGCGGGGCGTTGAGCGAAGATGATGTAGTGGTAACAGCCGGCTGTATGGAGGCCATCTCGCTGTGTTTGCGTGCCGTTACCAAGCCGGGCGATGCGGTGGCCACCGAAAGCCCTACGTTCTATGGCATCTTCCAGGTAATGGAAAGCCTTGGCTTGAAAGTGGTCGAGATTCCCTCCGACCCGCAATTGGGTGCGGATATTCACTACCTCGAGCAGGCCATCACCCGTTTCAACATCAAAGCCTGCGTGTTTGTGTGCAACTTCAACAACCCCATGGGCAGTTGCATGCCCGATGACCGCAAGAAAAAACTGGTGGACATACTGGCGAAAAAAGAAATACCACTGATTGAAGACGACATCTATGGCGAACTTTTCTTTGGCAAAACGCGCCCCAAAACCTGCAAGACTTTCGACAAGAAGGGGTTGGTGCTGCAGTGCAGTTCGTTCAGCAAATCGCTCACCCCGGGCTACCGCATCGGCTGGGCCGTGCCGGGGCGCTTCAAAGAGCGCGTAATTACACTGAAGCGCATGAACAACATTGCCACGAACACGCTGGCACAGGCCGCCATCGCGCACTTTCTTCAGAATGGCCGCTACGAGTTACACCTCAGGCACTTGCGCAAGGCGCTCCACACCCAATGCCTGCGCTACATACAGGCCATCAGCCAATACTTTCCGGAAGACACCAAAGTGTCGCGGCCACAGGGTGGGTTTATTCTGTGGCTCGAGATGGGCCGAAAACTCGATGCCTACAAGCTGCACAAGCGGGCACTGAAGCACAAGATTGGCCTTGCCCCGGGCCACATCTTCTCCACACATGGGCAGTTTCAGCATTGTTTCCGCCTCAGCTTCGGCTTGCCGTGGAGCAGCCGTGTGGAAGAGGGCTTGCAGACACTGGCCGAACTGGTGCGTAAAACTTAAATCCGTCAGCGGCAAAACTTTTCGTTGCCGCCCCCGGTTTCTATATTTGTTTGTTCTTATTTGTAACTAAAACCAATTTTATTATGGCCTTTACACTTCCCGCACTTCCTTACGCCTTCAATGCGCTGGAACCACATATCGATGCCCGCACGATGGAGATTCACCACGGCAAGCACCACAACGCCTACGTTACCAACCTGAACAACGCGGTGGCAGGTAAACCCGAAGAGAACCTGAGCATTGAAGAGATTTGCAAAAATATTTCGAAGTACCCGGTGGCCGTGCGCAACAACGGTGGCGGCCATTACAACCACTCGCTGTTCTGGGCCATCATGGGCCCCAACGCAGGCGGTGCCCCTACCGGTGCATTGGCCGATGCCATCAACGCGGCCTTTGGCAACTTCGATGAGTTTAAAACCAAATTCAACGCTGCCGCTACCGGCCGCTTCGGGTCAGGCTGGGCGTGGCTCATCAAAGACGCTTCCGGCAAACTGGCTATTACCTCTACCCCCAACCAAGACAACCCCCTGATGGACGTGGCCGAAGTAAAAGGCACGCCCCTGATGGGTTTGGATGTGTGGGAACACGCCTACTACCTGCACTACCAAAACCGCAGACCCGACTACTGTGCGGCCTGGTGGAATGTGGTAAACTGGAATGAGGTAGCGAAGCGGTTCGCCAGCTAATCTTTTTTTAACCGCGCTATGCGCGAAGAGAAGCTGCTGCATGAAGGTGCGGCAGCTTTTTTTGTGATGGCATTTTAAGGCGGGGCTAACGTTGCTTTTTATCCGATTTTTTTGGGCCTTGTTATTTTTTTGTCTCCCCAAAAAAAAACTCAAGTTTAGGTTTCTTCATAAATACCTTTGCCAGAGCACAATCATTCCAAAGGCAGTATAATTGAAAATGTGGTACCTATTCCTTGCTGGCTTTCCACTTGTAAATCAGCACCGCCCTTTTTAAGAAGGTCGCGCCCAAGCAGCAGCGCTAAACCTGCTCCTTTTTCTCCCTGCGTACCCGGAGAGCTGTTGCGCTTGCGCCAATCGAATAACTGGTTCACGCGTTCGGTTGTCATACCAATCCCATTATCACTTACACACAACTCCATAGTCCCTGGTCTTGTCTTCAGATGTACCGAAATTACCCCTCGTTCGGTAAACTTATTTGCATTTAAAATCAGGTTTCGCAGCACAAATTGAAGTGTATTCTTATCAAACACCACCATTAATTTTTCAGGCAAAAAGTTTTCAACCTTGTTTTGTTTCTGCAAAAATGAAAAATTATATTGATTGAAGATAGTGCTGAGCAGGTCGTGTACATCAAAGCGCTCAAGTTCGGTACCGCCTTCATGACTTGCTGTCGCCCATTGAAGTAAATCATTTAACAAAGTATCGGCTGATGCAATTGTGTTGCTGATATGCCGCAATATCTGTTGCAACTCACCTTCTTCAATAGAGCCTTTTCTGAGTAGTTCAACCAAACCTGTAAGTGAGGCAAGCGGGCTACGCACATCGTGCCCGATGATGGAAAGGAGTTTCTGATTGATTTCATTTTTTTGACGCAGTTGCTCGCGTTGCTTATTTAATTCTCTATTTGCTTTACGAAGTTCCAGCAGTTTGATTACCTGCCGACTAAGAATACGCAACGCGTTAACCTGGCTCTCATTGAGTTCACGGGGCTCCACATCAATTACACAAAGCGAGCCAATGTTGTACCCGTCAGACGTTGTGAGAGGCATGCCCGCATAAAAGCGGATACCCTCCGCTTCCTGTACCATGGGATGGTCAAAAAAACGCTTGTCTTTCGTAGCATCCGGAACTATAAACACATCATCATTTAATATGGTATGGGCACAAAAAGCAAGGCTTCGATCAAGATTTTGTATGCCCAAGCCGATTTTCGCCTTTATCCATTGCTTACCGCTATCAATCAAACTAACGTGGGCAGTACCAATATTGCATATCTGTGCCGCTAGGACTACAACATCATCATACTCTTGCTCTGGTTAGGTACCTACTATATCAAAGTCGCGCAAGGCACGAACGCGATCCTCCTCGTTTGTGGGTATGGGTGCAGCTACCATAAACGAACTTACAATCTCACATTTAACAACTAAAATTAGCGATTCTTAGGCACTCCTACATGCGCTGCTCACGAAACCTTAAATCCGCGGCTCAGACAGGTAAACTAAGGCACTCCCCTATGGCGCAAGCGTCCGTTGTACCTTTTTAGATTAAAACCACATAGCTTATTTCTATCAGTTCCGACAAGTACGCGGCACTACGCCACCTGCTTACTGTATTTGTTTCTGTATTCTATGGGTGAGAGGCCCGTTATCTTTTTGAATATCGACCGGAATGCCTTTGTATCTGTGTAGCCCACATCGAACATCACCTCGTTAATGTTCTTGCGGCTGCTTTCAAAGCTGCGCTTGGCGGCCTCCATTTTTACACGCTGAATATACTCCAGCACTGAATTATTGGTGGCCTGCTTGAAACGCCTCTCGAAGGTTCTGCGGCTGATGGCAACACTGTCTGCCAGTTCATCGATGGTGATTTTTTCGTGCAGGTTCGTTTCAATGTACTGCTGTGCCCTCAGAATTTCGGCATCGTTGTGGTTCTTCTGCCCTTTAAACATGGCGAAGGCAGCCTGGCTGTTGCGGTCGATGTCGATGGCAAAATACTTCGAGGCGAGAATGGCCGTTTCCCGGTCGGTGTATTTCTCCACCAGGTAGAGCAGCAGGTTCCAGTAAGAGTTGGCACCCCCGCTGGAATAAATGCGTTTTTCTTCGGTTACTATACTGCCTTCTACCACCTCTACCTCTGGAAATTTCTCTTTCAATTCAGATTGAAACCCCCAGTGGGTAGAGCATTTCTTTCCGTTGAGCAACCCGGTGGCCGCCAGCAGAAACGCACCCACACACAACGAGGCCACCTCGGCACCCTTCTGATACTGGGCCGCAATCCACGGAATGGCCGATTTGTTTTTTTCGATGGCCTGCGTCATATCGCCAAACAGTGCCGGCACAAAAACAAGGTCGGTTTTTTCAACTTCGTTCAGCAGCCGGTCGGTGTGTATGGAATAGCTGCCGTTGTTCAGCTTCACCTCGCGCCTGGCACCCACCAGCTCCACCTCAAACAGAGGCGGGTTGCCCCGCGAAAGCAAAAACTGATTAACGGTGATGAACAGATATTGCGGATCGGCAATGGCTTGCAGCACCGAAGACTCCGGCACCAGAATCGACACCTTTTTCATACCCAAAGATAAAAACGTTTCTGACGTAAAACACCCTTCAAACTGTCATACCCGCCACCCGTTCAAGAGCCGCCTATCGCCCACCTTTGTATCAGCAACTAACAAATCAAACACAACCTCAACATGAAACGCACCAAAACCATTTTCTGGATTGCCAGATTTTGGACAATTTCAAGAAATATGCCGAGCAACTGTAGAAACTGCCGTGCACATACAAAGCGGAACGTTGATCAATGGACTGATTAACATGTGACAGATCAAAAACAATGGAACAGAACACTTTTGAGATGACGCTCACTAGACGCTTCGATGCGCCCCTGGAAAAAGTATGGAAAGCATGGACGCTAGAGGAGGAGGTAATGAAATGGTGGGGGCCATTGGGTTTTACGTGTCCGATGGCAAAGATGAACGTAGTTGTAGGGGCAGCTTCATTGGTATGCATGCGGGCACCGCAAGCCTTCGGTGGCGCAGAAATGTATAATACCTGGAGGTACCAAAGCATAGAACCCGGCAAACACCTTCAGTTCATGCAGGGATGGGCAGACAAAAACGGCAATCGCATTGCCCCAAGCTCCCTAGGCTTGCCGCCCGGCATACCTGATGAAGTACCCCACCTCATCACATTCAGAGGTCTTTCATCGGGCGGTACAGAAATAGCCATTACCGAAACGGGGTATGCCAACGCGCAAGTTGTGGAAATATCGCGTGCCGGAATGATGCAATGCCTTGACAAAATGGAAAAGGCTTTACTTACATCTGCAACCAAGTGATGGACATCGTCATTTAAAAATTCAAAACCATGATAACTCAAAAGATCACGCCCTGTTTGTGGGTGGAAAAAGACGCAAAGAAAGTAGCACAATACTACTTGTCGATCTTTAAGAAGGGAAAGTTAAAATCGTATCAGGCATACAAAGACCTGCCTACGCCCGGCCGAAATTTTGATACGGCCACGATCAACATACTTGGCATGGACTTTCAGATACTCGCTGCGGGGCCGCTGTTCAAATTCAATGAAGCAGTTTCTTTTGTGGTTCGCTGCAAAGACCAGGCGGAGGTCGACTACTACTGGAAGGCGCTTACTGCCAAAGGGGGTAGCGAAGGTCCGTGCGGTTGGCTGAAAGACAAGTACGGGCTCTCGTGGCAGATTGTGCCAGACTTGTACTTTAAATTGGAAAAACACAAGAACAAAGCCAAGCGCGACTATGCGTTGCATGCGGTACTGAAGATGAAAAAAATCATCATCGCAGATTTGGAAGCGTCACGTTAGTAGCCACTGCGCATGCACGTTCATGCCTATTTAACTTTTAATGGCAATTGCCGGCAGGCCATGGCATTTTACCAGCGCTGCCTGGGGGGCAACCTCACCGTTCAAACCGTGGGCGAGTCTCCACTATCGGCCGCCATGTCTGCGCGCATGAAAAACTGCGTGGTGCAAGCAATCCTTCAAAGCGAGGCGTTCGTGTTGATCGGCTCCGACATGGTTCCGGAATCAGGGCTCATCAAAGGAAATGCCGTATCGCTGGCGCTTCAGTGTCACAGCGAGAAGCGAACCAGGGCCGTCTTCAAAAAACTTTCAGCAAGGGGGCATGTCAGTTCTCCGCTGCATCATACACGCATGGGCTTTTTGCTGGGCGCAGTAACCGATCAATTCGGACACCATTGGCTGCTGACGGACGGAAAGCCGCTTGCCCAAAGGCCAGACGAACGTAAATTTGTTGTTTGAAGGTGTATCCATTCACCGAAGTAGGTCAGAATCCGCTAGCAAGCTTCGGTCTACCTATCCGCTGACATCATAAAAAAACGAGCGATATGAAACTCAAGAGCAAAGTGAAGGTATCCGCCTATTCCATTTCGCTGGATGGCTTCGGAGCGGGCGTGGCTCAAAGCAAAGAACACCCGTTGGGTCTGGGAGGTAGCCAACTGCACGAATGGATGTTCCCCACACGCATGTTTCAGGAGATGATGGGAAAAGAGGGTGGCACTGAGGGCATCGACCACAACTTCGCAGCGCAATCCATGCAAAATATGGGGGCATGGATCATGGGGCGCAACATGTTCGGCCCGGTGCGTGGCCCCTGGCCCGATGAAACGTGGAAAGGATGGTGGGGTGAAAACCCGCCCTACCACGTTCCGGTGTTTGTGCTTACCCACCATGCCAGAAAACCGATTGAGATGGAAGGAGGCACTACCTTTCACTTTGTAACGGAAGGCCTGCAAACAGCGCTGGAAAAAGCACACGCAGTGGCTCACGGAAAAGACATCCGCATAGGTGGGGGCGCTTCTACCATTCGCCAATACTTGCAGGCAGGTTATGTCGATGAGCTGCACATAGCCATCGCCCCGGTGCTTCTGGGAGCGGGCGAGCACTTGTTTTCAGGAATAGACATGGTGCAACTCGGCTTCCACCGCATACAGCGGTTCGAGGGCGAGCGCGCCACCCACATCCTGCTAAGCAGGCAACAATCCTAGCGGCTGCACTTTTCAATCACCCGCACCGCGCGCTTCTGCTCTTCGAAATCGAGAGCCGAAAATCCCAGTCGCATACAATTACGACTGTGTGACGTATTATAGATAGTACCATCGTTGAGGAGTACACCCTCTCCTGCTGCCTGCGCGCAAAGCCTGGCCAGGTTTGCCTTGCGAAAGTGCACCCACACATTGAGTCCGCCATCGGGTTTTCTAAAGACTACGCGATCGCCCAGGTGCTGGTTGAGCAACGCGCAAAAAGAATCTCTTCGCTCGTGATAGGTTCTCAGCGCCTTTTTGATGTGGCTGGCAATCACGCCATGGTGATACAACTCGGCCAAAGCCGCCTCCATCACACTGTCTCCCTGAAAATCGATAAGGCGCCTGAGCGTAACTGCCTCGTGAATGACCGCTTCGGGAGCCACCATAAACCCAATTCGCAACGCAGGCATGAGTGTTTTGGTTAAGGTACCCAGGTAGATCACATTGCCGGCATTATCCAGGCTCGCGATGGGTGCAATCGGGCTGCTGCTGTAATGAAAATCGTAGTCGTAGTCGTCTTCAAGGATCACAAACTTATATTTGGCGGCCATGTTCAGGAGTCGTATTCTCCGCTCCAGCGTAAGCGTTACCGTTGTGGGGTAATGGTGATGGGGGATGACATACACCATTCGAATCTTCTTTTTGCTGCACAATTGTTCAAGTTTGTCGATGTCCAGCCCCTGGTCATCCACCGGCACGCGCACCACCTGCGCGCCCAGCCTTTCAAACGTTCGGGTGCTGGTAATGTAGCCGGGATCGCCCACCACCACCCGATCGCCCGGTTCCACCAAGGCGGCTGCTGAAAGGTAGATGCCCATTTGGGTACCGCGTGTAATCATTACCTGTGCCGGCTGTACCTGCAAGCTCCGCGTATCGCGCAGGTGTTGGGCAAGCGTATCGCGCAGGTACGGTATTCCCTGCGGGCTGCCATATTGAAAATAGCGCTTCAGGTTGCCGCGTTTTTCAATGGTGTGCAACTCGCGCATGAGCTGCCGTACGGGTGCCAGCCGGATATCGGGCAGGCCCTCCGCCAGCAACAACGTGCCGCTCTGCTGAAAATTAGCGTTGGGAAGATCGAGCTTTGAAATACGCAGCGGAAAGTTAGGCTTGTTCGGGAACACGGTCGGCACATACGCAGCTGCTTTCACAATTTTGATCTCCGGCAACTCTCGCGCAACACAGGTGTACTTGCGGGCGGTGATGGTCAGCCATCCTTGCGCAGCCAGTTCGTCCAGTGCTGTTTGAAGTGTTTTGCGGTGCACCTGCATACGGGCCGCCAGCGTGCGGGCACCTGGAAGTCGCTGCCCCCGTTTCAGCCGGCCGGAGCGAATGTGGCTCACCACCTGGGCCACAATCTGGGCGTAGACGGGCGTTTGTGTCTGCCTTTCAAGTACAATGGGTGGGAAATACTGGTACATCTGATTTTTTAAAATTGGACTACCTCTATATACCACAATTTCCTGAATTTGTTGCCTCAACGTTCATTAGCCTGGCGGAAAAACGTTTGGGCAAATGAATGCCGATCCAAAAAGAAAAACGTATGAAGAAAGTGATGCTTGCGATATTAACTACGGGACTATTGATCGGGTTGATGGACGGAATAGCCGCCTCGGTGAACGCCTACTTTTCTTCTGGCGCCACACCCGACCGGGTGTTTCGCTTTATCGCCAGCGGTGTGTTTGGCACGGACGCCTTTAAGGACAGCCATGTCATGGTGGTGTGGGGCGTTGCGTTTCATTTTTTGATCGCCCTGCTATGGACCGCGCTCTATTTCTGGCTGGCCACTCAGTTTGAATGGCCACGACAGCATTATGTGGTAAGCGGAATTCTGTATGGCCTTTTCATCTGGGCTGCCATGACCTACCTCGTGCTGCCACTTTCCAACACTCCGGCATCCAAACCTTCCCTGCCCGGTGCGCTGATCATGATCGGCATTCACACCCTGGTGATTGGTATACCGATGGCTTACCGGGTAAGCAGGCATTTCATGGCGCTCAGCACAACGCATTAAACATGGCGCGGGTTCTTGACATTGAAGTATTCAGAACGTCTGTAGGCTCCCGGGCGGAGGCTCAGCGGATTACAGACCTTCTGCTCACCAGGTTTCCCGAGTTGAAAATCAATTTCGACCTGGACGACTGCGATCGGGTGCTGCGGATTGAATCAGGCGACAGGCTACCGTTGGCGGACATCATCGAAACAGTAAGGCAGACAGGCCACTCCATTCAAATACTCGATTAGTGATGAAGTCCCTTGATCATCATGGAAGAAAACCGAGCCGCTACCTCACGAAAGGCCGTAGAGGTTCGAAGAAAAAAAGCCAACTGTCGCCCCGCCTGGAGGGAATGGTAGACGCCTTGCCGCTCCGCAACGGCATGCGCGTGTTGGAAATCGGGTGCGGTACCGGGGCGGCCGCACGTGCAATTATACAACGCCTGCCCAACATTTATGTGTTGGCCATCGACCGTTCTGAAAAGGCCATACGTACCGCGCTGATGCATTCGCAGGAAGCCATCGCAACGGGACGGCTCTGCTTCAGACAGGCAGCCATTGAGGAGTTTATTTTGAAGAAAGGAGAACCGCCCTTTGATGTGGCTTTTGCCGTCCGGGTGGGCGCGCTGGACGGACGCCACCCCGAAATTGAGCAAGCTGCCTTGCAAAGAATAGCGGGCGCGCTAACCCCAAAGGGAAAACTTTTCATTGATGGCAAGGATGCTTCTGCGCGTGTTTGATCTAGGCAGCCAGGTAGGCGCAACCCGTCTGAGGCCTAGCCCTCGTAAGGCTTCGGTAAACATGGCGGTTTTCATCGTTTCAATAACTTAAAGCCAATGTCTCGTCCCTGTCCCTGAAACATGGCGAGGTTGATCCAAAACCACGCGAACTGTTCCATCAACTCAAACTTGTCGTTGCCACCTATGTCGTAGCATGCGGCAAACCCCGCATCTTTTGCCAACTGCGTGGCGATGGCCTTTCCTTTCGCACTATCGCCTGCAACAAACAAGTCGAGGGCCATGCTGCCATAAACAGGGTTCGCCATATTGTTGGCCCCGGTGGTGTTGAAGCACTTCACCACATCGCGCGTTGGGGTGTGGTCCAATACGGCCTGCGCGGTGTTCTTATATCCCTGGGGGCCTCGGCCCATCACAATGTTCATGGCATCGATCACCACCTTGCCGTTAGTATCGCCCAGGCTTTTAGCCACTTCCACGGCAGCCGGAGCCGGGGTAGAAAGTAAAACCACTTCCGACTTTTTTACCGCCTCTGCTACCGGCCCCACCTGCGTGTTGAGGTTCTTCAACAAATCTTTTCCTTTAAAGCCCTGCACATCGCGCACACCGAGGTAAATCTCGTGGCCTTTGTTGGCCCAGTGGGTCGCCAACGCACTCCCCACATTGCCGGTACCAATTATTGCTATTTTCATAAGGTGTTATTTTGGGTAACAGAAGTTAAACTGTTGTTCCGGGCGAAGCAACCACTTTAGAACAGAAATCCCTTCTCCGGTGCTGCCTTCGGTGGCAAGGTGGTCTCGCCCAATAGCTCGCGTAAGTCGCGTTCAATAGTGATACACAAAGCGGTTAGAGGCACATCGGTAATCCGGTTTTCGAAGGGATCCTCATTTACTTCGCCCACCTTTCCAAGAATGGCAAACACGAAAGAGATAATCACCGACACGGGCAGCATGGCATACACCATGTTCATTTTGGCGAAATCGCTGATGAGGGAAAACGGCAGCAACAGCATGAAGGTGTACAGGAACAACCTTGTAAAGTAGTCATATTGCCGCAATAGTGGTGTGTTTTTTATTCGCTCGCAGCCACCCTGGTAATTCGCCAGTGCCAGCAGTTGCCCCTCGAGTTGGAACGAGTCGAAGCCACCCAACGTGCCGTTGGCCATGGCTGCATAGATTTTTCTACCCAGCAGCAGCTGCAAAAAGTTTGGTTTGTTCTGGGCGCGGTTCAATTCGTCCATCTCCTCATCCGATAGAAATGTACGCAGTTCGTGCCAACTGTTCTGACCCCGCAAATGCAGTCGCAATGCGTGCACCCACGCAATGGCTGCGTACACAGCGTCTTTCTTGAACCGCTCGCTACGGGTTTTGTCGTATGACGGTTGGTGCGCATGGCTGTCGGTAAAGGTAACGACCAAACGAGCCAACACCCGGCTCGCATTCACAATGCCGCCCCAAAGTGTTCGCGCTTCCCACCACCGCCCGTAGGAATTGTTGTTGCGAAAGGCGATGAAGATCGCCAGCGCGCTGCCGAGGATGGCGGCCACCGAAAATGGCAACGCCAGCGTAAACCCGTTTTGAATGTGAAAAAACAAAACCACTGCCCCCGCACCCAGCGCAAACAGCATTTCTGTTTTGACGTACCCAACTACCCGAATCAGATTGAAATTGCGTTTGATGATCATCGTTTAAAATTCATGTCTGACAAAAATCCCCACGTTCGAGGTTGGTGTGATGGCGCGGTTGGTCGTTTGATTCAAATCTACCCCGGCACCCAATTGATAGGTGTTGAATTGAACACCTGCGCGTAGCCGCTGAACAAACGAATCTGGCCTATTTCCTTCCAGCGAAAACGCGTTGACCGACTCCAGTTGCAAGAAAAGCCGCGCGCGATCGGAAAGCCTCGGTGTATACCGGCACAACAGAAAGTAATCAAGGGTGGGTTGCTGGTAGAATTCGTAGACCACCCACGTAAACACAGTAAATTGTTTGCCACTGTGCGCATACTGCACACCCGTTTTTGAAAACAGTCCGCGATTCAGCACCTGCCCTACCAAAACCGGGGCAAAGCCGCGCAGTTGCTCGTGGTTGTAAGAGATCGCTTCCGTAAAGCCAAACTGCGGCAGAAATGCATCCTCCGTCATTCGGTAGTCGATGCTGGCGCGGTTTCGGTTGAAGAAAAGCCAACGGGAAGGATCCCCCTGGCTTTTCTTAAAGAACTTGAAAAACAAAATGTCCACCGTGGTGCGTTCATGCCCGCCAAACACTTCCACCGGAATTTGTGCCATCGCAGGCCACCCCCGCCCGATGTAGCACGCAACCACGAACGCTCTGATGAACATGGCAGGCATTACTTTTTCTCCAACAGCGCCACCACCAATTCAGCCGCTGCCGCACCTGAATTTTGCTGCTGGCCCGTTACCAGGTGGCCGTCCTGTATCGCATACGATGAAAAGGGCGCTGCTACCTTGAAGTTGGTACCCGCGAGCTTCCTCGCCTCTTCTTCGATGCGATAAGGTTGAATCTTTTGCCCTACGGCCTGATCAGCAAAATCTTCCTCGGCATTCGCAAAGCCTGTCCATGTTTTGCCTTTTACCAACAGCTCTCCGTTCGATTTTTTCGCTTCGAGCAACAGCGTGGTAGAGTGGCAAACGGCTGCGGACGGCTTGTTGGCTTCGTAGAAGGACACAAACAATTTCTGCAGCGCAGTATTGCCCTTGAAGGTGTACATCGGCCCTTGTCCGCCCACCAGGAAAATGGCAACGTAGTCGTTGTGCTGCACGTCTGTTAACTTTCTGGTATTGCTCAGCATGGCGCTGAACGCAGGCTTCTGCAAGTATCCCAGTGAAATAATGTCATGGGCGGAGTAGCCACTCGCATCCAACGGATTGGAATAACCATCCATTTCAAGTTTGCCGCCCTCGGTAGATACCAATTCCACCACGTATCCGGCTTCTTCAAATACACGCATGGGATGCGTTAGCTCAGCAGCCCAAAAGCCAATAGGCCAGCCTGTTTGTTTCGACACCGATGGCGAACTGGCCACCATTAAAATTTTACCTTTCGAGGGTGCCCCATGGGGATGCACGTAGCTCAACTTTTCTTTGAAATCATTCATGTTGTTTTGTTTGGAATGTTGTGCGCTTACAATTGTGTTGACCAACGCCACCAGCAGCGTAGCGGAGATGAAAATTTTTAATTTGTTGTGTTTCATACAACAAAGCTGCACTGATACATTACCTTTGACAATATACTTACCCAAAGTAGTGATACTTACTTTTAGGAAAGTATGGAAGAAACCAATCAAAAAGCCCGATGCCTGATTTCATTTACAACGGCAAACGCTACTACAACCCCGTGGAATTTGCCATGGACCGCATTGGCGGCACCTGGAAGATGCCCATTTTATGGCGCCTGCGCGATAAGGTGATGCGCTATGGTGAACTGAAGAAAGACATTCCGCACATCACCCATAAAATGCTAACGAGCCAACTACGCGAGTTGGAAGAAGAAGGTTTTATACTCCGCAAAGTATACCCGGTGGTGCCGCCCAAGGTAGAATACTCCCTCACCGGCCGCGGCAAAAAGGCCATCGTCATCGTGGAAACCATCCGAAACTACGGCCTGGACCTGATGAAAGAATTTGGCATTGACCACGCCAAAATTGTGAAGCAGAAGAAGACGACTTAAGCCAACACACGCAGAGATGGGTGCATCGCAACCGTTGGAATATCTGGTGATGCAGGTATTTTCTTCCTGTCAGGCAGCCATACGTCTGGCGCTGGGCAACTTGCCAACTTAAGATGCAACACGCCCAAGCCGTAACGGGCAACTATCGCCCTACAACGGGTGGCCCGTAGACGGCATCTCTGAAGGTTTTATGCAGGGGGTTGCTGAAGGGGAAGATTTGCACAAACAGAACAGCGGTTAACTCGTTCGCAGGGTCTACCCAAAACAACGTGCTGGCTGCCCCATCCCAGAAGAACTCCCCCACCACGCCATTCTTTTCCTGCTCATCGGCAGGGGGGCGCAAACGCACGGCAAAGTTAATTCCAAAACCTACCTGCCCTTTACTGGGGAGCCACATCCGCTCCGTTACACTGTCGGCCAGGTGGTTGGTGGCCATCAACTGAATGGTTTCCGGCCTCAGAATGGTGGCCCCTTCCAGAGTGCCCTCGTTCACCAACATGCGGGCAAAGCGCTGGTAGTCGTCAATGCTAGATACAAGGCCCCATCCACCCGGCTTCAACGGCCACGCCTGGCTGTTAAACACATCGGCTATTTCTCTGGGCACGCGTTGCAGGGCGCCCTCGGCACTCTTACTATAAACTGCCGCAAACCGGCTGGTATCAACAGGCACATACGCAGTGGACGCCATGCCGAGCGGCTCCAGTATGTTTTCGCGCACGTATACATCAAAAGGTTTCCCCGAGAGGCGCTCCACCAGGTAAGCCTGCACATCTACACACACTCCGTACGACCATTGCTCGCCCGGGTGAAAGGCCAGTGGCAGGGCCGCTAGCTTTTGGGCCATCTGCGCCAGCGTGTGCGCGCTGTTCATCACATCGGCCGCTTTCACCAGCGTACCCAACGTGGGGTGTTCTTCGCGTGCAAACCCTGCGGTGTGGCGGGTAAGGTCGCGAATGGTAATGGGGCGTTGGGCTGGCTCCAGTATCAGGGCACCGGCCGCATCTACTCCTTTCAAAACTTTCATGTTGGCAAACTCGGGCGCATATTGGTGAAGGGGATCATCGAGCTGGAACGCGCCCTTTTCATAGAGCTGCATCAGGGCCACCCCGGTAATGGGTTTGGTCATGGAATAGATTCGCACCAACGTATTACGGTCGAACGCCAGGCCTGCTTCACGGTCGGCAAAGCCAAAAGCATTGAAGTATACTTCGTTGTTCTTTTCGAAGATGAGGGCCGACACGCCTGCCACTTCGCCCGAGTCGACCACCCGTTGCAGGGCCGAATCGATGCGGGCTTTTACCTGGTCGGTAACAAGGTAGGTGGTTTCTTGTTGGGAAGGCTGGCAGGCACTGAGCGAAAGTACCACGCATACAAAGCAGACAATACGGGTCATGAGTAAGTGGATTAAGTTTTAAGTTACTCGTTACCGCGGTTGTTTGCAAGGTTGGGACTTTGAAGGCTTTCTCTGAGCCGTGCAATAAAGCCAGCCCTCAAACACAGTGAGCCTGCCTTTCCATTTAAAATTGAATGCCCTCGAACGCAGTGTGCCTGCCTGCCGAAGGTTTACCGAAGGCAGGAGGCCCCCGGGAAGTTCGCACGCAAGAAGTTGACTGCTTCGAAATCCATCCCGCTATTAATTCGTTCAGCAATCCTCCACGTGTGGTGCTTTCTTTACGGAGAGTCCCCTGCCTACGTCAATACTACGGCAACCAGGTCGGTCAATGCACATGTAATTTCCTGCAATGAGTTGTTCCC
>JBMOLS010000026.1:0-5778 GCA_049324055.1 Bacteroidota bacterium | reverse complement strand
ATCTGAATTAACCTCGCCCATTACGCCCGCGGCAAGACCGGCCGCAGATGCGTTATTGTTGATTCCGTGTACACCAATACCACCGCCATTTGTTTCACCAACCAGCGCAGCTGAATTGTTAGCTGGATTATTGATTCTAAAAAAACCGGACCGTGCCGTGCCTGTTGTTAAGCTGGTAAACGCATCGCCACCACCATTTGTGCTGGCCGTTAGCGCCCATAGGTTGTTGGCAGGGTTGTTAATTTGAAAGCGGCCACCACTACCGGTACCGGTGGCATCCAGGAACAACGCAGCGCCACTGCCGGCATTGGTTACCCTGAGAACATTTGAAATTGCAAGCGGATTCAGATTGGAGAAACTTGCGGCACTCACAATGTTGGTAGACGTTGCAGCATTGGTAGAAATGTTCAGCAAGCTGCTTCCATCAGGGGCATCGGTATTTACCAGTGTGAATGGAAAAGTTATGGGAGGAAGATTCGTTAGCCCGCTTCCATCACCCGCGAACTGCCCCGCCTGAATTCTGCCTGCAGTCTGTAGTGCATTGCCGGTACCATTGGTATTCAACACCAGCACGGGTGCGGTATTGGCAGGATTCACAATTTCGAGTGTTGCCGCGCTTCCCGTGCCTTGCGTGCGGGTGTAGAGGGCCGGAAAATTGTTGGCTGCGTTGGTGTTCCAGAATGCCCCACCCAAAGAGCCAGTGCCGGTAGATTCTCCATAAACACCTACCGGTGCCAACGTTCCACCAATATTGGAGTTGGTAGTGCCAAACACAGCCGTGGAGCCACTGGTGGGATTGTTCACCTGGAAGTAGCCAGCCAAACCCGTTCCGTTGCTCAAAACGCTCAAGGCACTCGAGGCGTTATCTGCCCGTAAGTTTTCAACACGCAAAACCCGCGCATTTTGGGCAGCATTGTATTTCAGGGCAAATACATCAGTGGTTCCTGTTGCAACAATTACACTGTCCTTGTACGGGTAGCCCAGTTTGGCACCTCCGGCTACTTCTGCAGTGGTTCTCCAAGTGGTACCATCCCAGATAAAAATGGTATTCAAATCCGTGTCGAATAGCATTAACCCTTCGTCTGCCACGGCCAGTAAACCTGCCATGGCTGCGCGTTGGGCAGTGGTTAGCCTTGGCATGATGAAACCCTGGTTGCCGGTGGGTGATTCTACATGCAGGGCTGCGTTGGGGTTGGGTGCGGGTGTGCCCACCCCCAGCGATTTGTTTTGGGCCATTACGTGCCCGGTGGCAATGCAGAGCAGGGCTATAATGAAGTAAACAGTTTTCATGTGTTGGTGATTAGTTTTTTAGGGTTATATGCAATCGCCTGAATTGTAGTGAGTACATGAATAAAGTACGATTTCATAGGTAGGCTATTGCGGTTAAATGCTAGTATCAGGTTAATCGGTTAATGCCGGGGAACGATCTTCTTCGCGCGCGAAGAGTAGTATGGAAAGCAGAAAGGTGGCGTTGGCTAGCAGCGCGAACTGCTCTTTTCTAACCACAGTCGGATGCTTCATATTAAGTAATTTGAATGAAGATACGCCCTGACCTGGCGATACTTCAATACCTATTATAGGGTATTTTATGTTTTAGCTGGTTCGGGTACATCAAGTAAGCGCACTCAGGTTTCCAGCCCATACAGAAACAAAAAGGCCACCCTCGCAGGTGGCCTCTCCGTATAAGCCAACTAGCAATTAATGAGTAATCGCTATTCTAAACGTCTGCAACGGGGCGTCTCCCTCGGCTACGGTAACAATATAAATCCCGGTCGGCAGGTTGCCCGTCTCGAGGGTGGCCACGCCTGTAAAAGGCAGGTTGCCCTGCATTACTTCGGCACCTACGGCATTAGCAATGGAGTAGGTAAGGTTGTTCATGCCCTGCAACACCTGGATGTGCAGGTTGGCGTTGGCAGGGTTGGGGAATACAGCCAGGCGTTGCTCTTCCTCATCCCACCCGGTAATTACCAGCTTCTTCACCACAATGTTGGTTTCTTCTACCAACGCCTGCACTTCCACCCTGCGTGCCAGGCCCGTGCCGATGGAGATGTTAATAAATGAGGTGGGGTCCATCGGGTAGCCGGGGTACTGCAGGTTCAGCAGGTACTCGCCCGTTTCCAGGTTCTCGAAGTTGAATTCGCCTTCTTCGTTGGTGAGGATGTATGCTATCAGTATCAATTCTTCGTCTTCGGGCTTGCTGGTGTTGATGCGCCTGCGCACGCTGGCACCTGCGTTGGCAATGCGTTTGTTGCGCAACGTACGGCCGTCTTCCTGAATGTTGGTGTCTTCCAGCCTTCCCGAGATGGTGCCTTGCCCTTTCGGCTCTTCCACGGGTTTATTCACCAAGGTGATGTTCAGGTCGCTCACATTATCATTGAGCAGAATGGGGTCGGCCTCTTCCCAGAAAATTTTATCGGTATAGTAGGTGGGAATTTCATTCGGAAACTGGTCCGGGTTGCCCTGCGCCAGCAGCACGTAATCGTCCAGCACTACTTTTTGGAGCGTGTAGGTTCCGTCTGCATTCAAGGCAACATTGCCGAGGCCCTCCGGAATTTCGTAGGCGCCTACGTCTGTAATCCGATAAAGCGTTACCACCCCGTTGGCCAGCGGCACATCGGTGTTTTCATATACCGTTCCCGAAATAGTAGCGGTAGCCAGCACGCGTTTGTTACCCGACTGTAAGGTGAGCCCCGGCACGGCAGGGTTGGTAATGGCTACACGGTAGTTGCCCATGTTGGTTCGGTTGATGGCCGTGATGCCGTAGGCGGGGGCGGTGGCACCGTCTATATTCGTTCCGTTCAGCGTCCATTGGTAGGCGTTGCCTTCGTGGTCGGCCTCTATTTCCACGGAAGTGTCGGTACCTACATCTACCAGCACTTCTTCATCTAACGTAAGGGGTTGCTGGTTGCTATAGTCGAAGGAGGGTACGCCTAGGTTGGGGATGATGGAGCCGAAACCCAGGCGGTTGTTCGATACATTCAGCGAAGCGATGCCGCTGAGGCCGGAGAGGTCGGGCAGGTACGTAATATTGTTGCCCGATAAGTCGATGGTCTCCAATCCGCCCAGGTCGGCCAATGTTTCGGGCAGCCGGCCGGTGATGCCCGTGTTGGGCAGCAGCAGCGAGGTAACATATCCACCTGTTTCAGTTACCCCTTCCCAGGTAGTTACATCGGTGTTCGTCAGCCACGTAGGCTTGCCTGTCCAGGTGCCCGTGGTGGGTTGGGTGGCATTGTACAACGCTTCCAGCGCCAGGCGGTCGGTCTCCAGGTTGCCGGGGAAGCCACGTGCTACGGAGTAGGTGCCATCGAGTCCGCGCGAGTAGCTGCGCACCAATGTTTTGCCATCGGCTGTGTTGATGAAACGGGCGCCCATACCCTGATACGTATCGGCACCCGTTTGCCGCACCACAATGGGGTTGGGCACACCGGTGGTCAGCGCTTCGGGATATTCTACCTCTACATATCCACCTGTTTCGGTATCTACATCTTTGGTTACGCGCCACACGTAGGGAAAGTCGAGGAGCGCTTCTACCCCCGTGCCAGCCACGAAGCCGGTGGGGGCATCTTCCAACGCCACGGTTACGCTTGGGTTGGCACCGGCCACGCTGTAGATGGTAATGGGCAGGTAGTTGCCACCCCGGCCCACCGGGAAGAAGAGGTTGCCTGTGCCTTTGCGCACCAGGTTGCCACCTTGCAGAAACGAGCCGGGTGTACTTTCCACCTTGGCCAAGTCGTTGATGGTGACTACATCGGCACCGGTGAGCGGTGTGAGGAGGCCGCCTTTCAGCGAGAGGCTGTCGCGCAGTTCGAACACACCCGTGATGTCGGCATTGCCGGCACCTTCTTTTACGATGAAGCCGAACGAGGCCCCACCGGGTGTGAACGTTTTGTTGGAGGCGTAGTTCAGTACAAAGCCGCCTGTGCTGGCGGCATCGAGCGTGCCCGTGTTGATCCAGCTATCGGTGGTGATGATGGTGCCATCGTTGCGCAGGTTGCCCTGGTTGGCCCAGTCGCCATTGGTGTACAACACCCCCGTATTCACGATGTCGATACCGGTGTTGGTGATGAACTGGGCGTGGGTGGCGCCCGCAGCCAAAAAGAGCAGCGGCAGCAAAAGTTTCTTCATAGTCAGGTGGTTTATCACCGGTGTCAATTTCATACTAATTGCAGGCTTTGCCAATACCGTTTGCAGGGTATTTTGGTGTAAAAGTGTTGGATCTTATTTGTTTCAAACGCTACGTTTACGTCCACAGGGTTAGTTACCATAAAACCGAATTTGCCCCCCGATATAGACCATGATCACCCCGGTATTTACCGGAATGCTGTTACCCTCAATCTGCGCAGCGTTAGGGCCATCGTTGTAGAAGAAGAAGGTGTCTCCTTCTTGCAGATAACCACCTGGAAAGGTGTAGTTGGTCGGTGCGCTGGGGGCAGTCAGCCGGTAGGCAATCGCACGGGTGGTAATGACGCCCCCACCTGCCAGCGAAGCTGTGGGGATGCGAAGCCCACCAGCCAGTAGCAACAAAGCCAAGCCGTTGTTGGGGTGATTGGCCTCAATAGCTGGCCCCGTGCCGTTGGTTTCACCATAAACGGCACTTGAAGTGTTTCCTGTGTTGTTGATTATAAAATTGCCTGCACGCCCTGTGCCGATCGTATTCGCGTTCACAGCCGCTGAACCGTTGCTGGCGGCTTCAATTAAAAATTGCCCTGCAGCGCCCGCGCCACTGTTGTTCCCTTGGATGGCCGCATGGGTGTTGGTAGGATTATCCACCACAAAATGCCCTGCCGGGGAAAAGGTGTCGCCAGGACCGGTGTTAAGACCGTAAACGGCCGGACCGACCCCGTTTGTTTGCCCCATGATGGCGGGTGAATCGTTGGTTGCGTTATTCACACTTACCCACAATCCCCTGCCGGTACCATCCGTGTATCCGCGAATGGCGGGCTCGCTGTTGGCTGAGTTGGTTATTTGGAAAGTTCCTGCCCGCCCTAACCCGTTCTGAGCGCCAAAGACGGCAGCCCCAGTGCTCAGGTTGTTGGTAACATCACCCACCTGAAAGTACCCTGCGCTACCGGTGGTGTTACTCATCTGGATGCCTGCGATGGCAGGCCCTGTACCATTGGTTTCGGCCCGAAGAACGCTGGATGTGTTGGATGGATTATTGATGAGGAAGCTACCCGCCACGCCCGTTCCGTTCGTCTCTGTGAACAGCGCTTCTGCATTATTGGTAGCGTTGTTCACAGTAAAATACCCCGCTCTGCCTAAGCCATCGGTAAATCCGCGGAGGGCTGCCTCCGCGTTGGTGCTGTTGTTAATCTGAAACTGTCCGGCTCTGTTGGTTCCAGTTGTTCTACCGAAAATGGCAGAGCCCGATCCGTTGGTTTCGCCCACCAAAGCATAGTTGGCATTGGCACCGTTGTTGATCACGAACTCACCCGCTCTTCCCAAGCCATTGGTTTCACCCCGTACAGCCGCTGTAGTCGAAGCGTTGTTCACAATGGCGAAGGCGCCCGCATGGCCTGTTCCGTTGGTACGCCCATAGAGTGCATGGCCATTATTGGTGGGTTCAATCACCTGAAAGTCGCCCGCTCCGCCTGTGGTGTTACCTATCTGGCGGGCAACAATGCTGCTGCCAGAGCCATTGGTTTCGGCATACAGGGCGGGATAGGTGTTGGCGGTGTTGTTTACCCGGAAGGCGCCACCCAAAGAGCCTGTGCCAATGGATTCACCGTAAACCCCTACGGGTGCTACCGCTCCGCCACGGTTGGAGTTGGTCGTTCC
>JBMOLS010000025.1:0-6094 GCA_049324055.1 Bacteroidota bacterium | reverse complement strand
ACGTCTGCCTTCCAGTTCGTAGGCCAGGTGCCGCGTGATGGCGTTCAACAGACTTTTCGAAATACAATACGCGGGCGACCAGCCGCCTACCGGATCCGTCATGCTGCCACCACCACTGGACGTCATGATGATTTTACCTCCATTTGAAAGGATGGGAACAAACGCGCGGCTTACTTTTAGTTGGGCCAGCGCATCTGCGTGAATGGTTTGCTCGATGATCGACCAATCGCCATTCATCAATGACTGATCTTTTTTCAACAGGATGGCCGCGTTGTTCATCAGCACATCTATTTTATCGAAATGGGTCTTTACCTGCTGCACGGCTTCTACAATGCTCGCATCCTGCGTGATATCAAGTGGCACAAAGGACGCGGAAAGTTTTTCGGCTTGTAGTTGCTTCACGGCACTCAATCCTTTTTCCGGATCGCGCGCAGCAAGCAGCACGTGATGACCTCGTGCGGAAAGTTGGCGAACGATTTCAAACCCGATGCCTTTGTTGGCGCCCGTTACCAGGATGACTTTGCTACTCATCCGGCTAACTTAGCTAACAATATTGAAATTAAAGGTTCCGTTTTGTGTCACCTTCCAAATCCGTAACCAAATCGGCAATAACATTTCAGTGCCCCGTGCATTAGCAATATCGCCTAAATCGAAAATATTTTCACTCCGCCAGCCGAACTGATGCAGTAGTACACTTACTGCCGCCTTGGCTTGGGTATCATTTCCACAGATAAAGTTGATGTGATTACCGCCTCCAATCAAATTCGGGTTTACCATTAAACCGCACCACATGGTATTAAGTGTTTTAACCACCCGGGTTTTGGGAAAGGTTTTCTGAATCTCTTCACCCAATGAATTCGTGTTAGATAGAGACGGAATTAAAGAAGGTGGCATTCCCTTGCTGAAGTCTAACGGGTTGGCTACATCAACAAGTATCTTGCCATGTAGCGCACTTTCTGCTACACGCAAGGCATCAATAGAAGACTCCCCTTTGGTGCAATTAAAAATAATCTCACCAAACGCAGCGGCCTCTAAAAACGTGCCCGCACTTGCTCCGCCTTTATGCTTCGCAACAAATGCCACCGCCTTTTCATTGTTCGCTGTGCGCGACCCCATTCTTACCTGATGTCCTAATTCGATTAATTTGGAACCAATAGAATCACCTACCATACCGGTTCCTAACACGGCAATTTTCATAATCTTAATTTAGTTACTTACTATCAAAAGTATAGTTTTGTTGATCATCCTATCAAGATCGTGTTTATTAGGTAAGTTACTGTTGGAGTTGACGGAATTGGAAAAATCCCCACGGGAACGGGTAAAATCTTAAAATTATTTTATGAAAATAAATGATGAGCAGTACAAGTTTGTAATCGGTGGGCGGGATTACCATTGTGCCCTGGATGTAACCAACTCATTCGTTGGCGGAAAATGGAAGACCGTAGTACTTTGGTATTTGCGCAAAGACAGAAAGCGATTCAAAGAACTAAAGGATGTTATTGCCGACATAACCGACAAAATGTTGTCGATTCAATTACGCGGACTGGAAGAAGATGGATTGGTAAAACGAACCCTTTACCCCGAAGTGCCACCACGTGTGGAGTATGAACTTACCAAAGAGGGCAAATCACTGATACCGGTTTTAGAAGCAATGGCCGCCTGGGGAAGAGCCAAAGCCAAAAAAGACGGAATGTTAGTAAAGGTTGAACATGTTAAAACCAAATAATAGCGGAGGTAGCCATGCAAAAGAGCCTGATAATAATGGTGTTACTTCTTTACGTAGCCACCGCTTGCCGACAGCCGGAAGAAAAAAGCGAAAAATACTTCATTGCTTTATCCCAACAATTTGCCCAAGCTGTAGCGCAGAACAAGGGAGGCACCTACTTTTCCCACACAGCCCTCCCAGATTGTTTCTATCTAAATAAATCAGGCTATTATCAGGATTATGAAAGTATATATAACTGGTATTTGTCCGATACAACAGCCTACGAATTTATTATCCCGTTTGATTACAGGGTGCTGCGGCAAGGCAACACAGTTTACGTAGCTTATGCCGAAGTTGTAAAAAAGCGGCATTCAACTCAAGTGGATTCTTCACGGTATATTGAAGTGTATTCTTTGCACAACAACAATTGGAGATTGGGTGCCCTCATTGCACAAAGCACGCAGTAGTAAAAACACCCTTCGCAGAAAGCCCGATGTTTACAAAAACGGTTACAGTGTAACTATAGATTATCAGTGGCGGGTACCGTTTCTGTTGTGTTTCTTCTGCGGTAACGATTTTCGCACGCAGCTTCGACAGAAAGAATGACAAACTATATTTTCTACAAAACTGAAACATATCTATTACTTTCACGTATGTAGAGCTAATTACCGATTGTTATGAAAGGAACGTATTTGGGTGAACTGGAGGAACTGGTGCTTTTGACGGTGGGCATATTATACCCAGAGGCCTATGGCGTAGCCGTGATGGACGAACTGGAACGACAGGCAGGCCGCAGCCTCAACATCAGTGCCGTGCACGCAGTGCTCACCCGCCTCGAAGAAAAAGGTTTTCTGAAATCCAAAATGAGCGACCCCACCGAAGAGCGGGGTGGCAGGCGGAAACGCTTGTTTCTGCTTACGGCAGCCGGCAAGCGTGCTTTGGAAGAAGCCAACGAACTGCGCAACCAGCTGTATAGTCAAATTCCGAAAATAGCCTTGCAACCGCTCGTTGTGGGGTATTAGTTGTGGGTTACTAAAACCATGAAGTCAACAACAAATAACCAACAACGAGCAACGCCACCACGGTGGGCCGATCGGTTTCTGCAGTGGTACTGCCGGCCCGACCTGCTAGAAGAAATTCAGGGCGATGCTTACGAGTTGTTTTTCCGGACAGCCAAAACGAATGAAAGAAAGGCAAAGCTCCTGTTTAGCTGGAATGTAATACGATTCTTCCGGTGGAGGAATATTCGCAAATCCATACCTCAAACACATTCAACCAACTTCATGACTATGTTTCGTAGCTACTTCATAACGGGCGTGAGAAACATGTTGCGCAATGCAACGCCTTCGGCCATCAACATCATTGGACTTTCCGTAGCCATTGGGTGCGCGGTGATGATCTTCATCCTTGAAGACTCTTACTACAACCTCGATGCCATGCACGAAAAGAGCGACCGGATTGGGTTGATAGTAAACACCATGAAGGAAGGCGAAGACACCAAGCGCTGGGCGCGCTCGCCCGTGCCGTTGGCAACATTGCTGAAAGAAAACAGCGCAGTGGAGTCGGTGGTGCGCCTGGGCCGCTCCAGTGCTGCCGTGCGCGTGGGCAACGCGGTCTTTCATGAAACCATTCATTTCGCTGACCCTGATTTTCTCACCCTGTTCAGTTTCAGGGTGCTGGCCGGAAGCAGCAATGCGTTGCAGCACAAAAACCAGATCATGATGAGTGAAGAGATGGCCATTAAATACTTCGGCAACAAAGATGTGGTAGGCCAGGCCATCTCCATGAAATTTGCAGACGGCCATAAGCAAGAGTTTACGGTAGGTGCCTTACTGGAAGATATGCCCGCCAACTCCAGCATGTATTTTGATTTTATGGTTCCCACAGCTGTGTGGGAAGACCTCCACCCCGATCAACTGGAAGACTGGTCGAAAAACCTGAGCGTAACGTTTGTACTGCGCAAACAAGGCAGCGACTTCTCACAACTGCAGCCTACGCTGGATGATTACAAAAAATACCAAAACCAGGCCAACACCACGCGCCCCATGATTTCATCGCAGGTACTGCCATTGCCCGATGTAGCGCAAGAAAGTTACGATATCTATGGCTCACTGTCGTGGAGCAATTCACCGGCTGCCATGGTGGCCTTCATTGTTATCGGAACATTTCTTGTGTTGCTCGCTTGTTTCAACTACATGAATGTGGCAGTAGCCTCCGTGAGTACGCGACTGAAAGAAATCGGAATCCGCAAGGTGATTGGCGGAGGCAAGCGCGAAATCATTCAGCAGTTTTTGGTAGAGAATCTTCTGTTGTGTGCCATCGCGCTGTTAGCCGGCACCGCCCTTGCCTATTTTCTGTTAGTACCCGGTTTCGATTCGCTGTATCCGGTAAAAATTAAATTCGAAATCTCTTCGCTGCAAATGATGTTTGCCTTCTTTGGCGGCTTGCTCGTGGTAGTCGCACTGATTTCCGGTGCATACCCTGCATTGTACGTTTCGTCATTCAATGCCGTGCACATCATGCGCGGCAAAGAAAAATTCGGAAGCAAAAGTGTTTTCAGCAAAGTACTCCTCACCCTTCAGTTCACCCTGTCGATCATTACAGTGGTAGGCTGTCTGGTTTTCGTATGGTCGAGTTACTATTTCGAAGGCAAAGATTGGGGCTACAACCGCGACCAATCTATTGCAGTGCACCTTACCGACCCTCATCAGTTTGAAGCATTTCAACAGAGCCTTGTGTCGAATAAAAATGTGTTGAGCTATGCCGGTGCCCAAAACCACATTGGCCGGTCTACCCAGCAAGCCCTGATCCGGGTGAACGAGCAGGAATACTCCGTTACACATTTTCCAGTGGGCTTTAATTACCTCGAATCGATGAACCTGCGATTGAAGACAGGAAGGTTCTTAGATGAAAACATCGCTTCGGATAAAACTGAGTCGGTGGTGGTGAATGAACGCTTCGTGAAAAAAATGGGCTGGACAGAACCATTGAAGGAAAGCTTCATGGCCGACAGCATTCAACGTTACGTAGTGGGTGTGGTGGAAGACTTTTACTACAACGATTTCTATTGGCAGGTAGAGCCCGCCATGTTTACCATTGCCCCTGCGTCATCATTCAACTACCTGGTAGTAAAGGCCGAAGCAGGTTCTGTGAACGCCACTGCAGAAGAACTAAAAGCCACCTGGAAAAGCGTTGCCCCCGATGATCCCTATCTTGGAATTATGCAAAGCGAGGTGTTTGATCATTTTCTGAACAGCAACCGCGCCAACAACAAAGTTATCTTTTTCATATCGGGTGTAGCGGTGTTGCTGGCGGCCATGGGGCTCTATGGTTTGGTGTCGTACAACCTTACGCGCAGGCTGAAGGAGTTCAGCATTCGAAAAGTGTTTGGTGCCAGCATGCTTCAAATCTTCAGGCTAATGAACCGCGACTATGTTTGGATTGTGTTGATAGCTTTTGCCGCGGGCGCCCCGCTGGGTGCCTACCTGACAAATCTGTTGCTGAAGGCCGCCTACCCTGAGCACATACCAACTACTGCGTGGCCTTACCTGGTGGCCATTGTCATCATGGTGATAACGGTGGGCTTTACCATTTCTACACAGTTAAGACGCGTGGCGCGCGAAAACCCGGTGCAGACCCTGCGTATTGAATAGGGTGTCCTTTTCTTCGAAACGGCTACTTCTTATACATGCGTTTCACCCGCTCAAAGCTTCCATCGATGGGCGGAAGGGGCAAGCCAAGCAGTTGGGCCAACAGCGGGTATACGTGAATATTTTCGATTGCAGGCAAGCATACCCCTTGGCGGATGTTGGGGCCCCAGGCATAGAATATACCCTTCATATTGGGTGCCTGAGTCGGATCGTACCCATGCACACCAAACAACGCACCCATTTGCACGCGGGCCAGAAAATGCGAACGAGATCCTTCCCGGAAATAAAAGCCGGGATCGGCAGTCAACAGTAAATCGCCTGCGCGTTCATGCCGATAACTCCATGCTGCCGGGAAATCTTCTTTTCGAATCACCCGGAAATTTTTCTCTTTCGCCTGCATAACACTGAACACAGAATCTTTCTTCGACTGGCGATTGAAGTAAAGATGGGTCTGTGTCCCCCCGTTCACCATCACCACCGAGGTATCTTTCTTATCGATCAGCTCATCCAAAAAAATAAAGGTTTCTTCTTTCATCGTTAATTCTTGCATGCCGTGATCGGACACAAGGATTACATTAACAGGCAGTGCAATAGTTTGCAAGCCTTGCATTAAATCGGCCAGCAGTGAATCGGCACGCAGCACGGCCTGTTTGGTTTCTTCAGCCAGCGGACCGAACTCGTGGCCTTCATGGTCGGGCGAAGAAAAATAGAGCAAGATCAAATGTGGTCGCTCGGGCGC
>JBMOLS010000024.1:0-6686 GCA_049324055.1 Bacteroidota bacterium | reverse complement strand
ACGAATACCTGCCGCCCTACAAAGCAGCGCTCGATGCCGGGGCGGGCAGCATCATGGCATCTTTTAACGAAATTGACGGCATACCGGCCACGGCCAATAAATGGTTGCTTACCGATGTGCTCCGCAAAGAGTGGGGATTTGGGGGATTCGTTGTTTCTGACTACACCGGTGTGAGCGAAATGGTGAACCACGGCTATGGCGATCTCGCCACGGTGTCTGCCAAAGCGCTGGATGCTGGCTTGGACATGGACATGGTGAGCGAAGGGCTGCTCACTACCTTGCCACAGGCCGTGAAGGAGGGGCGCATTAGCGAGCAGCAGGTTGATGCGGCTTGCCGCAGGATACTGGAAGCCAAATTTAGACTGGGTCTATTTGATGACCCTTACCGCTATTGCAACGAGGAGCGTGCGAAGACAGAAGTGTTTTCGGATGCGCACCGTGCCGAGGCGCGTAGCACTGCGGCACAGAGTTTTGTATTGTTGAAAAACGACAAGAACCTGTTGCCGCTGCGAAAAGCCGGAACGATCGCTTTGGTGGGGCCACTGGCGGATGCCAAAGAAAACATGACCGGCACCTGGAGCGTGGCGGCCCGTTTCTCGGAGTCGATCTCGTTGCGCGAAGGCTTACAAAAAGCAGTCGGGTCGACAGCGAAGATTGTGTATGCAAAAGGATCGAACCTGACGGAAGATGAAACGCTGGAAAAAAATTCTACACTATTCGGTAAATCGCTGAATCGCGACCCGCGCAGTGCCGAAGTAATTCGCAATGAAGCCGTGCGACTGGCGCAAGGTGCAGACGTAATTGTGGCTGCGGTGGGCGAAGCTGCGGAGATGAGTGGCGAAGCTGCCAGCCGCACAAACATCGAAATTCCCGAAGTGCAAAAAGACCTGCTGAAAGCCCTGCTGAAAACGGGCAAGCCGGTGGTGTTGGTGTTGTTCACTGGCCGCCCCTTGGCGCTAAAATGGGAGAGCGAAAACGTGCCTGCTATTTTGAACGTGTGGTTTGGTGGCTCGGAAGCAGGCGATGCCATTGCCGATGTGTTGTTTGGTGAGGTCAATCCTTCCGGTAGGCTTACTACTACCTTTCCACAAAATGTAGGGCAGGTGCCGCTGTACTACGCGCACAAAAATACAGGTCGGCCGCTGAGCGGTCCTTGGTTCCAGAAGTTTCAGTCCAACTACCTCGATGTATCGAACGATCCCTTGTATCCGTTCGGCTATGGCTTGAGCTACACCACTTTTGAATACAGCGAACCTCGCCTTGACAAAACAGAGATGACGAAGGGCGGCACGCTCACTCTTTCTGTGGATGTGACCAACAAGGGATCGCGTGCAGGTGCCGAAGTGGTGCAGATGTACATTCGCGATATGGTAGGTTCCGTAACAAGACCGGTGAAGGAGCTCAAAGGGTTTCAGAAAGTTGTGATCGAGCCGGGCCAAACAAAGACCATTACGTTTACCATCAGCGAAGAGCAATTGTCCTTCTACAATCCAGACTTGAAGTGGGTTGCCGAGCCTGGCCAGTTTCAGGCCATGGTAGGGCCCAACGCACGCGATGTAAAAACCATAGGCTTTGCATTGAAGTAACCGATCGACTTTATTAACAACGGGGCGGCTCTGCGCGGGGCCGCCTTTATTTTGCTGTATCGCTTTTGTATACCTTTGTCGCGAACTTTCTCCAACTATGGACTTCCTGCAAATACCCGATGTGATTGAGCGCAACCTCACGACTACTTTTGCTTACTTCGATTTGCTGGCTGTGTTTCTGTTTTCGATCTCCGGCTCCATCGCGGCCATTCGGAAACAGTACGACTTCATTGGCGTATTTATTGTGGCGTTCTTTTCAAGTGTTGGAGGCGGTCTGATTCGCGATGCCATCTTCATCCAAGGCGGTCCGCCTTTGGTGGTAACCAGCTCCAACTATTTGTTGATGATTCTGCTGGGCTTCGCACTCTCCATGTTTTTCTACCAGAAGCTTAGGCGCATGGTGATGACCATGAAGCTGGTGGACGCTATTTCGTTGGGGATGTACAGCGTGGTAGGTGCGAGCGCTGCCATGCGGGCCGACCTGGTGCCGCTGGCGGCCGTGTTGGTAGGCATGTTCAATGCGGTGGGCGCAGGGCTCATTCGCGATATTTTGATTGGAGAAACGCCCGTCATCTTTTTGCCGGGCCGATTTTATGCCGGTGCCGCCATGGTGGGCAGCAGCTTGTTCACCGTTTTGTACGGATGGCTACAGTTAGACGAGACGTTGGCCGCTCTGATTGCCATTGTGTCCACCTTCCTGGTGCGTGTACTCTCAGTGCGGTTCGATTGGCGCACCAAGCCGGTGTCGCGGGAGTAACCTTTGTTGGTTGATAGTTCTTAGTTTTTAGTCGATAGTCGATAGTTGATAGTTGATAGTTGATAGCTATTCTGCCAACAACTATTTCAAATCCCAACTCTTGTGTTTCTGTGCAAAATAGATCAGCGAAAGCGTAATGAGCACACTGCCCGCTACCGACATGATGTAGCCCCCCGAGATGAAGAAATTCAGCCAGCTTAAATCCTTCTGACCGAACTCTTTGTACAACAGCACGCTTACACTGCCCAGGTAGCCCACCGAGTCGGCCAGGTAAATCAAAAAACCCACCGTGCTTACATAGCGGAAGGTAGCGATCAGTCGGTCGAAGAAGATACTGTTGAACTGAATGTACCCAAAATACAACCCCATCCCTACCAGCACCATCCAAACGGGCGCATTGATCCAACCGCTTTCAAAGGCCCATGTGCTCACGCCCACCGCCACCATGCCAATCAATACAATCAGGTGATTGATGACCATGGCCTTGTAATTGTTTTTGATCACCATCAGGCTGCCGATTACCAGCAGTACACCAATGGTAACGGGCAACTCGGTTTGGGTAAATATCTCGGGCTTGTCGCCATAGTTCAGCGACTTCCAGATTTCGGCCGAAAAGTTGTCGCGAAAGTCGCGGAAGGCTGTGAGCAGCGTGTAAGTAAGCACCAGCAAAACCAGGCCCGGTAAAAAGGTGAGTGTGTATTTGATGCGTTCCGGCCCCGTCATTGGCTGGCGTTTGGTGCGCAGCACTTCGTCTTCGGCAGTAGGTGGTGGAATTTTGTCGAGCAGCCAGAGAAACAGCAGCAGTGGGGGGAAGAAGAGGCAAGCGGCCACAAAGGGCATCCAGAACTCCGATATGCTCCAGTCGAGCATGATGAAGCCGCCTATTGTTTTCGCGAAGCCGGCCGAGAAGATGAAGCTAACGGAAAGGCTTGCGCCTAATACCTCGGTAAACTTACGTCCTTCCAGGTAGCCGAACACCATACCCCACACCATACCTAAAGGCAGACCGTTGAGGAAGAGAAAAACCAGGTTGTAGGGAGAGGGCGTAATGGCAAAGAACAGCCACGCCACGCTGGCCACGGAAACCATCAATAAAATACCTTTGGCGCGGGCGTGCGCCCCTAACTCCGACACTACTTTGATGCCAATGAATTTCGACAGCATGTAGCCCACCACCTGGAAGATCACCATCCATACCTTGAAGTCCACCCCCCACACCGCCTGGTTTTCGTAGGTGGCTACACCAAAGGTTTTGCGCAGTGCGAAGATGCACGTGTAGAGGCAGAAGGCGGCCCCAGCCGTGTACAGGGTAAACCAGAGGCCATGGGTGCGGCTAAGCCAGCGGGTGATGGGATGGGTGTTGAAGTTGGATTCCATGGGCATCGAAAGCTACATCTTGCCATTTTCCATCCAACAAGATGCGCAATTTTTGGAAACCAATCTCTACTAATATGTGGGCGGCATGTGTGAATTCGTTCACGAGGTCATCGGGATGGTGGGCATCGGAACTGAGTGTAACCGGAATGCCGCGCTCATGGATCTGCTGCAATATCCACGGGCTGGGATAAACGGTGCTGGTCTTCCGCTGGTACAGTCCCCGGGTGTTTACTTCGATGATGCAACCCGCCTTACTGATGGTATCGAGGGTGTGACCAACGGCAGCCTGATACCACGGTGCTGATTCCGTAAAGTAAACGTCATCGCGGTTGTGCATTTTGATTTTGTCGAGGTGGCCTACGATGGTGGGGGGAGAGTGGACAACCATCTCGCGCGTCAGCGCATAGTACCGTTCGATCGCTGTGCGGATATTGCCTTGGAAAATCTGGTGAAGACCTTCTTCGAAGTGCGCCAGCGTAGCATCTATCTCCCAATGCACTCCGCCCGGCAGTTGGTCTACAAAATGAACCGATCCGATGGTGTAATCGAGCAGGTGTTGGTAGTGGGCGGGCGCCACCATACCGGGAATGTAATCCACCTCCAGGCCGGCATACACCTGCACGCCTGCGCTATTGCGCAAGCGGTTGATGTCAGCCAGGTAGGCAGGCAGCGCGTTTTCGGCCATGCACCACGGTCGGTGGTAGGGGAGGGGCGCGTGCGAGGAGATACCGAGGGCGCGCAAGCCAAGCTGTTGCGCACGCAGTACTACGTCAGCCACGGGTAACTTGCCATCGCAATAGTGTGTATGGGTATGGTAGTTGCACCACATGGTGGCAAGCTAACGAAACACCGGAACTGCGGAAAGAGACGGATGTTAAATCGTGGTTATTTCGGGACTCTGCCAGCGTAACCCTTGGCGTGAGGTTCTGGATGAGAAAGAAATTTAGATAAGCACAAGCGTGACGCTTGCGCCTATCATATAGGTTTCTGCTTATTTTTTTGTCCGACACTTATTTTTTCATTCTTAAATTGTCCAGAAGCCACTCAATTGTCCACTAACAAATATTTATAATTAAAGCGTTATACGTTGGGTGATTAAAATACCGGGGCTCTACTATTGCCAATGTTTGACGGCTTGGCGTAGTGGCAGAATTTACCAAAATATCAGCAAGCACAGGTTGAAACAAAAAGGCATTTTTGTTCAGCCTAATGCGTTACCTGCCACTATGCCCACCCGTTGTGATCGGCTACCCTGCCTTTCATTTGTTATGAGTTGTTGATAAGTTTACAAAAATCCAATCAACAAAGCGTCTAACCAACGGTCCGGTTATCAGTACAAAAGGCAGTACAGCAATGTAAGCTTTAGGAACAAGACTTAGCCAATTGTAAATAAAATTTTCTGTAGCAAAACCTTGTCTGAGAATTGTTCCCAAGAATGTAACGTATGTGGAAGTGAGTAGACTGATGATGAGTCCAAACACGGCTAATTTCTTAACTTCATTACTCATATTATTCAATTATGTCGGTTAGTTTATTGTTCTTCATTTGTAACAGCCTGCTGATGGATATAAAATGCGTGAATCCAGACAATGGCACACCAAACAAAGGAATCATAATTAAGGGTAGTTGAATAATGGGGGTCATACCTTCATTTCCGAGTATAGTCAGCGTTATGCCAGTTCCAACAGCAACAATAAAGTCAAGCAATCCAACAATATTAAATATGTAGTAATTCAGTTTAGAATGACCAAACAGGAACACGCTCAATCCAAAAAATCCAGAGATAATGTCGCCATATGCAGCGTTATTGATGAACGTTTCAGAAAGTACTCCGCTGTATGACAAGAAAATCCAGCCGGCAAAAATTCGCCAAACGTGAAACAGCGCAATTGCTTTCAACGGAATTTTGTTGCAAAATTGCTTGAAGTTGTCGTTAAGTTGGTAATGAAGAATTAAGCTACTCAGTATAAGCACTACGATGGCCCCGAAAAGTGGGTTAGGAATAAGATTGAAAAAACCATAATACCCTAATAAAAAACTGGTTAAGCCCCAGAAAACAACCACGAGGGTAATGCGCTTCTCAGAGTTGTTTTTTTGTAATGTTATTGCTTGCATAAATTTTGAAGTTTTACTTTATGCAAAGGTCATTCGTCACTTTAAAAAGCTACTTAGCAAATGGCAAGAAATTACTTTTTAAGAAGTTCCTTACGCAGTCGGCTTAAAGATGTATCAGTAATCCCTAGATAAGATGCAATATATTTTAGTGGAACGTGTTGAAAAATCTCTGGGCTGTCTTTCAAAAGATTCGCGTATCGTTGTTCTGCTTTTTCATTTATCATAGAAATGGTTCGTTCTTTAAATGAAATGTACCCTTTCACCAAGATGGCCCTGCCAAATTCTCTGAACTCAGGCAGAGAGTGAAAAAGATTTTGAAAACTTTCGTATTTGCCTACCCAGGCACTACACGCAGTTATTGTTTCAATGTTCTCTGATGATGGTTTTCGCTGAAAATATGACCCCACTTCAAATACCATTTGCTTTGGTTTAAAAATATTGGTAGTAACTTCATTGCCTTCGGTATCTAGCACATAAGAACGCATAAAGCCATCTTCTAAAAAAATGTAGTCTGAGTTGATTTTACCTTCTTGGAGAGTCAAAGTGTTTTTTGTTAAGGATTTATGGTCAAAATTATCGGCAATGAGCTTTGCCGCATAGTCCGAAATCGGAAATGTACTTTTGATAAACTGTATCAATATACTCTTATCAAAGTTCATTCAGCTATTGGTTTCTTTGCTTTTTAGGTTGCCGCTAACCTTTAGGTTCAAATCATCATATTGTAAACCAGGTTGAAGGCTTATCAAACGATTTAGTCCGGCTGCTTGCTTTAAGTGGTGAGGAGGGATCAAATAGATATTCAAGGCTGCGGGCCTATTATGAAGGTTTCGATCCAGCACTCACGTTTTACA
>JBMOLS010000023.1:0-7718 GCA_049324055.1 Bacteroidota bacterium | reverse complement strand
CTTCCAGCGTCATTGATATTGGTGGTGGCGATAGTCATTTGGTAGATGCGTTGCTGGAGTTAGGCTATTCGGATATTTCGGTGCTTGATATTTCCGCTAAGTCAATTCAACGCGCAAAATCGAGGTTGGGAGAAAAGGCAGCAGCAATTACCTGGATAGAGAAAGACATTGTGGACTTTGAGCCTGAACGTAAATACGATTTCTGGCATGATCGGGCAGCCTTCCACTTTCTGACAACGGAAATCCAAGTCATAAAATACCTCGCCATTGTGAAGCAGGCAATCAAGCCTAGAGGGCACTTAGTGCTCGGCACCTTTTCCGATAATGGCCCTAACAAATGCAGTGGCTTGGAGGTCAAACAATACACCGAATCCTCTATGTCTGCATTATTTGAAAAAGATTTCAGGCGGATAAAGTGCTTGGAAGAGACGCACATCACACCTTTCAACACACAACAGAATTTTGTCTTCTGTAGTTTTCAGCGAACCTCAATTCCTATACTATGATTAAAAATAAAAACATAACGCGAATGCCGTGCGGCTCTATCGCTTTAATGGTATTTGCATTTTTCTTTTCGAATTGCAGTTCGAAGAAGGAGAATACTGGCATCATTAGCCTTGAAGATGTAAAGCTTTCAACTCTCACCGGGCAGAGTATTGACACGGATGAATTTGAGGGTAAGGTGGTCTTTATAAACTTCTGGGCAACCTGGTGCGGTCCCTGCATTCAGGAAATGCCGTCTATTGATAAAGCGCAAGCATTAATGACTGGCAAGAACGTAGTGTTTTTGATCGCCTCCAACGAAGATCCCGAGCAAATCGAACGCTTTTCAAAAAAGCACGATTACAGTTTTCTGTATGTGCAATTGAACAACATGGAAGAATTAAAAATCCCGGCCTTGCCCACAACATTCATTTTTGATGCTGAAGGTAGGTTGAAATTCTCAGAAACAGGCAGCCGCATGTGGAACGAACCAGTAAACATTGAACTCATTACTAAAATAATAAACCATGAAGAATAGCATATCTTTTTTTGCTTTGTCGATAGTATTATTGACGTCTTGTTCAACAAAGACTAAAGAAGTCAAACAACAAGCGACAATAAGTCTACTTGAATCTCCAACTCAGGCAGAAAGTGGTGAACCTTTCCTGTTCACCTATCAGGACAGCATCGTCTATCTTTCATGGATTGAGAAAAAAGAAAAGCAATCGACATTCAAGCTTGCCAGCCTTGACAGGGGTAAATGGACAACACCGGTAACCATTGCCTCAGGCAACTCATGGTTTGTGAATTGGGCAGACTATCCCATGATGGCGAGAAATGAAAGCGGGTTCATCGCTCATTTTCTGGATAGAAGCGCTGACGGAAAATTTACCTACGATGTAAAGTTCACGACTTCCGAGTCAATAAACACCACTTGGGCAAATCCTAAAATTCTGCACGATGATGGTAAGCAGGCAGAGCATGGCTTTGTTTCGCTGGTGCCGTATGACGACAAGTTTTTTGTTACGTGGCTTGACGGTCGCAACACGGTGATGGCGGGAATGGAAAATATGGATCATGATCACCATGGTGAGATGAGCCTTCGGGCGGCTGTGCTTGATGCAAATGGAAATAAACTTCATGAGTGGGAGCTCGATAGAAGAACGTGCGATTGCTGCCAGACAAGCGCTGCCATCACATCTAGCGGGCCTGTGGTGATTTATCGCGACCGTTCGGATGAAGAGATTCGCGATATGTCGATAGTACGTTTAGTGAATGGCGAGTGGACTCCACCGAAGAGCATCAACAGTGACCACTGGAAAATCGCTGGCTGCCCGGTAAATGGGCCGAGGGTTTCGGCCATCGGAAATACGCTTACTACCGCTTGGTTTACCATGGCTTCTGATACCGCTAAGGTGAATGTGATCTTCTCTCATGATGGTGGGGAGACTTTTGGAAAAGCAATTCGTGTGGATGAGGGTAGTCCGATAGGCCGCGTTGATATTGTGTTGCTAGACGAGCAAACTGCTGTAGTTAGCTGGATGGAGGGAACAGAAATCAAGGCGGTTAAAGTTCGAAGTGACGGAGTAAAGGAACAATCGGTTATCATAGCCGCATCGTCTGAGTCACGCTCCAGCGGCTTTCCGCAAATGACCAGGTCCGGTGACAAACTCATATTCGCCTGGACCGATTCAAAAGAAAAGTCAATAAAGTTAGCCTCCCTTAGTATATGATTCTGAATTCCAACTATCGCGTTTAAATAAAATTATAATCAATATGAAACGAATAACAGTAGTAGTCTTATTATTAAGCTTCGTGGGGTTAGCCCAGGCACAACTTAACATCCCACCAGCCAGTCCGGATGCTGAGTTTAAGCAGCAGATTGGCTTTGGAGAAGTAGAGGTAAAATATTCCCGCCCAAATGCTCGCGGCAGGGTAATCTTCGGAGGGCTTGAACCTTACGGTCAGATGTGGCGCACGGGTGCGCATGATGCCACCACCATTCGATTTTCAGAAGCTGTAAAATTAAACGGCAACGACATTCCTGCTGGCACGTATTCTCTCTTCACCATTCCCAATCAAAATGAGTGGACAATCGTAATCAACAAAGCTGCTGAAATGCACGGCACTTCTGATTACACACAAGAGCAAGACCTCGTGCGTTTTGCAGCCAAGCCAGAGAAATCGGCACGCTATTATGAAACCTTCACCATCGAAGTAAATGATCTTTCGAAAGACGAAGCCGGATTGTTTCTACTATGGGAGAACACCCAGGTTAAGATCACCATCAAAATGAATGTGGATGAAAAGGTGATGGCTGAAATCAATGATCGGATCAACGTAAAGAAAGAAGACCGCGCAAGCCTTTTCTATCAATCCAGTTCTTACTACTTCAACAATAATAAAGATTTGAAGCAGGCTTATGCCTGGGTGCAAATAGCCAACAGTAAAGCGCAGGATGCCACATATCTTCAACTACAGGCAAAAATTGAAGCCGCGATGAATGACTACGCAACGGCTCTTAAAACATTGAAAGCGTCTACCGATTTGGCCATAACGAAAAAGCTAGATCAGCTTATCGTAGCAAACGAAAAATTGCGTGTTGATTGGGCAGCTAAAACTAGTAAAAAGTAGAGCGATGAGGGGCACAATTATTACACTGATCGCTCTTATTCCATTTCTTTCAGTAGCGCAGGAAATCAGTGTTGAAAAGATTAACATTGATCTGAAGCAAAGCAAACTGGAATGGACAGGTAAAAAATTGGGTGGTGAACACTACGGAGAAATACAACTATCATCAGGTCACCTTTCATTCACTAAAAACAAACTGAGCGGTGGTTCTTTTGAAATGGACATGGCCAGCATTACGTGTGCTGATATTACCGATACGAAATCAAACAAGCGCTTGGTGGATCACCTGAAGTCTGAAGACTTCTTTTCTGTAGTGCGCTTTCCAAAGTCATCTTTTGTCATTACTAAAGTTGAACCAACGTCTGCAACCGAATATACAGTTACCGGTAATCTTACAATCAAAGGAAAAACAAATCCTATTACGTTCACAGCCAAGGTCAACAGTATAAATAATCAAATGGTAGCCGAAGCTACGCTGACGTTTGATCGAAGTAAGTACGATGTGAAATTCGGTTCACAATCGTTTTTCGAGAACCTTGGCGAAAAACTTGTTTACGATGATGTCGATATGATTGTAAAATTAGTAATGCTTTCAAAGTAGGTACGAAACTTTAACGCTTTTTATGATGGAACATCAACACAGAAATCAACAATTCACTTGCCCTATGCACCCCGAAGTTGTGAAGGATGCACCCGGCAAATGCCCGAAGTGTGGAATGGATTTGATTCCAATTTCAAATTCAAAAGGTGAGCATTCGGGTCATCAGCATCATCGGCCACATGAAAGTGGACACGAACAACATGACATGAAGGTTGAAAAACATTCGGAGCATAAGCACCAACAGTCCGGTCATTCAGGCCATGCTCACCATGCTGGAATGATTGATGACTACAAAAAACGATTCTATATCGTCCTTGTTCTGACCATACCGATCATGGCGCTTTCACCTATGATTCAACGCTGGCTTGGTGTCGATTGGATGTTTACAGGTTCCTCGTATGTGCTCTTGTTGCTCTCGTCTATTGTTTACTTCTATGGAGGATGGCCCTTCCTCATTGGCTTAAAGGATGAAGTGAAATCAAAATCGCCTGGCATGATGACACTGATAGCAGTAGCGATTACGGTTGCCTATGTGTACAGCGTGGCCATTGTGTTGGGTTTAACCGGCATGGACTTTTTCTGGGAGTTAGCCACGTTAATTCTCATCATGCTGTTGGGGCACTGGATCGAAATGAAATCCATTATGAGTGCATCGCGCGAATTGGAACTGTTGGTGCAACTCATGCCCTCGGAAGCGCACCTCATTCATGGCGAGGACATCACGGAAGTGAAGACGGAAGACCTGAAAGCCGGGGATATTATTCTCATTAAGCCGGGTGAAAAAATTGCCGCTGACGGCATCATCACCGAAGGCAATAGTTACCTGAATGAGTCTATGCTCACAGGTGAGTCGAAGCCAGTGGAGAAGTCGAAAGGCGAAAAAGTAATTGCAGGTTCCATCAATGGAAACGGATCGCTTAAAGTGGAAGTGTTGCACGGGAGTAAAGACTCGTACCTGGCGCAGGTAATTAAACTTGTTCAGGACGCACAACAAAGTCAATCCAAAACGCAACTCCTGGCTGATAAGGCTGCGGGTTGGCTTACCATCATTGCACTGGTATCAGGTGCATTAACGTTTATTGTCTGGCTGAGTATTGGTAAAGACCTGGCTTTCGCGATGGAGCGCATGGTTACAGTGATTGTCATTTGCTGTCCACACGCCCTTGGGCTTGCCGTTCCGTTAGTGGTGGCGCGGTCTACCGCCATTTCTGCCCAGAGCGGATTGCTGATCAAAGACAGAACGGCCTTTGAGAATTCCAGAAAGATTACCGCGCTGGTGTTTGATAAGACCGGTACGCTTACGCTTGGTAAATTTAGTGTGGTGAGGTTCGATTCATTAAGTGAATCGTATAATCGGGATGAAGTTCTTGCTATTGCCGCAGCACTTGAACAGAACTCCGAACATCCCATTGCAACCGGCATTGTAGAAAAAGCGAAGGAACTTAAACTTTCGTTGCCTGCTATTAGTGAGTTCAATGCAATCACAGGAAAAGGCATACAAGCCATGTGGAGTGGAACGCAAGTGAAGGTAGTAAGCCCCGGATATTTAAAGGAGAAAAATTTATACATTCAACTCCCATCATCAAGCGTGGCGGAAACAGTTGTATATGTTTTGATAGAAAGCAAAGTAGCTGGTGTGATTGCATTAGCGGATGAAATCAGAAAGGAATCACCTGACGCAATTAATACGCTCCGCGCAAATGGCATCAAAACACTTTTGCTCACAGGCGATAACAAAGAAGTGGCCAGGACGGTGAGTGAATCGCTGGGTATGGATGGCTTTATGGCCGAAGTACTTCCACATCAAAAGCTGGAAAAGATTAAAGAGCTTCAGGCGAAAGGTGAATTTGTTGCCATGACGGGTGATGGCGTGAATGATGCACCTGCGCTCGCGCAAGCCAACATCGGCATTGCCGTAGGCTCTGGTTCTGACATTGCTGCCGAAACGGCTGGTATTGTTTTGGTGAACAGCAACCCGAAAGACGTAGTGAATCTTATTTTGTTTGGAAAAGCCACGTACAGGAAAATGATTCAGAACCTTGTGTGGGCAACTGGCTACAATGTGATTGCCCTGCCATTGGCAGCGGGCGTGTTGTACAACTTCGGAGTCATGCTCAGTCCTGCGATGGGTGCCGTATTAATGAGCGTAAGTACCGTGGTTGTTGCTATTAATGCTCGGATGTTGAAGGTGTAAAAAGATCTTAAGTGAAGCACATCCAAATTTTTGAAGACCACGCCACCTTCATTAGTCCAGCTATTCATACGGATCAGCACAAGCACCATGCCCTTGAAATAATTGTCAGTATAGATGGAGTAATAGAAATTGAAGATGCCTTTGGCAACGCCTTAGCTTCACAAGTTGTATTAGTATTACCTGATCAACTCCATCAAACTACAACCACTGGCGAAGCAGCCTTTATTTTTATAGAGCCAGAGTCTAACCTTGCAAAAGCAATTCTCACCACATTTAAATCCACTCAATCCATTCAATCCATTGAAGGCAGAATATCAGAAGCGGATAGAAAAGCGTTTGCTGGGGGTAGCATCCCCACATCACTCACAAAAACAATCGAATCTGTCAACCCAATTGACAACCGCATACAAAGAGCTACCGACTTTATTCGTTTTCATATAACCACACATGAGTTTAACCTGGAAATGCTGGCAGAGGTAGCCTGCCTCTCCGCCAGTCGCTTCACGCATTTATTCAAAGATCAGGTCGGTATCCCGCTACGCCCTTTTATTCTTTGGTGTCGCATGCGCGTGGCAGTCACCTCGGTGCTTGCAGGAATGACGCTTACTCAAGCCGCACACGAAGCGGGTTTTTCTGACACCGCGCATCTGAGCCGCACCTTCATGGATATGTTCGGGGCTAACCCCTCTGCGATTTTGAAATAATAGCCAGTTTATTCAAGCATAGCCATTTCTTTCTGGGGATTTTGCAAAAAAATCTTTGGCTATGAAAAAACTTTTTCAGTATTCAATATACCCGGTCTTTATGCTGTCTGCTTCTTTCTTAATTATCAGGTTGATAGAAAGCGGCACCAACCAATATCTCGCCACCGTGCCCATTATTGCATTATTCGGTTTGGTAGTATTACTGCTCGAACGCTGGTTACCATTCGAACAAAATTGGGTGGATGGAAATGATTGGAATCTCGACTTTACGTATTACATCATCAATTATCTCATTAAAGTTTCTGCCCAATTTGCTCTTATCTGGCTTGCCGTTTGGATACCTTTTCCCCAATGGTTTCCAACCACGCTACCGGTTTGGATACAAGTACTGCTGGCACTCACCATTATCGACTTCTTTTTATTCGTTGTTCACTGGCAAAGTCACCGATATGAGTGGTTGTGGAGACTCCATTCTATCCATCACAGTTCAGAACGCCTGTATTTTCTGAATGGCGAAAAACGGCATGCCCTGCATCAGATTCTGGAAGGCGGCCCGGGGATTATATTATGTCTTGCAATAGGTACGCCCCAGGCGGTAGTGGTTGCCGCGCTGGCTATTCTTGCCATCAATATGATGATGCAGCACACCAATTTAAATTATAAGGCTGGCGTTCTCAAGAGGTTCTTTTGCGTAGCTGAACTCCATCGTTGGCACCACCGTGCAGATTACAAAGATGCGCAAGTAAATTATGGCGCATGGTTAACTGTATGGGATCATATTTTTAAGACAGCGTACGACAATCCAAAAATTTATGAATCCAAGGGCATTGGTGAAATTGGTATTAAGGAAGAATCAAATTTTCCCAAATCATACTGGAAACAGTTGTTATATCCATTCAAGTGAATATGAGGTACTCACTTTCGAAGCAGATCAAATAAGGAGTCGATTATCTTCCGGATTACATTAGTGGCGACTCCTTATTTGAAGTAGTTTCGACTTAATCTGACAGTTGGGTTAACTTAGAAGTGGAAACTATGAAGTTAAACCCATTAAACTGTCAGAAAATGAGAACAGAAACGAAGTTAATCAAAACCAAATTAGGTC
>JBMOLS010000022.1:96125-100388 GCA_049324055.1 Bacteroidota bacterium | reverse complement strand
TCTCAGTTATGCGGTATCACCACCCGAAAGGTTGACCCTATGCCTTCTACCGAAGCAAACACCAGCTTTGCTTTCGTCTTTTCAACCAACTTATTCAGTAAAAACAACCCCATGCCTATACCTTTGCTGTCGGTGCTGGCTTTTACAAAAGGATGAAAAATTCTTTCGCGCTCGTGCATAGGTATCCCCACACCATTGTCTTTTATCTCCAGCACCAGCACGTTCTTCATTCCCTTCACCTCAACGCTTACAAACTTTTCAGTCTTAAACGGATCCTGAAAGCGGATGGCATTCTCCACCAGGATCTTTACCATGCGCGTAAAGGTGTATCGGTCTACCTTCCATGGATTGGGCACCCGGATATTTTTTTGTATGGTAATTTCTTTGGACGCTGCCTCTTCGATATGACTTTCTAAAACCTGGTCGATCAGCGTATGGCAGTCGGTGCTTTCCGGTTTCAGTTCCTGCTTGTTCACTTCCAGAAATTCCTGCAAAGAGTGAAGCACGGCATCCATTTTATTTGCGCAATCTGTTATCAGATCGAGGCAGCGCTCCGTTTCCGGATCTTGCTGGTTGAGTTTGGCTACGTTCACCAACCCTTTGATAGAAGACAGCGGGGCGCGTAAATCGTGCGAACAACTTTTGATAAACTGGTCTACTAACAGATGCGCGTTCATATACCAACTATTTTTTCTGGTAGCTTTTCTTTTTAGTTGGTGATACCCGCGAAGTGGTTCATGCCAAACTTAATACCCAGGTTAAAATTCCATTGGGCCGAGGTCCGCGTGTTCACAAAATCAGCCGTGGAACCGGTGCTGAAAGGATGACTGTATTGGGCGTCCGCAAACAACTTCACAAAATCAAAGTCATCCTTCAGGCTTACCGATATCCCGGCTCCTGCGGTGGCCTGGTACGTTTTTACCGAACCCAGGTAAGGAGCGCTGGAAACACTATAATTGATGGCCGCTTGATCGTGGCCTGCATAAAAGCCGTGCATTTTGTACTCGCTTCGGTTCACACCCACTGTTACATAAGGGTTAACGCGTGTCTGTTTCTTCGTGATCAATTGCAACGGCTGCACCTGTGTATTGAGGCCTGCTTCAATAAGGTTAATGGAGTGGCCCATTTTAGCGGCAGGGTAATAATAACCAGCGGTTGCTTTTACTTCGAACGAACCCATGCCCCAAACTGCCCCTACCGAACCACCTTCCTGCAACATGGTGAGGTTGTTAATCTGCTCGAAGTTGCTGGTGATAGAACTGCTTCTGGCACCAAAAGAAACGGTAAGACCCAGGTAGTCGGTTTTGGTGTTCAGAAACTCAGGATCTTTGTCCAAAATCTGCTGAAGGCTTTGCGCCTGCGATAACAGCGAGAGTAGTAAAAAGATCACTACGATAACTAGCTTTACCGATGTATGGCTGATGTTCGTTTTCATGGGGTGTGTTGTTTGTTTTGACGATACAAAATTGGCTGACGAACACCCCCCTTTCCGACAGGGAATTCCCTGATTTGGAATAAATCAGTGAATAGGCAGCCGGAACTTGGATTTTGAAGTTTAAAACAGTGTTTTTTACACAGCCTGGCGAATGCCTGCGATGCGCTGTGCGGAGTTATCAGGGAAACCCCTACCCAACATGGATAAATGGAACTGACGCCCAGGCCCAAAAGGCCCAAAAATCCGTGACCAGAAAGAAATTACTCCAGGGCAATGATGTTGTTCTTGATGGCGTATTTGATCAACTCTGCCGTGTTCTTCAATCCGAGTTTATCTAAAATATGGGCCTTGTGCGTTTCTACCGTTTTCACGCTGATAAACAAACGCTCAGCGATTTCTTTATTGCCTATACCCTGGGCCACCATCTCTAAGATCTCGTTTTCGCGCCTGGTTAAACCTTCGGTGATTTTCCGTTCGCGCTTGCGTCCGCTCTTTTCATTCAGATAGAAATCTTCAAAAATCAATTTGGTGATGGCCTCGGTAAAATAACGCCCGCCTTGCATCACCGTCTTAATGGCTTCGAGCAAAATCTCTTTGGAGGCATCTTTCGGAATATAACCGTCTATGCCCGACTTAATGCCCGCGGCCACAAACTCTTTTCTTACTTCGGTGGAAATCAATATTACTTTGATGGACTGGTCCTGCTCTTTGATCCAACGGGTGGCCTCAATGCCGGTCATGCCTTTCATGATAATGTCCATCAGCACTATGTGCGGCTTCAGCGTGCGGGCCAGGCCTATGGCCTCTTCGCCCGTAGAGCAGGTGTCTAGCACCGAAATACCTTCTATGCTGTTCAGCAAGAAGGCAAGCCCATCTCTCAGCAGCGTGTGGTCATCAACCAGAAGAACTTTTGCAGGCAACTTATCCATTTCCATGATCGGTCGTTTGTGAGATGAGACTCCGTACGGCAGCAACTATTTCTGGCCCGCTGCAAGGTTTTTTCAGATAGAGGTTGGCCCCTGCCTCGTAACCCAGCGTCTGGTCTTCGGGTGAGGTTTTGGCAGAAAGTATGATAATGGGAACGCTGCGGTGTTCGGACTGCGCGCGGATGGCCCTCACTACTTCCAGCCCGTTCATAACCGGCATTACCACATCGGTAATGATTAATTTTGGCTGCGTGCGCGCGAACTGCTCCAGGCCCAAACTGCCGTTGCGCGCCCATGTAACTTCAAAGCCTTCCATCATTAAGATATCACGAATCATCTCACCCAGATCTTCGGTGTCTTCAATCAGCAATATCGCAGTGCCGGGCATGCTATCAACAATTCAGCGAAGTTAAAGATAAATCAATTGGCAATAGCTATACAAACCGGTCTTCGCTAAATCCGGCCGTTATAAAAAAAATATGTATCTTCCTTACTGCTTATTGTGAAAGAGTACTCGCCAGATATCTTTTTCGAAATGCCTGTGCCCGGTGTGGTGTTGCTGCCCGATGCGCCACGCTTTACTATTGTGCAGGCCAACCGTGCTTACCTGGCAGCCACCCAAACTACTCAGGAATTTTTGAAAGGCAAAGGCCTGTTCGAGGCTTTTCCCAACAACCCCGACAATCCCAAAGGCGATGGCGAGCAAAATCTGCGCGCTTCTTTTTTAAAGATTATTGAGCACAAGCAACGGCATAAAATGCCAACGCAGCGTTACGACCTGCAGGTTCCTGCAACCGGATTGTATCAGGTAAAATATGCCGACCCCGAGAACATACCCATCCTTAACCAACAAAACGAAGTAGTCTACATTTTACACACCGCCCACGATGTAACCGAAAAGGTGCTATCGGAACAAAAGGCGTTGTTTGCCAACCATGAGCTTGCCAAAGACCGACTGTTGCTCAAAGAAGTAGAACAGATATCGCACTTTGGCACGTGGGAGTTCGACCCCGCAACCCAGAAGCTCCACTGGTCGGACGGAGTATTTCGCATTTGCGGATATGAGCCGCAGGCGTTCGAAGTAACCTACGAACGGGCCATGGAAGTCATCCATCCGGACGACCGCGCCAGAGCCCTGGCGGTCATGCAGGAATGTGTGGCCACCGGTTCTGACTATCAGATTTACAAGCGCTTCGTTACCCGCCAAAAAGAAATAAAATACATCGTATCAAGGGGCCGCATCATTCACGACAATGAAAGTGCATCGCCCCGGCTCTTTGGTGTATTTCAAGACATCACCGAACAGGTTTTGAATGAACAACGGTTTAAAAGCCTGGTGCAGGAAGGCTCGGACCTTGTAGTGATACTGGACCTGGAAGCCAATTACATCTACGTGAGCCCGGTGTCATCCCGAATGTTGCAAATTGAACCCGAAGAGCTGCTGGGTAAAAATGCCTTCGACTTTATACATCCCGAAGATAAAGACAGGGTGATCAGAAAGTATGCTTTGCTGAAAACGCAAAAGCAGGTAAAGCTAGAACCCTTCCGATTCAGACATAAAACACGTGAGTGGCGGTGGCTGGAAACCATTCTTACCAACATGGAAGAAGACCCTTCTGTGAAAGGGGTGGTGGCCAACTCCAGAGACGTTACCGAAGAGCTGGAACTACAAAAGGCAGTGGGGCTGCAACACCAACAATACACAGAGCTTTTTCAGCGGGCTCCTGCCTTTATCTGTATACTGAAAGGGCCCGACCACACCTTTCAAATGGTGAATGAAGAATTTAAGAGACTGAAACCCGGCCTCGACCTCATCGGCAAAAAAGCCATTGACGTGTTTCCTGAAATGGTAGGGCAGGGTTATATCGAATTGCTGGACAGTGTGTACAGAACAGGCTTGTC
>JBMOLS010000022.1:46989-96025 GCA_049324055.1 Bacteroidota bacterium | reverse complement strand
TGCCCGGTTTGGTATGGCAAAAAAAATCGCTGCACACCTGGCAACAGCTAAACGCGGTAGAAGAATTTGTTCGGATAGAGGCCGCCAAAAAAGCAGGTATTAGGAGTGTGATCGCCACACCCCTCACCTCTAAGGGCGAGGTGGTGGGCGTTATGGTGTTGGGCTTTGCGCACCACGATGAGCCCATGAACCTGGTGATACCGCTGGTAACCGGATTCTCTGAACAACTGGGTGCAGAAATAAAACGCAAGCAGCTGGAGCAAGAGCTAAACCAGATTTTTAAAGCGGCACCCGATATTCTCTGTATTGCCGGCCTGGATGGATACTTTAAAAAATTCAATCCTGCCATGAAAGAACTGCTGGAGTACAGCGAAGAAGAACTATTAGGTACACCATTTAACGATTTTGTTCATCCCGATGATAAATATGCAACCTCGGCTGAGTTAACAAAATTGAACGAGGGTGAGACCACCTTCTTTTTCGAGAACAGGTACATAACCAAATCAGGAAAAATAAAGTGGCTGTCGTGGACAGCCCACCCCGTGGCGGAAGAAGGGTTGATCTATTGCGTAGCCAAAGACGTTACCGATAAAAAGAAACTGGAGGTGCTTCTAAACAAAGCCAATGAGTTGGCCCGGATTGGCAGTTGGGAAGTAGACCTCGTTTCCAGTAAGGTCTATTGGTCGGCCGTTACGCGCGAAATACATGAAGTAGATGCGAACTACGTTCCAGACCTGGTGGACGGAATCAACTTTTACAAGGCCGGTCTTCACCGTAGCAGAATTGAACAAAGCGTTAATGAGTGCATAAAAAACGGCACCCCGTGGGACGTGGAACTGATTATTATAACCGCACAGGGAAAAGAAAAATGGGTTCGGGCCATTGGCGAAGGTGAATTTGTGGCGGGCCGGTGTGTACGGTTGTACGGCAGTTTTCAGGACATAGACTCGCGTAAAAAAGCAGAGCTGGCCGCCACCGAGGCACTGCGAGAACGCAACACCATATTGGAAAGAATAACGGAAGCATTTTTTGCCGTAGATAAAAACTGGACCGTTATTTATTGGAACAACAAAGCCGAAGATGTGCTGATGCGGCCCAAACACGAGGTAATGAACAAAAACCTGTGGGAAGTCTATGCCGACAGTGTAGGGTCGGCATCGTATGGCCATTACCAGCGCGCCATGCGCACCAACGAGGCTGCCCACTTTGAAGATTATTACGAGCCGCTGCAACGCTGGTACGAAATCAGCGCCTACCCTTCGGAAACCGGACTGTCGGTGTACTTTAAAGAGATCACTGACCGCAAGCGTGCCGAAAATGCGCTGCGCGAACTGAATTTTCAGTTACAAAAGCGCGCGAAAGAACTTGCCAGCTCGAATGCCGAACTGGAGCAATTTGCCTATGCGGCCTCGCACGACCTGCAGGAGCCACTGCGCATGGTAACCAGCTTCTTGACCCAACTGGAGAAGAAATACCATCCATTGCTAGACGACCAGGGAAAGCAGTACATACACTTCGCGGTAGATGGCGCCAAGCGCATGCGGCAAATCATACTCGACCTGCTGGAGTTTTCGCGGGCTGGCAAAGCAGTAACACAACTGGAACATACTGACTTGAATGATTTGTTGAACGATATCACGGCCCTGCATCAGCAAGTCATCAACGACAAACAGGCAGAAATCAAAATACAAAAGCTACCGGTTGTGTATTCTGCCAAAGCGCCCCTCAGACAGGTATTTACAAACCTGCTGAACAACGCCCTGAAATACCATCGGCCCGGTATTGCTCCGCGGGTTGAAATAGGCGTAATTGATACACCGGAGCAATGGCATTTCTTCGTGGCCGACAATGGCATAGGCATTAACCCCGAGTACTTTGACAGAATATTTACCCTGTTTCAACGCCTGCACACACGCAACGAATACACTGGCACTGGCATTGGCCTGGCCATCTGCAAAAAGATTGTCGAAAACCTCGGGGGGCGTATCACCGTGGAGTCGGAGGAAGGAAAAGGAAGTACCTTCCGTTTCTATTTACCCAAAACAGATCAGGGTGTATCTTGATTTTTTTACCCCATTCAACTTACATGAAGCCCTTTCACATACTTTTAGTAGAAGACAACGAAGGAGACATATTTCTTACCACACAGGTATTACGCGATTACACGGTGGTGACTGACATTTCCGTAAAGAAAGACGGAGATGCAGCCATTCAATTTCTGAATGAACAAACGGCCCTGGGCCCCTCCCATCTGCCCGACCTGATTTTACTCGATATCAACTTACCGAAAAAAAATGGGCTCGAAGTGCTGGCGCATATCAAGAATACCGAAGTGCTCAAACAAACTCCCGTTATCATTTTCACTACTTCATCGAGCGACCGCGACATACGGCTGTCTTACCAAAACCATGCGAACAGTTTTGTTACCAAGCCGATCGAAATAGATCACTTCTTAAAGATCATGTCAGGACTAAAAGGTTTTTGGGCGGAAATTGTGCAGTTGCCCAAAAGTAAATGACCCATCGTTACACAAAAAGCAGAATGACGAACGACACAGCCACCACAAAAAGTCCGGCCAGCGTCATCACCGTGTAGGCCATGCTGCGCAAATCATCCTCTTTCATCTCCTGCTCCCCTTCCCATTCGTAGTGGTGTGTGTTTTTCATACCTGTAAAATTATGATCCAAAGGTGGACATCCTACAGGTCGGGCGCATCGGTGCGAACCATGAGTTTTAATAAATCAGGGAATCCCTGATGTGGGTGATCTCCGTAAAAATCAGCCCACGAGCGGTAAAGTTACCTTTACCTGGGTGCCTTCGTTTTCTTTACTGTGTATTTCTATCTCGCCACCCAGCACCTCCACCGCTTTCTTTACAATGGAAAGACCCAAACCGGTACCTTTAATAGAAGTAACATTGCTGCCGCGGTAAAATGCTTCGAACAGGCGAGCCTGGTCTCGTTCAGAAATACCGATTCCTTCGTCTTTCACCTCAATCACCAACTGATCAAACTCCTCGCGCACCTGCAACTCTATAAAGTTTTTCTCGGGCGAAAACTTGATGGCGTTGGTAAGCAGATTAATAAAAATATTGCGCAGTAATTTTTCATCTGTGTTTAACTTCTCGCAATTGGCCGTATTGATAAGCTTTACCTTGTGTGTGTTCTTGGTGGAGTTTTCCACCTCCTCAACGATACGCTCTACAAACTGTGAAAGATTAACGTCTGTTTTCACAACAGGAATCTTATTCAGTCCCGTTCGGCCGGCCATGATTACATCTTCCAACAAGGCCGTCATGTGGGTTACCTGGTCTTCAATCTTCTTAAGCTTTCTATGTACTTCTTCACCCGAAACTTTGTCGATGTATTGCTGCAAAAAATTAGTGGCAAATTTAATAGTAGACAGCGGGGTTCTGAATTCGTGTGAAGCGATGGCCACAAACTGATTCTTCAGTTCCACCAGTTGTTTTTCCTTTTGCAAAGATGCATTCAACTCCTCGGTTCTTTCTCTCACCAACTTCTCCAGCTTCTGTCGGCTGTATTCCTCCAACCTTCTTCGAGCCGACACATCTCGTTGAATGGAAACCCAGTGGGTGTAGTAACCGGTTTCATCGGCCACAGGCACCAGCGAAAAACTGTTCCAGAATTCTTCACCGTCTTTCTTGTAGTTGATCAATTCGGCATCGGCCCCTTTCCACTGTGCCATGTTTTCGCGCATCTTGTTCAATTGGGCACGATCGGTGGCCGGGCCTTGCAAAATTCTGGGTGTTTTGCCCACCACATCTTCCAGGGTATAGCCCGTCATGCGTGTGAAGGCCTGGTTGGCGTATACTATTCGGGGGCCCGGTAAATCAATAGGCTCTGCCTCCGTAATCAACACGGCATCGTTCGTATTGGTGATCACCGACTCAAGCAACCGCAGGTGCTCCTCTACTTTCTTTCGTTCCGTTAAATCGTAAACAACGGCCAACCTTGACGGAATTCCCCCTAACCGAATGCCGTGGTTAACAATCTCCACATGCACCACCGAGCCATCCTTCCGCACATGCTTGTGTTCGCCTGTTTTGAAGATGCCCGGTGTTTGGGCGAGCAATATTTCCGGTTCCGGATGATGGCCACTGCGCAGCCGCAGGTCTTTGATAGTGAGTTGGCAGAACGCTTCGCGCGAATAACCATAAAAAGATACGGCCGCATTATTTACCGTGTGTATCCGCAGCGTGGCCTCTTCGTAGGCAAACATCGGCAGCGGGTTTCCTTCAAAAAGCAGTTTGTACTCTTCTTCCGACTTTTTCAGTAGCTGCTGATTTTCCTGACGTTCGATGGCATAGCGAATGGTTTTCTCCAGCAATTTCTCATCATATTCGCCTTTCACCAAGTAATCCTGGGCGCCTCGTTTCAATGTTTTCAATGTAACCACTTCGTCTACCAAGCCTGTCAAAACAATGACGGGCACATCCGTGCAAAAAGGTGCCAGTATTTCAAATGTCTGTATACCCTCGCTATCAGGTAAAAACAAATCCATTAAAATCAGTTTGAAGGTGCCCGCCTGAAGCTGCGCCACAGCTTCAGACACACATGTGGCATGCTCAATCTGATAGTTAGGTAAATTGGTACGCTTCAGGAACTCTTTGATCAGGAAATAATCTCCCGGATTATCCTCTACAATAAGTATTTTCTGCACTGCGTCCATACACGTTGGTTAAGCCAATCTGGGCAGCTTTACAATACTTATCCAATAATCTTCAATGGCTGTAACGATCTTCAGAAATTTATCGAGGTCTACGGGCTTGGTAATGTAACAGTTGGCGTAGTTGTTATACGAACTGGCAATGTCTTTTTCTGAGGAAGAGGTGGTGAGCATTACCACGGGAATGGCCTTCAGCTTATCGTTACTTTTGATTTCCGTCAGCACTTCAATGCCATCCATTTTTGGCAGGTTGATGTCGAGCAATATCAGATCGGGAGTTTCTGCTCTCTCGAATTTTTTCCGCTTGTGCAGAAAATCGATGGCCTCTTCTCCGTCTCTGGCCACGGAAATGCGGTTCTTTATCCTACCGGTAGACAAGGCCTCGCGGGTAAGCACAATGTCACCTTCATTATCTTCCACCAGTAAAATATGAATTTCCATACAAACAAATTCAAACCTTTCAACAACATCCATTTATTACGCTGGTCCCGGCAGGTACACAACGCATTTACGGGCCATCAGTCAAAGAACTGATTTCTCTACTCATCTAAAGGGTGATCAATTGGTTTCCAACAATTGGAAACACGTGCAGTTAATACAAGGTACGCAATATAACGCACAAGTAAAGTCGATGTAAGATTTTAGTTTGAATTACCCTTTTGGAAGCGTGAAATAAAAGGTGCTGCCTTTCCCCACCTCCGACTCTACCCAAATGGTTCCGCCATGGCCTTCTACAATTTTTTTGCACGTAGCCAGGCCAATGCCGCTACCCGATTTTACCTCTCGGGTAGGCACGCGCTTAAAAATGGTGAAAATACTTTTGTGGTATTCGGCCGCAATACCCATTCCATTGTCTTTCACCGCCACCAACCAACGACCGGCATCGTCTGTGCAAGTAATTGTAATTGCAGGATTTGCAGCGCTGCGGTATTTGATGGCGTTGGCAACCAGGTTCTGAAACAGCCTGACGAGCAAAGAACGATCGCCACGAACCTGCACATCGTTTACAGGCAACGTAACCTGGGCGTTCGTTTCGTTGATGGTCACGCTCACATTCTGCAAGGCTTGTTCGATGATCTCCCTTAAACTGCCGTTGCTCCACTCGTTCGGTGCCACCCCCGTGCGCGAGTACTCCAACAAGTCGCGAATCATGTAGCTGATGCGTTGCGCACCATCAATGGCAAAAGCCATGAACTGCGTGGTTTCCTCGTCCAGCTTACCTTCCAGCTTCTTTTGTGTAAGTCCTAAAAATCCCGATACCATGCGCACCGGTTCGTTCAGGTCGTGCGAGACGGAGTAAACAAACTCCTCCATCTCGGCTTGCTTCAGGCGCAGCTGGCGGTTGGTTTCTTCTATACGCTGCTGCGATTCCTTCAGGGCGCTGATGTCGCGCATGACCAAAGCGTAATAGTTTTCGCCCTCGCTGCAGCCCCGATGGTATAATATCACCATAGAGATACTACGTAGATTGTGACTATCTGCACTCACTTCCACTTCGCCACGCCACGAGCCTGTTTCGCGGGCATAGGCGAGCCCGTTGTTATAAATGTGCAACTGACTTTCATTGGCCAAAAATTTCCTGAAGTCCACTTGCTCCAGCCGCTGCGACTCGCGTATCGAAAAAAAACGGAGACAGGCGGCATTTAAATACATGGGGGTGCCGGCCGCATCGCATACCAACACCTGGTCGGTAGTAGCCTCAATAATATCGGTCAGGCGGTCCTTTTCTTGCTCGGCCTGGTACAGGCGCAGACTGATGAGCCGGGAGAGGTAGATGGTAACCACGGCCACCACCACCATGGCAGCAATGGCTACTACCGAAATAATCAAGGCCTCGTTGGTGAAGAGCCTTCTCCGCATAAAAATCTGAAAGCCGCCACTCGCTAATATCAGGAAAGCGGTGAGGGGAAGGAATGTTCTGAGCAACCGCACATGCGTGGCGTTGCCGATAAACAGGTTGAGCGGAAAATAACCGGCTCCATTGCAGATAAAGAGGGCCAATGTGAGAAACAAAAAACCCATGGCGGTGGACAAGGCAATGGGGATAATCGTGTCGCCATAAAGCAGCGGGGTATCGTAGGCATAGCCCACAATCACCGTAAGGGTGATCAGAAACGCAAGCGAAGACGTTATGCCGGTAAAAACCTTAAGGTAGCGGTGCGAGAACCCCATAGCCAGCAAGGAACTGCAGCACAGCAAAAACAACCCGGCCGTAATGGGCGACATGCGGCCCAGCGGCACCAACCCAAACTGTCCCGACTCAAAACCCATCATTGCCTCCAGGTTCATGGCGTTGAGGCCGGTGAAGGCCAAGAACACATCCAAGGCAAACAGCGCGATGAGTAATATCAACAGCCACCTTACCAACTTCTGGCGGGGCAGCACCTGCAACAAAATAACAGCACCCGATACCAGTAAAAAGGTGATGGCACTAAACGGAGCCATGGGAATGTAAGCGGGGCTCAGGCTGGCCAGCAGCATGGAGTCAGAATACCAGCCCACCAGGGCCAGTAAGGCCATGAAGATGGTGGCACCCACCAGCACGAATAGCGCTTTTTGTAAAGAACTCACGGGTGCTTTCTGATGGTGAAGTGAAAGACAGAACCTTTGCCGAATTCAGATTCTATCCAAATGTTGCCGCCATGCTGGCTCACAATCTTTTCGCAAATGGCCAGCCCAATGCCGGTGCCAGGATAGCGGTCTTTGTGCACCCGTTTGAATATGGCAAAGATCTTTTGATGATCAGACGGGGCCACGCCAATTCCGTTATCGGCCACGCTAAACTGCCAATGGTCTGCCGTTTCCTGATGGCGAATAGTCACCACCGGTGGCTCGGACGTTCTTCCAAACTTAATGGCGTTGCTCACCAGGTTTTGAAACAGGCTGGTGATCTCTGTTCGGTTGCCGTGGATACTGGGCAGATCGGAACTCCACGAGAAAGTGGCCTGCCTTTCTTCCATCTGTCTGTGCAGGTTCATGCGCACATCGGCCAGCAACTGCGGCAACTCCAGCACCTCCAGCGCACGCTGGCCCTGGCCAATAGCGGAGTAGTTCAGCAAGTTGATGATGAGGCTATTCATTCGGTTGGCACCATCGGTGGCAAACTGAATGTACTGGCGCGCCTGGTCATCCAACTGTGGGCCATAGTCGCGGTTCAGCAAATCCATAAATCCCGAAATCATGCGCAATGGCTCGCGTAAATCGTGCGAGGCAATGTAGTTCAGTTGCTGCAAATCGTTGTTGCGCTTTTCCAACTGCTGCTGCATTTCAGTAAGCTTCAGGTTTTTCTTGCGCAGCTCAAACAGTTTAATAACCTGCTTGGAAAGTATGCGCAGGGCGCTCATCTGCGTTTCAGACAGATCGCGCGGCTTGCTGTCGATCACACACAAGGTTCCCAACGCATACCCTTGTGGCGTTACCAGCGGTACTCCGGCATAAAACACCACATGTGGATCGCCCACCACATAGGGGTTGTCTGCAAAACGGCTGTCTTTCCTCGAGTCGTTTACTACAAAAATATCCTGGGGGTGGTTAATGGCATGGGCGCAGAAAGAAAACTGGCGATCTGTTTCGGAATCGCTTAAGCCCACACGCGATTTAAACCACTGCCGCTTTGGGTCTACCAGCGATACCAGCGAGATGGGCGTGCGGCAGATGTCGGATGCCAGCCTGGTAATCTCATCAAAGTCTTCGTCAGGCAGCGTGTCGAGAATTCTATACTCGTTGAGCGCCCGTATACGTTCTTCTTCATTGGCGGGTATCGGAGGATGCTTCATAGTCAATCACTTTGCCATGGTAAAGTAAAAGGTGCTGCCCTTGCCGGGTTCAGACCGTACACCCATCGTGCCTCCATGCCTCTCCACAATCTTTTTGCAGATAGACAAGCCAATGCCCGTACCCCTGTAGTCTTCTTTGCTGTGCAGCCGTTGAAATATCACAAAAATCTTTTCGTAAAACCGTTCTTCAATGCCTATTCCGTTGTCCGAAATTTCAAAGTACCATTGGTGGCCCTTGTCCTGACACCCGATCGCGATGGCTGGCGGCCTCTCAGCATGGCGGTACTTCAGCGCATTGCCTACTAAATTCTGAAAAAGTTGCGACAATTGTGTGCGCACCCCTTTCACCACCGGCAACCGGCCAAGCGTGCAGGTGGCTCCATGGGCTTCGATATCGGCTTCGAAAACTTTCAGCGTATCGCGCACGGTGTCATTCAAATCCACTTCTTCCGCTTTCTGATCGCCCGTACCCAACCGGGAGAAAGCCAGCAAGTCCAAAATCAGCTGCTTCATGCGCTCGGCTCCATCTACGGCAAACCGAATGTATTGGCGCGCCTGGTCGTCAAGCACGGCATCGTACTTTAGCCGCAGCAACTGTAAAAAACTGCTCACCATGCGCAGTGGCTCCTGCAAATCGTGCGAGGCCACATACGCAAACCTTTCCAATTCCTGGTTAGAGGCCGTCAATGCTTCGGCCTTTTCTTTCAGTGTTGCATTGAGTTCCCGCAACGTTTGTTCAGCCTGCTTTTGTGGCGTAATGTCTTGCAGATAACCATACCACGTTACGGTGCCATCGGGGCTCTTTTCGGGGCGCGAAGAACCCTGAATCCATTTTGCAATGCCGCTGGCATCTACCGTGCGGTATTCAATGTTCCACTCGCTCAGTTTCTCCCGCGATTCCAGGATGGAAGCCAGAAAACGATCGTAATCGTCTGGGTGAACAGTTGAAAAGGATGTAACCGGTCCTTTCACCATTTCGTTGGCATCGAGGTGGGGCCAGAGCGATTCAATGCCTTTACTTACAAAGGGAAACCGCATCACGCCCTCTGGCGACATTTCGAATTCGTAAATAACGGCTGGCACCTTGTGGGTTAGCTTCAACAGTCTTTCATGACTCCACCGCAGTTTTTCTTCTGCCAGCACTTTCTCTGTAATGTCTACGCCCACCATCATCATGGCCGGCTGCCCGTTAAACACCATGGTATGCCCTGCCATTTCCATGTGAACAACCTCACCGTTCTTCTTCACGTGGCGCCACTTGCCGTAGCGAACGGTGCCCCCTTTTATCTGCGACCTGTTCATTTCCAAAAAAGCAGAAACATCTTCCCTTGGATGCAGATCGCTCAACGTCATGTTTAGAAATTCCTCCCGGCTGTATCCATGCAAGGCCGTGGCCGATTCATTCACCTCCAGAATCCGGAAGGAGTCCAGATCGTATATCCACTTAGAAACCGGACTGTTGCTAAACAGCGATTTGTACTTCTCTTCGGAAGCCATCAGCTCCTCGCGGGCTCTCATTTCTGCGGTAATGTCTTTGGCAATGCCAAACACTCCGCGTAGTTCGCCTTGGATGATGATGGGCAGCTTGGTAACGTTTACCACCTTGCGCTTGCCCGTTCGGGTAACAATGCCGGTATTGTAATTCTGTGTCTCTCCATTAACAGCGTTCTGAAACAATAGCAACACCCGCTCACGGTCTTCGGGTGCCAAAAACCGTTCGAAGGTAGTGCCCATCACTTCCAGGCGCGAACATTCCACCATGTGCAACAGGCTTTCGTTGGCGCTTACAAACCTTCCCTCAAAATCGAAAGAAAAAACTGCATCGGGGTTGTGGTCGAACAACGACCGATACGATTGTTCGTTCAACTGCAACTGGTAGTCTACCGCTTCCACCCGGTTGCGCAGCCAGTCGCGCTGGCGGGCCCACTGAAACACCAGTGTGCCCCCTGTTAACGATAGCAAAAGTCCTAAAATTGAAAGTGCCAGGATATCGAATGAGAGGGCGCGTTCGTTTTTCAGGGCCACATACAATTTCCACTCTCCATCCGGAACTTCCACGCTGGCATAATGACTCCTGGAAAAATCGAAATCTGAGGGCATAAAAAATTCTTCCTTTCCGGTAATAGGGTTGTTTTTGGAAAGCTGATACTGAAACTCTGAATCGGTGAAATTCAGGCCCGCAGCGCGCAGCAACGTGGGCAGTTTAATCAATACCATGGCAAAGCCCTGAAATTCATTTTGGCGAAAAATCGGTACGCGCCCCACCACGCCTATGCCTCCCTGTTTTAGTTCAAAAGGGCCGGCAAAATGCATCTTCCTGCGCTGCAGAGCTTTCACGGCCTCCAGGCCCCGCACCGAATCGCTCAGAATGTTAAAGCCTATAATGGACTCATTGCCCCGCAGCGGGTACACGTGTGTGATGATGCCCTGATTGGTTAGCTCCAGCGCATCGATGTAGGTACCGTTGGCTATTAAATCTTTGGCAACCTCATTGAAGTTGACCGGAACGCCATATTCCTTCACAATAAAAGCCAGGGTGTGTGCTGCAGATTCTGCATAACCCAAGTTGGTTTGCAACCTTTCTTTCACGGCATTACTTTCATGCTGCATCTGCTCGTGCAAGGTGTCTTTGTTCATCAGGTATTGCTGGTAAACCAGGTATTGCGATATAACTAGCAATAATAAAAAGGCTACCACCGCGGTAAGCACAGATTTTTGTTGCCTCACTTTTTTTAATAAATCCATGCTGCAAGACTTTGATTGACAACAAAATGTTAACTGCCTTAATATAGACAAAATACAGAAAATGTTTTTAGCTACATCGCGCCACTCAGAAACTTCTTTACGAAGAGAAATGCACTTTTTTGAAAGTGTGACCAAAGACTTCAACCGTGAATCATAGAAAGGACTCTTTAACGAAATCAAACTTACCATTAATTTGAATAATTGGTCGGCACTTCTCATGTGGCACTTGTTACAAAAACATTTGCGTAGCCGCGTGTTCCTGAAACACCCTGTAAACGTTATCTCAGGTTGACGGAAAGACACAGGCCCCTTTTGACATCACACGGCCCATCGGCCGTACACCTGAATAGCAGTAGTTAGGTAGCCGCTGTGCAGGTAAAGATGAGACAGGTAAATACATGGAAGTGCATCCGGTAGTTAACTGAAACACCGTTGCAACAACGTCATTTATTCGCACAAAAAGTTTGATGCCTTACCACTGGCGGTAATTTTGCAGGTATGGAAACCATCCTGACGCTACCGCGGGAGAAAAAACTCTACAACCTGGCGTTCGGCCTCGCGCTGTTCACCATTGCCTACAATTTTGCCGAAGGCGTGGTGGCCACCTGGCTGGGCTATGAAGATGAAACCCTGGCCCTCTTCGGCTTTGGTGTCGACAGCTTCATAGAGTTGATTTCGGGCGTGGGCATTATGCACATGATTTCGCGCATACGAAAAAATCCCACCAGCGCCCGGGGCGATTTTGAAAGAACAGCGTTACGCATTACCGGCTACTCTTTCTACCTGCTGGCAGCAGGCCTGGTGGTGTCTGCCGCTATCAACCTCTACACCGGCCAAAAGCCTGAAACCACCTTTTGGGGCGTGGTCATTTCGCTCATCTCCATCGTGGTGATGCTGGCGCTGATTTACGGCAAAATAACAACAGGAAAAGAATTAAAATCGGACGCCATCCTGGCCGATGCCAACTGCACAAAGGTATGCATCTACATGAGCTGCGTGCTGCTGGCCAGCAGCGCCATTTACGAATACACAGGCTTTGCCTATGCCGACTCGCTGGGCACCTTAGGGCTGGCGTGGTTCAGCTACCGCGAAGGCAAGGAGTGCTTCGAAAAGGCTACCTCCAACGCACACTGCGGCTGCGACCACACTCACTGATTGCGGAAACGAAACTTAAAAACGATCAGGGTAAACGCCAGCACCAGCGTAACCAGGTTAGCCATAATCACGGGCACATCCTGCTTCAGCAATCCATACACCAACCACAAAGCCACCCCCGCAAAGAATATGGAAAACATACCCAGCGAAAGGTCTTTGGCCGACCGCGACTTATATGTTTTAATTACCTGGGGAACGAAAGCCAGCGTGGTAAACCCACCTGCCACCAATCCTAAAAATTGTATTGCATCCATGGCGCGAAATTATCTAATCACCACAGTCATCTGCGCAAAATGTAAGAAGATATTTGTTTTTGGCCGGCTAAACCGTTTGCGTAAAAAGAGACAGTACCTTTATATGTCGGATTTGGTGAGTTTTAGGTAGCCGAAGTAATTGAACAGGAAAGTCCATCCCAGCGCAATGGCCACGGAGCCCAGGCTCACGTAGTCCTGTATCTCCTGAAACACATAGCGGGCAAAAGGCATATGTATCAGATTACTGATGGACTCCATGGGGAAAAATGGTATCAGCCACGGCACCTGTTCATCGATGTTGGCTTTGATGATGGCCTCGATCATGTGGCTGAGAAACAGTACCACAATGGTTAACCCCGACCGCTGAATAAGCAAGCCCAACATCAACGCGTACGACAGGAAGGCGAACACCTCCAGAAAATAGGCCGGTATGAATTCCAGTTCCGAAAAAATATTTTGCACATCCCACTCAGGCGAATAGATCAACCCGGTTACCATGGCTATGAAAAACATCATCGCCACACTCATCACGCTCAACAGAAGGTTCGTAAGTATTTTAGACGTCAGAAATTCCCCGCGGCTCATGCCATCGATGATGTTCTGGCGTATGGTGCGATAGGTGAATTCGTTGGTGATGGAAATCACCACCAGGAAAGCCAGCACCAATTTAAAGAACCCGCTGATGTAGAAAAGATTCTGCCACACATCGGGAAAATGATACAGCGGAATACGGTTGATGTTGATTTCTGAACCAAACTCAATGCTCTTGCTGTGCAGCCATTTCAAAAATTCCATGCCGCTGGCAGTAGTAAAGCCCAGCGTGAGGAAGTAAAGCCCGCATACTATCCAGAACGTGCGGTAGCTGGTAAGTTTCTTCAGATCTATTTGCAGCAGGTGTAGCATAAATTCTGTCTCTAATTGTTTTTTACTTCTTGCCTGTGTCGGCCAGTATTTCCAGGAATTGTTTTTCAAGGCTCTTCTTGCGCGTCATCAGGTGCGTGGCAATGATGCCCTTCTCGAACAAAAACCGGTTCAGTTCCTGGCTGTGGAAGCCTTCCTTCATCATCACCACGTAGTGGTTGTTTTCTTTCTTCACCGAAGCGCTCCCCACAAACTCATGTAGCAACACCGGCAGGTCGTCATGGTAGGCGGCTACTTCTACCAACTCCTCGCCCTTGCCCACATCGTCTACCGGTCCGTAGTGCATCAGGTTGCCCCGTTTCAACACCGCAAAGTGGGTGCATACTTTTTGCACTTCGTCCAGCAGGTGGCTGGCCAGGATAATGGTTTTGCCATCGGCTGCAATTTTCTTGATGATCTCGCGTATCTCGGCAATGCCCATGGGGTCGAGGCCGTTCGTGGGCTCGTCCAGTATCAGCACCAGCGGGTCGTTCAGCAACGCAGAGGCGATAGCCAGGCGTTGTTTCATGCCCAGCGAATAGGTTTTGTACTTGTCGTCTTTGCGGGTAGTAAGCTCCACCAGGTCAAGCGCGCGCGCAATGCTCTCGGCCGAGGCGCCTTTGATCATGGCGTTTACCTCCAGGTTTTTCTGGCCGCTGAGGTATGGGTAAAAGATGGGGTGCTCCAACACGGCACCAATGCGCTTGCGTGTAAGGTGCGAGGGTGGCTCGCCAAACCAGGAGAATGTACCTCCGCTGGGATTCACTACACCCATCAACATGCCCAGTGTGGTGGTTTTACCACTGCCGTTGGGGCCAAGTATGCCAAACACCTGGCCTGCCTTCACCTGCAGGTTGAGGTTATTTACCGCCACCAGCCTTCCAAAACTTTTAGAAAGGCCTTCAATAGATAATACTGCTTCCAAATTGGTTGGATTAGTAAGTAAGAACTGCCTGCTTAATCGTTGTCTTCCTCTGCGTTGCGTTTGCGGTCGCGGTCGTGCCGGTTGCCGAACTCCGTAATCTTTTTGGTGATCTCGGAGCTCTCATCGAGCGTACGGAACAACTCGGGCACTTTGGTTATTTCCACACTGCCCAGCATATCCAGCACGTAGAGACTGGAAGAGTCGTTGGCCAAAATCACCATGCCGGCTGTTTTTCCATTCTTCTCTTTCAGGTACACATCGAAACTTCTTCCCTCCATTCTCCCCGACATGATAGATTCGTACATTTCTTTCTGGTAGTCGGTGGTTAGCTTGCGGTAATCCTCCTTGCCAAATTTTTCCGACTCTTTGTCGATCATCACAAACTTCAGCTTCTCTATGTCCTTTATCAACTCATCGAATGCCTTGTCTTCGGTTTGATTCAACATCCGCAACGTATTCTTATAAAAATACAACGTAAGTGTTTCGTTTACCCGGCTGGTAAGTGCTTCGGTTGTTTTTGATTGTGCGTGTGCCGCCAGGCTTGCCAGGGAGGCAACACAGGCAAGCACCAAAACTTTTCTCATCTTCATTTTCAATTATTTACCGTAGAGGGTAATGCGGGCTTCGGCCGTGTTGAAGATTTCAGGGTCTACATAGCCCTTCATTTCAATGGCTACCACCTCGTCCGACTCTTCTATCAAAACAAAGTATTGAGCTTTGCGCTGACCCGTTTCGCGGTGGTAGAAGGTTACATGGTCGCCATTGTCTTTTACATCGGCCATCAACTCAAAATGGTCGCGCTCCAGGTATTTGCGAAAGCCGTTAACGCTTACGCCCTGAGCCCGAAATTCTTCTTTCGGAATAACGATGAAGCGCACGTGGTTAATGTCGGCCATGGCGCGGTGCAACAGCCGCACTTCCGGATCTTCATCTTCCTCCAGCACCGCCAGCGACAGTGCCGCGCGGCACAACCAACCACCCAAACTAAACGAATGCACATCGGGTTGGCCCTTAAACCTATCCATCAATGCTTCGTAACTTTTGCTCTGGGCCTGGGCAGCCAGCGAGCCGGCCAGCAACAAGGTTAACAGGTAGTATCTCATTTTGTGCATTTTAAACGTGATGTAAAAAGTCAACCGGTCTTTGCTTGTACGTATTCCGCAAAGACCGGTTGTTGTTCAGAAAAGATTAGTCGTTCTTTTTCTTCTTATCGTCAATCTTGTGCAGGTTGTCCAGGCCGTCAATATCCATCTTGCTTCCAATTTTTCCCACCTGCTTCAGGTCTATTTCGCCAAAGAGGCTCAACACCATAAACTCCTGCGTGCCACCGGCCAGCATCAGCAACTCGCTGATTTTGCCGGGCGAGGTTTCTTTGATGAAAAACTTCATGTCTTTGTCTTTATCGCGCACCGACATCAACTCTTCATATTCTTTCACCGGCACCATGGCCATGGCTTCTTTGTAAAGCGCGTAGCCATCGCGTGCATCTTCCTTGGCCAGTATGCGTAAGCCTTTCAGTTTACTGATGGCATTCAGCACCTCCTGGTCTTCGGCACTTTCTACTTCCATGTTGGTAAACAGGCTGAACATTTTGCTGCTAACCGTTACCTGGCTGAAGGATTCATCATTTTGGTACTTGCTGAAAAATTTGGAGATGGCATCTCCTTGTGCCAGGGCTGCTGCACTTACCATCATCATTACCACGCCCATTGCTAACTTCTTCATACGTGTCAGTTTTTAATTTTTTAATTCTTTTTCCGGGTCGGCAAAGTTGTTTGCCTTAAATGTTGGTTTCTGTCTGTGGTTCTTCTTCCTTGCCTTGAATCTTCTTCTCAGCTTCGTTAAACATATTTATCTTACTTGCCTCCTGCTTGGCTTTGCCAAAACTTTTAGAAATCATCATCAGCGCTTTTTTAGTCTCTTCAAAGGCCAGCTTCGGGTCGCTGTAAGTATCTTCAGGGTATTGCTTGCGCACTTCCTGCCGTATAAAGTAGCCGGCAGCCACCACCACCGCAATACCTGCGGCCACACGCGCCATCTGCACCCAACTTACCATGCTTACCAATTTACCACCCTGGCGTTTCTTGATTTTTTTTGTTACTACCTTATTGAAACTTTCGTTCAGCGCCTTGCTCTTTTCGTTTTCGAAATAGCGAAAGAGTGCGGCCGTTTCGCGCAGGTTATCGGGCACATCGTTGCGCTGAAAATACGCGCGCAGGTTCAGTTCCTCCTCCAGCGTGGTCTCGCAGTTCCAGTATTTTTCCAGCAACTGTTCTAATTGTTTAGAGTCCATACGCGTTCATTTTTACCAGTTTTTCCCTTACCGCATTGCGTGCACGAAACAGGTTTACCTTCACCTGGTTCATGTCCAACTCCAGAATATCGCATATCTCATTGTAGCTGTAGCCCTCCACATCGCGAAGGTGTATCACCTGCCGTTGCTTTTCGGGCAGCGCTGCTATCAACTGATTAATGCGCACCATGCTTTCCATCATTTCGGTTGTTTCATGTGGACTTAAACCTTCCTGTTGAACATCGAAACTTTCTTCCAGTGTATCGGTGAATTTGCGTTGCCGGGCCCTGAGTTTATCCAGCGACAGGTTTTTGGTGATGCGCATGCACCAGGCTTCCATGTTCTGAATCTGCTCTAACTGCTCGCGGCCATTCCATACTTTAATAAACACTTCCTGCACTACATCCTTGGCCTCCTCGCTGCTGCCCAGCAGGCGAAAGGCAAAGCGGAAAAGCTTATTCTTTACGGGCAACACACGGGCTTCGAACATCTCGAAATTCATCTTTTCAGGGGTAAGACGGGCCACCCGGCCCAATGTTACAGCAAGTTAAAAAAAAGAAGGGCATGGGCGGCCCCCAGTCGTTTGCCCCGACTTTGCCCTGCGCGGGCAGACATGCCAGCAGGGCAAAGTCAGGGCAAAGCCAGGGTCGGGCTATCCGCTGCAAGTCCGGCCTCCCGCCTGCCCGCGCACTGCGGGCTTTCCGCTGCTATCCCTGCCGCGGCAACAAATACAAACGAACAAATCGCTATCTTTCAGAACAACCGGGCTTAGTATGGTGCAAGATTCAGCAAGTCAGAATATCATCGTCTACACATCTTTCGCTAACGCTATTGAAGCCAACCTGGCTAAAACCAAGTTAGATGCGTACGGCATCCCCTGTTTTCTTACCGATGAGCATTTGGCCAACTTGTATCCGCTTTCCTATTTCAGGGCCGGCCAGGTGAGATTGCATATTTTTGAGGAAGACAAGGAACGGGTAAAGGAAATACTGGAAGAGTCTGAAATGAGTGCGTAAACACCCCATCTCAGACCTTATTACGCACACCTCACATCTCCCTAATCCACCTTCATCACGGTAAACTCTACCCTGCGGTTGTTGGCGCGGCCCTCTTCGGTGTCGTTGCTGTCTATCGGTTTGCTTTCGCCATAACCATGCGCGGTCAGCCGGCCTACATCTATGCCCTGGCTCACAATGTAGTCTACCACCGCCTGCGAGCGGCCCTGCGACAGGTTGGCGTTGTACTCATCCGAGCCCTTGCTATCGGTGTGGCCCGAAATTTCAATTTCAACGTTGGGGTTGGCTTTCAAAAAGTCCACCACCTTGTCCAGTTCCACAAACGATTCAGACTTAAGCGTGGTTCTGTCGAAGTCGAAGTAGATGTTTTTTAGCCGCACGGTTAAGCCTACTTCAATAGGTTGCAGAAAGATATCTTTCGTTACAGGAGTTATCTCTTCACTCTCCAGTTGAATGCTATCCATTGCGTTGAGGTATCCTTCTGCCGAGGCCGTTATCACATACCAGTCTGGCGATTTTACTTCTTGTTCGAATTGCCCGTTGTTGGCAGTGGGGCGTAGTATGCTTCGGCTGTTTTTCTTTCCAAATATTTCCACCCGCGCATTTACCGTGGCGTTGGTTTTAGAATCGTACACGGTGCCGTTTACAATCAACTTCTTTGCAACGGGCGTTAAAGGCACCTCAATATTCAATATGGTATCGCGCACCAGCGCAGGTACTGAAAAAGAAAGTTCTTTCGGCAGAAAACCACTGGCAGAACCAGCTACTTTGAATTGCTCTATTTCAGGTACGCGGCTTTCGAACTTGCCGGCTGTACTGGATTTTAGCGCAACGGGTTCGCTACCAGCATAAGCCAGGGTAATAGCCGCACCCGAAATGGGTGCACCCGATTTTTCATTGATCACCGTGCCAGCCACCATCACCTTCAAATCCTTTGGCACCAACACAAACAAATCGAGGTTGCCACCGTCTATGCGGCTGTTGGCACGTGAGGTAAAAACATTGCCCGACTGGTCTACCGTGAAGTACGCATCGCCCGCAGCGGTGTTGATGGGCGGCCCCAGGTTCACGGGCTTGCTCCACTTGTTCCACGTATCGTCTAATCGTTCCGTTTTATAGATGTCCGAACCGCCCTGCTTTTTAGGGTCACTCCGGTCGCTGGCATAATACAATGTTTTGTTATCGGGCGCCAGAAAAGGGCCAAACTCATCCGACCCATCGGTAATGTTCAGCTTTACAGGTCGTGTCCACGAGGTGCCACCTTCATGGTGACTCACATACAAGTCGCTGCGAATGCTTTGTGCCGCTTCAGAAAAGTACAGGATCATGTGTTTCTGATCGGACGACATGGTGGCGCCATAAAACCGTCCGCGACAAATGGTTTTGAAGTCCTTAACGTCTAATTCTGAAATACCGCCACCGGCCGATACCAGCGAGAAGCCCAGCGCATCACGCCCACGGCCACCGCGAATCAGCAGCGACCCATCGGGAAAAACGGTAAATACCTGGTTGGCTTTGTGTTGATTAAATGGGCCACCCAAATGCTCCGCCTGCAACCACTCGCCTTTATCGTTTTTGCGGGTTACCCAAATGTCCTGGGTGTTTTCTTTGCCGTGTGTATTCTGTGGGTGATTCGACACAAAGAAATACAGCGTGTTGCCATCGGGCGAAATAACAGGGGCCGCCTCATGGTAAAAGGTGTTTACCTGCGGGCCCAGCTTCACCAACTCGTAGCGAGGCGAAAATTCCTGTGCCGAAAGAGAATAGCTAACTAAAAGACAACAAAGTGCGTAGAGTCGCTTCATCAGAAAACGGGTTGTTTGAAGTAAAGTTAGTAAGAAACACCCGCTGAGCCAATGAAAAATTCAATGTGCTAACTTGTGCGCAACTCGAAAAAACCGCGGCCACTCATAAAAATACCTACGAGAATAAGCGCCAGTGCAATCAGATTAAAGATAAACATGCGCTTGTGTTTGTCGGTAGGCACCGTCAGGCGTTTGGCTGTTACTCTGCCCACGGTGATGAGCGCCACCGCCAGCAGCATGACGGTGATGTGCTCTACCGTCCAGTAACGTACCGTGGCGTCTTTCATGGTATTGGCGCCAAAAATCACGGCAGGACTCACAAAGTAAAGAATCAGCCCCAACAAAAACTGCATGTGCGTTAGCATCAGCAGCCAAGTACCCATCTTGTTATCGGTGGCGGTAAATTCTCCTTTTTTAGACCAGCCCATGAAGCTGCGCACAATAACCACGATCAAAAAGATCAAAACGAAATAACGGATGGCTGAGTGGAACACTAAGAGAAGGGAATACATGGCTGGTAGTGATTTTAGTTGCTCAAAATTACGACCGTTTTACCAATATTGGCTACACCCAAAGAACATTTTAACCGAAAGACACTCCGGTTGTCGCGCGGAAAACAACTGTTTTTGTGGCCCTACGGCAAACCGTATATTTCGAAGTATCAATACATACCTAATCCTTCACTTAATTTAATGTATCGGTTATGAAAAGAGTGATTCTGTTCCTTTTCCTGTGCAGCGTATATGCCGCGTTTGGCCAGGGTGGCAACGGCTATCAGCGGCCACCGGAAGAAATTGCGGCCCTGCTGGAAGCCCCGCAAACACCGGGTGCCGTTATCTCGCCAGATAAAAACTGGATGGCCCTGCTCGATAAATCAGATTATCCATCCATCGAAGAACTGTCGCGGCCAGAGTTGCGCATCGCAGGCTTGCGCATCAATCCCGAGAATTTCGGGCCCAGCCGGGGCATCTACTCCATCGGCATCCGTTTCAAGAGCTTCAAAGACATGAAGGAGTACACAGTTGAAGGATTACCCGCAAACCTGCAGGTAAGCAACTTTCAGTTCTCTCCCGATAGCCGTAAGGTTGCTTTTCTCCACACCTCGGCCACACAAATTCAGCTTTGGGTAATCGACCTTTCGGATTTTTCGGCCCGAAGAATCTCGAAAAGAGGCGTAAACGCCACGTTGGCATTCCCCTATGCATGGGTATCTAACAACCAGTTGCTTTACAAAGCCGCTGCAAACGAGGGCAAAAAAATGCGCGAACCCACACGCGCCCCCGGTGGGCCTGTAATAGAAGAGAACCTGGGCAAGAAGGCTCCCAACCGCACATACCAGGATTTATTAAAAAATCCGTACGATGAATCGATGTTTGATTTCTACACCTTGTCGCAATTGGTGCTGGTTCAAACCGATGGTTCAGAAAAAAACCTGGCCCAACCGGCCAACTATGCAGCACATAGTCCCTCCCCCGATGGCTCGCTCATCCTCACCAAAGCCATACAAAGACCGTATTCCTACATTGTGCCGGCAGGGCTCTTTCCGCAAGCGGTGCGTGTAATCGATTTAAATGGCAACCTTGTGCACAACGTGGCCGACCTGCCGCTGGCAGACAACAGGCCCACAGGATTCAACGCAGTGATTACAGGGCCGCGTAACCACGGCTGGCGCAGCGATCAACCTGCCACTTTGTACTGGGTAGAGGCGCAAGATGGTGGCAACCCCAAAGCAAAGGCAGACATCCGAGACCATGTTTACCAACAAGCCGCTCCTTTTGCGGGCGCCAGGCAACTGCTCATAACATTACCCCTGCGCTTCAGCGGCATTACGTGGGGTAACGAAGGCACTGCGTGGGTGTATGAAAATTGGTGGAGCGACCGGAAAACACGTACGTACCAGATCGATCCGCGCGATCCCGCAAAGAAGAAAATAATTTCAGACGGGTCGTACGAAGACATCTATTCCGACCCGGGCGATGTAGTCACCACACAAAATGCATTTGGAGAATCGGTGATGCTCATTCAGAATAATGCGGTGTTCCTTACCGGCAAAGGTGCTTCGCCCGAGGGCGACAGACCCTTTCTGGATAAGATGGATCTGGCCACCGGCAAAACCACGCGGCTATGGCAATGCGAGGGGCCCTACTACGAGTGGGTGGTGAGCCTGATGGACAGTAAAAAGAATACGTTCCTCACTTCGCGTGAATCGCCTGTGGAAAACCCGAATTACTACCTGCGCACAGTGGGCTCGAAAGGCCTTACCAAAGTAACCGACTTCCCTCATCCGTACCCACAACTGAAGGACATGAAAAAGCAAGTATTGAAATACAAACGGCCTGATGGGGTAGATCTAACGGCAGACCTTTATCTTCCGCCCGGTTACAAGAAAGAAGACGGCCCGCTGCCCACCTTTCTCTGGGCTTACCCCGCAGAGTTTAAATCGAAAGAGGCCGCTGGGCAGGTTGACGGTTCACCTTATTCCTTTACGCGCATCGGTTGGGGCAGCGCCATTTATTGGGTGGTGCGCGGCTATGCCATTCTGGACAATGCATCCATACCCATTGTAGGCGAGGGCGACACCGAACCCAACGACACCTACGTTGAGCAACTGGTGGCCAGTGCCAAGGCGGCCATCGATTACGGTGCATCGCTGGGTGTGGTGGATCCCAACCGGGTGGGCGTGGGTGGCCACAGCTATGGTGCCTTCATGACGGCCAACCTGCTGGCGCACTCCGATTTGTTCAAAGCGGGAATAGCCCGTAGCGGGGCCTACAATCGCACCCTTACGCCATTTGGTTTTCAAAGCGAAGAGCGCACCTATTGGGAAGCCCCCGAAGTGTATTACAAAATGTCGCCCTTCTCCTATGCTGATAAAATCAAAGAACCCATTCTGCTGGTACATGGCGAGGCCGATAACAACTCCGGCACCTTCCCCATACAGACCGAGCGATTCTACAACGCCATAAAAGGCCATGGCGGCACCGCACGCTATGTGCTGTTGCCCTACGAGAGCCACGGCTACCGGGCCAAAGAATCCATTTTACATACCCTTTGGGAAATGGATAATATACTGGAAACATATGTAAAAGGCGCACCCGGCATGAAGGCGAAGGTGGAAACAAAATAGGCCAACCACCCAACAAGGGATAGAGCCATGTGCTACCTTTGCGCATGGCTTTTTTTATGCGCGTAACCCTGGCAGTATCCTTACTGCTGGCCGTTATACAGAAATCAACCGCACAAAAGGCAGTGCCCGATACGGTTCGGGCGGGTGTCTACGTCATCAGCGTACACGACATCAATTTTCGGGACAAAGAATATACCATGCGCTTCTGGTTGTGGTTTTTGTACAACAACCCCGATTTTGATTTCTCGCGCCAGCTCGACATTCCCAATGCCAAAGAAATTGATATACAGGAAATAATAACAGATAGCCTGGACGGCAAAGCGTGGGTGATTATGAAGATGAAGTGCACGATGAAGCAAAACTGGAGCGTGCATAACTTTCCGTTCGATCGCCAGAAACTGAAGATGCACATCGAAAATACGTTGTTCGACCGCAGAAGCCTGGTGTTTGTACCCGATGAGCCAGGCAGCACTTTCGATAAAGATGATGCGCTCGATGGCTGGACCATCCGCGGGTTCCGCGTTTCGGAAGCCAAGAACAGTTATCCCACCGGCTTTGGCAGTGGCGACAACGATCCGCAGGATTTCAGTTCATTTAACGTAACACTCGACCTCGAACGAAACGCCTGGGGTCTGTTTATGAAAATTTTTCTTGGCATGTACATCGCCTTCTTGATTGCCACCATCAGCTTTACACCGCATCCATCCGAAATGGAGCCTCGTTTTGGGTTGCCCGTAGGTGGTTTGTTTGCTGCTGTGGGTAACAAGTACATCATCGACTCCATCTTGCCTGAGTCGAGTGCCTTCACGTTGGTAGATACCTTGCACGCGCTTACATTCATCGGCATCTTCGGAACGCTGCTGGTCTCTGCCATTGCGCTGAAGCAGCACGACCGTGGGCAAACCGCGCTGGCGGAAGAAACCAACCGCAAAGGGGCAAGAATGGTCATCAGCCTTTACGTATTGGCCAACCTGGTGTTTGTAGGGCTGGCGTTGTTGTGAAACCTAAACTTTATTCTTGGTATCAATCACAAGGGTCACCGGGCCATCGTTGATCAAATCAATTTGCATGTCGGCACCGAATACACCCGTTTGTACCGGCTTACCCAACTCGGTCTGTACCGCCAGCACAAATCGCTCGTAAACAGGAATGGCTGTTTCTGGTCGTGCGGCTTTGATGTAGGAAGGCCGATTGCCTTTTTTGGTGCTGGCCTGCAACGTAAACTGGCTTACCACCAGCAGATCGCCACCATCATCCTTCACGCTAACGTTCATCACACCCTGCTGGTCGTTAAAAATACGCAGGTTTACAACTTTGGTGGCCAGCCACGAAACATCTTCTTCTCCATCTGCATCCTCTATGCCCACCAGCACCAGCAAGCCTTTGCCGATGCGTGCCTGCTGCTGCCCGCCAATGGTAACACCGGCCGCTGAAACGCGCTGAATAACAGCCACCATGCTAAAACTTTTGTAACTCTGCCGACTCGTGAAAGAAAATACCCGGCTCTTCCGTTTGGGCAAACGCCAACATGGCGCGCGCTACTTTTACCGATTCAATGGCTTTATAGCGAAGCGGAAAAAGAAAGCCGAACAGCTTATAGAAAACTTTGGCTGCATCTTCACCCGATCGTGTTTCGGTTCGAGGCCCGAGTAACAGCGAAGGACGGAAGATGTGGAGAGATTGATAACCCAAATGCGAGATGGCATCTTCTACTTCGCCCTTTACGCGGTTGTAAAAAATAGAAGACCTGGCGTTAGCGCCCAAAGCCGACACCAGCAAGTATTGTGTGGCTCCCTGCCGAAGAGCGATTTGGGCCACCTCGAGCGGATATTGATAGTCAACCTTGCGGAACGCCTCTTGTGTTTTCACCTTGCGGATGGTGGTACCCAAACAACAAAACACATCATCGGCCGCAAGCGCACCTGGCTGACTGCCTAACTGGTCGAAATCAACCACCAGGTTTTGCAACTTGCCGTGCTTTGCTTCCAGGGGCTTCCGGCTCACCACTTTCACCGTGCTGTAACGGTCGGACTGAAGAAGTAGCTCCAACAACTGCTTCCCGATAAGGCCCGTTGCGCCCGCCAGTAAAGCTGTTTTGCCCATGGTATTAAAAGGTTTGTTGAATTTCTTTCTTTAGCTCGCTCAGAGCATGCCCCATCGGGTCCACATTCTTGCCCAAAGCCAGTTCGAAAATACGTTTGGACAGGTCGATGGAAGAGGCATCACCGGGCACCTGCGAAGCGGCCTCGTTGATCATCAGCGTTAAATCTTCCTTGGCATTTTTAATCAGCGCCCATACACCTTCGCTGATGTACACCTGTTGCGAAACATTGTGGTTATACTCATCGCGCAATTCATCTAAAAGCATCCGGTGAAAGTCGCGTGCGGTGAGGCCGGGAGCGTTGAGCCGAACCAGCAAGTTTTGGGGTGCGCTGCGTTCGAGAAACAAAGTCATGCGTTCGTACGCCTGTAGGCGCACAGGCAGCACGGTTTCAATACTGCGCGTGCGTATCTCGAGTTTCTTCAATTCTATCTCGCGCACAATGAAAGACCGCACCATCAGGTAAACGGCATACAATACCACCGATGCCGGAACCAGTATTTTTACAAGGTCTATCAATGCCTCCATACCCAAATTTATTTGGTGGAAAATTAACTATTTTTCGAAGATGATTGTTACCCCGTAGTTGCCGATTTTACCATGTTCAACCAGTTACAACCTGTAAAGATTTCTGCCCGGGCTGCCGAAGAGGTGAAGAAAATTATGCGGACCAAAAATATACCCGCAGGCTATGGGCTGCGCATAGGGGTGCGTGGCGGCACCGGCTGCGGAGGGGCACAACTGATTATTGGTTTCGATAAACCAAAAGAATCGGACTTGAGCTATACTGCGGAGGGTGTGCATGTGCTGGTAGATAAAAAGCACACACTATATGTAATAGGCAAGGAAGTAGATTTTTACGAGGGTGCCGATGCGCGCGGCTTTCAGTTTGTAGACAGCGCCAGTTAGTCTCTTACTTTTTCCACCATCACGGTAGCCTTTCGGCAAACACCACCTATGGGTGGGTTGAACTTTGATATTTTTACTTCTGCTGATATGGCCTCGGCAAATCGGTTCAGCACTTTTTCAGCGATGTTGTACCCCACGGTTTCCAGCAACTTCGAGGGCTTCTCCATTTCCTCTTTCACAATGGCGTACACTTCTTCGTAATTGATGGTGCCGGCCAGATCGTCCTGAAAAGCAGATGCCAAAAAGTGTGTATTAACGGAAACATCCACTTCAAATTTATTTCCCGAAGAGCGCTCGTGCGGATAGACACCGTGGTAGGCGTGGAACTCCAGCCCCTCCAGAATTACTTTGCCCGTCATGCCAGGGAACTACTGAATGTCATCAAAAAAGGAACGCTGAAACTTTTGCTCTTCAGCGAAGGCCACCTTGGTTTCCACCATCACGGTTTCCTGGGACACCATTTTACGACTTCCATTGTCGAACTCGTTGGGGTAAAGCACCTTGCGGGTTTCGCGTTTGGCTGTAGCCATTAGCTGTTCAGGGCTGAAATCGCGGCCACCACTTTTAATGCGCTCCACACGGTCTATGGTTTCGCCTGCCATGCGTTTCATATCGGCCAGCAGATTATCGCGGTGTAACTCCAGCTCTTTGTATTGTTCAGTCAAAGCCTTCAGGCGGTCTTCCATCTCTTCTACCATTTGCCGGGTGGTGATCTCCGCCTCTTCTATGGTATTTTTTGCCTTGGCTTTGGCCTCGTTCAACAACGCCTCGCACTTCAATTGCGACTCGCGCAACAGCAACTCTGCCGATTTCTGTGCCTGGTCTATTACGTTGGCACCTGTGGTTTCTGCTGTTTTAAGTGTTTTGAACAGCGAACTTTCCACTTCACGCAACTTGGCCACCTCCTTCTCGGTAGCTTCTAATTTAATGCGCCATTCTTTGGCTTCGTCTACGGTGCGTTCCCACTCCTGCGAGAGAGAAAGCAGAAAGGCGTTTACTTCGTCTTTATCATAGCCACGCAGCGTGCGCTCAAAAGTTTTCTGCCGGATTTCAAGTGGTGTGATTTTCATATCGGTTGTAGTTTAAAAAATAGGTTCCAAACAGAAAGTGTTCGGTCATCGCTGGCACTCACCAACTGGTTATCAAACGAAGTCCACAGCAATTTATTGACAGAGGTGCCATGCCCTGCGTGGCGGGCCTTATCGATTACCTTGAGCAGTTGTAAATCGAAGGTATCCCATACCTTAATCGATTTATCCATACTGCAAGTTACAAAATGTTTGCCATCCGGGCTAAAGGCCATGTGATTTACCGCAAACAAGTGGGCCACCACCTCTTTCTCTAATTGGCCGTCTTTTCCGGCCGCCCATGCCTTCAGGCGCGCATCGCGCGAGGCACTCAGCAAAAATTGCCGGTTGGGGGTGTAAGCCAGGCTAAATACCGAATTCTGGTGGGCCTGCCAACCGCCCCGGGGCGTGTATCCTTCAAGATCGTACAGGCGAATCCATCCATCGCTTGACCCCACGGCCAGTTCACCGGTTTGGTCATTTACGGCCAGGGTGCGAACATTCTTTTCACTCACCTTGATTTTCTTTTTCACCACCCACTTTTCGCGATCTACCACCACCACGGTACCTTCTCCGGTGGCAACCAACAAGTCGGGCCCAGCCAACAGAATATCGAAAATGGCGGCCTGCGTGAGTTGCAAAGAAGCCAGTTCTTTTTTCGATGTGGTATCCAACAGGTGAATACCCTCGAAATTCTGGCCAACCACCAGGTGCTGAAACTGTGGCAGATAGTGGAGGGCATATACCGAACGCGGCACCTTCGCAATCACCTCGCCTTCATCGGGGTGGCGTAAATCCCAACGCACCACCATGCCATCGCCTGCCGCTGAAAAAAAATGGTGTGGCGTTGCCGCAGATGCCAGTGTGTACACCGCATCGCGATGCCCCGTAAGTGTGCTGCGCTTTACAACCTCTACCTTCTGCATGAACTTATGCAACCTTTAAAATGAAAGAATAATTCCTAAAATTGAGGGTAAATAAATGATAATCAAATGCCATTGGCCCAATTACAGAAGCAGGGTGGATCTATTTTGGCCTTGTGGCATATTGCCGAAACGGAAAACGAACTGGCCTTTGCTTCGATGGAGGCGGTGCCCGAGGAAATCCTGTCGCCTCAAAAGCGCCTGGAATACCTGGCCGCCCGAACCTTGCTGAAGCAGGTGGCAGAACAGGCCGGAGCCGAATACATTGGTGTACATAAAGACGAACACGGCAAACCTTACTTGAAAAACCTGCCGCAACAGATTTCTCTCTCCCATTCGTTTCCCTATGTGGCGGTTCAGTGGCACGACACCCGGCCGGTGGGCATAGACATAGAACAACCCAAAGACAAGTTGTTGCGCGTTGCCACCCGCGTGCTGGCGCCTGCCGAACTGGTCGATGCAGGCAACGATGTGGTGAAACATTGTGTGTACTGGTGCGCCAAAGAAGCTATGTACAAGCTGTATGGCAAGCGTGGACTGCATTTTCATTCGCAACTGCTGGTGGCACCTTTTTCCCTTTCGGTGGAAGGAAGGTTGCAAGGCACCATATTGGCCGGGCAGACAAAACAAAAAGCAGCGTTGGGCTACCGTGTTACCAAAAACTATGTACTGGCTTTTATCCTTCCGGAAGAATAACCCGGACTATACACCCAAGTCGCCTCCATCCGAAACGGACACGAGCAGCAATTTTACCTCTTCAGCCTTGGCATGCTCTCCCATTTTTTCAAAACTCATCACCAGGTTGCGCAATGTTCTTCGAATAATTTCCACGTGATTGCAGGGCTCGAAAAAAGAATTCTGCGGGGCCAGGTGCAACTCATTGATGTAGTTCTCAATGTCTTGCCGCGAAAAAATCAACCCGCGGTTGAATGCATTGATGTAAAACGTTTGGTTCGGGTCTTTGTATGTTAAGATAAACAGGTTGGGAAGATTTACTCCATACACCGGGAGTTTGAGTTTTTGCGCCACCAGCATGTACACCACGCACAGGGTGATGGGGTTACCCTTGCGGGTTTCCAGCACTACGTTGATCATGGAGTTGCCGGGCGAATGAAAATTTTTGGTGTTCGCACCAAAACGAAGTTTATTGAAGAGAACTCCGTTCACCACTTTTATCTGATCGAACGCATACATTTCGGGCTTAAACTCCAGCCACGTTTCGTAGTAGATCTGCTCCAGGTCTTGTTTCAATTTATCAAGATCCAGATCGGGATATTGGTAAGTGGCAACAATCCACATGCCTTCCAGCAGATCGTGTTCGTTGCCATTGTACCAGCGCAACAGCCGTTCCTTCAGCAATTCGAATTGCAGCGTGTGCACCAGTTCCTCGATGCGCTTCTGCACCTGCGGATTAAAGTTGGTCTCCCACTCTTGCTCGAGGTAAGGAATAATGGTAGTACCTAAAGACAATATTTTTTCTTCGATGTGCGACACAATTTGTTTGTCATCGTCATCGAGCAAAGATACCAGCGCCTTTAACTCCTTTTCTTCCATCAGGTTTGTATTACACCCACGTTAAATTTTTCCACCGGTGCATGGTTAGCCGCTTCAATGCCCATAGAAATAGCCTGCCGCGTTTCCAAGGGATCGATTACACCATCTACCCAAAGCCGGGCAGCCGCATAATACGGGCTCAACTGCTCGTTGTACCGGTCGGTAATTTCTTTCAGCAACTGTTGCTCTTCTTCTTTCGAAATAACTTTGCCCTGCGCCTTGAGCGATGCCACCCGTATCTGCAGCAACGTTTTGGCTGCTGACGCGCCACTCATTACGGCTATTTGTGCCGTGGGCCAGGCAAATATCAAACGCGGGTCGTAGGCCTTGCCACACATGGCATAGTTGCCGGCTCCGTAAGAATTGCCCACCACCAGGGTAAATTTCGGAACGGTGGAGTTGGCCATGGCATTCACCATTTTGGCGCCATCTTTAATAATGCCTCCGTGTTCTGCCTTGCTGCCCACCATAAAGCCGCTCACATCCTGAATGAATAACAAGGGTACTTTGCGTTGATTGCAGTTCATGATGAAGCGGGCAGCCTTGTCGGCCGAGTCGGAATAGATCACGCCCCCCATTTGCATTTCGCCCTTTTTGGTTTTCACCACCTTGCGCTGGTTGGCCACAATGCCCACCGCCCAGCCATCTATGCGGGCATAGCCACACACAATGCTTTTTCCATACAGGGCTTTGTATTCTTCGAATGCAGAATCATCCACCAATCTTTTGATGATATCCAGCATGTCGTAAGGCTTCACCCTATCGGCAGGCAAAAGCCCGTAAATCTCCTCAGGTTTTTCTTTGGGAGGCAACGGCTGGGCTCTGCTGAATCCGGCATTCGCGGTTGCTCCCAGCTTATCCATCAGGTTGCGTATGTAATCGAGGCAGGCCTGGTCGTTGGGAAATTTATTGTCGGTTACGCCCGAAATTTCGCAGTGGGTGGTGGCTCCGCCCAGGGTTTCATTGTCTATGTCTTCGCCAATGGCGGCTTTTACCAAATAAGACCCCGCCAAAAAAATGGATCCGGTCTTGTCCACAATCATGGCTTCATCGCTCATGATGGGCAGATAAGCCCCACCAGCAACGCAACTGCCCATGATGGCAGCAATCTGCACAATGCCCATGGCCGACATTTTCGCGTTGTTTCTAAACTGCCTGCCGAAATGTTCCTTGTCGGGAAAAATCTCGTCTTGCATGGGCAGAAAAACACCCGCACTGTCTACCAGGTAAATGATAGGTAACCGGTTCTCCATGGCCACCTCTTGTGCACGCAGGTTTTTCTTGGCGGTAATGGGAAACCACGCACCCGCTTTTACGGTGGCATCGTTGGCCACAATCACACATTGCCTTCCTTTTATGTAGCCGATGCCGGTCACTACGCCTCCTGAAGGGCAGCCGCCTTGCTCGGCATACATGCCATCGCCCGTGAAGAGGCCGATTTCAAGAAAGGCAGTGCCTTTGTCGGTAAGGTATTCTATGCGTTCGCGGGCAGTTAGTTTGCCCTTTTGGTGCTGCTCTTCAATCTTTTTTTCGCCTCCACCCAATTTTACTTTTTTGGCTTTGGCCTTAAGTTGAGAGCAGAGCAGTTTAAATTGATCTTCGTTTTTATTGAATTCCAGGTCCATGCGCACAATAAGAATGTGCTAAACTATGGAATTTCGCCTCGGCAAAAAAACAGATGTTAGGCTGGGGCCCTCAGTTCTTTTTGGCTTCTTCTTCGCGTCTGCGGTCGCGCTCTATTTTGCGTTTGCTCTTGCCCAGTGGGGCCATGAAGTGCTTCGGGTTGTTGTTGAAGTGGGTGGCCAGGCTATCAATACTCAGCAGCATTTTGTTCAGGTTAACATACAGCGAGTCGTCTGTAAGCAATTTGCTCGCAGTGTTGTCTCCGCTGCTCAGGGCCGCCAGGGTTTTGTTCAGCCCGTCCAGTGTCTGCTGCGTTTTAATAATTGTTTTGTTTAACTCCAGCCGCTTCAGCGAATCAGACAACTCCTGGAAATTTTTCAACGTGGGCGAAAGTAAACGCAAGGTGCTGTTCAATTGATCGGTAGTGGTTTTTACACTCACCGTCAACTCGTCTATGCGGCCGCTGGCATTGCTCAACGTGCTGTTCAATTGGTCTGGGGTGCTTTTTAGTTTGCTGAAAATCACGTTTAAGTCTTCCGTGTTTTTTGCCAGGTTGTCGAGTATGGTGTTGAATTTAAACAGGGTGGTTTGCAACGTATTGGCAACAGGCTCTGCCGATTCGGTAAAAACATCAAGCATTCCTTTGGCCACCTCCGCCCGTATGGTGTCTTTAGGTTTCAGTGGTTTAACCACCGTGCCGATATTCAGTAGAATTGATTTGCCCCCCAGAAAGTCGCTGTTGAGCATGGCAGTGGTAGAATCGCCCAACTTGATGTCTGAGTCGATCTCTAACTCTACCAACACCTTATTTTGCCTTTCCTGCATAATGCGGATGGCGCTTACGCGGCCCACGGCCAATCCGTTTACCAGCACTGGGTTAGAGGGCACCAGCATGTCTACGTTGTCGTACACCGCATAGTATTTGGTGGTAGATTTCAAGAAATCCGTGCCCTTCAGGAAATCGAATCCGAAGTATAACAATACCAGGGCCATGGCCATAAACAAACCTACTTTCAGTTCTTTATTCACAAGAATCAGTTTAATGCTTCCATTTCCTCTTTGTACTCTTTGAAGGCACGGTAGATGGCCGAAGCAATATAGTCTTGCACCGTCTCGTCATTCAGTTCGCGCTCTTCTTTTTCATTCGAAAGGTAGCCAATCTCTACCAATACACTAGGCATGGCCGTCATCCACAACACCATAAAACCGGCCTGTTTCACCCCTTTGCTTTTGCGGCCAGCCCGGGTTTTAAATTGTTCTTCAATTTTGCTGGCCAACAGCAGGCTTTGCTCCTGGGTGGCCGATTGGTTCAAGCTAAACAGGATGTAGGACTCGGGCGAGCTGGGGTCGAAGCCCGAATATTTTTCCTGGTAATTTTCTTCCAACAGAATAACCGAGTTTTCGCGTTTGGCCACTTCGAAGTTGGCCTCGCTTACGTGCAGCCCCATTACATAGGTTTCGGTGCCGTAAATGGCCTGCTTTCTTTCGTGCGGAACGGAAGCTGGCAAAGAGTTTACGTGGATAGAAATAAACACATCGGCTTGGTTATCGTTGGCCAGTTTGGCGCGCTGGTCGAGCCCTACCGCCACGTCTTTGGTTCGGGTGTACAATACCTTCACATCGGGCAGGTTGTCGGAAATGTATTTGCCCACCTTCAAGCCAACCTTCAGGGTAATGTCTTTTTCTTTCGAGTTTTTGCTCATGGTGCCGGGCTGAAACCCTCCGTGGCCGGGATCGATGACCACCGTCTTGATTTTGTTTTCAACTTTCTGTGCTGTAGACGGAAAACTTAGCAGGGTTATTGCTATTACCAAGAACTTAAATCCCATAATCCTCACAAGCGTGGCGATGTGTAAAGTATTTGCAATACCTTTGCGCAAAGTTGTGAATTTTTTACAACATGCTAAACTACTGATAATCAAATCGGAAGACGTTCGGATGCGGGTGCGTTTCATTCTGCTTTTTTTTGTTGTGATGGGATTGGCGGGCCCTCTGGCGGCCCAGGTAGAACGAACGCTTACCGCACCAACTACCCTGCCGGTAGTTGCCGATACGCTGAATCCCCTCCCCCCCGACTCGCTTACCATCAAAAACGATACCTTAAATGTAAACCAGGATTCGGTAAAGCAAGCCAAGAAGGGCGACATTGAGACCACCATCATCTATTCAGCCCGCGATTCCATCAACTCCAGCCTCGACCGCAAGATTGTGCGCCTCTACGGCCAGGCCAAAATCAAGTACGGAGAAATAGAACTGGAAGCCGATGAGATCATCATCGACTACGAGCAGAACACCATCTCGGCCAATGGCAAACTTGATTCCACCGGGCGAAGGGAGGGCTTCCCCATCTTTAAAAACGGTGCCGAGGTTTACGAAACACGCGACATGGTTTACAACTTCAAGACCAAGCGCGCCAAGATATCGGAAGTGGTAACGCAGCAAGGCGATGGTTTTTTGCATGGCGAAACCGTTTTTAAGAACGATAAGAACGAACTGTTCAGCATCGGCAACGCCTATACTACCTGCAACCTGGCCCACCCGCACTTCCGCATCATCTCCACCAAGTCCAAGGCCATTCCGGGCGACAAGATCGTATCGGGTCCGTTTTATATGGAGTTTAACGATGTGCCCACACCGCTGGCCTTTGCTTTCGGTATTTTTCCTGCGCCCAAAAAAAGCGCTTCGGGCATTCTGTTTCCCACCTATGGCGAAGAAAGACAACGGGGTTTCTTTCTGCGTGGGGGCGGCTATTTTTTCGACATCAGCGAATACATGAAGTTGGCCATCACCACCGATTTGTACACCAAAGGTTCCAATGGCGTACAAATTGCGATGCCCTACAACAAGCGCTACGCTTACACGGGCAACTTCAACTTCAACTTTACCAACAACCGCCTTTCGCAAAATATTGAAGACAACAGCCGGAGCCGCGACTTCCGCCTTACGTGGAGCCATAGCCCCCAAACCAGGGGCACGGGTCGTTTTTCGGCTTCTGTTAATGCTGCCACTTCCAGCTTCAACAACAACAATTACCTGGGTGTAAATGCCAACCCGGCCACCATGCGCCTCGACAATACCACGCGTAAGCTGAGTTCGAATGTTTCTTACTCCAAAACATTTGCAGGCACACCTTTCAATGCCGGTATTAACCTGCGCCACAATCAAGACCTGCAAACCAAACAGGTAGACCTGCCCATGCCCGATGTAAGTTTCAACATGAACAACATCTACCCGTTCAAAAATTCGAACAGCGAATTCCTGGAGAACATATCCCTGCGGTTAACATCCAACGGTACCAATGCCATTACCAACAACCTGGGACGCCTTACACCTGAGGCACAACGCGATAGTATTGCCCCCTTTAACTTCGAGACGCTGCCTACGTTCTTCCGAAACTCCAAGAAAGGCGTACGTCACAATATTCCATTGGCCACTTCTGTTAAGCTGCTGAAGTTTTTCACCGTTAGCCCCAACCTGTCGTACGATGAGCTTTGGTATTTTGAAAAACTGGATTGGAAATGGAACGCAGACAGCACCAACCTGGTGGTGAAGGATACCATTAACGGCTTCAACCGGGTGGGCACTTACAACGGGGGCGTAAGCATGAACACACGTATTTACGGCACGTGGGTATCAAAAAATAAGGAGAGCCGGGTACGCGCCATACGCCACATCATTAACCCCAATGTAAGCTACTCCTTTCAACCGGATTTTGCCGACCCTAAATACGACTACTACCAAACGTTCATCGGAAAAGACAACCGCCCCCGACTTATATCGCGGCACCAGGGCTTTGCGTATGGGGCAGCCAGGCAAGGCAGAAGCAGTTCGCTGGGCTTTAACCTGGGCAACAACCTGGAAATGAAAGTGCGCGGCAAGAGAGACACCGTTGACCGGAAGGTCTCGCTGTTTAATTCACTGTCGATAGGCTCCAGCTACAACCTGGCGGCCGATTCTTTCAAGCTTGCCAATATTGGCCTCTCCGCCAACACCAACGTGCTGAACGACAAAATAAACCTGAACTTTGGGGCCACCATAGATCCTTACCAATACCAATTGGAATCCATTGATGAGGGGTCTGTTGTGAAGCAGCGCAGGATAGATCGGTACGTATGGAAAGACAAACGAAGCCTGGGCCAGATTGCTTCCGCCAACTTTGCCTTCAGTACCAACCTGAGCCCTAAAGGCCGCGACAAAGACAATAGCACGCGTGATAAGATTGCAAAAGCAGAAGGCATCTCAGAGTCAGACAAGCAGTTCCTGCTCAACAACCCCGATGCGTATGTAGATTTCTCTATTCCCTGGAACCTGCGCATCAGCTATAACCTCGACTATCGCAAAACGGGCTACCAAAAGGCAACCGTTACGCAGGCCATCCGCTTCAATGGCGACCTGTCGCTCACCGAAAAATGGAAGGTGGACTTCAACTCCGGCTTCGATTTTGAAAGCAAGCAGTTTACCCAGAGCAACCTGGGCATCAGGCGCGACCTGCACTGCTGGCAGGTGAGTGTAAACTGGGTGCCTTTCGGGCGCTTCCAATCTTACAACTTTACCATCGGGGTGAAGTCGGGTATGCTGCGCGACCTGAAACTCGATCGCACACGCAGTTTCTTCGACAATTTTTAATCAAACTTCTCAGGCCGCATCTGCGGGAAGAAAAGCACATCCTGAATGGATGGCGAATTGGTGAGCAGCATGGCAATGCGGTCGATACCAAACCCGATACCTGCCGTAGGCGGCATGCCATACTCCAATGCCCGAAGGAAGTCATGATCGATGTACATGGCCTCATCATCTCCCCGTTCCATCAACCGTACCTGTTCTTCAAAGCGTTCGCGTTGGTCTACAGGGTCGTTCAGCTCTGTGTAGGAATTGGCTATCTCTTTGCCGTTGGCAATCAACTCGAAGCGCTCCACCAGGCCGGGCTTGGAACGGTGCTTCTTTGTTAACGGGCTCATCTCCACCGGATAATCGATGATGAAGGTAGGCTGTACGTAATGGTGTTCACACTTTTCGCCAAAAATTTCATCTATCAGTTTCCCTTTACCCATAGAGGGCTCCACGTGTATGCCCAGCTTTTTGCACACCTCGCGCAGGCCCGCTTCATCCATCTGGCTAATGTCGATGCCGGTATGTTCTTTAATGGAATCGTAAATGCTGATGCGCTTAAAGGGCGCTTTGAAATTGATAACCCGGTCGCCCACGGTGGCTTCGGTGGTGCCGTTCACATCCACCGCAGCTTTTTCCAGTAGCTTCTCCGTTGTTTCCATCATCCAGAAATAATCCTTATAGGCCACGTAAAACTCCAGAATGGTAAACTCCGGGTTGTGTGTGCGGTCCATGCCTTCGTTGCGGAAGTCGCGGCTGAACTCGTACACCCAGTCGAAACCGCCCACAATGAGGCGCTTTAGATACAACTCGTTGGCTATGCGCAGGTAGAAAGGTACATCCAATGCGTTGTGGTGAGTAACAAAAGGCCTGGCCGTGGCCCCGCCCGGAATGCTTTGCAGCACGGGTGTTTCAACCTCCAGCGCACCTTGCGCATTCAAAAACTCGCGGATGGAGTTCACCATCCGGGTGCGCTTCACAAAAGTTTCCTTCACTTGCGGGTTGATGATCAGGTCGGCATAACGTTGGCGGTAGCGGAACTCCGGATCGGTAACGGCATCAAAAACATGCCCCTCTTCATCGCGCTTCACCACAGGCAATGGCTTCAACGATTTGCTGAGCAATGTAAACTCCTGCACGTGGATGGTGGTTTCACCGGTCTTGGTAATGAAGGCAAAACCTTTCACACCAATGATATCCCCTAAATCAATCAGGTGTTTGATCACCTGGTCAAAATAGGTCTTGTCTTCCCCGGGGCATACATCGTCTCTGCGCACATACAGTTGTATCACCCCTTTGGCATCTTGGATTTTGATGAACAGCACTTTGCCCTTGTCGTTCAGGCTCATGATGCGGCCCGCCATCGAGAGGTTGGTAAACTGATCTTTGGTGGCTTCGGTAAAGCCTGCCTTCACCTCTTCAGAATAGTGAGTAATCGGGAAAAGCGGAGCGGGATAAGGATCCACACCCAGCTTTCTGAGCTCATTCAATTTTTCCCTTCGCAAAAGTTCCTGTTCGCTGAATTGCATAACGTAGTTACAAAATGGTAGTAGTATGGTTTTATTTCTGTTTCAAATAAAGCAGTAAATCGGGTAAATCACGGTGAATAATCTGCCAAACTTCTTCCGCATCTACGCCAAAATAATTGTGAGCCACCAGATTTCTGAAGGACTTAATCTTTTCTTTCACTACGGTTGTTAGTTTCCCGGCCGTTTCACCGATGATCACAAAATTCATTAGAACGGCATCAAATGTTTTTTCATCTTGATAAAACGCGTCTGCAGAACCAATTGCGGCAATAAAGGTTTTGATTTTTTCGACTGATTCAACGAGAGCCGCCAGGTTTGCCCGGTCTTTTTCAGACATAGACCGCGTCTTTCAGCACCACATCCCTATAGTAAGATTTCAGGTATTTCTCTCGGCAGATGTCGATGTTCTTTTTGAACTTGTCTTTTAGTTCTTTTCGGATTTCTTCCTTTACCGAAAATAAGTCTTCAATTACGGGACTTAACTCTACAAGAATATCTATATCGCTGGCAGGATGCTGCTCATTTCTTGCGTAGGAGCCAAACAACGCCAACTTTGTAACATGGTAACGTTGCTGGAATTCCGGCTTCCGCAGTTTCAAATACGCTACTATTTCATCTCTTTTCATGAGGCTCGAACAACACCTTAAAGGTAAGAAACTTTGTGTACACCCTACTTGCCTTTCCTCCTTCTCAACTCCTTCCGAATCATTCCCAATTCGCGGCTACTCTGACCGGTCACCGAGGTATTCTCGTGCGCCCGCCTGATCAGGTAAGGCATCACGGCCTCCACCGGCCCGTAGGGCACATACTTGGCCACGTTGTATCCTTCCTTAGCCAGGTTAAAAGAAATATTGTCGCTCATCCCCAACAACTGTGCAAACCACACGCGCCCATCGTTATTGGCAAGGCCGTGTTTATCCATCAGTACAGACAGGTATTGATTGCTGTATTCGTTGTGCGATCCGCACATCACCGTTATACGTTGTTTATTGTCGAGGCAGAACGCCAAGCCTTTGTTAAAGCACTCGTCTGTAGCCTCTTTGGTGGGGTGGATGGGGCTTGCGTAGCCCATCTTTTCAGCCCGCTCGCGCTCCTTTTCCATGTAGGCCCCGCGCACCATCTTCACACCCAAAAAGTAGTTGTGCATGGTGGCATCGTGGTAGGCTTCTTTCAATTTGGCTAAGCCATCGGTGCGGTAAAACTGAATCGTAGTAAAAACGATAGCCTTCTTCGTATTGAATTTGCGCATCATCTCAGTGGCCAACTGATCGATGGGGTTTTGAATCCAGGTCTCCTCCGCGTCAATCAGAATGGGCACATCGTAACTGGCAGCACGGGCACAGATTTTCTCCACGCGGTCGCGTACGTGCTGAAACCGTGTCTTCTCATCCTCATTGAGTGTGCCTTTGGCCTGAATTTTTTCCAGCAGGGCAGCGTCTGCCATGCCAGTCATTTTAAATACACAAAAGGGAATAGACTGGTGGCCGCGCGAGCGGTCCAGCGTTCGCAGTATTTCCTCGCAAGAGGCATCGAAGCCCGCTTCCGACTTTTCTCCTTCTACTGAATAATCCAGTATGGTGCCTACATGAAATTTGCTCAGGGTCTGAATGGTCTTTTCGCTTTGCGCGATGGTTTCGCCCCCGCAAAAATGTTCGAACACGGTGGCGCGGATCAGGCCCTTTACGGGCAGACCCAAGGCCAAAGCCAGGCGCGCAGCCCCGGTAGCCACGGCCGACACCCACGGATGATTGACCAGCGAGAATATGAAATGGGCTTTCTTTAGTTGCTGGTCTGTTTTGTACGAAAAGGCGGTGGCCGTATCGTCAAAATGCACTTTGGGTACTATTTCCATCGTTTGAAATTCGCGCACAAATATAGCAGGCAGGCGCGTTCTTCATATTTGTGTATAAGGCCTTCTAAAATATTGGTTTATTTTGCCCGAACGTAATTACCTCATGCCTACCTCACTACCCGGCTCTGTTCACATCCACGATCTCCCCGAGGCGTTGCTGCAGGCCTTCTTCCGCGAAAACCGGTATACGCAGGTGGCGGTACTGACCGACAGCAACACGCAACAACACTGCTATCCGCTGGTGAAGGAATGGCTCCCTCCTCATCATCTGATAACGGTGGCACCCGGAGAAGAAGCGAAGAACCTGCAAACCTGCACGGAAGTATGGCATGCGCTTACCCAACTTCAGTTCGACCGCCACGCGCTTGTGCTGGTGCTGGGGGGCGGGGTGCTGGGCGACCTGGGCGGATTTTGCGCGGCCACCTATAAGCGAGGCATCGACTTTGTGCTGATGCCCACTACGCTGCTGGCACAGGTGGATGCCAGCGTGGGTGGCAAGCTGGGTATCGATTTCGAAGGGCTAAAAAACCATATCGGTGTTTTTCAGTTGCCCACGGCCACGCTCATCAGTCCGGCTTTTCTGGCAACTTTGCCGGCCCGCGAGTTAAGGTCGGGCTTTGCCGAAGTAATCAAACACTGCCTTATTTCAGACCAGCAAAAATGGAACGAAATCAGGCACAAGCCGCTGGCCAATCAACATTGGAAAGACCTCATTGCCCACTCGGTGTCTTTTAAAGAGGGCGTTACCCAACGCGACCCGAAAGAGAAAGGCGAACGCAAGATTTTGAATTTCGGCCATACGGTGGGCCATGCCATTGAAAGCCTTTCGTTGCTTACCGCGCAACGCCTTTTTCATGGCGAGGCCATCGCGCTGGGTATGGTGGCAGAAGCCCACATCGCTGCCGCGAAGAGCCTGCTCAGCGTAAGCGAGGTAGAAGAGTTGGAAACCTTTGTCTGGAGCATTTACGACAAGGTGGCAATGCCCCCGGCCGCCCAGGTTTGGGAGGTGATGAAGCAAGACAAGAAAAATAAAGGCAATGAAGTGTTGATGGCACTACCAAAAGGTTTGGGCAGTGCCGTGTGGGATGTGGCGGTTAGCGAAAAAGAGGTGGTTGCTGCATTGAAAATTTTCGACCGGCATTAAACGTAGTGTACGTCCGAATCGTCTGTTTTTTCAACTGGTTCTCTTTTCAGCACTTGCTTCAGGCTCTGGGCGTTTTTCACCACAAAGTCTTTGGTCTTCTTCTTCCGGCTTCCGGTTAACAACCAGGCAGCCAGAAGCGCACCTCCGGCAAGTCCTAACCCAATAGCTATTTTACGTGTTGCGCTCATTGATATTATTAACTACAAAATAAATCAATTTGTTTCAGCCCGCGGCAAATAAATTTGCATTTATCATTACTTTCCAACCCAAAATCAATTTCGCGTGTCGGTAATCAGCATCAATAGAAAGGCTACCGTTGAAGGAACCATCGAAAACCTTCCTTCATCCAAAAGTTTAAGCAACCGCGCCCTGGTGTTGCAGGCACTGGCCGGCAACCAACCGGTCGTTAGTAACCTCTCGTCCGCCCGCGACACGGTGCTGATGCAAAAGCTCATCGGCAGCAGCGAACAAACCATCGATGTGATGGACGCTGGCACCACCATGCGTTTCCTTACGGGCTACTTTGCCACCCGCGGTGTAGAAAAAATAATGACGGGTGCCCCGCGCATGAAGCAACGGCCCATCGGTTTGCTGGTAGATGCCCTGCGCAAATTGGGCGCCCACATCGACTACCTGGAAAAGGAGGGCTACCCGCCACTGGCATTGAAAGGCTTTGGCCAGCAGCTAACCGCCTCCATCGAAATGCCCGGCCACGTAAGCAGCCAGTACATTTCTTCTTTAATGATGGTGGCGCCCACCTTGCCCAATGGGCTCACCATTGTGCTTACCGGCAAAATCGGGAGCCGCCCCTACATTGAAATGACAGCCGCGCTCATGCGCCACTTCGGTGGCCAATGCCATTTCGATGGCCACACCATTGAGGTGCCGGCCGGTAGCTACAAAGCCAAACCCTATGCTGTAGAGGGCGACTGGTCGGGCGCGAGTTATTGGTACGGATTTACTGCGCTGGCGAAGGAAGCATCCATTCAGGTGAAGGCGGTGGTGGATGAATCGCTGCAAGGCGACCGCGCCATTGTAACGATTATGGACCAATTGGGTGTGCATACAGTGTTCAATGATGAAGGCGCACTCCTCAGCAAGAAAGCCGCGGCTACTTCTGTGCAGTGGGATTTTGCCCAATGCCCAGACCTGGCCCAAACGGTTTTGCCCGTATGCGCAGCCAAAGGCATCAAAGGCACCTTTACGGGATTAGAGAGTTTGCGCATCAAGGAAACCGACCGCATCTATGCGCTGCAGCAAGAGTTGGGCAAACTGGGTGCGCACATTACCGAACCTACCACCGGTACGTGGGTGCTAACGCCCGCACAAGGGGCACTGCCCGCGCAGATCACCGTTGAAACCTACCACGACCACCGCATGGCCATGGGCCTGGCACCATTGGCCACTTTGATGAACGTAGACATTCACGATCCGGAGGTGGTCAACAAATCGTACCCGACCTACTGGAAAGATGTGGCCAGCTTAGGATTTACCTTAACGCAGCGGTAGCGACTGGAAATAGGCGGGTGCCTGCAGCAGGCGGCTACCATACCACGAAAACATTTCTCCGTCCACCAGCAGTATTTTGCTTTCCGGAAAGAGGTCACGCAGTGCGGGCTCATGTTTCTGGCTGAAGGGATAAGGTTCGGAGGAAAGGAAAACCCAATCCGGACGCAGTGCGCGCATCACCTCCACCGATAGCTCCGGGTAACGCACTTCGTGTGCCAGCACATTCAACAGGCCGAGTCTGGTAAGCATGGCATCGATAAACGTATTTTTCGCGGCTGCCATCCAGGGCTCGCGCCAAATCAGGTACAGCACGGTGGCCGGTGGACTGGGCGCAAGGTGGGCGAAAGCCCGGTTTATACCAGCAATCAATTGTTGGGCGGTGTCCAGTGTGCCGGTAAGCAAGCCTATCTGCTCCATCATGGCCGTTGCATCTTCCAGACTGTAAATATCACTCATCCAAACGGGGTAGCGCTGCCGCAGCGTTTCGATGCCTTCGCTATAATTTTCTTCTTTGTTACCAATAATAAGGTCGGGTTGCAGGCGGTCTATCTGCGTGAAATCGAATTTTTTGGTGCCGCCCACGTTGGCCTTTGTTCCCCTGGCTTCCCTTGGATGAACGCAGAAACGGGTTACGCCCGCGATGCGCGAAGCCAACCCCAGATCAAAAAGCAACTCTGTTTGCGAGGGAACGAGCGATACAATTCGCTTTACGGGCTGCACCACTTCAACGCGGCAGTGAAGTTGATCGAAAAAAACGGCAGGTTCCACACCTGCAAGATAAGGGTTATTGAAGAACCACTTCCTCCACCCAGTTGGGTAAGGTAACGGTAAACGTGGTGCCAACGCCCGGCTTGGATTGAAGAATGATTTTACCACCCAGGCGCTCCACCGTATCTTTTACAATGTAGAGCCCCAGGCCCGTGCCCTTCTTCTGGTCGTTGGCCCGGAAGAACATGTCGAACACTTTCTGCTGGTACTTTTCTTCAATGCCTATGCCGTTGTCTTCAATGCTAATGAAGAGTTGGTCGGCAAATACGCGGGCAGCCACCAAAATGTAGCTGTGGCTCTTGCTTCGATCGCTGTATTTAATGGCGTTGGAAAGAATGTTGGCTACAATGGTGGTGATGCGGATGGGATCTGAATACAACGGAGCTTCTTCATCCACACTCAGGTCTACGCGTATGTTGGAGGCATCGGGCAGGTTGCTAATGCGGGCCAGTTCGCGTTCGATCAGGCCCTTCAGGTTGATGCGCTCGCGTTGAATGGCCAGTTTCTCGTTCTTATAGAACGCGTTCACTTCTTCTATCACGGCATCCAGTTGTTGCAGGCTTTCTTTTACCAGCACCATGAAGCGCTGTTTTTCTGCCTCATCCGCCTTTTCGGCTAGATTAAGTAAACCCAAAGCCGAATGCAGCGGGGCACGCAAATCGTGGGTGGTTTTGAAAATGAAATGATCGAGGTGGTGGTTGACCGATTCGAGTTTTTGCAGGTCGGCTTTGCGCTGGGTTATATCGTGCATGAGCACCACCAACCCTTTGATCTGCTGGTTGCTGGTGTGGTTGGTAACGGACACATCGAAATGCCGCTCCGAGCCATCTGCTGCGCGCAAAGTTATTTCGCTCTGGCCATTGTGGTTAGACTGCTGCAGGCAATCCTCCCACTGCTGCCGCTGGTTGCCAGGCACAAAATCAAACGCATTTTTGCCCAGTAGGCTAAATGGTTTGATGCCAAAAATGGTTTCTACGGTAAGTGAGGCATAGCGGATGATGTAGTTCTCTTCCGTTACCAACACAATGCTTTTGGGACTCGCGAAGAGTTCCTCCAGCAGGTTCTCTGTCTTGAACATCGTTTTTTACTTTTCCTTCCCTGTTAAAAATCCTTCCCGCGGTAAAAACGAACCAGTAGAACGTATAGGCTTTAGTGTTAAATATTCCGATCAGATGGTAATGGCCATGCTGGCCAACTGGCTCGACACCTTCAGGTTCGAGCTGGTTACCGAAGCCTGGTTCAGTTCAAATTTCAGCTTGCCATCAATCACTTTAAAGTTGATGTGGCTGCCTTTCTGGCCCAGGTTAGAGCTGTCGGTAATGGTAAGCACAGGCTTGCCTTCGGTGGCCAACTTAATATTATCGAATTCGCGGTTTTTGCTCTTGCCGAGGTAAACTACTGAACATCCGGAGGCATCGCTGGCAGCGGCCAACTTCTTTACCACATATTTTTTGGCACCCTTGGGCTTGCCATCGTACCAGGTTTTGAGGGTATTGAATACATCTTCATCGCCCATTACGCCCAATACAAACTCACCACCCTCGGCTTCATTGGGCCACTGTATGTACTTCACGAAGTTGAAGAGCATGGCAGCGTGGATTTCGTGCATCGGTTTCTCCTGCTGCCCATGGGCAACAAAAAGGGCAAAAAAGGCGAGCACACCAACAAATAACTTTTTCATAGGACTAACAGTTTTAAGGGGTTCTGTTCAAAGTTAATGCCTTTTGGTTATGCAGAAAAACCCCGCCCCGACAAGTCGGGGCAGGCTTTTTCGCAAACAAACCCATCAAATCAGAATTGCCATCGAGGACAGCGCACCTGAAACCTTCAGGTTAGAGGCTTCAATGGCCTGCTGGTTCAATTCAAAGCGCAACTTATCGTTCACTGTCTTGAAGTTGATGCAGCTACCCTTCTCGCCCAAACCATTCTTATCTGTTACCACCAAAGTGCCTTTACCACTCACTTTGCTCTTCACTGTTTCAAACTCACCACTTTTCGATTTATCGATATACACCACATGGCAATCGGAAACTTCGGCAGCAGAGTTAAATTTCTTAATTACATACGTCTTGCCGCCCTTGGGTTTACCACCATACCAGGTGTTGAGTGTGTTGTACATTTCGTTATTACCAATCACACCAATTACAAATTCTCCCGCCTTATCATGGTCAGGCCACTGTACATACTTAATGAAATTGAACACCATCATCGAGTATACTTCGTGCATCGGACGATCCTGTGCGAAGGTGGTGCCACTCACCACAACCAGGGCTGCTACCACTAAAGCTTTCAAAGTTTTCATGTGTCTTTCTTTTTTGGGTTTTGTTGACACAAAGGTAGGCCACCCCCACAGCGCGGGGAAACCTACCTTGTCCGGTAACTTTCTAATGTAAGATTTATTGATTTTCTAACGGATATAGCGGAAATCCGTACCTGGTTTTACGTGCAATAACACTTCGTAGATCAGGTTTATCACGTTTTCCACATCTTCTTTGTGCACCGTTTCCACGGTGGTATGCATATATTTCAGAGGTAGGGAAATGAGGGCAGACGCCACCCCTTCGGCAGAATATGCAAAAGAGTCGGTGTCGGTACCTGTGGAGCGCGACACAGCCTGGCGCTGGAAGGGTATTTTCTTCTTCTGGGCCACCTCTATGATCATTTTGAGCACATTGTTTTGCACGGCAGGGCCATAGCACAGGGTGGGGCCTAGGCCGCACTTCAGGTTACCGCTCTCCTTTTTATTATACATGGGGCTCTGCGTGTCGTGCGTAACATCGGTGCAGATGGCCAGGTCGGGCTTCAGCCTGCGGGAAATCATTTCCGCCCCACGCAACCCGATCTCTTCCTGCACGGCATTCACTATATATAGACAGAAAGGAAGTTTCTTTTTGTTCTCGCTAAGCCTGCGGGCCACTTCGGCAATCATAAAACCACCCATGCGGTTGTCGAGGGCGCGCCCTACGAGGTAATTTTTATGGAGTTCCATCAGCTCGTCTTCGAAGGTGATGACGCAGCCTACGTGCACGCCCATGGCTTCCACCTCTTTCTTCGACTCGGCTCCGATGTCTATAAAGATGTTCTTCAGCGAGGGGGCCTCTTCTTTGGCAGCATCGCGCACGTGGATGGCGGGCCACCCGAAGACGCCTTTTACGATCCCTTTTTCGGTGTGAATGTTCACCCGCATGGAGGGAGCAATCTGGTGGTCGGAGCCACCGTTTCTGCGCACGTAGATGTAGCCTTCTTCGGTGATGTAGTTTACAAACCACGAAATCTCATCGGCATGGGCTTCAATCACCACCTTATACTGTGCCTTGGGGTTTATAACGCCCACGGCCGTACCGTACACATCCACCATGTAGTCATCAATGTAGGGTTTGATGTAGTCCAGCCAGATTTGCTGGCCGGTGTATTCAAAGCCGGTAGGCGATGCATTGTTGAGGTAATCGAAAAGGAATTTTTTGCTCTTCTTATCCATAGAGGTTCAATGTTAAACGTGTTCAAAATCCGCGTACAGGTTTCAGGTTCAATGTTTGAAGATTTACGGCTAAAGTCAAGCCCTTAGAGCGGTATGTTGCCGTGCTTCTTTTTGGGCAACTTGGCCACTTTGTTTTCCAGCATCTGGAAGGCCCGTATCAGCTTCTCGCGCGTTTGGTCGGGGTAGATCACCTCGTCAATGTAGCCGCGGTGGGCCGCCCGGTAGGGGTTGGCAAACTTGCGGGTGTATTCGTCCACTTTCTCGTTCAGCTTGGCAACGGGGTCGGCCGCTTCGCCAATTTCTTTCTTGAAGATGATCTCGGCAGCACCTTTGGCACCCATCACGGCAATCTCGGCTGTGGGCCACGCATAGTTCAGGTCGGCACCGATGTGTTTGCTGTTCATCACATCGTAGGCACCGCCATAGGCTTTGCGGGTAATCACCGTTACGCGGGGCACGGTGGCCTCCGAAAAGGCATAGAGCAACTTGGCTCCGTTGGTGATGATGGCATTCCACTCCTGGTCGGTGCCGGGCAAAAAGCCGGGCACGTCTTCCAGCACCAGCAGCGGTATGTTGAAGCAGTCGCAGAAGCGCACAAAGCGCGCGCCCTTCACGCTGGCGTCAATATCTAAAACGCCCGCCAGGGCAGCAGGCTGGTTGCCCACAATGCCGATGCTACGGCCCGCCAATCGCGCAAAGCCCACCACAATGTTTTCGGCAAAATTTTTATGCACTTCAAAGAAAGAACCCCCGTCTACCACGCCCGCAATCACCTCGCGCATGTCGTACGGTTGGTTAGGGTTGGGCGGCACAATATCATTTAAGCCCGGGCGCACTTCGTTGCCCGGAGTGTAGGGCAACCGCGGGGCATCGTCTTCGCAGTTCTGGGGTATGTAGCTGAACAGTTGTTTGATCTGGTTGATGCACTCCACTTCGTTGGCGCAGGCAAAGTGGGTAACCCCGCTCTTAGTGCTGTGCGTGTTGGCACCGCCCAGTTCTTCGGCCGTTACATTTTCGTGGGTAACCGTTTTCACCACGTTGGGCCCGGTAACAAACATGAAGGAGGTATTCTCCACCATGAAGATAAAGTCCGTCATGGCGGGGGAATACACGGCCCCACCGGCACAGGGGCCCATGATGGCAGATATCTGGGGCACCACGCCCGAGGCCATTACGTTGCGATAGAAAATATCGGCATAGCCACCCAGCGACACCACACCCTCTTGTATGCGCGCCCCGCCCGAGTCGTTCAGGCCAATTACGGGTGCGCCATTCTTCATGGCCAGTTCCATCACCTTCACAATCTTTTCGGCATGCGTTTCAGACAGGGAGCCACCGAACACGGTGAAGTCTTGCGAGAACACATACACCAACCGGCCGTGAATGGTGCCGTAGCCCGTTACCACGCCATCGCCCAGGTAATATTCTTTGTCGAGGCCGAAATCTTTGCCGCGATGCATCACAAATTTGCCCAACTCCTCGAACGATCCCTCATCGAGCAACAGCAGCACCCGCTCGCGGGCAGTCAGTTTGCCCTTGGCATGTTGCTGCTCAATTCTTTTTTCGCCACCGCCCAGCAGCGCCTCTTCGTTTTTGCGGTGCAGTTCGTCAAACTTCTGTTGCAATATCTCCGAGTTGATTTTCCGTTTCGTCATAACACTTGGTTGGGGTTCAAATATAGTTATTGTTTGTTGCGAACCGGGTATATTCGGCCGCTTTGAACCTGCGCATGAACAAGAGAATAGCCGTTATTGATTTGGGTACCAATACTTTTCACCTGCTGATTGCCGAACCCGCGGCAGAGGGGTTCCGCACGCTGGTGCGCGAACGCGAAGCCGTGAAGATTGGGATGGGCGGCATTAACAACGGGCTGATTACCGAGGCTGGCGTGGCGCGCGCCCTGGCCACCTTACAGAAGTTCAAAGCCACCATCGATGCGTGGCAAACCGACCTGGTGCTGGCCATTGGCACCAGCGCCTTGCGCAACGCGCGCAATGGCAGCGAGGTGGTGCGCCAAATCGAACAGGAGACGGGCATCGTACCCCGCATTATTTCTGGAGAAGAGGAAGCAGACCTCATATACAAAGGGGTGGCGGCAGCCGTGCCCTGGGGCGAGGCCCCCGCGCTGGTGGTCGACATTGGTGGGGGCAGCGTGGAGTTTATCATCGGCAACCAGAAACACGCCCTGTGGCGGGCGAGCCTGGAGATAGGTGGCCAGCGGCTGCTGGAGATGTTTCAACAGCACGACCCCATCTGGTCTTCGGAAGTGGAGGCACTGAAAATCTACCTGGCGGAAAAAATGGAACCTGTGTTGGCACAGTTGCGCCTGCACCAACCGCGCACGCTGGTGGGCTCTTCGGGCACGTTCGATACGCTGAGTGAAATCTACTGCTACCGCAACGGGTTGCCTTACCGGCTGGACGACCGCGAGACACCATTCTCGAAACATGCCTTTGGCCCCATCTACGAAGAGTTGCTGCGGAAAAACCGCGCCCAGCGCCTGCAGATACCCGGTATGATTGAGTTGCGGGTAGATATGATTGTGGTGGCCTGCTGCCTGATTGACTTTCTGCTTTCGAACCACGGCTTTGAGGACATACGCGTGTCTACCTGGTCGTTGAAGGAAGGGGTGTTGGTGGGGGGTGGTTGGTAGTTGGTATTTGGTCGAGTAGGCAGTTTGCAGTAAGCAGTAGGCAGTTTAAACCACACCCAATTATCTCTAGCCGCACCGAGTTTACGAGGGAGGGGGAACAGTTTGTCAATCGAAGCAGAAAATCCCAATCGACTGACCCGCCTGCCGAAGTCTTGACGTAGGCAGGGGAATCTCCGTATAGAAAGCAAAGCCTTAGGAAGTTTGCAGGAATGAAGTAATAGCTGGATGGATTTCGAAGTAGTCACCTTCTCTCATCTGAACCTGAAAACGCACGCGTACCTATAACGCTTTTCGCTCATGGCCGCGAGGCCTCGTGGTGACAACCCGGGCTGCGTCTTTTCTCACCCACAGCCCCCGCTGGGACCGCGAAAATCCGAAGGCCCTCTTGTCACCACTGGGAGAGAAGGCTCGATCCAAAATTTATACTTTGATTTCCTCTAGCCGCACCGAGTTTACGAGGGAGGGGGAACAGTTTATCAATCGAAGCGGGAAATCCCAATCGACCGACCTGCCTGCCGAAGTCTTGACGTAGGCAGGGGAATCTCCGTATAGAAAGCAAAGCCTTAGGAAGTTTGCAGGAATGAAGTAATAGCTGGATGGATTTCGAAGTAGTCACCTTCTCTCATCTGAACCTGAA
>JBMOLS010000022.1:0-46889 GCA_049324055.1 Bacteroidota bacterium | reverse complement strand
GCCTGCCGAAGTCTTGACGTAGGCAGGGGAATCTCCGTATAGAAAGCAAAGCCTTAGGAAGTTTGCAGGAATGAAGTAATAGCTGGATGGATTTCGAAGTAGTCACCTTCTCTCATCTGAACCTGAAAACGCACGCGTACCTATAACGCTTTTCGCTCATGGCCGCGAGGCCTCGTGGTGACAACCCGGGCTGCGTCTTTTCTCACCCACAGCCCCCGCTGGGTCCGCGAAATCCGAAGGCCCTCTTGTCACCACTGGGAGAGAAGGCTCGATCCAAAATTTATACTTTGATTTCCTCTAGCCGCACCGAGTTTCCGAGGGAGGGGGAACAGTTTATCAATCGAAGCAGAAAATCCCAATCGACTGACCCGCCTGCCGAAGTCTTGACGTAGGCTGGGGAATCTCCGTAAAGAATGCAGTGCACATGGAAGGCGCAAAAACGAAGCAATAGCTGGATGCATTGCGAAGCAGTCACAGGTCTCTCACTGCGTTCAAGAACTGCATCAACGAGAAAAGCCCCTCCATTGCTGGCAGGGGCTTTCGCATTTTTGGGTACTATAGTTACTCGCGCGCTTTGGCTGTTCGTCAGAGGCCGCTTACGCGCTTGTCTTTGGGATACTTCACCTCGTACTTGTATACCACCTTGCGCGTTTCGTTGGGGGCCAATGTCAGCACCCAGGTAAGCTTGCCTGTGGTGGTATCTACCTTGGCGCCACCGGCATCCACGGTGGTTACCTCAATCTGCGACTGCATCGAAACAGGCACCTGGTCTTCCACCGAAATCTTTACCGCCTCGGCTTTGGTGTTGCGCACCGAGATTTCATAAGCATAGGTTTCGCGCTGGCTGCTGCCTATCAGTTTGCGGGTGGTCAGGTCTTTCAGCTTCTCGCGCTTCACCACCACTCGCTTGTCGCGACCCATCGATACAGAAAGCGTATCTTGAATGGCGTTGGGATCGATGAACGTTTTGCCTACAAAGGTACCCTCGAAGAAAATGTTGGCTTCGCCCGGCAGCAGGCTTAATTCCTCCCAGCCGGTGGCTTTGGCCAGCAAGAAGGCATCGGGGTCGAGCTTGGGTGCCACGGCATATTCAAACGCGGCTTTCAAACTGTGGTTGCGTATATCTACCACGGTGGGTTTGGCGGCAGAGGCAATGGAATAGGGAATGGAGATGTCGAACTCGGTGTTGAGGGTAGTTTGCAACGTATTGACAAAGTCGGCCACGGTTTCGGCAGTCACTTCGGCATCCATGGCTACTTCTTCTGCCGCTGCTGCAGGCGCCTGCATCTTCATCATTTCACGGCCGCGATACTCTTTGTAAGCGATGGGCTGGTAGAAGTCGAGGTACCAGGTGAGCAACTCGGGCTTCAGGCCACTCTCGTTCGGGTTGGCGGTGGAGAGTTTCAACTTCACGTTCTTCCACTCTTCGCCCGTAGCCTGAAATACGTTGGCCTTATAGCTGAGCTGAACGGGCGATTGCGTGTTGCTGGCGCGCAGGTCGTACACCGGATTCCAGCCGGCATTCGAGGCAACATATTGAAGCGTGAGGGCAGCGGTGGTGGCAGCCTCGGCTGAAACACTCACCACAATTTCGCTGGTGTTGCGTCTGTACACATCGGTTTGCTCGGCTATTTGTTGCTGCAGGCGCGCAACACGGTCGTTTGCTTTTTTTACTTTCTCATCGGCCTTCATTTTTGAAGCAGCTATCTCGCCCAGCCGTGTGCGGAAGAAATCGGCCATGGCTTTCAACTCGGCCACGGTAAGGTTCTGGTTGGCACCCCCTACTTTCTGGTTGCTGAGAATCATCTGTTCTTCTTTAGCCAGAATGTCTTTCTGGCTCTGCTCTGTTGCCACCTGCCGTTGATAGTACACCACCGAATCTTTCAATGCCTGCAGGGCTTTGGGCGTATTTACTTCCGACAAGAAGTTTTGCCGGTGGTTGATGCCCAGAATCACAAAATTGCCTTTGGCGGCCACCTGTATGCTGGCCGGGTCGAGCAGCGAGGTAAGGCCCGTGAACACCAGATGGGTTTTGCCGGGCTGCAACGAAGTCTGCGCCAGCCGCGTTACCTGCGCCTTGGCTAAAAACACGGTTACATCCGTAATATTCGAATCGATTTGCTTTTCGGGTTGGGCGTAAGCCGTCATCAACAACACGGTGAGCCACATTCCAATCAGGGTCTTTTTCATTGTTAAAACATTTTGGCAGGGAGATGCAGAAAACATACAGATTCCACAAAACTCAGAAAAATAAATGGCATCCAGACAAATGCACCAAAGGCAATGTTCTATTCTGCCGAATGCGGTACTTTTGATTCTTCGTTGAATCAACTATGGATCAAACTATTTCCTATGCCGATCTGGCAGCGTTTACACTGGCTGTTTTCAAGAAAATGGGGTGCCCTTCTGCAGATGCCGTGCGCGCCACGGAAGTGTTGCTCGGTGCCGACTTGCGTGGCATCGACTCGCACGGGGTGGCGCGCCTGAGCGGCTATGTGCGCCTGTGGGAGGCCGGCCGCATCAACGCACAACCCCACATTCGCACGGTGCACGAATCGCCCAGCACGGCTGTAGTTGATGGCGACCGGGGCCTGGGCCTGGTAGTTGCGCCCAAAGCCATGGAGATAGCCATCGAAAAAGCAAAGACTTGTGGCACGGGTTGGGTGGCGGTAAAGAACTCCAACCACTTTGGCATTGCCGGCCACCACGCCATGATGGCGCTGCCACATGATATGATCGGCATGGCGATGACCAACGCCAGCCCGCTGGTGGCTCCCACTTTTTCGGTAGAACGTTTGCTGGGCACCAACCCCATTTGTGTGGCCATTCCGGCCGGAGAGGAGCCGGCTTTCGTGGCCGACTTCGCCACCACCACAGCCGCCAACGGTAAACTGGAAATTCTGCAACGCAAAAACCAGGAGGCGCCACTGGGGTGGATTCAAAAGAAAGACGGTAGCCCCTCCACCAACCCGCACGAATTGAAAGAGGGTGGAGCGTTGATACCACTCGGCAGCGACCGCGAACACGGCAGCCACAAAGGGTTCTGCCTCGGAGCGTGGGTAGATATTTTCTCTGCTGTTTTAAGCGGAGCCAACTACGGGCCGTGGGTGCCCCCCTTTGTCAGCTTTCTGGCGCCACCGGCCGACCCCGTGGGCGAAGGCATTGGTCACTTCTTTGGCGCCATGCGGGTGGATGCATTCCGCCCCGCGACTGAATTTAAAACCCACATGGATAACTGGATCAGGCGGTTCCGCAGCGCCAAAAACATAGAAGGGCAACCGGCCGTGGTGATTCCGGGCGACCCGGAGAGAGAAAGTGAGGCGTTGCGAAGAAGCGAGGGCATTCCGCTGAATGAAAAAGTAGTAGAAGACTTAAAGCAACTGGCCACCAAAATGCAGGTGACCTTTCCTGCCTAGAAGGAAATAGCGCCCGCAGAGAAGAACACCCGAATAATCCAGGGCGACTGGAAAACAGAAGTGCGCCTGTCGTACATCACATCGTACAGTGCCATGGCATTCAAGGCCGCTCGTTGGCCCACCGGAATGGAATAACCTAACCCCAGCGGTAGCCGGTTGTACCACCTGCGCACGGAGTTGTCGAACGAGGGCGCACTGATCATGGAATATTCGCCATAGGCGAACAGCCTGCCAAACTGGTAGCGTGTAAAAGGGCTGATGCCATACTGTTGAAGCGTGAGATCAATATCTGGGTAGCGAACATAGTTGTAATTGACCATAGCCCCCACCGACCAGGGCAATGTGATACGGTAGCCCATCAGGGGACTTACACTGATGGACGTGTACCTGAATCCATTGAAGTCTGTGCCTCCACCAAAACCTCCGCCTCCGCCAAAATACAGGCGCTCCGACAGGGGCAAACCCTGGGCGCTGTTTTTCCCTTTCTGGTTGCGTTGCGCGTATGCCGCACCCACCATCAACAAAAGCAGAACCAGCAGCAGATTTTTCATGATTTTAGTCTTCCTCCACAATAACGAATACGTCTTCGGTTTCCTTACGCATCAGGTACTTTTCGCGTGCAAACTTTTCCAGGGTCTCTTTGTTGGTCATCAGTTCCTGGCGGTCTTTCTCCACCTCCGCTATTTTCTCCTGGTAGTAGGTTTTCTCCCGCTCAAGGGCATTGAGCTTGGCCGTCATCCGGAATCGCGACACCAGATCGTTCGAGTCGAGAAAGAGCATCCACACCAAAAAACAACCACCCGTTACGAAGTAAAAATTGCGAAAAATAGGAGGTAACTTTTTGAGCATAGTTTAAAAAATGGTAACACGAAGATAAAGATTTTCAACAAATTACAAGGTAACCCTGCCGGGGGAACCCGCGTTTCACTCAAATATCCCTATCTTCTGCGGGTGAAATGGTTCACACTTTTCCTGGGTTTTTTGATGGTGGGTTCGCCTTTAACCGGCCAACCCCATCGCGAGCTTTCGCCCGATGAGGTGCTGAAGCTGGTACCTGATAAAATAAAGGGATTCCGCAGCGATACCGATTTCAAGAGTAAACGCATGACGGTAGGTAACATTACCTACTCCCTTTGCGAGAAGCGATTTCAGGCTGCCGGTGAAAAGGAAATCAAAATACTTCTGTTTGATTTCAAGAACGCTCCCATGATGTACACACAAGCCATGCGCAAGTGGAACCACGATGACCTGGTAGATTCGGACTCGGTGGTGCTGCGCACGCTGCAAATGGACAACTGCAGCGGTTGGGAGTCGTACCACCGCCAAAGCAACACGTCCCGGATTTTTCTCGGCATCTGCGATCGCTTTTTTCTCACCATGACCGGTGAAAAGGTGAGCCTGGACAAACTGAAGGAGGTGGTGATGACCTTTCCTTTGGATCAGTTTCCGCGGTAGCCAATGGTTATTCTTCCTTGTCGAGCGTAGCCAGGAAACTCACCACATCGCGAATTTCTTTTTTGGTTAGCAGGTATTGCATGGGTGGCATACTCGAAGGCGAATCGATGCGCCTGAATACAGATGCTTTGCTAATCAACGTATCTGGTTTGTCGCCCACCTTCAGTTTGTAGTCCTCCGGGCTTTCCTCCAACAAAATGCCACTCAGCCTTCCGCCCTCCTTTAACTCCAGTGTTACCACGCCATAGCCGGGGGCAATACGTGCACTGGGGTTAATCAACGATTCCAGCAATTGTTCGCGCGTTAGCCGCGCACCCACGCCATTGATCCTGGGGCCGGCCGTGCCGCCATAGTCGTTGAAGGAATGGCAACGCACGCACTGTGCTGTGGGGTGCCCCCAGAAAATACCGGCACCCTTTCGGGGATCGCCACCGAGCAAAGCACCGGCATACTGTGCCTTCAACGAATCTGGTGAGGCCGAACGGCTGATGGCACGGAACCGTTGCTTCAGGTCGGCAGACTTTGTACTATCGATGGCATCGGACAATTCAAGGTGCACTTCTGCCGGAAGCTTACCCGAAGCCCACCGCGCTAACAACAACTCGAATGTTTTTTCTGTTTCTGAAAATGGTAAGGTACCCAACGTGGTGATGGCTGCCTGCTTCTCTTCCATGGTTTGGGTATTGATCACGTCATTCAATAGTGTCACCATCGTTGCGGGTGGCAGTCCGGCTGTGGGTAGCAGGTCGAGCGCGGCCACGCGCACATTCTTTTCTTTATCTGCCAATGCCACCTGAATGGCCTGTTCCGTTTTGTCCGTACCCAGAGACAGCAAGGCACGGAATGCAGTTTCTCTAACCTCCTTGTCGGCATCTGTTTTCAATCGAATCAACAACGCGTCTGCTGCATCCTTCAGCGCCAGGCGGCCTGCTGCCTGAGCAGCTTTCATACGCAGGGCCGCTTGCCGGTGGCTAAGTAATGCAATCAAAGCGGTGCCTCCTTTGGCCTGCACTTCCGACCCATCGCGCACCACTTCACCGCGGTAACGGCCATCTACCCGGTCGAGCACAGAAGGCTTGGCCCACGTACTTAATGCATCTATGGCCTCCGCACGCATGGCCACGGGCGCACCTTCGCGCAAGGCATAATCTATTAGCAATTGCATGGCACTAGCAGTGCCTACCCGCAAGTTGGCGTTAATGGCCCTGCGCAGAAGAGGCTCGCTGGCAAAACGCGTTTCTGTCAGCACCTCACCCAACGCAGGCAACGCATCCGGTATCGACAGGTCATCGTTAATGGCACGTGCCGCCTCCGCCACAATGTATTCATCGCTGTCTTTCAAAAAGGCAGCAATGCCAGGGTCTTTCATCCTGCGCAGTGCCAACACCGCACCCAGCCTTACCGCACCGGAAGGATGGGTAGCTAAGGCCACAACCGGCTCGCGTTGGCCAATGCGCGCCAACGCCAGGCTGGCAGCATGGCGGATGTAGTTATCTTCATTATTATTGGTTTCCAAAAGTGCTACCAAAGGCTGAATAGCCGGTTCGTAAGCGGTTCGTCCCAACGCCTCTGCCGCGAAGAAGCGGGCACGTGCATAATCATCTCTCAGCATGGCCATCAGTTGTTCACCCGCCTCGCGGTAACGCACATCCCCCAGCCATTTGGCGGCCTGCGCTCTTATTTCCGGATCGGCATCGGCCAGGTAAGGCACCAGCTCTGCTCCTATTGTCAAATCCTTCCGCGCCAACTGACTGATACCCCAAATAGCGTGTACCCTTGCCAACTGGTGGTCTTTATGTTGCAGGGCTTCCCTAAAAACTTCCAATCCATTTTTTCCTCGTGCCGCCAATTCAAATTGGGCTTTCTGCCTCACCCGCATATCCGGATTACGCAGGTGGTTACCCAACGCATCGGCTTCTAAATCGGAAAAATCGGCTGCCAGCAAGTCGCGCGTTTGCTGACGCTCTGCTTTGTTGGGGTTCGCCACATCCAGCCGCCAGATACGGCCATGGTCCTTGGTGCCCCACCCTTCAATCCAATCGGCCATGTACAGTGCGCCATCGGGACCAAAGTCGATGCCTGTGGCGAGGATGCCCATCACCACAGGCTTTGATTCACCAAACTCGAACGAAGCTCCTTTGGGCTTAAGCGTAAACGCGTGTATGCCCGAGCGTGTGGGGTTGCCCACAAACTCACCAATGAGGAACGTGTTTTTATATTCCGGGCCCAGGGCAGTGCCGGGGTTATACAGCATACCCGTTGGGCCGTTCACAAAATTGCGGATGGTGGGCAGGAAATAAGCGGCCTGTCCCTCGTGGCGTGGCACATACATCTTTTCGTCCATCCATACTTTGTAAGTATTATTGTTGGGGTCGCGGTATTTGCCAAACTGCCAATTGATGCGCCACCCGATGTCGGCACCATTTACCACATATACGATGCGCTCGCTCTCACCGGGGTGGTCGCCATCGTTGTCCTCACTGATGAGGTTGCCATACTCATCGAACACAAACTCGTGCGTGTTGCGATTGCCATAGGCGAATACCTCAAAGTCGCTGCCATCGGGATTGGCACGTACAATGACGCCGCTGTTCGGGTGCTCCCATTTTTGTCCGTCAGGCCCCACACCGTTGAAGCCGATGTCGCCAATCTGCCAGTAGATCTTTCCTTCGGGGCCTACCTCAATGCCCGACATGCCATGGCCGCCAAAGCCAATGTGTATGCCATAGCCATGCGAGATGGATGTTTTCTGTGCCGCCAATCCCCACTTATTTTCTTGTATTCGCCACAGGTCGGGACCAATGCCCACAAACAAATCGTTGCCATGTTTCAGTATACCGCCAGCCGCATCGGTTACTTCATCGTGAAAGTCTTCGATCACCAACTGAGAGCGGTCGGCTACGGTATCGCCCGAAACATCTTCCACACGGTACACATGCTCTTTCTGAACAGTCATGTCGCGCCAATCGTGCGAACCATCGCCATTCAGATCGGGCAGCCACTTATTTTTATCACTCAGTTCCGGTGCGAGTATTTGATGGAGAAATGCACGCTTCTCTTCAATAGTCTGTACACGTATGGAGCCAATCTCCCAATCCTGGTGGCCGCGGATGTCGAACTCAGAGTCCTTCTGGCGGTTGGTGCGGGTGTAGTAGATTCTTCCGAGGTCATCGATGTCGATAGAAACCGGATCAGCCACCAATGAATCAACACCCCATAGTTTCAACACAAGGCCCGGTGCCAGTTGTGGCGCCACGGTAGCCTCCGTTGCCCGAGCCATTTCTCTGGATAGTTCTGGTGCCAGCTCTTTCACGCGTAGATCAGCCGAGGGCTGTTCGCAAGCAAGCAATAAAACAACGCAAAGTGTAGCGCATGAGGAGGTGAAGGGCAGGTATGTTCGTTTCATAGCAACCAGATGAATGATAAAGATAGAATTTTTGAACCAAATCAGACCCCGGCTTTATCCATCCGGTTGGCATCGGTGTCAACAAAAAAGCCGGACGAATGGCCCGGCTCTTGGTAAGATAAGTATGGATTTGATTAAAAATTCTTACCAGGGAAAACGGCTGTTTCGCCCAACTCTTCCTCGATACGAATCAATTGGTTGTACTTGGCCATACGGTCGGAGCGGGAGGCGGAACCGGTTTTGATTTGTCCGGTGTTCAAAGCAACGGCCAGGTCGGCAATGGTACTGTCTTCTGTTTCGCCCGAACGGTGCGACATGATGCTCTTATAACTGTTGCGCTTGGCCAGGTTCACCGCGTTAATCGTTTCGGTAAGCGAACCAATCTGATTCACTTTCACCAATATCGAGTTGGCTACACCCATGTCGATACCCTTTTGCAGGAACTCCACGTTGGTAACAAACAAATCATCGCCTACTAATTGTACTTTGCTGCCAATTTTATCTGTCAACTTCTTCCAGCCATCCCAGTCTTCTTCGGCCATGCCATCTTCAATAGAGATGATGGGATACTTCTTGGCCCACTTTGCCCAATACTCTACCATTTCTTCCGACTTCAACTTTTTACCGTCTGATTTTTTGAAATGATACGTCTTGCTCTTGGCATCGTAAAACTCTGACGAAGCAGCATCCATGGCAATGAAAATATCCACGCCCGGCTTAAAGCCCGCCTTCTCTATTGCTTTCAATACCACCTCGATGGCTTCTTCATTGGATTTGATGTTGGGAGCAAAGCCACCCTCATCGCCCACGTTGGTAGAAAGGCCCTGGTCGTGCAGCACCTTCTTCAGGGTATGAAACACCTCTGTGCCCATACGCAATGCTTCAGAGAACGTATCGGCCTTCACCGGCATTACCATAAATTCCTGAAAGTCGATGCTGTTATCAGCATGGCTTCCACCATTCAAAATATTCATCATCGGCACGGGAAGCGTATTGGCATTTACTCCGCCAATGTACCGGTACAGCGATTGGCCTGCCTCCATGGCAGCTGCCTTCGCCACCGCCAGTGAAGTACCCAGTATAGCGTTGGCGCCCAGCTTACCTTTGTTCTTCGTTCCATCCAACTCAATCATTACCTTGTCGATCAGGTTCTGATCGAACACGGAAAGCCCCACAACCTCTGCGGCAATTTTGGTATTTACATTTTCCACTGCTTTCAATACTCCCTTACCCACATATCTTTTTTTATCGCCATCGCGCAATTCTACTGCTTCGTGGGTACCGGTAGATGCACCCGAAGGCACGGCAGCGCGACCAAAGGCACCACTTTCTGTAAACACATCTACTTCAACGGTAGGGTTACCACGGCTGTCCAGAATTTGGCGGGCGTGGATGGATTCGATTAAACTCATAGGGCGAATTTTAGATTTAATGATTTTATGATTTCTTGATTGACAGATCAGGCAGTAACTTTTTCATCCTCCTTCACCATCGCCACAAACTGATCGAACAGGTAGTTGGAATCGTGGGGACCGGGCGAAGCCTCCGGATGGTACTGCACCGAGAACGCTTTCTTATTCTTCAGGCGAATGCCCATAATGGTATTGTCGTTCAGATGCAGGTGTGTCACTTCCACCTCTTCGTTCTTTTCAATGTCTTTCTCGCTCACTGCAAAGCCGTGGTTCTGCGAAGTCATTTCGCCTAAACCGCTTACCAGGTTCTTAACCGGGTGGTTAAGCCCGCGGTGGCCGTGGTGCATTTTGTAGGTGCTTAGCCCGCAAGCCAGTGCCAGCAACTGGTGGCCCAAACAAATGCCAAATACCGGCTTGTTCGATGCCAAAATATCTTTTACGGTTTTGATAGCATAGTCCATTACCGATGGGTCGCCAGGGCCATTCGAGATAAAATAGCCATGTGGATTCCACTTCTCCATTTCCGCGAACGTGGTCTTTGCCGGGAACACCTGAACGTAACAATCGCGGGAGGCCAGGTTGCGCAGGATGTTGGTTTTGATGCCCACGTCCAGCGCAGCAATTCTAAAGGTAGCGTTGGTTTCGCCAAAGAAGTAGGGCTTCTTGGTGCTCACCACCGAAGAGAGTTCGAGCCCATCCATAGAAGGTACCTTGGCCAGTTCGGCCTTCATCTGCTCGGGCGTAAGTTCAGAAGATATCAGCGCATTCATGGCGCCCTTGCTGCGGATGTGGCGCACCACCATGCGCGTGTCTATATCGGCAATACCCACCACACCGTGTTTCTCGAGGTATTGTTGCAAACTCTCTTTAGCGGTTTTGCGACTGAACTCGCTGCTGAACTCGTTCACCACAATGCCTGCAATTTTGGGCGCGCCCGACTCCTGCTCTTCATCCACCGTGCCGTAATTGCCAATGTGGGCGCTGGTGTTCACAATGATTTGCCCATAGTACGAAGGATCGGTGTAGATCTCCTGGTAGCCAGTCATGCCCGTGTTGAAACAAATTTCGCCACCGGTGGTGCCGCGCTTGCCTATGGCTTTGCCTTCCACCAGAAGGCCGTCTGCCAGGAGTAAGTATGCTTTGTCGCTCAATTTATTATAGTGGTTGGTTTAACAAAAATAAGCCTCAGATCCCGCATCTGCCGGGCGTTCATCACAAAAATTAGAACAACCGTTTACGGGCAATAAAAAAGGGATTGAACATTGTCCAATCCCTCTGTTATCGTAGTGAAAGCCCTTCACTTACTCCGCCTTTTTTGCAGATTTTTTGACTTTCTTCGGCTTCTCTTCTGTGCTGGCCTCTGCTGCGGGCGCCTCAGGGGCTGCCTCTGTAGCATCTGCCTTCTTGCCTTTGCCACGGCTTCTGCGGGTTTTGCCCTTCTTCTCGGCACCGTCTTTCTTATAGATGTCGTTGAAATCTACCAACTCCATCAGGCACATTTCTGCGTTGTCGCCCAGGCGGGTTTCGCCCAACTTAATGATGCGGGTATAACCACCGGGACGGTCGGACGTACGGCCTGCCACTTCGCCAAAGAGTGCCTTCAGCGACTCCTTGTTTTGCAGGTACGACATCACCGTTCTGCGGGAATGCATGGTGTCATCCTTCGCCTTGGTAATTAAAGGCTCTACGTATTTACGCAATGCCTTCGCCTTGGCCACCGTAGTGGTAATTCGCTTATTCAAAATCAGCGAAGAGGCCATGTTCGACAAAAGTGCATCGCGATGCCCTTTCATCCGGCCGAGGTGATTTACTTTCTTACCGTGTCTCATTAGTCTTCGTCCAGTTTATATTTCGAGAGGTCCATCCCGAAGGTCAAATTCTTTTCTGCTACCAATTGCTCTAATTCTGCCAACGACTTCTTACCGAAGTTGCGGAACTTCATCATATCAGAAATTTCCAACTGCACCAGGTCGCCCAATGTTTTTACATCGGCTGCCTTCAAGCAGTTGTAGGCGCGTACTGACAAATCCAGGTCGTGAAGAGGTGTCTTCAACAGCTTGCGCATGTGCAGTAACTCTTCGTCTACCTGTTCAATCTCGCTGTCCTTGCCGGTTTCGAGTTCAATCGACTTATCGGAGAACAAACGGAAGTGTTGAATCAGTATGAATGCAGCACCCTCCAACGCCTTTTCAGGGTGGATGGAACCATCGGTTTCAATATCAATAATCAGTTTCTCGTAGTCGGTCTTCTGCTCCACACGTGTGTTCTCCACGCTGTACTTCACGTTCTTGATGGGAGTGAAGATCGCATCGATGGGGATGAAGCCGAAAACCTGTTCATTGGGTTTGTTCTCTTCTGCAGGCAGGTATCCACGGCCCTTTTCGATGGTCAGTTCAATCTCAAAGTGAGCGGCCTCGTCCAGGTTGCAGATTACATGATCAGGGTTCAGAATTTCGAAGGCAGAAGTAAACTTGGCAATATCGCCAGCCTTGAACTGCTTCTGCTTCTTGATGCTTACCGTCAGTTTGTTATCGAAATTGTCGGAAACTTTCTTAAAACGAACCTGCTTCAGGTTCAGTATGATTTCGGCCACGTCTTCCACCACGCCCTCAATTGTTGAAAACTCGTGCAACACACCGGGTATTTTAATGCCGGTGATAGCATAGCCTTCCAGCGAAGACAAAAGGATTCTGCGCAACGCGTTACCGATCGTTACACCGTAGCCTTTCTCCAGTGGTTTGAAAGTAAAAAGACCATGGAAGTCGTCTGACTTTTCCATCACCACCTTCTCCGGCATTTGAAATGCTAATATTGACATAGGCAATTTTGATTAAATGTGAAAAGATTACTTAGAGTACAATTCAACGATCAACTGCTCGTTGATGTTCTCCGGAATATCCTGGCGCGGAGGCAGGTTGATCAGTTTACCTGTCATTTCGCTACCATCCCACTCCAGCCAGTTGTACTTTTTGGCCCCCTGAATCGAGAGGCTGTTGGTGATGGTTTCAAGCGACTTAGAGCGCTCGCGCACGGCCACCACATCGCCCGGACGCAAAGTGAAAGAAGGGATATTCACCACATCGCCATTTACTACAATGTGCTTGTGCACCACCAACTGGCGGGCAGCTCTGCGCGTAGGGGCTATACCCAGGCGATACACCGTGTTGTCCAGGCGCGATTCGAGCAACTGAAGCAGTACCTCACCGGTAACGCCTTTTTTGCGCGAAGCCTTATCGAACGTGTTGGCGAACTGGCGCTCCAACACACCGTAGATGTACTTGGCTTTTTGCTTTTCAGCCAACTGCACGGCATATTCAGACTGCTTGCGCTTTTTGCCTTTGCCATGCATACCGGGCGCATAGTTCTTCTTTTGAAGCGCTTTGCTTTCGCCCAGAATGGGTTCGCTAAATTTTCTCGAGATTCTCGCCTTGGGGCCGATGTATCTTGCCATGTTCTAATTTTGATTTGAGATTTCCTGATTTTGAGGCATCACCCTCGCAATCAATCTATCAATTATTTTTCTTAATTCCCTGAATCTTAAATTCTTTACACTCTTCTTGCCTTAGGAGGGCGGCAGCCGTTGTGCGGCAGCGGAGTCACATCCTTGATGGTTGTGATTTCGATGCCGGCACCCTGAATGGTACGGATGGCAGACTCGCGACCGGCACCCGGGCCCTTCACAAATACTTCCACTTTGCGCAGCCCCAACTCGAAGGCTTTGCTGGCACACTCCTGCGCTGCCGTTTGTGCGGCATAAGGCGTGTTTTTCTTTGAACCTTTAAAGCCCATCTTACCAGCCGATGCCCAGGAGATCACCTGCCCGGTAGAGTTGGTCATGGAGATGATGATATTGTTGAACGTTGCCTTGATGTGGGCCTGACCCACCGCCTCAACGTTTACAACACGCTTCTTGCTTTTATCTTTCTTCTTTTCCGATGCTGCTGTCGCCATGTGAAAAGTATTTTTTAATCTAATTAACCTTTAGTTGCTTTCTTCTTGTTAGCTACCGTCTTACGCTTACCCTTACGTGTACGCGCGTTATTCTTGGTAGTCTGGCCACGAACCGGCAGCCCTTTGCGATGGCGCAAGCCGCGGTACGAACCAATGTCCATCAGGCGCTTGATGCTCAACTGAACTTCGGAGCGCAGTGCACCTTCTATTCTGTATTTCTCAGCAATAATGGCACGAATGGCATTCGACTCTTCATCGTTCCACTCTTTCACCTTCTTATCCCAATCCACACCGGCTTTAGTAAGAATGTTTTGTGCCGACCTGCGGCCAATGCCATAGATGTACGTGAGGCCTATTTCGCCCCGCTTGTTATCTGGAATATCTACACCTGCAATACGTGCCATAGCTTATCCTTGTCTTTGTTTATACCTGGGGTTTTTCTTGTTGATGACGTACAACTTGCCCTTGCGCCTGATAATCTTGCAATCCGCGCTGCGCTTTTTAATGGAAGCTCTTACTTTCATCTCTTTGTTATTTATCTTTTTACCCTTTGGGTTTCCCCATCGGTTTATTTATACCTAAAAATAATCCGCCCTTTAGACAAGTCGTAGGGACTCATTTCTAACCTTACTTTATCGCCCGGTAATATGCGGATGTAGTGCATCCTCATTTTACCCGATATGTGCGCCAGTACAGTGTGGCCGTTTTCCAACTGAACGCGGAACATCGCGTTCGAAAGGGCCTCGGTAATGGTGCCGTCTTGCTCTATTGACTTTTGCTTCGCCACTTGAATGAATATGCTTCTTCTATATACTCGTGTGTTGTCAAAATCTCTGTTCTGTCCTCGTAGATCGCTACCATGTGCTCGAAGTGAGCAGAAGGTTTACGGTCGCGGGTTCGAATCGTCCACCCATCGCGCTCCTGCACCACGTTTTTCGTACCCATGTTGATCATCGGTTCGATAGCGAAAACCATTCCCGGAACGATCTTCACCCCCTTGCCCCTCTTTCCGTAGTTCGGCACTTCCGGATCTTCGTGCAGGTTTTTTCCAACACCGTGCCCCACCAACTCGCGCACCACGCCATATCCAAACTGTTCTACATAGTGTTGTATCGCAAACCCTATGTCGCCAATGCGGTTGCCCGCTTTGGCCTGCTCTATACCGAGGTACAACGATTTGTACGTACGGTTCAGCAGTTGGAGCACCTCCGGCTTCACACCTTCCAATGGGTAGGTATAAGCCGAGTCGCTATGGAATCCATTCAATTGAACCCCGCAGTCGATGGAGATGATGTCTCCCTCTTTCAACTCGTAGCCGTTCGGAAAACCATGAACAACTACTTCGTTTACCGAGATACACAGCGAAGCCGGGAATCCGCGGTAATTTTTAAAAGAAGGCAAGCCTTTGTGGTCACGTATAAAAGTCTCGGCAATTTCATCCAGCTTTTTCGTTTTCACACCGGGCTTTATGTGCCGTGCTACTTCCGCGTGAGCTCTGCCCAAAACCTGGGCACTCTCCTTAATTTTCTGAATGTCTTCTGCCGTCTTGTAGTGAACCATTCAACCTCAAGCCGCAGCAAACTGAGAACGTCCTTTCACGCGTCCCGACTTCATCATACCCTCGTAGTGTCTCATCAGCAGGTAGCTCTCAATCTGTTGCAGGGTGTCTAACACCACGCCAACCAGAATCAACAGAGAAGTACCGCCATAAAACTGGGCAAATTCAGGTGCAATGCCTGCCTTTACCGCAAAAGCGGGAAGGATGGCCACGGCTGCCAGAAAGATGGCGCCAGGAAGCGTAATTCTTGATAAAATACCATCTATAAACTCCGCGGTTTGTTTGCCAGGCTTAATGCCGGGAACAAAACCACCGTTGCGTTTCAAATTATCTGCTATATCGTTCGAGGGAACGGTAATGGCTGTGTAGAAGAAAGTGAAGACCAGAATCAACGTTGCAAACAACAGGTTGTATTGCCACGAAGTAAAGTCAGCAAATGTGGTACCCACGTACGCGCCAATGTCGCTGTCTCTCCAGATACCTGCCACCAGCGGAGGAATGAACATCAGCGCCTGCGCGAAGATGATAGGCATTACACCTGCCGAGTTCAACTTCAGGGGAATGAAGTCGCGCTTGCCTCCGTACAACTTATTGCCTACTACCTGCTTTGCGTATTGCACAGGAATTCTGCGGGTAGCTTGCGTAAGTGCTATCACACCTACCACCACGAAGAACAGGGCCAGAATTTCGATGATGAATAACAACGCACCATTCATGCCCTTACCCGTTGCTTCCTGAATAAGGGCCGCAGGGAAACGAGATACAATACCGATCATAATCAGCATACTAATGCCGTTGCCTATGCCCTTGTCGGTAATACGCTCGCCCAACCACATGCAAAACATGGTGCCGGCTACCAGTATGATGATAGAGCTTATCGTGAAGAACAAGCCCGGGTTCATGATCGCCTCAGCGTTAATCGTGGCTCTTAAGTAAGCATACGACTGTGCCGTGGTGATGAGGATGGTCAGTACACGTGTAAACTGATTCAGTTTTTTTCGACCGCTTTCGCCTTCTTTCTGAAGCTTGGTGAAGTGCGGAACGGCTACCGTTAACAACTGCACCACGATGGATGCGGAAATGTAGGGCATAATGCCCAATGCAAAAATGGAAGCACGGCTAAACGACCCACCCAGGAAGGTATTCAACAAATCGAAAATACCGCCTTGCGCAGAACCAGATAGTAAGTTGGCATCTACCCCGGGTAACACGATATAAGAACCCAGGCGGAAAATGATCAGGAACCCAATGGTGTTCAGGATCCGGATGCGCAGGTCCTCAATCGAAAAAATGTTCTTTATGGTCGTAAAGAATCGCTTCATTCCTTAAATAGTTGTAGCAGTGCCGCCTACGTTTTGAATCGCTTTTGTTGCTGTTTCTGAGAACGCGTGGGCCGAAATATTCAGTTTCGACTTCAACTCGCCTCTTCCCAACACTTTCACTTTATCTTTCTTGCCTACAATGCCATTATCTATCAATGTTTGAACAGTGATGTCAGAGGCTTTTACTTTCTGCGCCAGTGTTTCCAGAGCATCTAAGTTTACACTCTTGAAAACAACTTTGTTGTTGTTCTTAAAGCCGAACTTGGGGATACGTCTTTGCAGAGGCATCTGACCACCTTCGAAACCTATTTTCTTGTGGTAACCAGAACGCGACTGGGCACCTTTGTGCCCACGGCCTGCGGTGCTACCACCGGAACCCTGGCCACGCCCCAGGCGCTTGTTGGTTTTTGTTGAGCCGGCTGCCGGCTTAAGTGTATGCAGCTTCATTTTATAATTCCGTTACGCTCACTAAATGACTCACCTTCTTTACCATGCCCTTAATCTGAGGTGTGTATTCCACTTCCACAGAAGCATGCACTTTACCCAAACCCAACGACTGAATAGTCAATTGCTGGGTCTCAGGTCTTTTGATCATACTGCGGGTTTGAGTAATTCTAACTTTTGCCATGACTCTTATCCGTTGAAAACTTTGGTCAATTCTACTCCGCGGTTACGCGCAATGGTGTAAGCATCGCGCATGGTGGTAAGTGCTTTAAAGGTAGCCTTTACCACGTTGTGCGGGTTGGAAGATCCTTTAGACTTAGCCAGCACGTTGTGTACACCCGCACTTTCAAGCACGGCACGCATGGCACCACCTGCAATTACACCGGTACCAGGCGAAGCGGGCTTCAGCAATACATGGCCACCGCCAAACTTACCTATCGACTCGTGGGGCACAGTACCTTTAATAATGGGCACCTTTACCAGATGCTTCTTGGCATCGTCTATCCCTTTGGTGATCGCATCGGTTACTTCATTGGCTTTGCCCAATCCATACCCTACCACTCCGTTTCCATCGCCCACAACTACAATGGCCGAGAAGGAGAAGCGTCTACCACCTTTCACCACTTTGGCTACACGCTGTATGGCTACTACCTTTTCTTTCAGGTCTATTTCGCTGGCTTTTACCGTGCTGACGTTGCTTTGTGTCATGCTATTAGAATTTTAAACCTCCTTCTCTGGCACCTTCTGCCAAAGCTTTGATATTTCCGTGATACAGGTAACCGTTGCGATCGAAGACGATGGCATTGATTCCGGAGGCCAACGCCTTTTCGGCCAATTTCTTGCCTACGTTCTTAGATATCTCCAGGTTAACTCCGCCTTTTTTATCCAATTCTACCGAGCTGGAAGCTACTACTGTGTGGCCTTTGCTGTCGTCTATAATCTGGGCATAAATTGCCTTGTTGCTTTTGAAAACCGACAAACGGGGGCGTTCTGTTGTTCCCTCCAGTTTTGATCGGATACCCATCTTAATGCGGTTCCGTCTGCCTTCTTTGGTCTTTATATTGGACATACTATATCTTATTTAGCAGCTGCCTTACCAGCTTTTCTACGTACATACTCACCCACAAAGCGGATACCCTTGCCCTTGTAGGGCTCAACCTTACGGAGGGATTTGATTTTGGCGGCTACCTGGCCAATCAAATGCTTATCGATACCCTCCAAAGTGATGGTAGGGTTCTGACCTTTTTCCTGAGCTGCCTGCAGTTTAAGCTCGCTGGGAATGGCTACAAACACGTTGTGTGAATAACCCAAGCTCAATTCCAGCACATTACCCTGTGCGTTGGCCTTGTAACCTACGCCTACCAGCTCCATCTGCTTGCGGTAGCCTTTGCTTACACCTTCTACCATGTTAGCAATAAGGGCGCGGTACAACCCATGCTGCGACTTGTGGCGCTTCTGCTCGGTGGGACGAACCACGGTAACCTTGTCGCCCTCAATTTCAATTTTGAAATCAGGTTCAATTACTTGCTTCAACTCACCTTTGGGGCCCTTTACCACCACCTGGCGTTCGCCTGCATTGAATGTGCAGCTTACACCTTTGGGCAGTTCAATTATTTTATTACCAATTCGTGACATAGCGCTGAATTAATAAACGTAACACAATACTTCTCCCCCCACATTCATCACGCGGGCTTCTTTATCCGTTACCACGCCCTTCGAAGTAGAAAGGATGGCGATACCCAGTCCGTTCAATACCTTCGGTAATTCGGTGGCCGGCTTATATTGGCGCAGACCGGGCGAGCTGATGCGCTCCAGTTTACTGATGGCCGACTCGCGGGTTTCGGGATTGTACTTGAGAGCGATCTTAATGGAACCCTGCTTGTTCGAAGTTTCCTCGAACTTGTAGTTCAGGATGTACCCTTTGTCGAACAATACCTTGGTAATCTCCTTCTTTAGGTTGGAGGCAGGCACTTCAACAACGCGGTGGCGGGCTTTAATGGCGTTGCGCAGCCGCGTTAAATAATCTGCTATGGGGTCAGTCGTCTTCATTTTTCTTTCTTAAAAATGCAAACCCGTTTTTTTGAAACGGGCTGCAAAGATATCTAACAATTTTTGATATTCAAACTGTTATCTGGTTCCCCGCTCCGGGGCCTTGATACTCAGCAACCTAATGTAAAAGCCGGCTTACCAGCTTGCCTTGGTCAGTCCAGGGATTTTACCCTCTGCGGCCAACTGGCGGAACTGGTTCCGGCAAATGCCGAATTTCCGCATGTAGGCACGTGGACGGCCCGTTAACTTGCAACGGTTGCGCAAGCGAACGGCCGAAGAACTGCGGGGAAGCTTATCCAAACCTGCCCAATCGCCTGCTTCTTTCAAAGCCTTGCGCTTGGCGGCATAACGCTTCACCAACTCTTCTTTCTTCTGGGTCCTGGCAATGATTGATAATTTAGCCATGCTTGTTCTTAGTTTTTATTTACAAAAGGCATCCCGAAAGCTTTCAGGAGCTCGTAGCTTTCTTCATCAGTCTTGGCAGACGTCACAAAAGTGATGTCCATGCCGTTGATTTTCTGCACCTTATCGATAGAAATTTCAGGGAAGATGATCTGCTCTTTCACACCCAGGGTGTAGTTACCGCGGCCATCAAAACCCTTGTCGCTCACGCCTTTAAAGTCGCGCACGCGTGGCAGCGCCACATTCATCAGGCGATCCATGAATTCGTACATGCGGTTGCCACGCAAAGTTACTTTGGCGCCAATGGGCTGGTTGCCACGCAACTTAAAGTTCGAAATGTCTTTCTTCGAACGTGTAGCCACTGCCTTCTGGCCGGTGATGGCGGTTAATTCCTCCACCCCCACATCAATCAACTTTTTGTCTGCCACCGCTGCACCAATACCTTTATTGATGCATATCTTTTCGATTTTAGGAACCTGCATAATCGACTTGTACTGAAACTTTTCTTTCAGTGCCGGCAGAATTTCCTTGGTGTACTTTTCTTTTAATCTGGGCGTTGCCATTACTTAATTAGTTCTCCTGTTTTCTTAGCGTATCTCTGCAGCTTACCTTTTTCGTTGCGCTTTCGGCCAACGCGGGTAGGCTTTCCACTGGCGGGGTCTATCAACATCAGGTTGCTGATGTGGATGCTACCCTCCACCTTTTTAATTCCACCTTCCGGCTTACCGGCAGATGGCTTCTGGTGTTTGGTAATAATGTTGGCGCCTTCTACCAGTGCGCGCTTCTTATCTACCAACACTTCCAGCACACGGCCTTCTTTGCCTTTATCGTCTCCGGCAATAATTCTCACCTTATCGCCTTTGCGGATATGCAGCTTAGGCTGCTTGTTGTGTTTCCTTTCCATGATTAAAGTACTTCGGGGGCCAGTGAAACAATTTTCATGAATTGCTTGTCGCGTAGTTCGCGTGCCACGGGGCCGAAAATACGGGTGCCTCGGGGCTCGTCTTGTGCGTTCAGCAACACGGCTGCGTTGTCTTCGAAGCGAATGTAGGAGCCATCCTTTCTTCTGATTTCTTTCTTGGTACGAACGATCACCGCTTTAGACACGGTACCCTTCTTTACCTGGCTGGTGGGCAACGCGGATTTCACCGTTACCACAATCTTATCGCCCACGCTGGCGGTGCGTCTTTTGGTTCCGCCCAGTACGTGCATACATAGCACTTCTTTGGCTCCGCTGTTATCGGCTACGGTTAGTCTGCTTTCGGTGCGTATCATGATTACTTCGCTTTTTCTATGATTTCAACTAGTCTCCAACGCTTGCTTTTGCTGAGCGGGCGTGTTTCCATAATGCGAACGGTATCGCCAATGCCGGCCTCGTTCTTCTCATCGTGGGCCATGAACTTGGTGGTCTTATTCATGAACTTTCCGTAGATAGGGTGCTTCACCTTACGGTTTACGGCAATGGTGATGGATTTCTGCATCTTATTGCTCACCACCGTACCTACTTTCTCTTTTCTTAAATTCCTTTCCATATACTGGTTGTTTTGCGTCATGCGGTTTTTGCCGCAATCACTTCACCTTTTCTTTAGCCGTTAACTCTGTTTTAAGCCGGGCAATGAGCTTGCGCGTTTCCTTAATCTTCATCGGGTTTTCTATGGCCGACACCTGGTGCGCAAATTTCATTTTGCGAAGGGCCTCCTGCTCGCTGCCGATTTTCTCCTGCAGCTCGGCTACAGTCAATCCTTTTATTTCTGCGTTTTTCATAACGGCTCTTATTCTACGTAATCTCTTCTTACTGTAAACCTTGTTTTAAGGGGCAACTTACCATCTGCCAATGCCAGCGCTTCTTTAGCAGTAGCCATGTTTACGCCACCCGCTTCAAACAGAATGGTTCCCGGTTTTACAACCGCTACCCAATATTCGGGTGCACCTTTACCTTTACCCATCCGAACCTCTGCCGGCTTACGGGTAACGGGCTTGTCGGGGAAGATGCGTATCCACACCTGCCCTTCGCGCTTCATGGCGCGCGTAACTGCCACGCGGGCAGCCTCCAACTGGCGAGCGGTAATCCATCCGGGTTCTAATGCTTTTAGGGCGAAAGAACCAAAAGCAATGGAGTGACCACGGGTAGCCAGGCCTTTCACGCGGCCCTTCTGTGTCTTCCTGAATTTCGTACGCTTCGGTTGTAACATGACTCAGTTCTCGTTTATCTGTCCTTAGCTATTATTTCCTGTCTCCGCCACGGCCGCGTCTTTCGCCACCGCGCTCTCTGCGTTCTCCACGCTCGCCACCACGGCCTCGCCTTTCGCCACCGCCACCTTGCGCACCGCTTTTAGACTCGTTGCTGATCAGGCCTACGTTAGGCGATAAATCGCGTTTACCATATACTTCGCCTTTGAATATCCACACCTTGATGCCGATTTTACCGTACACGGTCTGGGCTTCTGAAATAGCGTAATCGATGTCTGCGCGAAGTGTGTGCAGCGGAATTCTGCCTTCCTTATACTGCTCGGTGCGGGCCATATCGGCTCCGGCCAAACGACCCGACAATTTCACCTTGATACCTTCTGCACCTACGCGCATGGCTGAGGCAATGGCTTGCTTCATGGCCCTGCGGTAAGAGATACGGGCTTCCAACTGCTGGGCTATCGATTCGCCTACCAGCTTGGCATCCAACTCGGGGCGCTTTATTTCGAAAATGTTGATCTGAACATCCTTGCCGGTGATCTTCTTCAACTCCTCTTTAATTTTATCTACTTCATTGCCACCTTTGCCAATCACAACACCGGGACGAGCAGTGTGAATGGTGAGGGTTATTCTCTTCAGGGTGCGCTCGATTACCACCTTAGCGATACCGCCTTTGGGGATACGGGCGTTCACGTAATCTCTGATTTTGTGGTCTTCCACCAGCTTGTCGGCAAAAGTGCTTCCACCAAACCAGTTGGAATCCCAACCGCGGACGATTCCTAATCTAAGTCCAACAGGATTAATTTTTTGTCCCATTCGTTTTTATCTTTTCTTATTCAGCTTTCGTTTCAGTTGCAACTTCGGCAGCCTTTGGAGCCACCACCAATGTTACATGGTTTGATCTTTTACGCACACGGTGCGCACGGCCTTGAGGCGCAGGGCGCAGGCGCTTCAAAATTCTGCCTCCGTCTACAAACACTTCTTTCACGTACAAGCCGGCTTTGTCCAGATCTGTTTCTGGGTTCTTCGCCTTCCAGTTGGCCATGGCCGATGTCAACAGCTTCTCCAGCCTGCCTGCAGGGTGCTTCGACTCGAACTTCAGAATGTTCAATGCCTTGAAAGCATCTACACCGCGGATCAAATCTGCCACCAAACGCATTTTGCGGGGCGAAGTGGGAACATCTTTAAGATAGGCAACACCAGGGCCCGTCTTGGCAGCTTCTTTAGCGGCTGCAATTTTGGCTCTTTTCAGTACCGATCTTTTTGTTTTCTTTTCTACCGTTTCCATAGCCGGAATTGCTTATCAGAATTTCTTATGCCTTATTATTTCCTGAATGACCCTTGAAGGTACGGGTAGGTGCAAATTCACCCAACTTGTGCCCCACCATGTTCTCGGTTACATACACAGGTATAAACTTGTTACCATTGTGCACCGCAAAGGTGTGACCGATAAGATCGGGTGTAATGGTAGATCTGCGCGACCATGTCTTGATCACCGATTTCTTTCCCGACTTTTCCATCGTCTCAACCTTCTTGGCCAGACGCGCGTCCAGGTATGGACCTTTTTTTACTGAACGTCCCATTATTTCTTCCTCCTTGCGATGATTAGGTTATCAGAATACTTTTTCGGATGGCGTGTTTTCTTGCCTTTCGCCAACAAACCCTTGCGCGACCTCGGGTGACCACCGGATGCACGGCCTTCGCCACCACCCATCGGGTGATCTACCGGGTTCATGGCTACTGCACGTGTGCGCGGGCGAATACCTCTCCAACGGCTTCGGCCTGCCTTACCCACGCTCTCGTTCATGTGCTCGGCATTGGATACTGAGCCAACGGTAGCGATACAACGGGCCAACACATTTCGCATCTCGCCCGAAGGCATCTTCAGCGTAGCATAACCTGCCTCGCGTGCTACCAACTGTACAAAAGAGCCAGCACTGCGGGCAATCGATGCGCCTTTTCCAGGCTTAATTTCTACATTGTGAACAACCGTTCCCACCGGAATTTTTGCCAGCGGAAGTGCATTGCCTACTTCAGGCGCTACATCTTCTCCTGAAACTACGGTCTGTCCTACTTTCAAACCCTGGGGGGCGATGATGTACGACTTGGCGCCATCTGCATAGTATAACAACGCCACACGTGCCGTGCGGGTAGGATCGTACTCAATAGATTTAACCGTGGCAGGTATGCCAAACTTATCGCGCTTGAAGTCGATCAGGCGCAATTTCTGCTTGTGGCCTCCACCAATGTAGCGCATGGTGAGGCGACCCTGGCTATTACGGCCACCGGTTTTTTTAAGCGTTACTACCAAAGATTTTTCGGGCACACGCTCAGTAATGTCATCGAAACCTGGTGCCAGTCTGTGGCGGGTTCCTGGTGTTACCGGTCTTAATTTCTTCAACGCCATGATTGCTGTCTGTATTAAACGTTGTTATAAAAGTCGATCACTTCACCTTCGGCCAGTGTAACAATGGCCTTCTTGTAGTTGGGCTTGCGGCCGGCCAACACACCTGCTTTGGTGTAGCGCACTTTCTGCTTGCCCATTACGCTCATGGTGTTTACACGCTCTACGTTTACACCGTACATCTTCTCCACCGCCTTTTTGATTTCAACCTTGTTCGCGCTGATATCTACGATGAATCCGTACTTGCCCTTTTCGTTCAAGGCAGAGACTTTTTCAGTAACCAGGGGTCTTCTTAAAATGCTCATTGGATTACTGCTTATTTAAAATGTTACCAATCTTATTGATAGAGCTCTCCACCAAAATCAGTTGATCTGCATTCATCACATCGTATGTATTGATTTGCGCAGCAGTGATGATTTTGGTATTCTGGATGTTGCGGCCAGCCAATGCAATGCTGCTGTTTGCTTCAGGCAACACCAGCAGGGTTTTCTTATCTGCCAGCGAGAGCGACTTCAGCATGTTTTGGTACTGCTTGGTTTTGGGCGATTCGAAGTTGAAATCCTCCAGGACGGCAATGGAATTATCTTTCGCTTTGTATGCCAGGGCCGACTTGCGAGCCAGGTCTTTCACTTTCTTGTTCAGCTTGAAGGAGTAATCGCGTGGCTGAGGACCGAAAACACGGCCACCACCTTTGAACTGAGGGTTTTTGATGTTACCCGCACGGGCACCACCTGTACCTTTTTGCTTCTTTAACTTTTTAGACGAGCCGGTAATTTCATTACGCTGCTTCGACTTGTGCGTGCCCTGGCGCTGGTTGGCCAGAATGCTTTTTACATCCAACCAGATGGCGTGATCGTTCGGCTCGATGCCGAATACATCGCCAGAGAGGCTCACCTTACGGCCTGTATTCTCGCCACTATATTTAACAACTGCTACGTCCATCACTTTTGAAGAATTATCGTTGAATTCTTGGCTCCAGGAACGGAACCACTTACCAAAATCAAATTCTGCTCGGGCATAATTTTCACCACCTTCAGGTTGGTAGTTTTTACACGGTCGCCACCCATGCGGCCCGCCAGGCGCTTGCCTTTAATTACACGCGAAGCGAAGGAAGCGTTACCCATGGAACCGGGCGCACGCAGACGGTTGTGCTGACCGTGGGTTTGACCACCCACACCGGCAAAGCCGTGGCGCTTCACCACACCCTGGAAACCCTTTCCTTTCGATGTACCTACTGCATCGAGAAAGTCGCCCTCTGCGAATACATCCTGCACGCGGATTTCTTTTCCAAGCTCAACAATACCCTCGAATTCTTTGCGGAAATCGCGGAACTCTACCACCGAACGCTTCGGGGTAGTGTTTGCCTTTTTGAAATGACCCAACATTGGCTTCGGAGTGTTTTTCTCCTTCTTCTCGCCAAAGGCTAATTGAACCGCGCGGTAGCCATCTGTCTCAACGTTCTTCACTTGAGTAACTACGCAGGGTCCTGCCTCAATTACCGTAACGGCCACATTCTGGCCGGCTGCGTCATAAACGCTGGTCATTCCTACTTTACGTCCTATTATTCCAGGCATGGTTGAAACCTATTTTGCTTGTTTTTAAGTCAGTTTGCGGGTTTTGTCACGCAAAAAGGACTGCAAAGATAGGAACTAATGCTTAGTTACCAAGTGCGGGTTTCAAAAAAAGATTAGGTTTTAAGCGACAGCCCTGATTCTTCTGTTTTTACCTTGATTATCAAGAGTTTATGTTTTGCGCCCTCACGGTTGGGGCCACCCGTTTTCAGGCGTCTTTAAAACCTGTTTATTTGCATCCACTTCACATGCAAAGGCCCTCCCCCATTAAACTTTATGCACTTTTTGCCGCAGGCTTGGTATTGCTTGTTTTGATTAATGTTGGCACGGGCAGCCTGGCCATACCCGCCTCCGACCTTTTTCAAGCGCTTTTTTCCGATCAGAGCTCAAATCATATCATCCTTTGGCAGTTTAGAATACCCAAAGCTGCCACCTGCGTGCTGGCGGGAGCCGCCCTGGGGGCAAGCGGGTTGTTGATGCAAACGCTGTTTAGAAATCCGTTGGCGGGCCCCGATGTGTTGGGACTGAGCTCAGGCGCCAGCCTGCTGGTGGCCTTACTTTTAATGTCTTCGGCCTTTCGGGGAGGCCTGCTTACCTCGCCCTGGTCGGTGGCGGCCGCGGCCAGTGCCGGGTCGGCTGGCGTTTTTCTGCTGGTGATGACCATTTCGCGCAAAATCATAGACAACACCTCTTTATTAATAATCGGTTTGATGATCAGTGCGGCCGTATCATCGGTGGTAGCCGTACTTCAATACATCAGTCGCGCAGACGATTTGCAGGCTTTTATGATCTGGAACCTGGGCAGCGTAGGTACCACTTCCTGGAACGAAATTGCCGTGATGGCCCTTGCACTCCTGGCAGGCCTGGCCATCGGCCTGGCACATCTTAAATCAATTAACGGCTTATTGCTGGGAGATTATTATGCCCAAAGCCTGGGTATAAATACCCAGCGCACCCGCTTTTGGGTGGTAGCCGCCACCAGCCTGATGACCGGGGCCGTTACGGCCTTTTGTGGTCCTATCGCCTTTGTGGGGCTGGCAGTGCCGCACCTGGTGAGGTTGAGTGTGCCATCCACTAACCACGGTGTGCTCATTCCATTTGTGATGATGGGTGGCGCCATTCTATTGCTCGCCTGCGATTGGGCCGCTCAACTGCCGGGAAGTACACAAATACTGCCACTCAATGCCATCACTTCTTTTGTGGGCGCCCCGGTGGTAATTTGGATAATTGTTCGCCATAAGAAACTGCGCATGTGATGCCTGCAGCCCTCACGATAGAAAACCTGAGTGTAGGCTACCTGCGGGGCAAGCACCAGCAGGTGTTGCTTCAAAACCTGAGGTTAGCTCTTCAGCCCGGTAAGCTGGTATGCTTTATGGGCTCCAATGGCATTGGTAAGTCTACACTGATCCGAACCCTGGCAGGCCTGCAACCTCCGCTGGCAGGCCATATCTCTCAAACCACGGCCACCGATGTGGCATTGGTGCTCACCGATCGCGTCAGCGCCCTGCACATGACGGTGGATGAATTGATCGCTTTTGGGCGTTACCCCTATCTGAACTGGTCTGCAACCCTTACAGCCGAAGATGCCCGCATCTTAAACGAAGTGGTAGACCTGGTTCACATTCGGCACTTGCTTGGCAAGCGACTTTACGAGCTGAGCGATGGCCAGTTGCAGATGGTGATGATTGCGCGCGCGCTGGCACAACGTACCCCTGTGATATTGCTGGATGAGCCCACCGCCCACCTGGACCTGAACAACCGCCTGGAAGTGATGAACCTGCTGCGCGGGTTAACCCGACTTCAAAACAAAGCCATACTGGTAGCCACCCACGAGTTAGACCTGGCCCTGCAAACAGCCGATGAAATTTGGTTGGCTACATCCAACAATACCATTGTATCAGGTATTCCGGAAGACTTGGTGTTGAATGGCGCCTTCGATCAGGTGTTTCAATTCAAAGGGTTTGACCTGAAGACCGGGAAAATACATCATGAAATTCACCGCGAAGGTAAAATCAGACTGGTGGGCAGCGGGCATGAGTACCTTTGGACTAAAAATGCATTGGAGCGCAGCGGTTACGAAGTAGTGGAGCAGGGGGGTCTGGAGATACGTGTGCAAAATGGAACGTGGTATACTGCCCGCGCAACCTTCCATACCATTGGCGCCTTATTGCACCATCTGAATGATCATGCCGCTCAATGATGGCGGTGATGGTCGGCAGGTGTCTGAATGAAACAGCCCACCGCCTCAGTGGCCTTCACTTTTGGTGTGCTTTCGGTTTGCACCGCTTTCACGGCATCTAAAAAGTAATGCTCAGTAACCTCTCTCCTGTTCTTCCCCAACTCATAAAACCAATTGTCGATGGCTCCGTGGTAAACCAACGCACGGCTTTGGTCGAATAAGAAGATTTCGGGGGTTACTCGCGCGTTCAAAGCCTTCACCAGCACAAAATCTTTGTCGGGTAAGAAGTTGAGTGGCGATTGGTATTCTTCCGAAAACGCCTTTATCTCTTGCTTGCTCACGTTACCGGGAACCACAGCCAACCAGGTAATTTCTGCCGAAAAAGAAGCGTGCATTTCATTTAACCGGGCCATGTACTTCTGGCTGATCGGGCAATCCGGGGTTACAAACACCAAAGCCAGCATCGGGGTTTCGTATTTCACTTTTGCCGGAAGCACTTGTGCGTACAGCGAGGTGCCGGTGAGAGTAACCACTATCAGAAAAGCCACCCCAAAAAATCTCCCACGTGCTTTCATACGACTAATACAAATACGCCCCTGTTATATGCGCTCAACGCCCAGTCCTGGTTTGTCCGAACAATACATTACCCCGTCCTTCAAAATAAATCCGCCTTTCACTTCATCGCGGGCCAGGTCGAGGCTACCATCGAGGTCTATGTAACGGGTATTGGCACAGGCAAAGGCGGCATGCAAAGCCGCGGTAATGCTCACTATGCTTTCATCGTTACAACCCCAGAACAACTCAACACCTTCCTGAAAAGCAATGTCTGCAATTTTCAAGCCCTGGTCTACTCCCCCACACTTCATGAGTTTGATGTTGAAGATGCCTGACGCGAGGGGCGGCTTCACCAACTCCAGCGCATGTTGGGGCGAAATCAACGATTCGTCTGCCGCAATGATTTTCTTGATTTCATCCGGAAGCTTTTTCATTTCATCTACTGATTTGGCGGGCAGCGGCTGCTCTATCAATTCAATGTCCAGGTGTTTGGTTCTTTTGTAAAATTCGATGGTTTGCTGCGATGTGTATCCCTGGTTGGCATCGATGCGGATTACGAATTGCTTACCAAATTTTTCGCGCAACTTCACCATGCGCTCAATGTCTTCCTCCAGGTCTTTACCCAGCTTCACCTTCAGAATGCGGAAACCCCGCTTGCGGTAGTCTTCTGCCTCCAAAAGGGTCTCTTCCACATTTTTGATACCGATGGTGTTGGAGGTGGGCATGGAGTGAATTTTTTGCCCCAGGTATTTTACCAACGGTATACCCAGCAATTTTGTGAAGGCATCATGCAAGGCTATGTCCAGCGCGGCCCGTGCGGCCGGGTTCTTCGGAAATTTTTGCCACACCTCGAAAAGTAGTTGCTTCACTTCGCGGATGTCTCTGCCAATCAGGAAATCGAGGTTCTTCAGATCGAGTGCTTCGATTGTCTGTTGCAGGTTTTCGCCCACCACGTATTCGCTGGGGTTGCCCGACCCGATGCCCGTTGTGCCGTTCTGCAAAGTAATCTCAACGAACGCGTTGCGCACTTCGTCCACCGTTTTAAATGCAATGGTGTAGGGTTTGGTGTTACCCAGATCGGTACTCCACACCTTAATGTCTTTTATTTTCATTTCAATCTTTTTCTAATGAGTTGGGGGCTTCTCCTTTCCAAAGAAGAATTTACTTAATGTTTGGAAACCATCTCCTTAAACAATGGCACCAACCGGCTTACGCCATCTTCCAGTGGAAGAATCACCGGCAGCCCCAGTTCTTCCTCCTTCTGTTTTGCATAGGCGCGCGCCTCGGCTTCAGTCATCTTATTCGTATTCACGGTAAGCGCAACGGTGGGGGCTCCGTAAATCTTAATCAGCGCAATTTCATCTTTTACATCGGGTATCAGGGCGGGGTAGTCTTCCAAGCCTTTGTATTTTTTTCGGGGCGGGTTGTGTTGCAACACCACCGCATCGGCATCGGCCGATACAATCCACTCTGCACCAGCCGGGCCACTGGGGTTACGCAACGATGACTGGCCTTCAATAAAAATGATGTCGGGCTTTACTTCGTTCCAGCATTGCACAATGGCGTGTTCCATTTCTCCACTGATGAAATCATTCAGGGTGCTGTCGAACACAAAACCGTACTTTGCACCCTGCATCCAGCCGGTTTGGCCGGTGTAAATCATTTCGGCTTTCAAGCCTGCTGCGCGCATGGCTTCGGTCAAAAAGCGCGCGGTGGTTCTTTTGCCCAATGCGCAATCGGTACCCAGCACTGCAATTTTGGGGCACTTTACCTGCTTTATGGCGCCCGACCAGAAATGAAGATCTTTTACTTTTTTGGGTTTGCGTACATCTACTATTTCAAGGCCGTTGGATTGCGCGAGCGTGGCCAATTCGGGTATGTCCGAAATGTATTCGTGCAAACCGTTAACAAGGCTCAGGTTGTTTTGAAGAGCCGTTTTCAAAATGGCACGCAACGAATCGGGAATAATACCACCCTTGGTAGCTACGCCAACGATGCCATACACCGCCTTCTCTTTGCCCGTCTTCACAAAATCTTCTATCGAAGCGTAGATGGGTATGTTGCGTTTCTTACCGTCCAGCACCTCACCGGCATCTTTGCCGGGGTGCTTATCGTCAATTACGCCAACAATATTAAATCGCTCCGTACCTCGAATAAGACCGTGCGCAGTTTTACCGTTGTTGGAATCTAAATGACCTGCCGTTATAATAATGGCGTTACTCTTTTGCATACAAAAATGGTTGAAGCCGAAAATTTCTAAGATTAATCATGAATTTCAAAAATGGCCATCCGAATTAATTGCGATCGTAGGTTAACCTAAAGGGCGTTAGGTCAGGCGCGTACGCACGCTTGCGCTGCAACTCATAGTCATACACCAATTGCCCCAGGTATTGCATGAAAGGGAAACCCAACCGCTGGTATTCGTACTTGCCATCGTTGTAGATGCCGTCTGTATTGGTGTTGATAACGGCAGAGAGCATAAACTCCACACCATTATCAAAATCAACTACATAGGCGTTGTCTATCAGATAGCCGTACGCATCGCCCACTTTGTTGAAGATGCGGATGTTAGTAGGAATAGGCGATCGGTTTTCTCCGTACATCAAAAACTTGCAATAGGCATCGTAAAGCGTAGTGTCTTTGTAGTAGGCGGGAAAGGTGGTTTCGGCTGGCAACTGCGACATGTATTGCATAACAAACCTGCGGTCGTCATCCGACAGATCAAACCGCTTGTGTGGCTCCACCGATTCCGGAAACAAAATGGCTTTCAATATCTCCTGTTGCTCTTCCAGCGGATAAAAGTTTTTGTAGGTGAAATCGAACGGTTCGCGCACCAGTTCATCTCCCTTCATGTAACCCACTCCCTTTTTAACGACACGGGTTGGCTTGATAGAATCGGGGTTGATGAGCTTGGGCTGCCAAAAAACCAGCGAGTTGTTGCGAACAAAACGCACCGACTCTGTATGTCGGTTCTGTTCTGGCGTGAGCGACCTTTCCAGGCGGTGTAGCAGACGAACGTTATACCCCTTGGCATGCATCCAGGCATTGGCGTCTTGTTGGCCCACCCATTCGTAAAGCCGGTTATAGGCATCGTTATCGCTCACCACCAGAATTTTTCGCGCATAGTGCGCCACAGAAGGCAAGCCATTTTCGGCCGTGGAGTCTTGATGCACCGACTGTTGCCCTGCATACACACTGTCGTGAAGCATGGGTGTAAACTTGTCGAGCCCCGGCACCTGCAACCGGTTTAATTTTTCCAACGCCAGCAGCACCATGGGCAGCTTTACGGTAGAGGCGGGGTAAAAATATTCGGTAGAATCAGCCCTAAATGTGAATGACCGAAAGTGGGGCCTGTTGGCGGAATCGCGGTTTATCTGGGTATAGATCACCTGAATTTCCCAGGCTTCGGCCGAATCGAGATAGGCCTGAAATAGCGCTGGGCGCGATTTCATCAGGTTGGTGAGCAAATGCTCGTCTTCGGCAATGTTTCTTTGGCACGAACTTAGAAGCAGTATGATTAAAAAGACAGCTGCCGGACGGAACATAGTGTTGTGTTTCAGTAGCTCAATAATAATGTAAATTTGAAGCGTTATGAAAATCTATTTGGCTTGGAGTATCCTGATGCTGCCCCTGTTGGGGCAGGGTCAATCGCTGATGGGCACGTGGCAGTTAACCGAAGACAAAACGTGTTTCCAGAGCCAGTTTGAAGAAAGCGAAACGGAAAAAGAAATCAGTTCGGCCATGGGCGCCTCGCGCAATGCCGTGGCTAAGTTGATTCGTTTTGGCGAAAAGGGTAAAGGCGAAGAGGGCATCTTTTCGCAGGGCAAACGCAAAGGAAGCAGCATGAACGAATTTCGCTACCAGGTAAAAGGCAATGAGCTGCAGTTTATTGACAGAAAATCCGGAATGATTACCAGCCGTTTTATTATTGACGAACTTACCGGCACCACGCTGCGTTTTCACAACGCCATGCGCGACTGCGAAGTGAAGACTTTTGTGAAAGTGAAATGATTGTTCAGGACACCATACAGATTAAACGCGATATCCGTAAACTCAAGCTCGAAGAGCTGAAGAAGTTCTTTGCCGATCACAACGAAAAGCCATTTCGCGCCCAGCAAGTGTACGATTGGCTGTGGAATAAAAGCGCCAAAAGTTTCGATCAGATGACGAACCTCTCTATCGAATTGCGGTCGTTTCTGAAGGAGCATTTTGTGATCAACCACATTAAGGTAGACAAGATGCAGCGCAGCGAAGATGGCACCATCAAAAATGCGGTAACCCTGCACGATGGCCTGGTGGTGGAATCTGTATTGATACCCACAGAAAAAAGAATCACTGCCTGCGTGTCTTCGCAGGTGGGCTGCAGCCTTGCCTGCAAGTTCTGCGCCACAGCCCGCCTGAAACGCCAACGCAACCTTAGCCCTGACGAAATTTACGACCAGGTGGTGGCCATTAAAGAGCAGGCCGAGTTATTCTTCAACCGGCCCCTTACCAACATTGTATTCATGGGCATGGGCGAACCCCTGCTTAACTACCAGAACGTAATTACCGCCATCGACAAGATTACCTCGCAAAAGGGTTTGGGAATGGCCACCAAGCGCATCACCGTGTCTACCGTGGGTGTAGCCAAAATGATTGTAAAAATGGCAGATGACGGGGTGAAATTTAACCTGGCGGTGTCACTGCATGCAGCTACCAATCAAACACGTTCCGCCATCATGCCGATTAATGACACCAATTCGTTGGGAGAACTGGCGGAGGCTTTGAAATACTGGTATCAAAAGACAAAGCGCAAAGTTACTTACGAGTATGTGGTTTGGAAAGGCATTAACGACAGCGAGGCGCACGCGCAGGCTTTACTCAAATTCGCCAAAATCATTCCTTCGAAAGTAAACCTGATTGAATACAACCCCATTGATGACGGTGAGTTTCAGCAAGCCTCGGAACAGGCCCTTAATATGTACATGCACCTGCTGGAAAGCCACGGCATAACCACACGCATACGCAAAAGCCGTGGCAAAGATATTGATGCCGCCTGCGGACAACTGGCAAATAAATCCTAGCCAGAATACAATTTGCCATCGGTATTTATTGTTACCTTAAACGTTCAGCAACGCCCCAGCTTATGTGTACGTGCATCATCAACAATTGTTCATTTGCCGCAGGCTTGTTGCTCTTTTCTCTGGCACCCACGCTTGTGTGGGCGCAGAATGAAATCTACCTGGCCGGCACCGTGCGCGACTCGGCCACCTACCAAACACTGAGCTACGTAAACATTCAACACAACACGGGCAAGGTTATCAGCGCCTCCGATGGCAACGGATATTTCTCTCTTACAGCTCATTTAGGCGACACGTTGGTGTTTACACGGCTGGGCTACGAGCCTTTTTTGTTTATTCCCCAAAAGAACGAGTGGGATTTGAACATCCGCCTGAACGAAACCAGCAAGATGCTACAGAACATCACCATCTACGACAACTTCGAAATACACGGGCAAAATCAGATTCAACAAACCCTGCGCGAAGACGCGCGCATCAGTTCAAGTCCGTGGCAAAACCCCACTGCCAAACCCGGCAGCGAGTATGCAGTGCAGACTTTCGGGCCGGGCATGGTACTAAGCGGACCGTTTTCGCGCTTCTCGAAAGAAGAGGTGGAGAAGCGAAAGTTGCAGCAGGTACTGATGGAGCAACAACGTACGGCAGTTTATAAAGAAACCATGCGCAGCGAACAGGTGAAGCAATACATTACCCGCATGTTCGGCATCAACGAAGAAGTATACTACCAAAAGCTGGAGGCGTTTGCCGTTAAATACCCCAGCGCAGAATACATGCGCAAGCGCGAAGAAATTGTGGATATGCTGGTGGCTTTCTTTGCCGAAAAAGAATAGCCGTCTTTTCAGATCTCGTTTTACTATTCTTCCCCCAACCAACCCGATTCCCAGGCGGGTCCAAATTCCGGCATCATAACGGTAACTTTTTATATGAATGAACGTTCATATACCCATGCCGAAGACAAGCAACCAGAAAGAACGCATTATTAAAACAGCGCTGAAGCTCTTTGCCAGAAATGGGTATGCCGCCACGCCCATCAGCCAAATAGCTGCCACAGCAAAGGTCTCGCAGGGGTTGATGTACAATTTCTTTGAAAGCAAAGAAAAGTTGCTGATCGAAATCATGAAGATGGGTTTTCGTGACATTTATGCATCGATGGTGGCTTACGAAAAACAAACATCCCCGCAGGAAGCCATAGCTCAGCACATCAAAGCCACCATACGCATTGTGCAGCAACACCACGACATTTGGAAGTTACTACACACCATCCGCCTGCAAGAAAAGGTAGCAACAACCATGAAGAAACACTACCGCGATACAGTTGCAGCAACCACACGCGTTTTCGCCCGGGCATTCAAAGCGTTGGGGCACGCCCAACCAGAAGCAGAGGCATTGCTGTTTCTGGCACAAATAGATGGGCTGGTAGTACTTTATCTGCAAGATCCGCAAACACCGATTGAAGAACTGGGAGATTTATTAACTAAACGATACACCAAATGAGCGCATCTGCATGGCTTAATCAACAGTTGTTTCCGTTTCAGTCGCACTGGATTGAAATCGAGGAAAATAAAATGCATTATGTGGATGAGGGGCAGGGCGAGACAATACTTTTTGTCCACGGCACGCCCGAGTGGTCTTTCGGGTATCGCGATTTAATACGGCTGCTCAAGAAGGATTTCCGCTGCATCGCCATCGACCATCTCGGTTTTGGCCTGTCCGATAAACCGGCCAATGCCGACTATAGCTGCCGGGCACATGCCCGAAGGCTTCAGGTGCTGATCGGTCGGCTGCAATTAAAAAATATTACGCTGGTTGCCAACGATTTTGGGGGTGGTTTTGCCATGAGTTATGCCCTCGCGCACCCGCACAATGTATCGCGCATTGTATTGTTCAACACCTGGATGCGCTCCCTCACAAACGATCTGCATTATGCCACACCTGCCCGCTTGATGAACACTTGGTTTGGTAAGTTCTGCTACCTGTACCTGAATTTTCCGGTGAATATTGTAATGCCAGCCGCTTTTGGCGACAGACGAAAACTCACCAAAGAAATTCACCGGCATTACAAAAAAGCATTACCGTCTGCGCGCGAGCGCATTGCTGCCCATACCTTTTCTATTGAACTAATGACTGCTTCTGAATGGTGGCAAGGTTTGTGGGACCAGTTAGGTAAGGTGGAGCACCTGCCGATGCTCATCTTTTGGGGTATGAAAGACAAATTTGTGCCCCCCGCAGAATTAGACCGGTGGCAAAAAAGATTACCCCGTGCGCGCGTAATTACTTATGCCGATGCAGGCCACTTTGTGCAGGAAGAAAAGGCGGAAGAAATGGTGAACGAGTTGCGGAATTGGATGACCTAAGCTTTAGCCCTCACCTGATAAATTCAATTTCTGTGCGCCTGTTAAACTTCCTTCCGGCCACGGTGGCATTATCGGCCAGCGGTTTAGACTCACCAAAGGCTGCCAGTTGCACCCTTGCCGGAGCCACCCCGGCCTGCAAAAGGTAACGCCTGGCTTCCTCCGCACGTTGCTTGCTCAACCATTCGTTGTAGGCCGCATCTCCATTGCTATCGGTATGCCCCGAAATACTCACGCGCAGTTCCTTGTTTTCGCGAAGCAAGGCCACCGCCAAATCCAGTATACTTTCGTTGGTCGCCTTTATCTGGTTCGACTCATAAAACAAACTCAAAGAAGAAAGTGCAGCGGGCATCTTCTTTTTTAGGTAAACGGTTTCTTCCAACACACTGTGCCCCGAAGTACCGATCAACTGGATGGTAGATAGATACCTTTCGTAACCGGGAACCTCAATATGAAGCTGGTAACGCGTATCGTTCTTGCCGCTGAATTGATTCTGGAAATACCCGGTGCCGAGGCGGGAGAGCAACAATTCATTCTTCTCACTGTCGGTAAGCCAAACCTTGCCATCTAACTTTTCCTGGGTGGTTTCATCTTGCACAGAAATACGCCAGTCGGCCGTTAGCAATTCGGTTTGGGTGGTTGGCAGCTTTGGCGCAGCAACGGCTAGCTGTGTAGACAGAGCTTCGTGAATCATCTCTTCCTCTTTGGCTAATAATTCGCTGCGCGTAATGGGTTTCCAGTTGGTAAGATCTACGCGGTAAATATCCTGCTCGCCACGGCTGTCGGCACGCAGCGAAGAAATATAGGCAGTTTTTTCATCGCCCGTCATCACAAAGAAAATGTCGTTCTCTACAGAATTGATTGGGTAGCCCAGGTTGAGCGGTTCGCTCCACTTCATGGTGGCGGAGTCGAATTCGGAACGGTAGATATCCAGGTCTCCCATGCCGGCATGGCCATTGGAGCTAAAGTACAAATGCTTACCGTTAGCCGAAACAAATACATCTTCCTCATCGCGGGGCGTGTTGATGGTAGGGCCCAGGTTCAGTACCTGCTTCCATTCGCCCCGTTTGTTCTTCAACGCCACATAAATATCGGTACCGCCATAACCCTCGGGCCGGTCGCTCACAAAGAAAAGCTTTTGATTATCAGCAGTAATGGCGGCAGAACTTTCGAAATAAGGACTGTTGATGAAACCATTGAGTCGTTTGGGATTGGACCAGGTGCCGTCTGGTTGCAAATCTGTTTCATAGATATCGCCCCCATTTTCATCGCTGTACACAAACATTTCTTTGCCATCGGGCGAAAGGCTTACGCTGGCATCGTGAAAAGATGAATTCAGCTCATCAATCTTGCGGGCAGGCTGCCAAACACCATTCACGCGCTTCGACATCAAAATTTCCTCGTAGTACTCCAGGTCTTCGGCCAGCGATGGGTTTTCATTGTTGTCGGGCCTGCGGGTGGTGTAAATCATGGTAGACTCATCGGCCGAAACAGTGGGCGCATAGTCGGGCCACTCGCTATTGATGTTGTCATCTAGGTTTACCAGGGTTACACCCACCGGGTAGGCTTTGTAGACCATGGCGTTGCGGCACTCAAAAATTTTCCAGTTTACCTCATTCATTTTGGACACCCGGCTAAATTGCAGCGACCGTGCCAGCAACTGATTGAATTTATCGTAATAAAACAACGCACTATCGAACTGTTCGTTGTAATGGTAGGCCTGGCCGATTAGAAAAAGAATGTCTTCATCGGCATTCTTATCCAGCATGTAGGCATTTTTAAAGTAAGGCAGCGACTTCTCTTTGTGAATGGTCATCATGATGGACTTGCCGGCCATCAGTTGCGCTTTCACGCTCTTGGGGTTTGTGGACACCGCCAGCGTAAACAAATCTACGGCCTGCTTGCGGTGCGAGAAGTTGAAGGCTTCCATGCCTTCGCGGAAATATTGTTCGGAGAGTTTGAGTGAATCTGTTTGGGCTGAGGCCGTAAGTTGTAAAGCCATACCCAACCCTATCAAATAGACAAGCCGCATAGACATCCGGGGTTTCCTTTAAAGTTAGGTAAATTAGGGAAACCGCGCAGCCGCCTGGCTCAAAAAGCAAATCCCCTACTTCTTGCTGGCGTTGAAAAGCTTTTCTTTCTCTTCCTTGGTAAGGCTTTCGTAGCCCTTGTCAGAAATCTTGTCGAGAATGGCATCTATCTCTTCCTGCGTTGCTTTGGCAAAGCCGGTTGGCGATTTTTTCTTTGGCTCTTCCTTGCTGCGGTAAGTAACTTTTACCTTGGGGCGCGGGGCAAACAATCCTTTTATACCCTCCAACAAGTAGGTTATCCAACCTCCCCAGTTTACACCTACCTGCAGTTGTTTGATGTATAAAAAACCCATGAAGGCACCACCCAGGTGGGCCAGGTTGCCACCGGCATTGGAGCCCACACTTCCCAGAAAGGACAGCACGATGTAGAATGCCGCGATGTACTTAATGCGCACCGGACCGAGGAAGAGCAGGAAGAAGGTATAGTTGGGCAACAATGTGGCGGTGGCCACCATGACTGCGTACACGGCCGCAGAGGCACCCACCATGCCAGCAAACTCCGACCGTTGCATAAAGAAAGGAATGGTATTGAACATCAGCAGGTAGACAATTCCGCCAGCCAACGCACCCAGCACATAAACGGCAATTAGTTTATCGTGGCCGAGGTATTCCATAAACAACCTGCCGAACCAGTAAAGCACCAGCATGTTGAAGAGGATATGAAAGATATCGGTAAGGCTATGCGAAAACGCATAGGAGATCAGTGTCCAGGGGCGCAGCACAAAATCTCCCAACTTGGGCGGAATCATGAACTGGTTGTACACCACTTCAAAAACTTTTTCAAACCCGCCAATCTTGGAAAACACGTACACAACGGCCAGCGCTAAAAAAATGGCCACGTTGATGATGATCAACTGAACGTGGCCATTGTTAGGCCGGTTGAATGCGTTTTTAAATTCTTCGAACACGCTTTCTAAGTTAACAAAAGCTTAACACGTTTTTACCAGCCCCGGTTTCGCCCCTGGCTGCGCCACACCGAGATAATGATGAATGCCACCAATGCGCCACCAAAGTGTGCCAAGTGGGCCACCGTGCCACTGCGGTCGAGCGCGTAAGTTATAAAGCCCATGATAAACACCATGTATTTGGCCTTAATCGGTATAGGTGGAAACAACAACATCAGCTCCATGTTCGGAAAAATCATGCCGAAAGCCATCAAAATACCGTAAATGGCACCCGATGCGCCCAGCATGGAGCCGCCCGCGCCAGGGCCAAGAAAAAAGTTAACCGCTCCATAAATAACGCCTGCGCCAATACCTGTGGCCAGATAGAACAGCAAAAACTTCTTATCGCCCCAGTATTGTTCCAAAATAGGTGCAAAAGAAGCCAGTGCCAGCATGTTGAAGAAGATGTGGCCAATACCGCCATGGGCAAACATGTAGGTAAAAAACTGGTAAGGTTTGAACAGCCCGGAGTGTAAATCCCACAGTGCCAGGTATGCCGTAAGGTTAATACCCGATGCCAGGTTTTGCATCAGAAAAATCACCACATTGATAATGATGAGGTTACGAACCAGTGGAGAAAGATTAAACATGCAGGGATTTGTTAAAAGGGTTGTTAGTTGCAGCCATCAGCGGAAATAGCTTTCCATCTTAGACGTATCAAAAATAAAAAATGTTGGGGTGCCACCCGGAGAAAAGTTGGGATTGGTGCAGGCAAACAGGCCGGTAATGATGGCATCTACCGCTTCGGCTGCCAGCTTTTGCCCGCTGGTTACGGCCGTGCGCCTGGCCAGTGCGCGGGCCAGGTTCTCGTGAATGGGTATTTTCAACGCGGCCTGGTTCAGTTTAAACTGCTCCAGCAACCCTTCGAAAACCTCTTTCTCCCTACCCTGCATGCCGGCCGGCACCCCCGAAATCAACACGGTGTTTTTACCAAACACCTCCAGTTGAAAACCCAGGGCCTTCATCTCCTTTTCCATTTCCATGATCATGGTAAAATCTGCGGGCGGTAAGGGTATGGCCTGCGGAAACAAACACTGCTGGCTGGCGCTGCGGTTTAGTTTCAGTTGGGTAAGGTATTTCTCGTAAAGTACGCGTTCGTGTGCCGCTTGCTGATCGATGATCATTAACCCGGCCGGCACCACTTTTACCAAATACTTTTGCTGAAGCTGGAAGGAAATCTTTTCACCACCGATACTTTCGGCCGCACTCACGCCCTCCACGCGCCAACTAGCCGGTACCTCTTCCTTTGGAGCAGGTGGCGCATCGAACAACCTGCTGGTGTTTTCGCCTTTTTCAACGAACATTTTCTCCCAGTTGTCGAGGTTCGAGCGTGCGAGCGCCCCAAACTGCTCATCGAAATATTGGTCTTTGGAAATCGACTGCTGCGACAGTTTATTCACAATGTTCACATCGGCCGCAAAATCGATGGCGGGCGCAAGATTGTGGGCGCCCAGTGCCTGCCGCACGGCCGAACTGACCACAGCATACACGCTGCGCTCGTCAGAAAATTTTATTTCTGTTTTGGTGGGATGCACGTTCACATCAATCTGTCGCGGGTCGATGTCGATGAAGATGACAAAGAAAGGGAAACTGCCTTCGGAAATCAGGCCATCGAAGGCAGCAGCCACTGCATGATTCAGGTAGTTGCTGCGCACATAGCGCTGGTTTACAAACAAAAATTGTTCGCCACGACTTTTCCTTGCCGACTCGGGCTTACCCACGTAGCCGCTTACTTTCACTGTCTCGGTTTCTTCGCTTACGGGCGCCAGGTGTTGCTGATAATTTTTGCCGAAAACATTAACAATACGCTGACTCAGTTTGCCGGGAGGGAGGTCGAACATCTGCTCATCGCCTTGTATCAGTTGAAAAGAAATAGATGGATGCGCCAAAGCCAGGCGTTGAAATTCTTCTACAATATGCCGCATCTCCACCGTATTAGACTTCAGGAAATTTCTGCGTGCCGGAATATTGAAGAACAGATTTTTTACGCTGATGTTGGTACCTACATCGCACACTACGGGCTCTTGTCGTTTTACCTCCGATGCCTCAACTTGCAGCAGTGTGCCTAACTCGTGGTGGGCCTGCCGCGTTTTCATTTCCATTTGCGATACTGCTGCAATGGATGCCAGCGCTTCGCCCCGAAAGCCCATGGTGCGCAGTGCAAACAAATCTTCGGCTGTGCGAATTTTTGAGGTAGCATGTCTTTCCAGGCTCAGGCGCGCATCCGTTTCACTCATGCCCATGCCATTATCAATCACCTGTAGCAATGTTTTGCCTGCCTCGCGCACAATCAGTTGAATAGAAGTGGCACCCGCATCAATGGCGTTTTCCATCAACTCCTTCACTGCCGAAGCAGGCCGCTGAACTACTTCACCTGCCGCAATCTGGTTCGCAATGGAATCGGGAAGAAGCTTAATGATATCGGGCATGTATCAGTTAAAAAATGGTTCAGGCAGATCGTTGCCTAAATTTCATATAGAAATAAACCGGAATGAAGAGAAACAAACTGTAGATAACTGGCTTGCCCCAGGTAAGGTAGGCCATCAGAAAAACTACTAAAAACAAAAGCACGCCAAAACGCAAAAGCACTGCACTGGGCGCTGCCTGGGTTTTGGAGCGCCTGCGGGCCGCATGAATGGCACCTGTAATACGCGAGCGGTAGTCGCCTATTTCATTGGTCGAACCGGCCACGCCCTTTTCTCTCTCCACCTCTTTTCTGATACGCTGTTCGCGCTCCTGCATCTCCTCTTTCTTGGGATCGTAGTAGCGCGGAGTATAGTTGAACCGCTGGTGCTGCGGTGCTTTGGTGAATAATGAAAGAAACTTCATACCAACTTCGTTATACAAAAGAATTATGGCCTGAAATCAATTAAGCACTTATCTTCAAGCCGTACAAAATTGACTTTATTAGCTTGCAATTACAAAACAGAAACCGCGGTATCGTGAAAAAAGTTTTCCTCTGTGGCGCACTGGCTTTCAGCGTTTTCTGCCTCCGGGCTCAGTCTCCTTCCGGCAACTGGGCCGACAGTGTTTTTCAAACCCTGAGTGTGGACCAGAAGATTGGGCAATTGTTTATGCCCAGGCTTGACGAATTGAGCGAAACAGATGCCGAACGCCTGGCCGACTATGTGGCCGAACACCACATTGGCGGCATCCTGATAACGCAGGGCCAACCGGTTAGTCACGTACGGCTGATCAAAAAATTGCAGAGCAAAAGCCATCTGCCACTTCTGGTGGGTATTGAACCTGCGCCCCTGTCGGAGGGGCTGCTGGACAGTCTCGTGTCGTTTCCGCCACCGCTCGCGCTGGGCTCCATTCGCAACGATAGCCTGTTGTATAAACTCGGTAAGGAGGTGGCACGCCAGCTTCAGGTGCTCGGCATACATGTATACTTTGGCCCTAATGCCGATATGGATTGGAAAGATGAAGTCTATCCCGCATCGCTCAACTATTTTGGCGACTCGCGCCAACGGGTGGCCACCCGCTCAAGGCTTTTTGTAGACGGGCTTCAACACCATGGGGTCATGGCTGTGATTACACACCCGTTCAAAAACCAAACCTTCACTGCCAGCACTTCGCAGAGTGCCAATCTGCTGGAGCTAACCCTGCCCGATACCACGGTTTTTTATCCCTATCAGCATCTGATTAATGCAGGTGTAGGTGGCATACTAACGGCCAACCTGCACTATCATACGCCCAGCGGCAAACAACCGCTGCCCGCCAACATCGCGCAGTTGTATATAAGCGAAATCATCAAAAAGAAACTGGGTTACCAAGGCCTATTGTTTACCGAGGTGCCATTGTTGCAGAATTGGGTAGACAAGCCGAGGCCGGGCGAGACGGAGGCGTTGGCGATACAGGTGGGTAACGATGTATTGATCGATCCACTCAACCTATCGGCTACCGTGCGTACGCTGAAAAGGCGCCTGCGCAGCGACAGGAACTTTGCCGATCAGTTAGAAGAAGTGGTCAAGAAAATTATAACGGTAAAGTATCAACTGGGGCTTTTTAACAGCAACCAACCCGAAGAAGATAACCTATTGCTGAAACTAAATTCGCCCGATGCGCAACTGTTGAAACGCACGTTGACGCATCAGTCCATCAGCGTGGTAAACAACAAAGATAAATTATTGCCCTTCCGCCATCTGAGCGACAAAAAATTTGCATTGATTGCTATTGGCCAGGAGGTGCACCCGGCATTAGAAAACATGCTCAACAAGTATGCACCGTTCGATGTGTTTGCCATGCGTGTGCCCGCAGACAGTGCCCAGTTGCACGAGGCACTTGCCAATTACGACCACGCGGTGGCCGTGGTGTATCCACAGGCCTCATCGTTTCTCACCGAAGTATTGCCCTACCTGTACAGTTACCGGTCGGCTGCCGGGCTCACCTTGTGCCATATAGGCGATGCACGCCAACTGGTACTCTTTCAGGACTATGCCACACTGGTACACGCACACACACCGGATGCACTTACCCACCAGTTGCTGCCACAGATTCTGTTTGGCGGAATCGCTGCCAATGGCGAGTTACCTCTCTCCGTGTCCGAACAATTGCCCGAAGGCAAGGGAGAATTTGTGAATGCGCTGGAACGCTTTGCCTACACGTTGCCCGAAGAGGCAGGTGTAGACAGCAACACACTGCGCGCCATAGAATCGATTGCGCGCGAAGCCATTGATTCGGGTGCCACCCCCGGTTGCCATGTGCTCATCGCCCGCAACGGAAAAGTAATCTACGACCGGTCTTTTGGATGGCAAACCTACGACAATCAGATAGCGGTAAACGACCAAACCCTGTACGACCTGGCCAGCATAACCAAAGTATCGGCCACGCTGCAGGCCATTATGTTCCTTTACGAGCACAACATGATTGACCTCAACAAAAAGGCCTCCGTCTACTTGCCCGAGCTGAAGAACTCCAACAAAAAAGATTTTACCCTGATCGATATACTTACCCACCAGGCAGGGCTTTGGCCTTTCCTGCCCTTTTGGGCGGACACGATGAAAGACTCCGTGCACATGCCCGAATACTACAGCTATGGACCAAGCGAAGCATATCCTTTTCCGGTATCGGAGAATCTCTTTGCTTCTGCGGCCATGAAAGACAGTTTGTGGAACTGGATTGTGCGCGCCAAAGTGCGGCCGAAGGTCAATCGCACTCCGTTCGACTACCGCTACAGCGACATGGGTTTCTACATACTGCAACACCTGGCAGAAAAACTATTGAATCAACCCATGGAAGATTTTCTGGCTCAAAATCTTTACGAGCCTTTGGGCGCCTTTTCGGTAGGTTACCTGCCGCTAAACCGCTTTGCCCCGGAGCGCATTGCGCCCACAGAAAACGATCGGTTGTTCAGAAAGTCGCTGTTGCGCGGCTATGTGCACGACCAGGGCGCGGCCATGCACGGAGGCGTGGCGGGCCATGCCGGCTTGTTTAGCAACGCCAACGATTTGGCTAAGCTGGGGCAACTTTGGCTGAACAAGGGATCTTATGGCGGAGAGCGCATCTACAAACCAGAAACGGTAGAGCTTTTTACCCGCAAACAATTCGACACCAGCCGCAGGGGTTTGGGGTGGGATAAGCCCACGCCCAGCGACTGGAACGGGCCCACTACCTTATTCGCTTCTAACCAGACTTTTGGCCACACCGGTTTTACCGGCACCTGCATCTGGGTAGATCCCGCGTTCGACCTGGTGTATGTATTTCTATCTAACCGGGTGCACCCTAACATGAACAATAACAAATTATTAACAGCCAACATAAGGCCACGCATTCAGGAAGTTATCTACAAAGCCATTTTCAATTACTGCCAATACAGGTAAATTGAGAAACTTTAATGGGCCCGGACGGGTTTAAATACCTTATAAACCAAACCGCTTGGAAACAATTAAAATCGGCATTGTCTGCTACCCCACTTTTGGTGGTAGTGGGGTCGTGGCCACCGAATTGGGCAAAGCCCTGGCTAAAGAAGGCCACAAAGTTCATTTCATTACCTATAACCAGCCAAGCCGGTTAGATTTTCTGAACGAGAACCTTTTCTACCACGAGGTGGAATTTCGCTCCTACCCCCTCTTCGAATATCCTCCGTATGAACTGGCCCTGGCCAGCAAAATGGTGAGCGTGGTAAAAAACGAAAAGCTCGATCTGCTGCACGTGCACTATGCCATACCCCATGCCTCCGCAGCCTACATGGCCAAACAAATTTTGAAATCGGAGGGAATAATTATTCCGGTTGTAACAACCCTGCACGGCACAGACATCACGCTGGTGGGGAAAGATGCCTCGTACGAACCGGTGGTAACGTTCAGCATCAACCAGTCCGATGGTGTAACAGCCGTTTCTGCCGACCTGCGCAAGGAAACCTACGAGCACTTCAAAATCACCAACGAGATTGACGTAATTCCCAACTTCATCGATCTCGAGAAATTCAAAAAGCAAAAGAAAGATCATTTTAAACGGGCCATTTGCCCTAACGGGGAAGCGCTGATTGTGCACACCTCGAACTTCCGCAAGGTGAAGCGCATTGGCGATGTCATCAAAATATTCTACAACATCCACAAAGAAATTCCTTCCAAGCTGTTGATGATTGGCGATGGCCCTGAACGCGGCCCGGCCGAAGAAGAGTGCCGCGAGTTGGGCATTTCTGATGCCGTTCGTTTCCTGGGAAAGCTGGAGGCGGTGGAGGAAGTATTGTCGGTGGCCGACCTGTTCCTTATGCCTTCGGAAAAAGAAAGTTTTGGGTTGGCCGCGTTGGAAGCCATGGCTTGCGAAGTGCCCGTTATCTCCTCGCGCACCGGTGGCTTGCCCGAATTGAACATTCAGGGTGTTACGGGCTTTTTAAGCCCGGTGGGCGATGTAGAAGACATGACCCGCAAAGCCCTCTTTGTGCTTGACAAGAAGAACCTGCCTCAGTTTAAACAAAATGCACTGAAACGGGCCCGCGAGTTCGACATTGAGCAGATCAGACCATTGTACGAGCGCCATTACGAGAAAGTGCTGGCCAAGGTAGGCCGCGAAGTACACGCAGTTCGTTAACGCTCTTAAAATAAAAAAGCCATCCTTGCGGGGATGGCTTTGTGTTGTTTCATTCTTTCAGAAATCAAATACGCGATTCCTTTGCCGTGTTTTTCACCGGTTTCTTGGCATACGTAGGGCAAGTGTAAAAGCCACAAGCCGAAAACAGTATGGAACCCGCCAGTAACACAACTACAGCACCCAGTTTTTTCATGTAATCAAAATTTTAATAGCCCAAAATTATCACACGCAAATTTCATTTTTAGAACATTCGTTGTAAAACCTTACATGGGTTTCAAATAACCACCTAACGACAAAAACGAACAATTCTTTGGAAAATTTCGCTCAGCAGTAGAACATTACCAAAACAGAAATGGTTTCACCTTACAAGGTTTGTTAACCTACCATCATGCTGGGACACCGCTTTTCCAAATACACACCCCCACCGCAGAGCGAGAAGAGCGATTTTGAACGCCTCCTCAAGATTTTCATGCAGTTGGTGCTGATAACTTCGGGCAATGTAAGCGAAGCCTTGCAATGGCTTACAGAAGTGGACCGTCAGTACAAACTTACCACATCCACATATGGCATTGGCGATTTTATTGAAGACCTGAAGCGCAACGGCTACCTGGCAGAAAATCCCGCCAACGGAGCGTTTACCCTGAAAGCCAAAAGCGAACAAAACCTGCGTAAGTCGGCACTGGAAGAAATTTTTGGCCAGCTGAAAAAAAGTAAAGGGGGCGAACACAAAACACACCACAACGGCCGCGGTGACGAACCTACCACCGACAGGCGCGATTATGAGTTTGGAGATACATTGGAGCAGATTTCGATGACGGATTCGCTGCGCAACGCACAGATCAACCACGGCCTGGAAGAATTTAACATGACCGAGGAAGACCTGGAGGTGATAGAGAACGAATTCAAAACGCAGACCTCCACCGTGCTGATGATAGACATTTCGCACTCGATGATTTTATATGGCGAAGACCGCATTACCCCGGCCAAGAAGGTGGCTATGGCATTGGCCGAACTCATCACCAAAAAATATCCCAAAGACACGCTCGATATTTTGGTGTTTGGCGATGATGCCTGGCAAATAGAAATCAAAGACCTGCCCTA
>JBMOLS010000021.1:0-103417 GCA_049324055.1 Bacteroidota bacterium | reverse complement strand
AATCGGCCAGCAGTGAATCGGCACGCAGCACGGCCTGTTTGGTTTCTTCAGCCAGCGGACCGAACTCGTGGCCTTCATGGTCGGGCGAAGAAAAATAGAGCAAGATCAAATGTGGTCGCTCGGGCGCAGGCAGGCGTAACCAGTTCAATACTTGTTGCACACGCACACGCGAATCCATCGATTCATCGTACCGATAGAAATAATCAGGTCTCCGCTTTACATCGTTTAACTCCGAGCCCACCCAAAAAAAGGAGGCCGACTTAATGCCGTGCTGTCTGGCCAACTGCCAGATGGGTATGCCTCCATAATAGTAGCCATTACGCACACGAGCCGTATCGCGCATGCTATACCGGGTGCGGGTGGCTTTGTCGTAAAAATAATTGTCTACCAGCCCGTGGTTGCCTGGTGCAAGGCCGGTTACCAGCGTATAGTGGTTGGGAAATGTTTTACTCGGAAATGAAGGGATCAAAGCTTCCGCCTGTGCCCCCTCTGAAATAAATCTTTTGAAGGTGGGCGCATGATAGCGCTCAACGTAATCGTGGCGAAAGCCATCGAACGAAACGAGGATTACATAAGGTGGCTCCTGCGCTTGCAAAGCATGCATTGACCAAATAGATGCAAGAAGAAATAAGAAGCGCATGGGTTTCATTCTGATTTTTGAAAGATGCTGCAAATTTCTGAAGTCGCTCCAACGATTTTGATAAGCTTTCATTAAAATATTTCCAGCGGTCTGCGGGCAACCATGCGCTGCTGCTATACGGTTGTCAGCAGGAAATGTATCTTCGCTGTTCGTATGGCCAGCTCCAAAATCACATTCCAGACCCGCATTCTCAAGTTCGGAAAGCAGGGAGAAAAAACGGGCTGGACTTACCTGGCGATTTCGGCACGGCAAGCTGCACAACTTAAACCCGGCTGTAAGGTATCTTTCCGGGTAAAAGGAAATTTAGATCAACACGCCATCAAACAAGTGGCCTTGATACCCATGGGCGAGGGTATGTTTATTCTACCCCTGAATGCCGCGATGCGAAAAGCCCTCGGTAAAAAGGAAGGCGAAAAGTTGAATGTTTCATTAACGGTAGATGAACAGGAAATCATCCTTTCGCCCGACCTGATGCGTTGCCTGGAAAACGAACCCGCGCTTCTAAAATTTTTCAAGAGCCTGCCTGGCTCCCACCAAAAGTACTATAGCCGCTGGATTGAAAGCGCCAAAACCGCGCCCACCAAAGCCAAACGCATCGCCATGGCGTTGGATGGTTTCGCCCGTAAGCAAGGCTTCTCTGAAATGATGCAGGAGAACAAGAGAAGGTAGCCATGGATTTGCGCGTTCTGCTAACTAAAGAAAATTCAATAATTTTATTGGTAACGCGCCTATGAATCAGAAACCACTACATAATCTTTCTGCCATTGTTACCGGGGCTGGCCAGGGCATAGGCCTTGAGATATCCAAACAACTGGCACAGGCGGGCGCTTCTGTTATGCTGAACGACCGGGAAGAATCACTTGCCAAAACCGGTGCCCAAGAAATCACCAAAAGCCATGGCATCTGTTCGCACCTGGCGGGCGATGCCAGCGAGGAAAACTTTATTCAAAATTTGGTAGACGAAACCGTGAAATTGTTTGGCAAGGTTGACATCGTAGTGGCCAATGCGGGTATCACCTTGTTTGGCGATTTTTTGGATTACACGCGTGCGGATTTTATGCGTGTAATGGAAGTAAACCTGGCCGGGAGTTTTTTTCTGGCACAAGCGGCCACGCGGCAAATGATCAGTCAGGGAACGGGGGGCAGCATTTTATTCATGTCGTCTGTAACGGGCCACCAGGCCCACAAAAACCTCGCAGCCTATGGCATGAGCAAAGCTGCGCTGGAAATGCTCGCCAAAAACCTGGTGATTGATTTATCTCCCCATCAGATCACCATCAACGCGCTGGCACCTGGTGCCACCTCTACCGAACGAACATTGAACGACCCGGAGTATGCCAAAACCTGGTCGCAGATAACGCCCATGGGCAGACCTGCCTCCGTGCAAGACATTGCGCAGGCTGCCTTATTTCTGGTGTCGCCAACTGCGCGGCACATCACAGGCCAAACGTTGATTGTGGATGGCGGGTGGACAAGTGTAAGTCCCTCTCCTTATTAAATAAAAAAGGAGAAGCCTTTCGACTTCTCCTTACCCTCCCTTACCCAACAAACTTACTTGGCGCGGCCGTTGCCATTGGCATGTACCAACACAGGTTCAGGCGCAACCATCTTTACCGTCTTGATGATTCGCGCTGCCACCTTGTAAGGATCAGCCGCACTGTTCGGTCTGCGATCTTCCAGCCATCCTTTCCAACCATTCTCCACGGTAGCAATGGGTATGCGTATGGACGCACCCCGATCAGAAATTCCGTAAGAGAACTTGTCGATGGACTGTGTTTCGTGTTTGCCGGTGAGGCGCAGGTGGTTGTCTGCACCATACACGGCTATGTGTTCTTTCACCACAGGGGCAAAAGCTTTGCATACTTCGTCATACACTTCTCTGGAACCTGCCTCCCGCAGCAGCGAGTTCGAGAAATTGGCATGCATACCCGAACCATTCCAGTCGGTAGCGCCCAAGGGCTTGCAATGCCAGTTAATGGCGACACCATATTTTTCTGCGGTGCGCTCCAGCAGGTAGCGTGCCACCCACACCTGGTCGCCTGCCTCTTTTGCGCCCTTGGAAAACACCTGGAACTCCCACTGGCCGGGAGCTACCTCCGCGTTGATACCCTCTACATTGATGCCGGCAGCCAGGCAATAGTCAAGGTGCTCTTCAATGATCTCGCGTCCAAATGCATTTTTGGCACCCACAGAACAATAGTAAGGACCTTGCGGAGAAGGATAACCGTTTTCCGGGAAGCCCAACGGTTTGTTGGTGGCCGGGTTCCACAAGAAATACTCCTGCTCGAAGCCGAACCAAAAATCGCGGTCGTCATCTTCAATGGTAGCGCGCCCGTTGCTGGGGTGCGGAGAACCGTCCGGGCTCAGCACCTCGCACATTACCAGAAAGGCATCTTTCCGTGCGGGGTCGGGAAACAACGCCACGGGTTCCAGCAAACAATCTGACGATCCACCCGGTGCCTGCTCGGTAGAGCTGCCATCGAACGACCACATGGGGCAGTCATCCAACGTGCCGTTAAAGTTTTTTACGATTTTGGTTTTGCTGCGCAAACTCTGGGTGGGTACGTAACCATCCAACCAGATGTATTCGAGTTTTGTTTTCGACATAATTTATTAAGTGGTTAAGGTTAGTAATTGTTAAAACTTATAGACCGCAGCTAAGTTGAAGGTGGCCATCATATCTTTTGCTTCGGTGCCTTTATAAAAGGAGTTCTCTGTAGACTTGTCTACCCGAACTTCAGGAATAAAAGTGAGGGGCCCTGCTTTATAGTTAGCCGAGAGTGTAAATTCTACTACACTTCCATCGCCATTCTCATCCAAACCAATTATAGACAAATGTCCATTCTTGATAGAGAAATATTCTCCACGAAGACCCAGCGCAAGTTTCTCGGATAAAGTAAGGCGTGGGTATATTGCTACCCCCATAAAAGATGTTGGGTCGCCACCACTCTTCACCACGTTGTCGTTCACATCTACTTCCTCTCCGGTAGCCACGCTCTGCATAGAGGAGTTGAAGCCCAGGTAGAATTTCTCGCTTAGGTTAAAGCCCAGCGTGAGGTCCGTTTGAAACAAGGCTCCTGCCGATGTGTCCAGCGGTCCTGCCGCATCGCCCAGGGTTCCGTCTTGATCTCCGTAGACAAAATTCAGCCAAATGCCACCGGCATCTGATGTTCTTCCTATCTGTGCACCCAACGTATACGTGTCTACCGGATTAAACTCAACCAGGTCTGTTGGATTCATAATCGCCAGTTTCGCCACCATACCATTGTCGAAAGCAAAGTCCAGCCGCGCACCAGTATGGTTGAATGGCCCCCAGGAAAACAAGTACGAAGTAGAGTAGTTAAAATTGTTTACCGGAGAGATCACCTCATAGCCTACAAAAGTGTTAAACTGACCGAGGTTGAAGGTTACTTTGTCTGAGAACTTATAAAACGCATACGCTTGATTGATGATGGACTGGCCTGAAGCTGATCCGAATACAGCCGCTTTACCACGGGGCCCCACAACCAGATCACCTACAAAGCCCGCTTTCTCACCTGAATAGGAAGCAATCAGGTTAATCATGCCAAGAGAAAATCCTTTCAGGTCACTGAAAGATGTGGAGGGCGCGTAGCCGTCTCCTGTTGCGTTTTGGGTTTTGAATGACGTGTGAAAATACGTGTCAATCGAGCCCGACAATTGAAAGGTTGGCTCCTCCCCTTCTTCCTCTTCTGCTGTGGTATTTGCATCAAGGGTTACGGTTTCGAAAGCAACCTCCGTAGCAGGTGCGACTAATGGCGGCTTAGCTTTATTGTCCGAAATGAGTGCCGCCAGCACCGGTTTATTTTCCTGCGCATGGGCACAGATAACTAATAAAGTAAGTAGACAAACAAGGCAGATATTTTTCAGGTTTTTCATAATTTTAAATGTTGTTTTTTAACAATAAGCCACAGAGATCCCGGTGGGTGTGTCGCAATATCCCCGGGGCTCTTTGGTGATTTTTTAAGCTGCAGCCATCTCCTTCTTCAGGTCGTACGGTGCCAGGTTCTCTCCATGCTGTGCCAAATCAGAACCCACTTTCTTCTCTTCGCTGCTGATCGTCATCGGTGAAATCAAATCTGTGATCTTCAGGATGATGAACGAACCGATGAAGATGAAGGCCACCACAACGACCAGTGCAATCATGTGTACCTTAAAGAGTGCGAACTCACCAAACAAAAGGCCGTTGCCGGTAGTGTTGGCTCCATTCACAGCGGTGTTGGCCAGCAGCGCAGTCATTACCATGCCTACCAAACCACCTACTCCGTGGCAAGGGAAAACATCGAGTGTATCTTCCAGGCTGGTTTTCGATTTCCAATGAACTACCACGTTGCTGATGATGGCCGCCATGGTACCAATGAACAAGCTGGAGGGTATGGTTACAAAACCCGCTGCGGGCGTAATGGCTACCAGGCCCACCACCGCACCGATACAAAATCCCAAAGCAGATGGCTTTTTACCGCGCACGGCATCCATCAATACCCAACAAAGACCTGCCGCTGCCGATGCCGTATTGGTGGTGGCAAACGCAGATGCTGCCAACGGGCCCGCTCCCAGCGCGCTGCCTGCATTGAAGCCAAACCAGCCGAACCATAACAAACCGGTGCCGAGCAATACAAAAGGAATATTGGCCGGTGCAATAGCCTCTTTGGTTTCGGACTTGTTGCGCAGGTAGATAGCTGCTGCCAGTGCAGCAAAACCTGCCGACATGTGTACAACGGTGCCTCCGGCAAAATCAAGTACACCTAGCTGAAACAGAAAACCTTCGGGGTGCCAGGTCCAGTGGGCCAGCGGGGCATAAATAAAGAGCGAGAAGAGCACCAGAAATATGATATACGATTTGAAACGAATGCGTTCAGCAAACGTGCCCGTAATAAGCGCAGGCGTTATAATGGCAAACTTCAATTGGAAGAAGGCAAACAACACCAGCGGTATGGTGGGTGCCAGCGACCAGGGTTTGCCATCGAGCACATTTTGAAACATGAAGAACGAGGCGGGGTTGCCAATGAAGCCTCCGATGGAATCACCAAACGCAAGGCTAAAGCCCACCACTATCCACAGCACACTGATAACACCCATGGCAATGAAACTCTGCAACATGGTAGAGATGATGTTTTTGGTGTCGATCATGCCTCCGTAGAAATAGGCAAGGCCGGGTGTCATCAGTAGTACCAGGGCCGTGGCTGCCAACATCCAGGCTACATCGCCTGCTACGATGCCTTCGGTGTGGATGCTGGCAGGCACAGCGGGCATGAACACCGCCAGCACGCTGATGCCTATCAGCAAAACCAGGTAAATGAGCGATCTTTTCATAAGGTTAGGTTGAAGTTTAGGTTGTTTTTAAAATTTCTATACAAATCTTGCAAATACAGGTTCATTTTTAACCCTGTTTTAAATATTTATTACCGAATCCGTTTGTTTTAGGGTAATTTTTGAACCTTTTCTCAAAAAAATGTATCGAATTTTGAAAAGTAAGGGTCTTTTTTTTATCCATGACGTGAAAAAAGGTCTATCATAAGGCACAAATAGGGTAGAAATAGGTCCAAGTGTTCAGAAAAATGAGCCATTTCCACAAAAGTGGGCTTTTTGTGACCCCGCAAACCAAACTTTGAAGCGAAGGAGACAAATAGAGTAAGCCCGAAAGGCGGCAATTTTGAACGGGCGATACTTGTATAAGTGAAGTTTTTTAGGTGACTTACCATACCATGCGCACACAACTGGTGGCAATCTTCTTTTTTGTCTGTGGAAGTCTTGGGGCCCAGAAATACGACTTGTTTGAAGTTGACGAAGGCCAACTCGTTTGGCGGAATATTTATGAGTACCACACCCATGGAGACAGTTTAAAAGCAGCGCTTGAAAAAATGCTGTACGGCACCTCTTTTATAAAAAAAGTTTCTTTCAACGGGAAGGAATTCAGGGGAGTGATAGACAACTACCAGATTGACTGCAAACACTACGGCCGCACTTTTTTAAATACACCCCGTATCTATTGGGATGGCAAATGGCGTGGCAAGTTTATTGTGCAGATGGTTGACAACTATTATCGCGTTACGGTGTATGCGTTGCACTTCGAAACAAAGAAAGATCCTTTCACCTACCACCGCAATCCCGGTCCCCGAAAGGGCTATTATAGTAAAGAGGTAATGCTTAAGGACAAATCGGGGTTTAAAAAAACCGCACTTGCCGATATGGCGTTGCTGAGCTTAAGTCTGAAGAACAATTTCGATTGGGCGCCCATTTCACCGCCAAGGTTGCCAGATTAACCCCGCAGTTTGTCCAATATCCTGTTCAACTCCAGGGCTTCTGTCTTGGTAATGTTTTTCATGGTTTCAATCCAGGCGGTGCCTTCGGCATCTATTTTCTTCAGCAGTGCCAGGCCTTTGTCTGTAATGCCAATGTCTACCTGCCTGCGGTTTGTTTCGCAAATTTCGCGGCTCACCAAACCTTTTTGCCTGAGTTTTTCTACCAGCCGGGTGCAGTTGCTGTTCTTGTCGATCATGCGGCTGGAGATATCTACCAACATAAGGGCGCGCGGGTGGCTGCCCCTTAAAATGCGCAGCACATTGAATTGCTCTGGCGTAATGCCAAATTTTTTCAGGTGGGCCGCATTCAGGTTGTAAAGCCAACTGCCGGTTAGCAGTATGTTAATGCCGGCCTTCTGATACTCGCTTTGAAAGCGCGTCTGCTTTACCTCGTCTTCCAAACTACCCATGCAGTAAAAGTACGTACTATTGTTGTATATACAATAATTACACGGGCAACAAAAAAAGCCGGATGCGCATCCGGCTTTTCAACAATGCTGGTTTAACAGTTAGTTGTTTGGCACACTGGCTTGCACCTCGCCTTTAATAGCCAGTTGCAAAAAGCCATTTTCAACATTGGCAGTTACTGTTACCGTTTTGTTGAACGCCCCCAAGGCCGCGGCATTGTAGGTAGCTTTGATAAAGCCTTCGCCACCGGGTGCAATGGGTTCACGCGTCCAGGCGGGGGTAGTACAACCGCAAGAAGCCTGCACATTGGTAATAATCATGGGAACCGAACCTGTATTGGTAAATTTAAATTCGTGGGTAACAGGTTCGCCCTGTTTAATTTTTCCGAAGTCGTGGGTCTGAGATTGAAAAGTAGCCACCGCCACATTAGCATTGGCAGCGGTTGCCGCCACCTGCGCATAGCCAACTGCTGCAAGGCCCGTCAGCACCATCAAAATGAACACCTTTTTCATAATTCGTCTGTATTTTGGTTTAAACTTAGCTTGTTCCATCGAACCGAACAAACATCGCATCAAAACATGCGCCACGCTGTTAATGACATGGTAATTAATGTTAAGGACTTGTTAAAGGTAAACCCGCCCGCCAAATACTCGTTACTTTTATATTGTGAGTAGAAATACCCTTCGTACCATCATCGTTTTGGCGGCCCTGAGCATTGCCGGCATCACGTTCACGCAGATTTATTGGGTGCGCAAGGCGTTCGACATACACGAAAACCAATTTAACCGCGATGTGACCGCTGCCCTGCGCAATGTGGCCACGCAGATTTTCGAAATTAACCAAACGCCCTCACCGGCCAATAACCCCGTAGAGCAGGTTTCCACCAACTATTTCGTGGTTACCATCAATGGGCCTGTTAACAGCACCCTGCTCGATTTTCTGATCAGTTCCGAATTCGAGAAAAGAAACATTACGGCCACCTACGAATTTGGCGTGTACGACTGCATCGAAAAGTGCATGGTAGGGGGCAATTCCCGTTCGCCCAAAAACAAAACACTGGTTAGCACCCAACTGCCCGCCTGGCAACCAGGCGACTTCGATGGCTATTACTTTGGTGTGCAATTCCCACAAGTGCAGGCCAACCTCATCAGCCAGATGGGCATCTGGGGCTTTTCTTCGGCCGTTATGCTGGTGGTTATCTTCTTCTTTGTGTACACACTGTTTGTCATTTTGAAGCAACGAAGGCTTTCTGAAATCCAGAAGGACTTCATCAACAACATGACGCACGAATTCAAAACACCTATCTCCACCATTGCCATCTCGGCAGAAGTTCTAAAAGATCCTAAGATTGTTCATTCGCCCGAACGGCTCCTCAACTACACCACCATCATTCAGAATGAAAACAATCGGCTGAAACAACACGTGGAGCGTGTGTTGCAGATGGCGCGCCTCGATAAAGAACAGGTAGCGCTGAAAAAAGAAAATATAGATGTGCACGAAGTAATTCAGGAGGCCGTAAAAAATATTTCGCTGGCATCGCAGTCGAAGAAGTGCCGCATCGACCTGCAACTGGAAGCCACGGCCACACACTTATTTGCCGACAAGTTGCACCTTACCAATGTGTTTTTCAACCTGCTGGATAACGCCATGAAGTATTGTGCGCACGAGCCGCACATCATCATTGCTACGCACAACAAAGGTGCCATGTTAGAAATACAGGTAAGCGACAATGGCATTGGCATCAGTGCAGAAAACCAGAAGAAGGTATTTAACAAATTTTACCGCGTGCCTACCGGCAACGTGCACGATGTAAAAGGCTTTGGCATTGGGCTGAACTATGTGAAGTTGGTTGTAGAAGCGCACAAAGGCAAAATTTCGCTTACCAGCGAAACCGGAAAAGGCAGTACATTTACGTTGGTATTTCCGCAGGCATGACAACAAAAATTCTTTTGGTAGAAGACGACCCCAGCCTGGGTTTTGTGATTAAAGACAACCTGCAAATGAAAGGGTACGATGTTACGCTTTGCAGCGATGGCGAAGCGGGCGAGCAAGCTTTTTTTCAAAATCCGTTCGACTTGTGCATACTGGATGTAATGATGCCCAAGAAAGACGGGTTTGCCGTGGCCCAGTCCATCCGCCAGAAAAATCAGCAGGTACCCATTTTGTTCGTCACGGCCAAGTCGATGCTGGAAGACAAAATCAGTGGCTTTACGGCCGGTGGCGATGATTACATTACCAAGCCCTTCAGCGTAGAAGAACTTTGCTTGCGTATTGAGGTTTTTCTGAAGCGTGCCAACGGAAATCAACTCGGAAAAACGGATACCACATTCGCGCTTGCCAGTTATCTGTTCGATAGCCAAAACCTTACGCTTACGCGGCATGGAGAAACCAAAACGCTGACGCAAAAGGAAGCGGATGTGTTGAAGCTGCTCTGCCGCAACCAGGACCGCGTGTTGAAACGAGAAGAGATTCTGAAATCCGTGTGGGGCGATGACGACTACTTTCTGGGAAGAAGCATGGATGTGTTCATCTCGAAACTGCGCAAATACCTCAAAGACGATGCCTCCGTTCAGATTGTGAACTATCATGGTGTTGGTTTTCGGCTGGAGTTAAGGACAGATCAAAATTGATTGTACTTTTGAAGCATGGCCGGGTCTTCCACCGCGTTTTTTGCTTCCGATCTGCTGCGCATTACCCGCTTCTGGAACCTGCTCATCATCGGGCTTACCCAATATTTCACGGTTGGCTTTCTGCTCTCGCCCGATTTACTGTTTGATTGGCGCCTGCTGCTCCTCACCACTTCTACCGTAGTTATTGCTGCCGCGGGCTATATCATCAACGATTACTACGATGTAAAAATCGATCTGATCAACAAACCCGAACGGGTGGTAATCGGCAGACGGCTAACCAGAAGGTATGCGCTGTTTCTACACACACTGCTGTCGCTCGCGGGTACCGCTTTTGGCTTTGTGTTGAATTGGAAAATTGGTGTGGTCAATTTTTTGTCTGCCTTTTTGCTGTGGTGGTATTCTAATAATCTGAAACGCCTGCCCCTGGTGGGCAACATGGCCGTTGCCTTGCTTACCGGCCTCTCCGTCTTTATCGTTACCCTGTTGTATCCCGCTTTCGGCAAAACCTATGTTATCATCTATGGCGTCTTTGCCTTTTTCATGACGTTGGTGCGCGAAGTCATTAAGGATATGGAAGACCTGAAGGGCGACAATACATTTGGTTGCCGCACACTACCCATTGTTTTCGGGCTGCGCAAAACCAAAACGTTTATCTATCTGCTCACTTTCTTTTTCCTGTTGATTCTGGTGGCCGTACACGTGTGGGTAGAAGCGCTGCCCATCTATTATTTCCTGCTGTTTCTATTTCTGCCGGTGGCCGTGCTGATGGCGCGCTTGCACCGGGCCGATACCAAAAGGGAATTTTATGAATTGAGTTCGCTTTGTAAAATCATCATGCTGTTGGGCATTTTGAGCATGGCCTTTGTTTAGCGTTCTTTGCTGCTTGTGTTTGTGTGATGAATAACCCCTCGTATCGTCTGGCCATTTTTGCATCGGGCAGTGGCACCAATGCCGAAGCAATTATGAAGCATTTTCAAGATCACCGCGCAGTGCGGGTGGTGATGCTGCTAAGCAACAACCCGCAGGCTTTCGCGCTGGAGCGTGCCCGCAAATTCAATGTGCCCACCCGGGTATTCAACCGCGTGCAATTCCGCGAAAGCGAAGAAGTGATAAGCTGGCTGCGCGAAGCCAACGTTACCCACGTGGTGTTGGCCGGGTTTCTATGGCTGGTGCCGGCCAGCCTGGTGGCTGCGTTTCCGGGCCGAATCATTAACATACATCCGGCCCTGCTGCCCAAGTTTGGCGGCAAAGGCATGTATGGCATGAAGGTGCACGAAGCGGTGAAAGCGGCAGGTGAAAAGGAAACGGGCATCACCATACATGAAGTGAATGAACATTACGATGAAGGAAAAATTATCTTTCAGGCCAGCTGCACACTAAGCCCGGCCGATACACCCGAAGATATTGCCGGCAAAATACACCAGCTGGAATATGCGCATTTCCCGAAAGTAATAGAGCGGTGGGTACAGCAACAGAAGGTTGCAAATTAGATACCAATCGGTATCTTTGTGTGTGCGCAACCCGGAAGTAACCAAAGAAACCATTCTGAAAAAATCGGGGGTGTTGTTCAACACCCAGGGTTACAAAGCCACATCTATCAGCGAAATAACAGAAGCCACGGGGCTCACCAAAGGCGCCATTTACAGGCACTTCGGCAGCAAAAATGCGCTGGAACGTGAAACGCTCAGTTACCTCTCTGAGCGTATCTTTGAGCAATTACGGCCGCTCATACAATCAGAAAAAACGGCTGGCAATAAACTGCGCGCCATCTTTCAATTCTTCGAATCGTACATCAGCAAGCCACCGCTGAAAGGCGGTTGCCCGCTGTTGAATGCCGCCACCGAGGCGGACGATGCGCACCCGGCCCTGCGCAAAGAAGCACTGAAAATGCTGGAAGCCCTGCGCGGATCTGTCATTCATATTTTGAAAAATGGTATCGAACACGGCCAGTTGAAAAGAACCACCGACTGCGATTTTTACGCTACGCTAATCATTGCCTCGCTGGAAGGAGGTATTATGATGAGTAAACTGATGGGAAACGATGACGACATCGGCAAAATGATCAAACACCTGAAAGCACAGTTGCAGGAGATAGAACTTTAAATTTTTTTACACGTATAGATACCAATTGGTATCTTGAAAAGCTGAATGGCATGAAGACACTCATTACCCGAACGTTGGGCACCGGCCTGAACACGCTGGCATGGGTAGCACCCGACTTGGCAGCCGAAAAAGGGTTCCGCCTGTTTTGCAGGCCTTTAAGAAGCAAGCTAACGGCCCAGCATCACGCATTTTTCAACACGGCCCAGCGCCACTCGCTACGGCACCAGGGCGAAGACATAACGGTGTACAAATGGGGAAACGGAGAAACGAAAATACTATTTGTGCACGGCTGGCAGAGCCATACCTATCGGTGGAAAAAATATGTGGAGCAATTAAATGCGGATCGGTTCACGGTCTACGCCCTGGATGGTCCGGGGCACGGATTAAGCTCGGGCCATTTTATGACGGTGCCACTTTACAGTGAGGTATTGGTGAAACTCATGCAAACCACGGGGGCGTTTCACGCGGTGGTGGGGCATTCCATCGGGGCATTCACATCGCTCTATACGTTTTATAAACATCAGCACCTTTCGCCCAAACAGCTCGTGATGCTGGCGCCACCTGCCGAGGCACGTGAATTTTTTGAGTTCTACGGAAGCCAGTTGCGCCTTACACCACGCACCATGCAACTGGTGCGCAACAGGTTTGTGAAAGAGGTGGGGCAGGAGCCGGAATATTTCTCGGCTCCGGCATTTGCAGCAGGTGTTGGCAGCCACGGGCTTCTTATTCACGATGAAGAGGATGACGAAACACCCGTGGAGAATTCAAAAAAGATCCACGAAAGTTGGAAGGGCTCGCGATTGATGATAACCCGGGGGATTGGACACAACCTGAAATCGAAAGAAGTGGTGCAGGCAGTGGTGGATTTTGTTTCACATCAAGACGCGCATTTTGAAAGGGAAACAGTTCACACAGGCTCGCTTCGTTAACCCTTAGCAGACTCGCCAGGTGGGTTCAAAAAAAAACACTAATTTTAGATAAATTTGAATTACCAGGTTTGGTTAGCGGGATTATGATACGCACGGTTACGATTGATATCATCAACGAAAAAGCACTCAAGCTCCTGCAGGATCTGGAACTTCTTCAACTCATTCGGGTGCATAAGGAAAAGCCCAACCCCGATTCAAAAAACCGGGAACGTTACAAAGGCGCGATGACCAAGCAGCCTATCAGCGAATTGGATAATCAATTGGACGAACTACGAAACGCATGGGAGTGAGATACCTGTGGGATACCAACACAACTATCTAATACTTGCAACAACAATTTCCTCCACACGCTGAGAAAGTTGTGGACGGATTACTAAAAGAATCTATTCCCTGCATTTCGGCAATAACAGAGATTGAGCTTCTGTGCTGGAAAACAGCTACTCAGAAGGACTTAGACGTACTCTCCAACTTTATTAAAGATGTGCTTGTTATTGAGCTTGAACAGGCTATTAAGTATAAAACGGCTGAGATACGAAAAGCAGTTAGAATAAAATTACCAGACGCCATCATTGCAGCTACCGCCTTGGTTCATAACCTAACACTGGTTACCCGTAACGCCAAAGATTTTAATCATATTTCAGCCTTACCAACCATTAATCCATGGGAGCCATCCGCCAACTGAGTGAGCGTCCACGTTTAATCGCGCCTGGAAAGTAAGACAGATCGCTACTTCAACTCTGCATACGCACGAACCGGAAACGTGCCAAAGCCTTTTACTTTGGGCGGCACTGCGTGAAAGTAAAAGCCCTCCTCGGGTAAGAGGTCGAGGTGGCAAAGATGTTCGGCAATCAGGATTTCGTGCCGCAATAGCACAGAATGTACCGGGCGTGTGTTGGTACGTGTGTCGTCAATATTATGCGAGTCGATGCCTACCAGCACCACGCCCGCATCGCGTAGAAAAACAGCTGCTTCTTCGGTAACAAACGGGTGATGCCCAAAGTACTGGTCGGTGCCCCGGTGGCGGCTCCAGTTGGTATGTATGAGTACAGCTTTGCCGTTTAAATTCAGGTGTTCGAAAAGCGACTTTCCCACTTCAATTCCCTACCTATAGTCAGCACGAACTACGATGGCGTCCAATCGCGCAAAGCGTTCCAACGCCACCTGGCTCATGTCCTGGCCATCGGCATAGCGATGAAAGGGAACATCCACATAGGTGCCGGTGTTGGCCACCATTTCAATTTTTCCGATCTGAAACTCCGCATCTGCGCCATAAATACCTCTCGACTGCTCGCGACTCAGGTAGTCGCAGATGATGGGAGCCGGCAAACCTTTGTAAGTAATCATACCATGTTCAATGGTATGACTGAGATCAATGAGCCGTTTCATTTGGCCGCTGGAACAATCCACTGAAAATCTTCGGCCTTCGGGAAACTGGCAAAAATCTGTTGCACTTCTTCGTTAGGCATTGCCAGCTTGCGTTTCACCAGATCTATCCATGCCCCCTCTACATTCAAAATGGCGGCCACCGTGCCATCTGCTTTGGTAAAATGGTGGCGCAGGCCCCAGCGTCCAAAGTCCTGCGTGGCCTTCATCAAAAAAATATCCAATGTAATCTGGTCTTCCAATTTGATCTCGCGCCTGAAGATGGCCTCTTCGCGAAACAAAATGGGGCCAATCTGAAACTGCTCCAGTTTTTCTGAGGTAAGACCTTGCGTGTGCAAAAACTGCATGCGGGCAGCCGCTGCAAAGTCGTAATACACAGAATGCCGCAGGTGGCGGTTGGCATCAATATCGGCCCAACGAATGTGTAGAGAAGTGGTGAGTTTAGTCATGACAGATCGTTTAACGAAACAATGGCACAGCAGATTGAATCTTCAGAGGCTTAGTTACGACACCATTTGTGTTACGCATTAAGGTGTATTAATCTCATTGAACGGCTGTGCAGGGTTATTATCCGTCCAACTCATGGGGTAATTCTTGTCGAGAAACTCCAGCGAATCGGTGGTGAGGTACAGAGGCCTGAAGGTGTCTATCATCACGGCCAATTCGTGTGTTTCTTTGGCCCCGATGCTTTTTTCTACCGTGCCTGGGTGCGGGCCATGCGGCAAACCTCCTGGATGCAGCGTGAAGGAGCCCCGCTCTATACCCCTGCGGCTCATGAAATTTCCTTCGGCATAATACAATACTTCATCGCTATCGATGTTGCTGTGATTGTAAGGTGCGGGGATGGCCAACGGGTGGTAATCGAACAGGCGTGGCACAAACGAGCAAATAACAAAGTTGTGCGCCTGGAAAGTTTGGTGCACGGGCGGTGGCTGGTGAATTCGGCCGGTAATCGGCTCGAAGTCGTGAATGGAAAAGGCGTAGGGCCACAAAAATCCATCCCAACCCACCAGGTCCAACGGGCTGTAGTCGTACACATACTGATGCAGGTAACCCTGCTTTTTTATTTTCACCAGAAACTCGCCCTTGCTGGTATCGGTTATCAGTTCATGAGGCGGCCTGATGTCGCGCTCGCAATAGGGCGAATGTTCCAGCAACTGCCCCAGGTCATTACGGTAGCGCTTTACTGTTTCCACCGGGGAGGCTGCTTCGATGATCAACAAGCGCAAGGGCCCCTCTTCAAACTCCAACTTGTAGATTACGGTGCGCGGAATCACCACGTAGTCTCCCTGTCTGATGTCGAGTTTGCCGAACTGAGAGATCAGCACGCCTTTACCATCGTGCACGTACAACACTTCGTCTCCCTCCGCATTCTTGTAGAAGTAGTCCATCTTGCGCTGCCGCGGAGAGCAGATGGCGATGGAGCAATCGTTGTTTTTCAGCAGCACCTTGCGGGCGCTCAAATAATCTTCGCCTGTGGTGGTAACCTTCGAAGTGTTGAGGTGCGTTTGCGCCAGACCATAGTCTTCCACTATTCGGGGGCCATACTTCACCGGCTCCTTCAGTTGTTTGATGCGCGTGGGCGGGTTGATGTGGTAGAGGTTGGAATAGATGCCAGAGAATCCTTCCGAACTTACCAACTCTTCTTTGTAGAGGCTGCCATCGGGCTGACGAAACTGGGTGTGACGCTTAGGGGGTATGTTGCCGAGACGGTAGTAGTACATGCTGCCAATCGATTAATGCACAAAGTTAATGAGTTTCTGCCATGGTAGATGCAGCTTCTGTATTAGGTTGATCTTTCGCCTTCAGCAAACCCAATGACATCAACAATGCAGTAAAAATGATGACGGCTAACAGTACAGAGTTATTAAGTCCTTCCAGTTTCAGGTCTTCGGGGATGCTCAAAAAGAGCAAGATGCTAATGAGGCCCCGCGGTGACAACAGTAGCTCTGTAAGCGACACTTTCTTTTGAACAATACGCTGGTATACATAACGCACCAGAAAAATAATAACGGTGATACCCGAACTCCATATGAACACCTTCATTGAAAAAAGATTGGTTACCTGGATAGAAAAGCCGAACAGAAGGAAGAAAAAGGTGCGGACAATAAATGCGGACTCGCCCGAAAGCAGGTGCATTTGCTCAAGGTCACTCTTAAATTTATCGTACATCAGGAATCTGCGAAACAGCGGATGACGAATATCTTGACAATTGTTTAAGAAGAGTCCGAATGCCAACACCACTACCAAAGTAGGCAGGTGAAAACTTTTGCCGATGGCATAAATAAAAATAAGCATGGCAATGAGCAGGAAAAACTTCAGGTGGTGGGTAATGCGCCCAAGCAGATAAAGCAGCAAAAGTGAGAACGCTACCGTTAGGATGACAATTACAACGGCCTCTCCGGCCAGGTTTACAAATGATGAGAAGCCCAGGGTTGAATTGGACAACAGGAAGTTAAATACCACAATGCCAAAAATATCGGAGAAGGAAGACTCGTAGGTTACAAATTCTCTTCGTGCCTGCGGGAGAACGCTGGCCGAAGGAATTGCAATAGCAGAGCTGATGATGCTGAAGGGAACCGCATTAAGCAGACAAGTGCGGTATGCTTGTTCTGTAAGGAGGTAAAATCCGGTAGCAATTACCACCATGGTAAACAACAGAATAAGGAAAGCAGCACTTAATGATTGTTTGATGAGGGGCCATTTCTCCCTGGTTAATTTTAGCTCCAGCGCACCCTCTAGCACAATCAGGATAAGCCCCACCGTACCCAGCAGTGGAAGCAGGTCATTCAGAAAACGAAAGCTAAACCCCGTCCAGCGGGCCAGGTAGGCCAGCCCAATGCCTGTTGCCAGCAGCAGCAACACCGAAGGGAAGCGGGTTTTACGTGCTATTAAATCGAAAGCATACGAAAAAATTACCAGACTGCTGAGAATGATTAGAATGTGTTCAGATGCCATAACCAAAATAAAGTGTAAAATACCATAAAAAAAAGAAAGGGGCCGAAGCCCCAGGTCTGATCACATTCTGCCGCGCTGCAGATCGGGAATTCGGTCAAACAACTTCACGGCTTGCTGAAGAATTTCGTTGTCTTCGTTGATGATGGGGAAGAAGCCTTCATTGTCCCACAACCTGCGGGCAATCTCTGCCTTCAGGTAAATCTGAAATATCTTTTTCTTGGCTTGCAGCTCTTGGGGGCGGGGTTCAATTTGTCTTTTGCGGCCCATTTCCATTACCTGGGTCAGCATGTCATCGGTTATTTCAAACTGCTGCCGGTAGGCCGGGAAACCCATGCGCTCTAAATTGGTCTTGTGCTGCTGGGCATAGTTAAACGCGAATTCGCGCAGCACGTTGGCGTTAAACAGGCGGTTAAAATAAACGCTGTTGTTAGCCGTGTCCAGCGGCACAAAATAATCGGGCATAATGCCGCCACCACCATACACCGTGCGGCCGTTTTTGGTTTGGTATTTCAGCGAGTCGTTAAATTTGATGCTATCAGCATGGAAAAATTCGCCATTCTGGTAGCGGCCCTGGTACACCTCTGCGTAGTATTCGTTCTTATCGCTATAAGGTCGCTGTATGCTGCGGCCGCTGGGCGTGTAGTAGCGCGAAATGGTGAGGCGAAGTTCGGAACCGTCATTCAGATCGAAAGGCGACTGCACCAGGCCCTTACCAAAAGATCTGCGCCCCACAATCAGGGCACGGTCATTATCCTGCAGTGCACCTGCCACAATTTCTGACGCAGAGGCGCTGCCCTCGTTCACCAGCACAATTAAATCGCCCTGCTCAAATTCGCCCTTGGCAGTGGTAATAGCTTCGCTGTTGTTGCGTTTGTCTTTGCCTTTGGTGAACACAATTTTTTCGTTGGCGGCCAAAAATTCATCGGCAATGTCGATGGCCTGCCCCATGTAGCCGCCCGGGTTGCCCTGCAGGTCGAGGATTAATTTTTTCATCCCTTTTTTCTTCAGGTCTGCCAGGGCCGTCATAAACTCGTTGTACGTGGTCTGCGCAAAGCGGCTTACTTTAATGTAGCCGATGTCCGGGTCGATCATATAGGCCACGTCTACCGATCGCTGCGGTATTCTGTCGCGAATAATATTGTAGTGAATGGGATCGGGTGTGCCTCTGCGCACCACCTCCAGTTTTACTTCTGTGCCCTTGGGCCCTTTCAGGTATTTAAATACATCGGCACTTTTCAGTCCAACGCCTGCAATGATCTTGCCATCTACCTTCACAATGCGGTCGCCCGACTGAAGGCCTACGGCCTCGGAGGGGCCACCGCTCAACGCGGCTACCACCACCAGCGTATCATCGAAAATATTAAACTCTATGCCGATACCTTCGAAGTTGCCCCTCAGGTCTTCGTTGGCCGCTTCGCGCTCGCGGGCCGGTATGTAGGCCGAGTGCGGATCGAGTTTGGTAAGCATGTGGCCGATGGCCTCGTCTACCAGTTCGCTGGTTTTCGCATCATCTACATATTCCTGCTCCACCAGGGTTAAAACCTCGCGAAATTTCTGCACATCAGCACTGATGTCCCTCCGGGAGCTATTGGTGTTGAGGCTGGCGCCAATCAATACGCCCCCGGCTAAACCGATACACAAAATCAGCGGTAAACGAATTTGATAATTGGAGTTGTTGGGCTCGCTCATGGTCTCTCTCGAAAAACAATAATGTTACTTAAACGGCCGGCAAAAAGATTGGTTCATATTATAACCGGGCAGCCAAAGTACGCAACCTGGCATCAAACTGATTTTTTCTTTACAGAAAAAATCATGCGCGCCCTGAAAAGCTGTTATATTTACTGAATTAGATGGACAAAACAGCCTTGAAAAACCGTAGAATTGGCGAACTGGTAGACCAGGACAGCATTCGTGCCTACGTGTTATATTACTTTGGTATTAAATTCTACGAATATTCTGAACAAACCTTAGAGCAGGTGTGCCGCGAAAAAGGGCTGCGCGTAGACCAGGTGGTGCGGGAGTTGGAGGCACCGGGCGATCACTTCACAGAAGCCGATATACCCCTCATCTCTTACCCCATTGACCTGATCATAGAATACCTGAAGCATGCCCACTTCTTATTTGTTAAGCATAAACTCCCATTTATTAGCCGGTTGGTAGAAAGCTTTCCTGCTGACCATGCCGAGTACGAGGCGGTAGCTAAAGACCTGAAAATTATCTTTCCCCTTTTTATTGAAGATTTTATCCACCACATCTACGAAGAGGAGGATACGCTGTTTAAATACATTCTGGTGCTTGAAAAAGCTGCGCGTGGCCAATACAACCCCGCCCGGCTGTATTACCTGATGGAGCGCAATTCGCTTCAGCGCTTTGCCATGGAGCACGAAGCACACGATGACGAGATGGAAGGAATCAGGAAAATAACCAGGGACTACACGCTTACTGCCGAAGCGCCATTACACGTAAAGGTAATCTACTCTGAGCTGCTTCTGTTCGAGAAGGCTTTGCAAACGCACGCACGCATCGAAAACGAAATTCTGTTTCCTAAAGCCATGGCGTTGGAGAGCCGCGTGAAGCAATTATTCACCGAAAAGGTGAAGTGGAATTAGTAAGCACGCACCACCATGGGCCGCATACTGGCTATTGACTACGGCTTAAAGCGCACCGGTTTGGCCGTAACCGACCCCAACCGCATCATTGCCACCGCACTCGAAACAGTAGAAAGCTCGCAGTTGATGGCCTATCTTAAAAACTACTTTGCGAAAGAGCCGGTGGATGAGTTGGTGGTGGGGTATCCAAAAAACCTCCACAACTTTGATACTGAAATGACACCCCATGTGCGCAACCTGGTAGAGGTGCTGAAAAAAACTTTCTGCGACAAGCCAGTGTTTTTGGTGGACGAGCGTTTTACCAGTTCCATCGCGCAACAGGCAATGGTGGCAGGGGGCATGAAAAAGAAAGACAGGCAGGTGAAGGGCAATGTGGATAAAATCAGCGCCACCTTGATACTGCAAACGTACATGCAGTCCAAAGGGTAGCTTCGCGCAAAGCGGCCAAGAGTAAAGAAACACTTATCTTTGTAGTCAAAATTTTAATTGCAGGAGGATGGTTTATCCCATAGTGATGTATGGAGACCCGGTGCTGAAAAAAAAGGCCCAGGAAATAGAAAAAGGTACGGATGTGAAAGGCCTGGTGGCCGACATGTTCGAAACCATGTACGCGGCCAATGGCATTGGCCTGGCCGCCCCGCAAATTGGCAAGGGCATCCGTCTGTTTGTGGTAGATGGAACCTCGCTGGAAGAAGAGCAGGATATGAGCCAGTTCAAAAAAGCCTTTCTTAACCCTGTGATTCTGCAGGAGGAAGGCGAGCCTTGGGAGTTTGAGGAAGGCTGCCTGAGCATACCGAACATACGCGAAAATGTTTCGCGGCCTGAAACGGTGAAGATTCGTTATTACGATGAAGACTGGAACCTGAAAGAAGAAGTGTACGATGGTGTGAAGGCACGTATCATTCAGCACGAGTACGATCATATCGAGGGCAAACTTTTCATCGACTACTTGTCGCCTTTAAAAAAGCGGTTGCTGAAAGGCAAATTGGCCGACATCAGCAAAGGCGATGTAGACACAGAATACCGGATATTGGCACCGCTGAGAAAGTAAGTTACTCCTTTGACTGTTTCTTCCCGTCTTCCCGAAATTGGCACCTCCATTTTCACCGTGATGTCGAAGATGGCGGCAGACCATGGCGCCATCAACCTGTCGCAGGGGTTTCCTGATTTTCCCGTTTCTGAGAAGCTGGTGGAGATGATCTGTAAAAATCTGAAAGCGGGGCATAACCAGTATGCACCCATGCCCGGTTTGCCGGCCTTGCGCCAGCAAATAGCACACGTTGCAGCAGCCACTTATCAGCGCCCTACCGATGCCGACACAGAAGTTACCATCACTGCCGGAGGCACGGAAGCTTTGTACTCCGCCATTGCTGCGCTGGTGGCCGAGGGCGATGAAGTAATTGTGTTCGATCCCTCGTACGATTCTTATGGGCCCGCCATTCGGCTAAATGGAGGTGTGCCCGTACATATTAACCTGACTGCCCCCGCCTTCACCATCGATTGGGGAGTGGTGCGGAGCAAAATCTCACCGCGCACACGAGCCATCATCATCAATACCCCGCACAATCCAACGGGCGCAGTTTTATCTGCTGCCGACCTGCAGCAACTGAGTGCCATTGCAGAGGTGAACGATCTGCTGGTGATCAGCGATGAGGTGTATGAAAGAATTATTTTCGAAGACTCCTCACACGAAAGTGTGTTGAAGTATCCATCGCTGCGCAATCGCAGCGTGGCCGTTTTCTCGTTCGGCAAAACCTTTCATGCCACCGGCTGGAAAATTGGATATACCGTGGCCAGTGAGGCGCTGACGCGCGAAATACGGAAAGCACACCAGTTCATCACCTTCAGTGTAAACACGCCCATTCAGCATGCCCTGGCCGAATACCTGACCGACCCGGATACCTACACCACACTGGGGAAATTCTATCAGCGAAAGCGCGACTTTTTTCTCTCGGAAATTCGTGGTTCCTCATTCGAAACTTTGCCATGCAAGGGAAGCTATTTTCAACTGCTTTCGTACCGCCACATCAGCACAAAAACCGATAAGGAAATGGCAGAATGGCTCACCCAAACGCACAAGGTAGCCTCCATACCGGTTTCCGTATTTTATCAGGACCAAACCGATGCCCGTTTATTGCGTTTCTGCTTCGCCAAGCAAGAAGAAACACTGGAAAAGGCCGCAAAAATCCTACGCCAATTTTAATTGGCATTTTTAGAGAAGCAGTTCGGTTTTTACCCGCTGGAGTGTTTTCTTTGCAGGTCTTTTACCGGACACATGCAGGATTTGAAAATCACCATCATACAGTCAGATCTCCATTGGGAGGACATAGGGGCCAATTTGGCTATGTTCGAGGAGAAAATCTGGCAAATCGGCACTTCTACCGATGTGATTGTGCTGCCCGAGATGTTTACCACCGGGTTTTCCATGCATGTGCGCAGGCTGGCAGAGATGATGAACCTGCGCACATTCAAGTGGATGCGCCAGATGGCCGACCAAACCGGGGCGCTGATTCTGGGCAGTTTTATCGCCAACGTGCACGACCGCTATTATAACCGCCTGCTCTGGATGGAGCCAGGAGGGAACTATAAGACGTACGACAAGCGACACCTCTTCCGCATGGCCGATGAGCACCAGTTCTACTCGCCTGGAGAAAGCCTGCTGATAGGTCATTGGAAAGGCTGGAGAATTTGCCCCCTCATTTGCTACGACCTCCGCTTCCCGGTATGGAGCCGCAATCGTTGGAATGCCTCGTTAAAGCGCCCTTCTTACGATGTGCTGGTATATGTGGCCAACTGGCCGCGGGTGCGGGCCAACGCCTGGGATACCCTGTTGCGCGCACGGGCCATCGAAAACCTGAGCTATTGTGTGGGCGTAAACCGCGTGGGTATTGATGGCAATGGCGTGGAGTACAGCGGCAATTCGTCCATCATCAGCCCCAAAGGCGAGCACATATTTACCGTTGACGACATGGAAGCCATCAAGACGGTAGAGCTAAGTGCCAACTCGTTGCAAGCCTACCGCGACAAATTTCCGGCCTTCATGGATGCAGACGATTTCAATATTGAAATTGGCGAATACGAAGAGCGCGATGAGCTCTTTGGGCTTAGCTAAAGCCCCAACCAGCACCATATCTGTCGGCACCACTGCGAAAATCAGAAAGGCGCTTTTGCTCATTACGCTAAAAAGCGGACTTTTGCGCCTTTAATTCAACCACATGCAGCCCAAGAAAATTACCCGCGCCCTGATCTCGGTTTTTTATAAAGACCACCTCGAACCCATCGTTCATTTCCTGGGCAAACAAGGTGTGGAGTTCGTGTCTACAGGTGGCACACAGGAGTTTATCGAGAAGTTGGGATACAAGGTGGTGCCCGTAGAACAGCTCACCGGCTATCCGTCCATTTTTGGTGGGCGCGTGAAGACCTTGCACCCTGCAGTGTTTGGCGGCATCCTGTTCAGAAGAGATGACGCGGGCGATGTGCAGCAGGCCGGCCAATACAAAATTGCCCCGATCGATCTGGTTATTGTTGACCTCTATCCGTTTGAAGAAACCGTTGCCAAAGGCGGCACCGAAGAAGAGATCATAGAAAAGATTGACATTGGCGGCATTTCTTTGATACGAGGCGCAGCCAAAAATCTTAACGATGTGCTGATTGTGTCGTCACGCAATCAATACAGCGAGTTGTTGCAACTGCTTCAATCGAAAAACGGCAACACCGACCTGGCAGACCGCAAGCGTTTTGCTGCCTATGCCTTCGACGTTACCTCACACTACGACACGGCCATTTTCAACTACTTTAACCGCGAACAGCAACTGCCGCGTTTCAAAGCCAGCATCCAGCAGGCGCACACGTTGCGCTATGGTGAAAATCCGCACCAAAAAGGCATTTTCTTTGGCGACTTACCCGCTATGTTCGACCAGTTGAATGGCAAAGAATTATCTTACAACAACCTGGTAGATGTGGATGCGGCCGTGCAATTGGTGAAAGAGTTTGAAAATGAAACGGCCTTCGTCATCATTAAACACACCAACGCCTGCGGTGTGGCCACAGCTGCCTCGGTAAAAGAGGCTTACCTGAAGGCTTTCCAGGCAGATACCATTTCGGCATTTGGCGGAGTGTTGGCCACCAACCAGAAGGTAGACGAAGCCGCTGCGGAAGAAATCAACAAACTTTTCTTCGAAATATTGATAGCCCCGGGCTTTTCCGCGGAAGCGTTGGGGTTGCTGAAAAGCAAGAAGAACCGCATTCTGTTGGTACAGAAACAGCCGCTTAACGCACCGAAGCAAGCCAAATCGTTACTTAATGGCGTGCTGGAGCAGGACATAGACTGGAAGACCGATGCCCGCGAGGATCTGAAAGTAGTAACCCAGGTGGCACCCTCGGAGGCGGAAATCAAAGCCTTGCTGTTTGCCAGCAAGGTGTGCAAACACACCAAATCAAACACCATCGTTTTGGCAATAGACGGCCAACTGCTGGCCAGTGGGGTTGGCCAGACCAGCCGCGTAGACGCATTGAAACAAGCCATTGAGAAAGCAAAGAGTTTTGGCTTTTCGCTGAAGGGAGCCGTAATGGCGTCCGATGCGTTCTTTCCCTTCCCCGATTGTGTAGAGATTGCCCATGGCGAAGGAATCCAGGCCGTTATTCAACCCGGGGGCTCCATTAAAGATACCGACTCCATTGCGTATTGCGATCAACACGGCATGGCCATGGTGTTTACCGGCTTCCGCCATTTCAAACACTGATGGATTTTGGCTAACTTTCTGATGTTATGACCATCATTATCAAGAAAGGAGAATCCAAGAAATCAATGGAGGCCAAACTTCGGAAGCTGAACGCGCGAAAAAAGAAGAAAGGCTTTCCGGCCCATAGGTTCACCGGCAAGATGAAGATCGCGGGCGACCCCGTGCAGATACAACGGAAGTTAAGGGATGAATGGGGATAAACTTGTTGTTGACACCAACATCATCATATTTCATCTAAGCGGGGATCGTACGCTTGAGCGCCTTCTGGAAGGGAAAGAACTATTCATCTCATTCGTCTCAGATATAGAAATCAGAAGAATCTGAGCCCCCGCGAACTGAAAGTAATTTCCCATTTTACAGACCATGTTGAAATCATTCATAGTACAACGCCCATCTGCCGCGAAGCAGCCACGCTGAGAAGAGCGTACGGTCTGAAAACTCCTGATGCCATTATCGCATCAACCGCTATTTGCCTTCAGTTACCTCTCATTACTGCCGATCAGCGATTTTATTCCTTAGCCGAACTTCAGTGTATTCGTTACCAGCCCGCATGATGTAAGTTTTTCCCCGTCTATCCATTAAAATTCCCCCGATTATTTATTTAACTTCGAGGCAATTTTTTAATTCACCTTCAGGAGGACTACACACCCATGGGACTTTTCGATTTCTTCTCCAGCGACATTGCCATCGACCTGGGAACTGCCAATACCCTCATCATCCATAAAGACAAAGTAGTAGTAGATGAGCCGTCTATCATTGCTCTCGACAAGGTAAACGGCAAGGTGCTGGCCATCGGCCGTGAAGCCATGCAGATGCACGAAAAGACGCACGAGAACATCAAAACCATTCGCCCCTTGAAGGAAGGGGTAATTGCCGATTTCCATGCTGCGGAAATGATGATTCGAGGCATGATCAAGATGATCGACACCGGCAAAAGACTGTTCCCACCGTCACTCCGGATGGTGATTTGTATTCCCTCGGCCATCACCGAAGTAGAAAAGCGTGCCGTGCGCGACTCGGCCGAGCACGCCAACGCCAAAGAAGTTTACATGATTCACGAACCCATTGCCGCGGCCATCGGTATTGGTATTGATATTGAACAGCCCGTAGGCAACATGATTGTAGACATTGGCGGTGGCACCACCGACATTGCCGTTATTGCGCTTTCGGGCATTGTGTGCGATCAGTCCATCCGCATAGCGGGCGATACCTTTAACCGCGATATCTTGGACTACATGCGCAGACAGCACAACCTGCTGATTGGCGAACGCACAGCAGAACGCGTGAAGATTGAAGTAGGCTCTGCGCTGACAGAACTGGATGACGGACCCGATGACTACGAAATACGCGGCCGCGACCTGATGACGGGAATTCCGAAAACTATTAAGATTTCTTATTCGGAAGTGGCCTTTGCCCTCGACAAGTCTATTTCTAAACTGGAGGAAGCAGTGCTCAAAGCACTGGAGTTATCTCCGCCTGAACTTTCGGCCGATATTTACGAACGCGGCATCTACCTTACCGGTGGTGGCGCCCTGCTGCGCGGCCTCGACAAACGCCTGGCGCTGAAAACGAAATTGCCTATTCACGTGGCAGACGACCCGCTGCGTGCAGTGGTGCGTGGCACCGGTGCGGCACTGAAGAACCTGAACCATTTCCGCAAAGTGTTGATGACGTGATGGGTGCGCCTCATGTTCATCAACCTAAAAATTATTAGCATGTGAAATGGATCGCCTTCTCAATTTTCTATTTCAAAACCGGGCATTCCTCACTTTTCTTGCTTTAGAACTTTTCTGTGCCTGGCTGATTGTAGAAAATAACCAGTACCAAAGCACGAAGTTCTTCAATTCTTCCAACCGGCTGGCGGCCAACATCATCAGCTTTTCGCAAGGCGTACGCGAATATTTTTCTTTGCGCCAAATCAACCGCGAATTGTCGGAAGAAAATGCCCTGCTGCGCACACGCCTGGAACAGCGCAACCAGAGTCTTTTTTTGGTAGACGTGCGCGAAGTCAAAGACCCGGAGGTTATCAACCGCTTTGAGTACGTAAGCGCCAAAGTCATCAACAATTCTACCCAACTCTTCAAAAACTACATTACTATAGACAAGGGTAAGAAAAACGGCATTGAGCCCGGCATGGCAGTAATCAGTGCGGCCGGGGCCGTAGGCAAGGTTAAATCCGTGTCCGAGAATTATGCGGTATTGATTTCGCTGTTGAACATTGATGAGAACGTGTCGAGCATCATCAAACGCACAGGCCACTTTGGCACTACCAAGTGGGATGGCAGCGACCCGCGTTTTACCAAGTTACTTTACATACCCCGCCATGTTACCCCCCTTGTTGGCGATACGGTGGTAACTTCGGGGTTCAACGCAGTTTTTCCCGAACAGGTGATGGTGGGCATCGTGCGCGAGGTGTCGCTTTCTGAAGAAGCACCGTTTTGGGATATACGCGTTGAACTGGCGCAGGATTTCGGCAAACTTGCCTTCGTGCAGGTAATACGCAGCCGACTGCGCGCAGAAAAAGATTCTTTGGAAATGGTGACTATCGGAGAGTTGAGATGAGCAGGTCGGGTTTGTTCCATATTATCTATTTCTTTCTGTACCTGCTGGCGCAGGTGCTGTTGTTTAAACGGCTGGTGTTGTTCGATACTTCATTTTGTTTTCTTTACGTGGCCTTCGTGCTGCTGCTGCCCATCGAAATCAATAACCTCGTGCTGATGCTTATCGGCTTTCTGCTGGGCTTCTGCATCGATATTTTTTACGATAGCCTCGGGCTGCACGCCCTGTCGCTGGTGTTGGTGGCGTACCTGCGCAACTATTGGCTGGCCGCCATCACCCCGCAGGGGGGTTACGAAGGTGGCAGTAGCCCCACATTGGCCGCCAATGGTTTTCAATGGTTTCTGGTGTACGCCATCCCGCTGGTGTTTGTTCACCACCTGCTGTTGTTCTTTACCGAAGCAGGGGGGTTTAGTATGTTCTGGTTCACCATGATGAAGGTAATGGGTAGCGTAGTCTTCACCATTACCGTAATGGTGTTATTGCAGTATCTTAGCTTACCTGGTCGCAGATGAACGAAGGGCGCAAGGAAATTATACAGGCTATTGTTGTGCTTACCGGCATCGTATTCGCGGTAAAACTTTTCTTTATACAAGTGCTCGACAGCCGCTATGCAGAGTTGGCCGACAGCAACGCCATTTTACGGCAAGTGGATTACCCCTACCGGGGTGTTATCTTCGATCGCAACGGCAAACAAATTGTTTACAATACGCCCGAATACGATCTGTCTGTCATCACCAAAGACATGGGTGAGTTCGACTCCGCCCGCTTTTGCGAGGTATTCAACATTAACAGAGAAGAGTTGCGCAGGCGCTTTCGCGAGATGAAGGCCCGCAAGGAGTATTCGCCTGTTAAGCCTACATTATTTATCAATCAGCTATCGAACACCGATTTTGCCCGCGTGCAAGATCACCTCGATGAGTTTCCGGGTTTCTACATACAGGTTCGCACCACCCGTGCCTATACCACCCCCTCGCTTGCCAATGCACTGGGTTATGTGAGCGAAATCAGCAAAGAGCAATTAGCCAAAGATCAGGGAAAAATTTACAAACAAGGTGATTACATCGGCCAAAGTGGTATTGAATCGTTTTATGAAGAGCAATTGCGCGGCAAAAGAGGCGTATCCTTCAAATTGCGCAATGTAAAGGGCGTGGAAAAAGGCTCGTGGAAAAATGGCGCCTACGATACGCTTTCTGTTCCTGGCCAGGATCTGATAGCGGGCATCGACCTGGACCTGCAACAGTATGGCGAAAAGTTGATGCAAGGCAAAGCCGGAAGCATCGTGGCCATCGAGCCAGCCACAGGCGAAATCCTCACGTTGGTTTCCGGGCCCTCCTACGATCCTAACCTGTTAACCGGCCGAAATTACAGCTCCAACTTCAAAATGATCAGCAGCGATACATTGAAGCCGCTGTTCAACCGCCCGCTCATGGCGCAGTACCGGCCTGGCTCCATCTTTAAGATCGCGCAAGCCATGACAGCCCTTCAGCAGGGCGTGATTACGCCCGAAACACGCATCTATTGCGACCGCACTATTATTGACTGCCACGGTGCCCACACCAACGAAGACTTGCGCGGTGCCATTGCCAACTCCTGCAACCCATACTTCCACAATGTATTGCGCAGAATGCTGAACAAGGGCAAGGGCAGCGATCCTTTTTCTGACACACGCATCGGACTGGAAGAGTGGAACCGGCACATCATGAGTTTTGGATTTGGCAAACGCCTGGGCATCGACCTGCCCAACGAAAAAGATGGGTTGATACCCACACCTGCTTACTACGACCGCGCCTACAACGGCAAACCCTGGAAGTTCTCCAACATCTATTCCATCGCCATTGGCGAAGGCGAAAACCTGGTGGTGCCTATCCAAATGGCCAACTTTGCCGCTACCGTAGCCAACCGCGGCTACTACTACATACCCCACCTCATCAAAGCCATTGGTAAGGATGGCCAGCCACTGCCCAAGTATACTGAGCGGCATTACACCACAATCGACTCTGCTCATTTTAACGTGGCCGTTGAAGCCATGGCCGATGTGGTAGACCACGGCACCGCCCAGTATCGTGCCAAGCTGCGCAACATTGTGGTGTGTGGCAAAACGGGAACGGTGCAAAACGCACCGCCACTGTTCGATCATTCGGTGTTCATTGCCTTTGCACCCAAAGACAATCCGCAAATTGCCATCTCTGTTTATGTTGAAGATGCAGGCCAAGGCGCGCGCGCGGCAGCATCTATTGCCAGCCTGATGATCGAAAAATACCTGATCGGCAAAACCGAAAGGCCGCACATCGAACAATACGTGTTAAACAACAAGTTTGATTGAAACGCGAAGAGAACATATCGGGTAACCTCGACTGGCTAACCATAGCGTTGTATGCCACACTGGTAACTTTGGGGTGGCTCAATATTTTTGCGGCCGTTTACGATGAAGAAGCCACCCGTTCCATCTTCGATTTGTCTATCAATTCGGGTCGGCAGTTGTTGTTCATTGCGGCCTCCATCATCATCATCATTGGCATTGTAGTAATTGACATGCGGTTCTATGAAGCATTTGGCTACATCATCTATGGCATCATTATTTTCATGCTGTTGCTGATACCTTTTATCGGGAAAGAGGTAGGCGGCAACAAAGCCTGGTTTGGAGTTGGCTCGTTCGGCATCCAACCATCAGAGTTTGCCAAGTTTGCCACTGCCTTGGCGGTGGCGAAATACATTGGCTCCGTGGGTTTCCGCATGGATAACATGCGCCAGCAAATGGTACTGTTCGGGTTGATAGGACTACCAATGGCGCTGATTCTTTTACAAAAAGATTTTGGCACAGCACTGGTATTTACAGCGTTTGTGATTGTTTTCTTCCGAGAAGGCATGTCGCCATTTTTAATAATTGTGGGCGTGGCTGCCGCCACCATCGCCATTTTAACCCTTGTTATAAAAAACCAGTGGTACCTGCATGGCGCCATTATCAGTTTGGTGACCCTCATCATATTGTTAGGTAAGAAGAAGTGGAAACGCATAATGGTGTTGACAGCGGGTGCCGCCATTGTAATGATTACCATCGAAAGCTTTGACTATGTGGTGAACGAGGTGTTACCTGTTCGGCACAAAAAGAGACTCGAAGCATTGGTCGATCCCGACTTCGACCCGATGGGCATCAACTGGAATGTTACCCAGTCAAAAATTGCTATTGGAAGCGGAGGCTTTTGGGGTAAGGGCTTCCTGCAGGGCACACAAACCAAATTCGATTTTGTGCCAGAGCAGAGCACGGATTTTATTTTTTGCACCATTGGCGAGGAGCATGGCTGGATCGGCACTTCACTGGTGCTGGCGCTGTTCGTAGCCCTGCTGCTGCGGGTAATACAGATTGCCGACCGACAGAAAAACCGATTTGCGCGCGCTTATGGCTTCAGTGTGTTCAGCATTTTCTTTTTCCACTTTGCCATCAACATCGGCATGACCATCGGCCTATTTCCGGTAATTGGTATTCCCCTGCCCTTCTTCAGCTATGGTGGCTCGGCACTTTGGAGTTTCACCATCTTACTCTTCATTTTATTGAAGTTAGACGCGCACCGTGGCCAGGTGTTGCAACGCATTTCTTAGGCCTTCGCTTACAGAGTGGCGTGCTGCCACGGTCAAAGGGTATGCCTATGGTTGCCAGGGTAACACCCATACCCACGTGCAATGGATAATCCGCAGCTACGCCTTCAGCTTCGCAACGGTAACGCTTAGCTTATGGCTTCCGGGTTGGCAGTGGCGCCTGGCCTCGATTTTTGTATGGTCTACAAAATAGTGACCTGGTTGTGATGGGTTCGGAATGTACTGGTGGCAGCGTGGCTCATCGCACGTAAGCGCAGGCAAATACTCGTTAACACTTACGCAAAACGCTTCTGAAGCAGTTCGATGAATTCCTCATACTCCTCGCTCTCTCTGTCCCACTCAGGGTACTGCTGCTCGAGGTAGGCCATTGCTTGTTTCAGGTTATCGAAACGATCTAACTTATCAATGGCGCTGCTAAAAATTTCGAAGTCGCCATTGAAGAGTATTTTCGTGAACATGAACTTCTGATTGATCGTAAGCCGGTCTTTAATGCGCCCCACTTTCTGAAAAGTATCGGCCAGAGCGGGCCGTGATTCTGCCGCTTTGCGCGGAGTTTCGGCAACCACCACTTTACGGGGTTCTTCTTTCTTTACCACAGGCGCGGGTGTGCCCACCACCGGGGCGGGTGCGGGCTTCCGTTCGTAAAGGGTTTCCAGTTTAAGCGGTGTTATCTCAGAAAATTTCGCCAGGTAGTTGTCTATTTCTTCGGGGGTAAAATTTACCTCTTCCAGAATCTGGTCGAGCAAACCAAATGCCTCTTTACCCGAAATAATATCTAACTTCCTCTCTTCCATCCGTTGCAACAAACGTTCCAGCGGGGGCCTGTTGATCTTGATATACTTCAAATCGTTTCGCAAATCTTCCACACGCAAATGGCTGCTGCCCTGCCGGTCGAGTATGTCGCTGAAAAAATCATAAGGATCAATAATCAGGTAGATCGTCTGGCTCACGGCTTTTTTTAAGAGAGGCTGAAAATGTTCGCGCGAAATGGAAATGTTTTGCGACAGCACATTCTGAAATTGGCGCATGGCCTCTACCACTTCGGGGGCAGCATAATCAAAATACGGGCTCTTCAGCTTCTGCCCTTCGTGCTTCCAGGCACGCAGTAGTTCGCGAATGGCAAACAGGTTAATTTGATGAATAGGGCTGAGGGCGAGTATCTCTTTTCCGGAAATGCGTTCTTTCCGGTCGAAAAAAACAGCCACTACCTTCGAGGCATAATCATCGCTATAGTCGTCAACAGCTTTCAGGCTCAGGCGCTCGTCCATCGTTGTGGTTGGTTTTCTTGTAAAACGGTACCGGGCACTGTAAGTTGTGCCCGAATGGTAAAGATAGTAATTGAAAACCGGGCGCAAAAAGTGGTGTTAGATGGCGGCACTTCAAAAACAGCACTTCGCATTTTTCAGGAGCAAGGGGTGGATTGGATGCACGCTTGTGGCGGCAAAGGCCGCTGCACCACCTGCAGGTTTGTGGTTTTGCAGGGAAACGAACAGTTGGCGCCACCCACCGCGCTGGAGCAAAAGATGCTGGCCACACAGCTGTTGCAGCCCAACGAGCGCCTGAGCTGCCAGGCGGTAGTGCTGGGCGAAATACACATTCGTGTTCCCAACGACTGCAAGCTACCCCACCTGCACTACACCGGTTAGGCGCAATGGCTACATAAAAAAGTATAAGTAACTTGCCGTATGTTTATTGAACCACACCTGGGCAGAAACAATCATCCTGAAAAAAGCGGATGGATAGAAGTGGTGTGTGGCTGCATGTTTTCAGGCAAAACCGAAGAGCTGATTCGCAGGCTGAACCGCGCCCTTATCGCCAAGCAGAAAGTAGAAATTTTTAAGCCCGCAATCGATAAGCGCTACCACCATGAAAAAATCGTGTCGCATGCGGAGCGCGAAATACGATCTACCCCCGTGCAATTTGCCAACGATATTATTCTGCTGGCGGGCGATTGTGACGTGGTGGGTATTGACGAAGCCCAGTTTTTTGACGACTCCATTGTAGAAGTGTGCAACCAGTTAGCCAATAGCGGCAAACGCGTAATTGTGGCAGGGCTCGACATGGACTACGAAGGCAAGCCGTTTGGCCCCATGCCCAACCTGCTGGCCGTGGCCGAGTTTGTAACCAAGGTGCACGCCATCTGTGCCCAAACCGGTGAACTTGCGTCTTTCTCGTTCCGCCTGACTGATAACCATGCGCAAGTGGTGCTGGGTGAAAAAGACAAATACGAGGCGCGCAGCCGAAGCGCCTTCCGCGAAGGCATGAAAGCCAAGAAGAAGTGAGCATTTACCGTTTTGTGAAGGCATCAACGGTTTTCAAGAATTTTATCTTTCCAGACCGGTTTCAGTTTTTCAATCATGCTTCATAAAACGCGAGGTGTCGTTTTTCGCTTTACGCGATATGGAGAGACCTCCATCATCGTTACCATTTTCACGGAGGCCTTCGGCCTGCAGACCTACATGGTAAACGGAGTGCGCAGTAAAACGAGCAAAAACAAAATAGCGCTCTACCAGCCCCTTACCCTGCTCGATCTGGTAGTCTATCACAAAGAGCATGCATCCATCCTTCGTATTAAAGAACTCAAGTGCCTGTATCCTTATCAAACCATTGGCACTGATGTCCACAAATCCACCATTGCGCTTTTTCTAAACGAAATACTAAACAAAACGGTGAAAGAAGAGAGCCACGCTGGCGACCTCTGCCAGTTTTTGATAGACGCGCTTACCACCCTGGACCAAATGAAAACAGGCGTGGAAAATTTTCACTTAAGTTTTTTGATTTTGCTGAGCCGACACCTGGGGTTTGGGCCTCAGCGAGCGGAAGAAATTTTAGGTGGACGCCTGCTCAGCGAGCCGGAAGAAAAAATACTACAAGAGATGATTGATGCCGATTACCGGGTTCCCTTCGCTCTCACGAATACGCAACGCAGAAATATCTTAGACACCCTTCTTCATTTCTATGCGGTGCACATAGAGACCATGGGTGAAATTAAGTCGGTACAGGTGCTACGGGAAGTGTTGGGGTGATATCCATTCTTTCTATTGCGTTGCCTGAAAAGCTGCAGCGCGCGATCGAGGTTGTTTTTTTGCAAACCATTTTTGTTAGCCGGGTACGACTAGTGCAGCGGGCATGGAAAAAAGGATGTTGTGTACGCAAGATACGGGTACTACCCGCTTCAAAAACACATCATTCGCACACAACATCCCGGCTCACTCAACTAGAACCTTAAGGCCACCATCAACATATAGTTTCTGCCCGCCTGCGGGTAGTAATAATTTTGACGGTACTCCGTGGCGCCACCAAAATAGCCCCAGGTATAACCATTCGATTCGTATCGTTCATCGAGCAGATTGTTAACCAACAGGCTGACAGAAATTTCACGCATGCCCTTTGGTTGCCAGCCGTAGCTCAGGCGCACATCGTTCACAAAATAAGCGTCCAGCTTTCGTGCCTCGTTTGAAGTGTTATCCAGGTATTGCTTGCTTACGTATTTGCTCAGCAGCGATGCTTCCAAACCCTTTATGGGCTGGTAGGTAAAAACAGAACCAGCAATTGCATTGGGAGAGAAAGAGATGTTGCTGTTGCGGTATTCGTTTTCAATAACGATGTATTCATCGAAGTTTTCGCCATAATTGTACAGCACTTCTTTAAAGTTGCCAATTTTGTTCTGGCTCAGGGTCAGGTTTGCTCCCCAGGTCCATCGGTCGTTCATACGCAAGGCGCTTTCCAACTCAATACCCGTTCGGTAACTCTGGTCTACATTGGTTCTGAGGGGTGCGCCCACATCGTTCAGCGCTCCGGTTAGCACCAACTGGTTGGTGTAGTCCATCAGGTAGTAGTTGGCCGTAAAGGTGAAGTCTGATTTTCGCATTCTCCAGCCTGCCTCCACATTGCGTAAGGTTTCGTGCCGGGGCGTAACACCCGCTGGTGCATCTACAAAATCGCTGCGCACGGGTTCGCGATTGGCAACACTGTAAGAAGCATACAACTGCTGCTGCGCATTTACCTCGTAGGTTACACCAAACTTGGGGTTAAAAAAATGAAATTCTGTGCCGACATCAAAATAAAACTGGTCATTGTCGATGCCGCTCGTTTTGTATTGAATGGTACGGTATTGTAAATCCGCAAATACTGCCAGGCGATCGCTCAACGCGTAGTTATTCTTCCAGAAGATATTGAAGTCTGTTTTTAATCCGTTATTAAAGTAATAACGATAATCTTTGGCAAGATTGCCCGCTACTGCAGCCCAGGTAATCTCGCCAAAATGATCGCCCTCGTAGCGGTTCCAACCGCCACCCAATACAGAGTTCAACTTATCTTTTTCAACGTTCAGCGAATAGGTAACACCGTAGAAATGGTTGTCGAGCCAACGCCTGCGCACCAGGTCGGTAGATGAAATGGTTTCTCCACCTATTACCACCTCAGGCAATCCATAGTCTTCAAAATCATTGTCATATCGAAACTCCTCATAAAACCCCAAGCCACGTGTGTAGTGCAGGGCCACGTTGGCATTCAGCACATCCGAAAGGCGGTGTGCCGTGTGCAGTTGGTAGTGGTCTTGCGCATAGTTATCCACCTGATCGGGGTATTGGTAAAGGTTAAATGTACGTGGGTTGGAACTGAGCAGGTGATCGATTTGCTGTTGGTTCCAGCCCTCTGCTGCAGCCGTTTCCAACATGGCCTCGGTATCGTTGTTCAGGCGCGATTCGGGCACGCCATACCAACTCTGGTAGGTAATTTCTTTTCCGCCAAATACAATCGCTTTCACCATGGTTTTCTCGCCATAGTAGCCGCCCGAAAGGTAGTACGATTTCAGGTTGGAAGAAGCGCGGTCAACAAAACCATCTGAATTGATTTGAGAGAGGCGGCCATCGAACACAAACCGGTTGTTGATGAGGCCCGAACCTAAGGCCACCGTATGGCGCCAGGTGTTGAACGAGCCCACCGAGTTGATGATGTCTGCGTAAGCACGATCGTTGCGTACATTGGTTTGCAGATTTACCGTGGCACCAAAGGCTGCGGCACCATTGGTCGAGGTACCCACACCGCGTTGCACCTGCACACTTTGGGTGGAGCTGGCCAGATCGGGTGTGTTAACCCAAAAAACACCCTGGCTCTCGCTGTCATTCACCGGTATGCCGTTAATGGTAACATTGATGCGGGTGGCATCGCTGCCGCGGATACGCATGCCGGTGTAACCCACACCCGCACCTGCATCGGAAGTGGTAACCAACGATGGCGACCAATTAAGTACAAAGGGCAAGTCCTGGCCAAAGTTCTGCTTTTGCAGCACCACCTTACTAAGGGTTGTAAAAGTGGTGGGGCTTTTGTCGGCCGCGCGCGTAGCCGATACAATCACTTCATCGGTCATTACCACATCTTCCTCCAGCAAGATTTCCAGTGCCTGCTGCTGCGGAACCGCAACGGTTACACTACTTGTCTTAAATCCCAAAAAGCGAATTTCCATCTCGTAGATGCCCGCCTTAAGAGGCCCTAACTGAAAATAACCGCGTTCATCGGTACTGGCGAACCGACCGGTGGCCGCTACCACCAAGGTGGCTCCACCCAATGGCTCTTTTGTCTGGCTATCTTTCACGTAGCCACGAACAGTGCTCTGTGCGTGCATGCACAGCGATAGCAGCACGCAGGCTGCCGTCATCCAAAATTTTAACATGTTTTAAATTTGTTTAAACCCGCAGGCACATCGGGGAATGTACCATACTTACGTTTTAAACTTGCCTCCCTTCGGCCGCATTACCGGCATCAGGTTCTATGGGTATAATCTCAGCCCGTGTTTACTCCTGCCATCGCTAAAGCTAAGGCAGACGAGTAGGCACCCCTTTTTGTCTTTCGACACGGCAAAGTTAACAAAGAATTGAAGATTCAAGATGCGGAACTAAAAATTGTGCGCTGCGCACAGATGCACGTCTGCGCAACCCTTTGAATCTGGAACTTTGAATCTGTACTTTTGAGGCTATGCAGAAAGCAATCGTTAACGGCAAAAGTTTCGAGATTACTCAACAGGAGGAAGAACTGGTGGTAAATGGCCAGCCCCTGAAATGGGATGTAGCCCGAATCAATGACAACTATTTTCACATTATTTATGAAAACAAAAGTTACCGGGCCGAACTGATTAAAACGGAGGCTGCCACCAAAACATTCACCTACAAAATAAATGGGCGTATTTATTCGGTTGAACTGAAGGATAAATTCGACCTGCTGCTGGAAAAGATGGGTATTGCCAACGCGGGTAGCGGCAAACTCAACAACATGAAGGCGCCCATGCCGGGGCTAATCATCGACCTGAAAATAAAAGCGGGCGACCAGGTGAAGGCGGGGGATCCGTTGTTGATACTGGAGGCCATGAAGATGGAAAACATTTTGAAAGCCCCCGGTGAAGGCACGGTAAAAAATGTGAAAGTAAAAAAAGGCGACAGCGTAGAGAAAGGTGAGATAATGATTGAATTTTTATGAAGCCCACTGGGGTGCTGCTACTTTAACTTTTTGGCTCTTTCCCAATAGGTATCCATCTCTGCCAGCGTCATCTCGCCCATTTTTTTGCCGTCTTTGGCCGACTCTGTTTCCAGGTACTGAAAACGCTTAATGAATTTTTTGTTGGTACGCTCCAATGCCTCTTCCGGGTCGATGTTGATGAAGCGCGCGTAGTTCACCAGTGAGAAGAGCAAGTCGCCAAACTCGGCCATCGCCTTTTCTTTGTTGATGGCCTCATTGGATGCTGCGTTGAATTCGCTTTTAAATTCCTGCATTTCTTCCTCCACCTTTTGCCACACCTGCTCTTTCTTTTCCCAGTCGAAACCAACGCCACGGGCTTTGTCTTGTATGCGGATGGCCTTCACCAAGGCGGGCAGCGACTTGGGCACGCCTTCTAACACCGACTTGTTGCCCGTTTTGAGTTTGATTTTCTCCCAGTTCTCTTTCACCGTTTGCTCATCGTTGGCTACCACATCGCCATACACATGCGGGTGGCGCTCAATCAGCTTATCACAAATCGCGTTCAGCACATCGGCCGTATCGAAAGCCCCCATCTCGGAAGCTATGCGGGCATAGAACACGTTGTGCAGCATCAGGTCGCCCAACTCTTTTTTTACCTCCCTCAGGTTGCCTTCCAGAATGGCATCCGACAGTTCGTACGTCTCTTCGATGGTCAGGTGGCGGAGCGATTCCAGCGTTTGTTTCTTGTCCCAGGGGCAGTTTTCGCGCAGTTCGTCCATGATGGTAAGCAGGCGATCGAACGCCTTTAACTTCGCTTCGCGGTTCAAATCGGGGGCAGAAAGGGGCTTTTTTTCCATGCAAGGCAGAAACTTTAGGTTTGGCGCTGTTGTTGTATTTTTGCCTTACAAAAGTCGCAATTCAGGCATCTAAAACCGACAGTAGCTATGACCGTTTTTCTATTTACCCTCGGAATTTTTGCGTTGTTCTTCGTACTGATGTCGGTGCGGCTGCTGTTTATAAAGAATGGTGAATTTCGGGGTACGTGTGCCACCCAGAGCCCCTACCTGGCCAAAGAGGGTATTACGTGTGGTTATTGTGGCAAAACCCTGGGCGAGGGCGATACAGCCTGTGGCGATCCGGAGCAGGCCGCCCGCGACATGGCTGCACTTCCAAAAATTGGCAAAAAATGAGAAAGGCGATACTTGTAGACCTTCGCGAAGCTGGGAAAGACCCCGTAAGAAATGTGGCGCCTTCTGACCGAATGAACTACCTGGTAGAGTTGATACGGCTGTCAAAACGTTTCAGTTCCGGTAGAAAGACTCAACTTCAGGAGAGTGATGTCTTTGTTCTTCCACGTAAATAATCCACATATACCTGTTCGACACAGAAGTACAAAAGTTCTTGTCTTTATTAAACAAGAATGGTGTAGAGTACTTGGTGGTAGGAGGATTTGCAGTCAACTATCACGGCTATATGCGGAACACTGGCGACCTTTGACGTCTGGTGGAACCTACTGATCAGAATTTTAGAAAACTGATTGCTAGCATTGAAGAGTTTGGGTTCGATACAGGAGAAATTCGTGGTCTTGAAAAGTATGACCATATCAAGAGTCTCATTAGACTCCCTTTACAGGACAATTTTGACATCGAATTGTTGTTAATCATCGATGGGCGGTTTTCGTTTAGTTGAGGCGGCATCCGTAGCCGAAACGACTACAATTATGGATGTAACGGTACCGATCATTAACTACACTTTTCTTATCAGGAATAAGTTGGGGGCCCACCGGGCAAAAGACTTGCACGATGTAGGCGAATTGGAAAAGATAAGACAGATTGTGTCGGGTAAAAAGAATTAAATTTGCGCCACAAAACTGATTGGCGTGACCCTCATTAAATCCATCTCCGGCATCCGCGGCACCATTGGCGGAGCCCCCGGTAACTCCCTTACACCTGTAGACATTGTAAAATTCGCGGCCGCGTTTGGCACCTGGGTGAAACACCGCAAGGGCAAGCGTATCGTCATCGGGCGCGATGCACGCCTCTCAGGCGAAATGGTGAGCACGTTGGTAAGCACCACCCTGCAGGGCCTCGGGCTACACGTAATAGACCTCGGCCTGTCTACCACCCCCACGGTTGAACTGGCAGTGCCGCTGGAAAAAGCGCATGGTGGCATCATTCTCACGGCAAGCCACAACCCCATACAGTGGAATGCGCTGAAACTGCTGAACGAAAAAGGCGAATTTATTTCAGGTGCAGACGGAGCAGAAGTGCTGAAACTTGCCGAGGCGGAAAATTTTGATTTTGCCCCGGTGGACCAATTGGGTACCTACCAGCAAAAAGACAAGTACATTCAAAAACACATCGACCTTATTCTGAAATACAAGGGAGTGGATGTAAAGGCCATCAAAAAAGCAAAGTTTAAGGTTGCGGTAGACGCAGTAAACTCTACCGGAGGCATTGCCGTGCCGCGATTACTGAAAGCCCTGGGTGTGAAAAAAGTAGTTGAGTTATACTGCGAACCCAACGGCCGCTTTCCCCACAACCCCGAGCCATTGCCAGAACACCTCACAGCCATCACCAAGGCGGTGAAGAAAGAAAAGTGCGACCTGGGGATTGTGGTAGATCCGGATGTAGACCGCCTGGCGTTGATTCAGGAAGATGGTAAACCGTTTGGTGAAGAGTACACGTTGGTGGCCGTGGCCGACTACCTGCTGAAAAGAAAAAAAGGGAATACCGTTTCTAACCTTTCTTCCACACGCGCTTTGCGCGATGTAACCGAGAAAGCCGGAGGCAGGTATACTGCGGCTGCCGTGGGCGAAGTAAACGTGGTAACGGCCATGAAAGAAACCAAAGCCGTTATCGGTGGCGAAGGCAATGGCGGGGTGATCGTTCCCGATTTTCACTATGGCCGCGATGCACTGATGGGCATTGCCCTGTTTCTGTCGCACCTGGCCAAATCGAAAATAAGGGCCTCGGAGTTGCGCAAAAGCTATCCGGCTTACTTCATATCAAAAAACAAAATCGAACTGACACCCCAAATCAATGTTGACCACGTGCTGGAACAGGTGAAAGCAAAGTATGCGCAAGAAAAAATCAACACCATCGATGGGGTGAAAATCGACTTCGAAAAAGAGAAAGAATGGGTGCACCTCCGCAAGTCCAACACAGAGCCGATCATTCGGATCTATGCCGAATCGCAAAACGAGAAAAAAGCAGATGAGTTGGCGCAACGCATCATCAACGACATTCAGCAACTGATCAGGTAAGAGCGATGAAAGTATATCTCGACAACGCAGCCACCACACCTTTAGACCCCGAAGTTTTCGAAGCCATGAAACCCTTCATGCTCGAGGATTTCGGCAACCCCTCCTCAACACATTCGCACGGACGAAAAGTGCGGGCCGCCATTGAGTCGGCAAGGAAGAAAGTAGCTGAATTACTGAATTGCACACCCGGTGAAATTATTTTCACTTCGGGCGGCACAGAAGCCGACAATACCTTGATTGTGAGTGGCGTTTCTACCTATGGTTTGCAGCACATCATTTCATCGCCCATCGAGCACCATGCGGTAACCCATACGGTTGAAGCGCTGGCCAAATCGGGTGCGGTAAAATACCATGCCGTGAGGTTGGATGAGAAAGGGCACGTAGATCTACAGCACCTGGAAACCCTGTTGAAAGCAAACCCCAAGGCGTTGGTATCGCTGATGCATGCCAACAACGAAATCGGCAACCTGCTTCCATTGCAACAAGTGGGTGAGTTGTGTAAACAGTACGATGCGTTCTTTCATTCCGACACGGTGCAAACCATGGGGCACTATCGCCACAACATGAAAGAACTGCACGTGTGCGGACTAACAGCCGGTGCCCATAAGTTTCATGGCCCCAAGGGCGTTGGCTTTATGTACATCCGCAAAGACCGCAAGATCGGCCAGTTCATTCACGGTGGTGCGCAAGAGCGCAACATGCGTGGCGGCACCGAAAATGTGTATGGCATCATTGGTCTGGCCAAGGCGCTGGAAATTGCGTACCGCGAAATGGATGAACATGAGCAGTACATCAAAGGTTTGAAGCAGCGGATGATCGAGAAGTTGAAGACCGAAATTCCCGGAGTTACCTTCCATGGCGATTCCGCTAACCTGGAAAAAAGTCTATACACGGTTTTGAACGTGAGCCTGCCGGAATCGGAAGAAAACGAGATGCTGCTCTTCAACCTCGATTTGCAGGGCATCTCAGCGTCAGGCGGAAGTGCTTGTTCCAGCGGTGCCACCACCGGCTCGCACGTGTTAGGAGCACTTTACCCCAACAGCAAGCGTGGTGCCGTGCGGTTTTCGTTCAGCAAATTCAACAAACCCGAAGAAATAGACTTCGTGGTGGAGAAGCTGGCTGAGATTGTAGGCGCCAAAGTGAACGGTTAACAGCGGCAGCTACGCCACTGCATACTTGTTGCTGCCAAACCGCCTCACAATCTCCTGCTCCAGCATTTCCCGATGGTCGGGATGGGCGATTTTCAGAATCTCGTAAGCGCGTTGCCGCAGATTCTTGCCGTACAAGTAAGCCACACCATATTCCGTTACCAGGTAGTGCATGTGCGCGCGCGTGGTAACAATGCCTGCACCCGATTTGATCTGCGGAACAATTTTTGACATTCCTTTCTTGGTGGCCGAAGGCAAGGCGATGATGGGCTTGCCGCCATCCGACAATGCTGCCCCGCGGATGAAGTCCATCTGTCCGCCTACACCTGAGTACTGGTAGGTGCCTATCGAGTCGGCACAAACCTGACCCGTGATGTCTACCTCAATGGCGCTGTTAATGGCCACCACTTTTGGGTTGGCACGGATTACCCGCGTATCGTTTACATAACTTGCCTCTAGGAAAGCAAACTGCGGGTTATCGTCCAGAAATTCGTAAAGTGCTTTGGAGCCAATGGTGAAGCCGGAAACCACTTTACCGGGGTGTTTCTTCTTAAAGGCATTGGTAATTACACCCGCCTTAATCAAATCCATCACGCCATCCGAAAACATTTCGGTATGCACGCCCAAATCTTTCAGGTGGCCCATGGCCTTCAGTGCCGCATCGGGTATGGTGCCAATGCCCATTTGCAACGTAGATCGGTCTTCAATCAATTCAGCTACGTAACGGCCGATGGTCAGATCCTCTTCGGTTAACTGGCTGCCGTACGACACCTCAGGTAAGGCATCCTTACATTCCACCATCGCATCAAACTGGCTGACATGAACAAAACCATCGCCATGTGTGCGGGGCATATTTTTGTTTACCTGTGCTACTATCTTTTTTGCATACCGTGAAGCAGCACGGGCCACGTCTACCGAAGTGCCCAACGAACAAAATCCGTGTTTGTCGGGTGGCGATACGTGCAAGAACGCCACATCGATGGGAAGAATATTTTTTTCAAAAAGCCTATATATCTCGCTCAAAAAAATGGGAATGTAATCACCACGTCCTTCGTTCACCGCTTCGCGTATATTGGCCGAAACAAACAGTGAGTTAAAAAAAAAGCTATCGCGGTATTCGCGCCTTGTAATCTCCAGGTTACCCAACGTGCTGATGGCAATCAACTCCACCTCTCGCAGTTCGGGGGCGCGCCTGGCGAGCGCATTGAGCAGACATTGTGGCGTGGCGGCACTGCCATGCACAAAAACCCGATCGCCCGATTCAACTATTTTTACTGCTTCGTCTGCCGAGGTGTAGTTCATATGTGTGTGTATGTTTTGCGGCCGCTAAGGTATCGGTGTAATTTCCTGCTACTCCTGACTTTCATCAGAATATTTGCTTATTTTTATTCTGAAATTTCTTTGAAAGGTTTTTGAACAATTTAACGTTCTTTTAAGAAACCGAAAATACAAATGAGGGCAACTTTAGAAGTTGAAGCTGAAACAATCGAAAAAATTAAACTTCTGGTTAGGGTAGCGGAAGAAATGGGCATTGATGTAAAGACTGGCACCGTTACAGACGAGTTTGACCTGGTGTCGTCTGATGCCCTGGCGGAAGATTGGGAGAGCCCCGAGGATAGCCGTTGGGATGCCTTGTTCGAAAATCTCAGGAAGCCTACATGATGCATGGAGTACGTTCAGGGTGATGTTATACTGATCCGCTTTCCCTTTACTGACCTTAGCCAAACTAAACTGCGGCCCGCTGTTATACTTTCGATCGGCAGGACGGATAATGTTTTGGATTTGGTTTGCGTACAAGTAACATCCAAAGCACATGATGACGACATGCATTTTCGTCTTTCTCAAGAGATGCTAACTGTATCATTACCGCTGGAGGTGGCATCAGGCTGAACAAGATTTTCTGCCTTCATGAAAAGCTGATCGTTCACAAAATAGCTCAGTTAAAAACCAACGCGTTGGAAGATGTTCTCTCTGCAGTTAGAGAAAAAGTATTTGTTGTAAAACGCTGATGAAGCAACTTGTTTCCATTTCCTTCATCGGTTCGGGCAATGTGGCCTGGCACCTGGCACCCGCTTTCGATAACCTGGGTTTTGTGGTAAAAGAGGTGTACAGCCGCAACGCGAAACATGCGGGGGCATTGACGGAAAAACTTTACCAGGCGGAGGTTAAGGCCACGCTCGACTTTTCCACCAGCCCTTCCAAAGTTTTTTTCATCGCCACCACCGATGAGGCCATTGCAGACGTGGCCCGGGAAATTATTCTGCCCGATGAAGCATTATTGGTGCATACATCGGGTAGCCAACCATTGGAAATTCTGAATTTTGCTGCCACGCCCCATTTAGGTGTGTTCTATCCGCTGCAAACATTCTCCAAGTCGAAAAAGATAGATTGGCGGGAGGTGCCGGTTTTTGTTGAAAGCTCTGATCGGCATACCGAAGAAATACTTGTTGCGTTGGCCAAAGGCATTAGTGGCAAAGTAAAAAAGATTGGCTCTTCCGAACGCAAAGCCCTGCACGTGGCCGCAGTATTCGCCTCCAACTTCACCAACCACATGCTGCTGCATGCCCAGCAAATCATGAAGCAAAATGGATTGGACTACGAATGGCTAAAGCCGCTGATCATCGAAACCATTCAAAAAAGTCTGTCATTGGGGCCAGCAGCCTCGCAAACCGGCCCGGCCCGCAGGGGCGACCTGCAAATTCTGGACAGTCACCTCGATTTTTTGCGCGATTATGGCGAAGCCGCCCAACTTTATCGCATCATTAGTCAGGATATTTTAAACCACTACCATCAGGATGACTAAACACATTTTATGCTACGCTCACAGGTGCAGGCACACCTTTTGCAATTCTAGGGTTTCACCAATCGCGTTAAATCTCTATTTTCAACCAAAACATTTGCCAACATGAGAAGTTTATTTACGCTCTGCCTTGCCCTGTGCGTTATTTCGGTGCAGGGACAATACGAAGATCGCAATGCCCTCGATCCGAAAGCAACAGAAATATATTTGCCAAAAGCCCCCAAAGTTACTCCGGGCGCTACTGCCAGCGATGCCCCGAGCGATGCAGTGGTGCTCTTCAACGGCAAAGACCTGGCCGAGTGGGTTGGGAATGATGGCAACGTGCCCAAGTGGGAATTGAAAGATGGTGCCATTACGGTGGTGCGCGGCACGGGCGATATCAAAACGAAGCGCACTTTTGGTGATATACAATTACACATTGAGTGGCGCAGCCCGACCGTTATTGTGGGCGAAGGCCAGGGCCGCGGCAACAGTGGCATCTTCTTGCAAGAACTATACGAAGTGCAGGTATTGGATAGCTATGAAAGCACCACCTACTCCAACGGGCAGGCGGGCTCCATCTACAAACAATATGTTCCTTTGGTAAACCCTACCCGCAAACCAGGCGAGTGGCAGACTTACGACATCATCTTTACCGCGCCCCGCTTTAGCGACAATGGCCGTGTTACCCACCCTGCCTACATTACCGTATTATTGAATGGGGTTCTCATTCAGAACCACGTACCGATATGGGGACCCACGGAATACAAAGGCCTTCCGGTGTACATGAGCCACGGCAAAGGTGCCATCCGCTTGCAAGACCATGGCAACCCGGTAAGTTTTCGCAACATTTGGGTGCGCGAGTTGTAACGTTTCCACTCAATCATGAATAAAAAAGGCTGCCATTTTCTGGCAGCCTTTTTTGTTGTTACCCAGGTCGGGGTTACATCAATTTTTCGATAATGCCATCCACCGAAACACCCTCAGCTTCGGCTTTGAAGTTTCGCACAATGCGGTGACGGAGTACCGGCTTGGCCACCGCCTTCACATCTTCAATGTCGGGCGAGTATTTGCCATTCAGCAGCGCGTTGCATTTGGCACCCAGCATGAGGTACTGCGAGGCGCGCGGCCCGGCACCCCACTCCAGGTACTCGTTAGCCACGCCCGATCCGTTTTGATTCGGGCGCGTGAGGTGGGTTAGTTTTACTGCATACTCCACCACGTTATCGGCCACCGGCACCCTGCGCACCAGGTGCTGGTAGGCTACAATCTCTTCGGCCGAGAGCACATGGTTCACTTTCCGCACCTCATCGGCCGTTGTGTTTTTTACTATGGTGATTTCCTGCTCGTACGAAGGGTAATCGAGAAAAATGTTGAACATGAAGCGGTCGAGTTGCGCCTCGGGCAACGGATAGGTTCCTTCTTGTTCAATCGGATTTTGGGTAGCCAACACAAAGAACGGCCGGGGCAACTGGTAACTTTGCCCAGCAATGGTTACCGCATACTCCTGCATGGACTCCAGCAAGGCGGCCTGCGTTTTAGGAGGCGTACGGTTGATTTCGTCCGCCAAAATGATGTTTGCAAAGATCGGGCCTTTCACAAATTGAAAGTTGCGCTCTTTGTCCATTGTTTCGGCACCCACAATGTCGGAGGGCATCAGGTCGGGGGTAAACTGAATTCTTTTGAATTGCAGATCGAGGGCGCTGGCAATGGTTTGCACCAATAAAGTTTTGGCCAAACCTGGCACCCCCACCAGCAGGGAGTGCCCCTGGCAAAAGATACCGGTAAGCACCAAACGCACCACCTCATCTTGGCCCACCACTACTTTGGCAATTTCTTCTTTCAGTTTTTTATAAGATCGTGCCAGCGCCTCGGCAGCCTCCACATCATTGGCGAATTGTGCCATACTTTCTTGGTATAATTAAATGTTTCTACTCCAATATGCCGCACCCCTTGTATTCGGGGTCTATGTTTATGAATACATCTTGTCGGGCCTTTAAAAACCATTTCTCAAGCGCAAGGTCTTTTTTTTCGCCCAACGCTGCTGCTTGTATACGGTGCCAGTCGTCTTTCAGGTTGGCCTGGTGAGGCGGTAGCTTAGATTTAAAATACAAAATACGCACCGCCTCCTTACCATCATCGGTACGATATGCAATAGGTTTAGAAATGTTACCCACCTTCATGGTATCGATATTGAAATATACCACGGGGTCGAGTTCCTTAATGGAGATTTTAGTTCCGCCATCGGCATCGGTAAAAAATCCACCTTGCCCCTTTGTGTTCATATCGTCCGAATGCGCTTTGGCCGCCTCTTCAAATTTGAGGCTGTCTCGCATAATCAGCGTGCGCAGGCTGTCGAGGAAGCGGCTGGCCCGCTCAAGGTCGGAAGAAGACGGTGTTGCCATTACCAGAATGTGACGAGAGTTATATTCGTTTCCTCTGCGGTCAATTAGCTGCATAATGTGGAAGCCAAAAGGCGACTCGAAAGGCTGCGAAATCTCGCCTTTTTTCAAGCGGAATGCCATGGCCTCGAACGAGGGCACCATGGCACCACGGCCCACATAACCCATCTCACCTCCATTGTATTGAGCAGACGGGTCCTCCGAAAACTCTTTGGCAAGTTTATTGAAATCTTCTCCTTGCACAATGCGTGCCCGCAAATCATTCAGTTTCTTCCGGGCTTCTTCTTTCTGCGCCTCGCTCACTTTGGCCACTTTCACAATCTGGGCCACCTCCACATCAGATGAATAAAAAGGGAGGCTGTCTGCCGGAATTCGGTTGTAAAATCGTTTCACTTCAGACGGTGTAACGCTGATGTCTTTGGTAATCTTCATCTGCATTTCGCGGCCCAACAACTGCTCGCGTATCTGGTCGCGCAACTCCAGTTTTATTTCATCCAATGTTTTACCATAAACACGCTCTAATTGCTCGGGCGAGTTGCCAGAGTTTTGCAGAATGGCCGCCATGCGCTGCTCGGTGTTGGCGTCTACTTCCGCATCCGTAACAACGACCGAGTCTATTTCGGCTTTGGCCACCATTAGCTTGTTGATGACCAAACTGTTCAAAATACCACAGCGCGCCTCTTCCGAGGGGGAATTGCCATTGGTAAGGTAGCTTTGGTAGGCAGTTTCCAAATCAGACTTCAGCACTATGTAGTTGTCCACCTTCACAATGATCTTGTCTACCACTACACCATTTTGGGCGAATGCTGCCAACGGCCACGCCAGCAACGCACTACTTATTAAATATTTCAAACTCTTTATTGCTCGCTGCGTTTTCATACACTTCTTCTTCCAGTTTTTTCGCCAGTTCTACCTTGCGCTTATTTAATATAATGTTTTTAATGTCCTCTTTAACGAACTCCAGGGGCGATACGTTATCTGAAATTTTATATTCATCTACTTTCAAAAAGAATAACGACTCTGCATCGCTGGTTTCATAGTATGGGTTCGACTTTAAAAACTGCACTTTGTTGGGAATTTCTGCCAGCGGAGAGCCCACCACCAACTTATCGAACTCCATCCAACTGGAGTCTGACAGGTGATAGGCCGATGAGAAGCTAAGGCAATAAGAGCGCAACTCTTCCATATCTTTTTCTTTCGCAGAAAACATCAATTCCTTCACCCGATTGGTGCGTGGCGCGCCTTTGGGCACACGAATAAAGGTGCCCCTAATGATATTTTGCTTCAGAATAAAATTATCGAGATGCTCCTGGTAATACCGATTGATTTCCTCATCCGTCACGTTATTGTCGAGGTTTTGCTTGATGTAGAAGTTCTGATACTCGTAGCCAATGAGGCTGTAGCGGTAATCCAGCACTTTACGCTCTACCTCGGCCTCGTTGATATTGATGGTTTTCATGGCCTGGTTGATGAGCAATTGTTTGCGTATCCAGCTATTGATGTAGGCCGTTACGCGTGCAATACTGTCTTCTTTTGTTACTTTGTCTGACAGCACACCCGACAGTTCATCTTTGTAGAGGTAGGTATCTGCCACCCGCGCCACCGGCACACGTTCTCCTTCAGGCTGGGTCTGGTTGCGTTTCATGCGTATAAACTCGCAGCCCGCCACCAACAATGGTAGAGCAACGCAAACGGAGAAGATGGTGCGATTTACCTTCATAATTGCTGCAAGTTTGCTACGGTTGCCTTCACTATCTTTTTGTTTTCCTTTACGGGATATTTTTTTCGTAAACTACTTACCCACTGCCGTTCTATTTCCTGCTGGTAGTCGCTGATAATGTTGGCGCGTGCTTCATCAAAAGATTTGGTACCTGCAGGCAGTAAACGTTCAATTTCCACAAGATAGTACATGCCGTCCACATCTGTTTCGTGCAGGCCTGCTGCCCAGGTTACGCGGTCTATGGCTTTGTTCTCGCCTTTTTCGTACGCACGCGGATTCAGCGCTACCTGCAATTTTTTCAGATCGGCATCGTGCAGAGTGTCGCCCTTTATAATTTTTTGTTTCAGCTCTTTCATCAAACCCGCATCGTTACTGGCCAAAATCCGCGCACGCACCCTTTCGCCCGCGCGGTATTTGTCTGCGTGGCGGTTGTAGTAAAGACGCTGGCCCGTAGTATCTTCGGAGCCCTTGTTCCATACTTCCTTCTCCATGATAGAAAAGAGCAAAATGCCTTCGCGGTATTCGCGCAGCAAATGGCGGTAGTCTGCATTTTGCTGTTGCAGTTGTTCATCTTCGCGGTCGCCTATCTGGTCTTCCAGAAACTGATCGTACAAATTTTGAAAATATACTTCAGCCGGTAGTGCCGATGGTCGCTGCGCCTCTGCCACAAACTGGTAAAAGGCGCCCACCCGTGCAGGTTTTCCGTTCAGCGAAAACAATGTGGCCTCGGCATCAGGTTTGGTCTTCAGCAATTGCCAGCGCCCCCTTTGCAGGGAGGTATCTGCTGCGGCCAGCAGCCTGTTTTTAATGGCTGCATTCTCCGCGTAGTTGAATTCCTTCTTTCTGCGGGAAAGTTGCGAGGCCTTGCTGATCTGTAAACGCTCGTCACGCCCCACCCTGCGTTTCAGCGAAGGTGCCAGCTCTTCGTAGGGAGGGAGTTGAATTTTTTTCTCTAAACGAATCAGGTGCCACCCTAGGTTCGACTGAAACGGATCGGACACTTCCCCTGGCTTCAAAGAAAAGGCCACGGCTTCAAACTCTGGCACAGAGGCCAGGGCGCCAACACCGAATGGCCGCAGCTTTCCTCCGCTTTCTTTGGTGGCGGCATCGTCAGAAAATTCTCTGCACAATTCGTCCCAGGGTCTGCCTGCCTTCAGTTGGTCGTACACATCAAATGCTTTGTCTTTTGTTTTGGCGTCTGCCCCGCGCAGCAGTATGTGCGAAACCTCCACTTCGCCACTGGCGGGGCGTTTGTCTGCCACACTGATAACGTGGTAGCCAAACCGGGTGCGTACCGGCATGGATATTTCGCCCACGCCTGTTTGATAGGCAGCACTTTCGAATGGATACACCATCTGCAATGCGGTGAAGTAACCCAAATTGCCCTGGTTCATTTTGGCGGATGGGTCTTCGGAATATTCTGCTGCCAGTGTGGCAAACGTTTCGCCCTTTAATGCCCTTTCGCGCAGGGACAGTGCCTTGTGATATGCTTTCAATGTGTCCTCAGGGGTTGCATCGGGCGAGCAGTTAATCAAGATGTGCGAGGCGCGCACCTCTTGCTTAAGCCTTTCGTAGGCTTCTTTTACCAACCGGTCTAATTCATCGGCCGAGGCGATGTAGGGCTTCTTCAGTTCATCGCGGTAAGATTTGAATTCTTTGAAAAAAGCGCGCGTGGTGTCCATGCCGCGCTGCCGGGCTTCGTGCACCTTCAATTTGAACTGGATAAACAATTCCAGGTATTCGCGGATCTTTTCTTCCGTGAACTCATCTTTTCTGCCTTGGTTGTTTTTGCGATAGATGTATTCAAACTCATCGGCCGTGGTGGGCTGGCCGGCTACCGTAAAAAGTACGGCATCCTTGCCCTTGTCTGCCTTGGGTTGGGCAGACATCTGCCACCAACACACTAACCATCCAACAATTAATCCAAAACGCTTCATTAGGGCTTCGATAAACGTGCAAAAATAAGGTTATGGCCGGAATGGGCAAACCGGGTTTCAGCCTACACAAAAGCCGAAAACCCCACAGTTTGCGGGGTTTTCAGTATCGGGGTATTGGGGGTTTGTTTGAATGACAGATTTAACGCGGCACGCGCACCTTGCCTATCTGGGCAATGCGCTTCTCGGCCCACTGGATGGCAGCCTCCTGGCTGGAGATTTTTTCGCTGGCAGCTGCATTTAATACAGACAAGCAGGTATCGTAAATTTTCTCAGCCTGGGCGTACACCCGGTTGCGGTTGTAGTTGCCCAGGTATTCGTTGTATACGTTGATGAGCCCACCCGCATTAATGAGGAAGTCTGGGGCGTAGGTAATGCTGCGATCGAGCAGCATGTAGCCGTGCTTCACTTCGTCTTTCAACTGGTTGTTGGCCGCACCGGCAATGATGGTGCACTTCAAACGCGGAATGGTATCATCGTTAATGGTGGCGCCCAAAGCGCAGGGTGCGTAAATGTCCATGTCTACATCGTAGATATCGTCCATCGCCACGCCCTTCACACCGTGCTGCTGCACCAGGCTCTTTACTTTCTCTTCAGAAATATCGGTAATGGTTACCAACGCACCTTCCTTCACCAGGTGCTCCACCAAGTGCATGCCTACCTGGCCTACGCCCTGCACTGCTACCTTCTTTCCCTTCAGGCTGTCGTTGCCATATACTTTTTTGGCAGTGGCCTTCATGCCCATGTAAACGCCATAAGCCGTAACGGGCGAGGGGTCGCCACCGCCACCCATCGATTCGGGCAGGCCGGTAACGTATTTTGTTTCCATGTTGATGTACTCCATGTCAGACGTTTTCATGTTCACGTCTTCGGCCGTGTAGTATTTTCCGTTCAGGCTGTTCACAAATTTTCCGAACCTGCGCAGAAAAGCTTCGGTCTTCATGGTTTTGGCATCGCCAATGATCACTGCCTTACCTCCACCGAGGTTCAGCCCGCTGATGGCCGCTTTGAATGTCATGCCGCGCGAGAGGCGCAACACATCGGTAAGTGCTTCTTGTTCGGTAGCGTAGTTCCACATGCGCGTGCCGCCCAGGGCCGGGCCCAGCACAGTATTGTGTATACCAATGATGGCCTTCAAACCTGTAGGTTCATCGTAACAAAACACTACCTGCTCGTGCCCCATCTCTGCCACCTTTGCGAACAAGCCGGCTTGTTCAACTTTTTCAAGTTCTTTGATCTCCATGTAATGCGGGTTTACAATTTTGAATGACTACTTTTACCGGCCTTTCAGGCGGGCCGAAGCCGGTGCAAAGCTACCTGCATTTTGCCTGTTTTTCAACGTTTAAATCGTTTGCATTGAACTTTAACCATTGTATTTCGTTGTACCAGAGTCCATCCAAATTTTATTTTTTGAGACCGGTGGATTAACAAATCTTTGATGGCTGATTTTATTCATGAAGGAGCTTAAATACCTCAACAAATACCTGCTTAAATACAAGTGGCACCTCATTCTGGGGCTTGTCTTTGTCATCATCTCCAACATCTTCCAGATCTACCCTGCGCAGATGGTGCGCTACTCCATCGACCTGGTTACCGACAACATCAGGCTCTACCATTCGCTGCAAAACACCGATGCACAGCAAGGCTTCTTTGCTGTTTTTTCCAAGAGCATTTTGTTTTATGTGGTACTTATATTAGTAATGGCGTTGCTGCGCGGTATATTTCTGTACTTCGTTCGACAAACACTCATTGTTATGAGCCGTTTGGTAGAATACGATCTGAAGAACGAAATTTTCGAACACTACGAAACGTTGCCCCTCAGCTTCTACCGCAGAAACAACACGGGCGACCTGATGAACCGCATCAGCGAAGATGTGGGCCGCGTGCGCATGTACCTGGGCCCTTCCATTATGTATGGACTGCAATTGATTACTCTGTTTCTGATGCTGATACCGATTATGTTCAGCATCAGCACCAAGCTTACTTTGTATGCGCTCATACCGCTGCCGCTGCTGTCGATCGGCATTTTTTATGTGAACAATATCATCGAGCACCGCTCGGAAGAAATTCAGAAAAGCCAGAGCCGCCTTAGCACCTTTGTGCAGGAGGCTTTCAGCGGCATTCGCGTACTTAAATCTTTTACGCGCGAGCGGGAGTCCGTAGAACGCTTCTCTGAAGAAAGTAACGAATACAAAAGGCAATCCCTGAAGCTAACGCGGGTGCAGGCTTTGTTTTTCCCCCTCATTATGGGGCTCATTGGCCTGAGCACTATACTAACCGTTTATGCGGGAAGTGTAGAAGTTATTAACGGCAACCTTACGTTTGGCAACATTGCGGAGTTCATCATTTACGTAAACTTGCTTACCTGGCCCGTAACCTCACTGGGTTGGACCACCAGTCTGGTGCAGCGGGCAGAGGCTTCGCAGAAGCGCATCAACGAATTCCTGAAAACCACTACCGACATTGTATCAGAGAAAAACGTAGAAAGAGAAATTGCAGGGCGGGTGCAGTTCAAGAATGTTTCCTTCACCTATCCCGACACCGGCATTCAGGCGCTCAAAAACATCTCGTTCAATATTGAACCAGGCCAGTCGCTGGCCATTATTGGCACTACCGGCTCGGGCAAAAGTACCATCAGCAATCTGGTTACACGCCTGTACGATGCCACAAGCGGTGAAGTATTGATAGACGAAGTACCCATTAAACACTACGACCTGAATTCGCTGCGCAGCCAGTTGGGCGTGGTGCCGCAAGATGTGTTTCTTTTCAGCGATACTATTTTCAACAACATTGCGTTCGGGCTGAAAGAACCTGATGAAGCCAAAGTTATTCAGGCTGCCAAAGATGCAGATGTGTATCAAAACATTGTAGGGTTTCCGCAGGGCTTTAACACCCGCGTAGGCGAAAGGGGCATTACACTTTCTGGCGGCCAGAAGCAGCGCGTTTCCATTGCGCGCGCCATTGCCCGCGAACCCCGCATACTAATCTTGGACGATGCCCTTTCGGCTGTGGATACGAAAACAGAGAACACCATTCTGAATGCGATGAAAAAAATCATGCAGGGCCGCACCTCCATCATTATCTCACACCGCGTATCATCGGCCAAGCTGGCAAACAAAATTATTGTGTTAAATGATGGTGTAATTGTGGAAGAGGGCACTCACGAAAGCCTGATGGAGCAAGACGGGGTGTATCGCGAACTGTACGAAAAGCAGATGAGTACGGAAGATGCGCTGAGCTGAGCCGCTATCTTTTTAGCGAAGCGGGGCTTACTCCAAATTTTTTTTTGAAAGCGGTAGAGAAATGGTTGGCATTTTTATACCCCACCTTTCGCGATACCTCGTTTACATTCACCCTGCAATCTAACAGCAATTGCCGCGCATGCTCCATGCGCCTGTCCAGCAGGTAGGCAAAAACGGTGGTGTTAAATGTTTCGCGGAAGCCTTTCTTCAACTTGAATTCGTTAATACCAAATTGCCGGGCCAGGCCACTCAGCGAATGTTCGTGGTGAAAAGTGCTATCTAAATGGGCCCGCACTGCATGGTAAATGTCTTTGCTCTCGCTGCGTGTAGGTGCCGTGTTTGCAGGCGCAAACTGGCCCAATTGCATGGCGAGCAACTCCAACACTTTGGCTTCTACAAGCAACTTTTGCAGCGCGCCCTGCATGGGGGCCTGCAACAGGTTATGGATGGCCTGCTTCATGGCCATGTCTATGTAGCCCACCTTACTCATCACCATTTCGCCTTGCCCAATTTTCTTTTTCAGGTTGGCCGACCATGCTTCAGCATCGTCCAGCAAGTTCAGGAAATATTGACTATCAATTTCAACATGCACTACATCTACATCCTTAATATTCAGGGCATAGGTTGTTTCGTGTATGTAAAGGCCTCGGTGTCTTTCTGTTGTAAGAGATATATATAGGTTTGGAAATACCACCTCCATATCGCCATGTAAATCGAGACAGAGGTGAACCCTTCGCGGCATCTGCGCCTCCCGAAAGCGAATGCTGAAAGGCCGGGTAAATTGGGCATTCAAGCTGTGCACTTTTATATGCTTGAGGCTTGTGTGCCGCTCGCTGAAACGGCCGAAGACCGGATGAAGCATGTCCTCCACACCCCACCCATCTGCAGGTTGCACAAATATGTAACTTTTCAGGTCACAGTAGTCTATAGAGTAGAGGCTCATCTCCGTTTGGCGTAGAAAATGATCCGTTTAACGAAGAATGGGGGAGAAGGTTTTTACGTAAAATGGTATAAACCAAACACCCTATGTTATTGAAAGTTTTAAAGTGGATCGGTTTCCTGGCGCTGGGCCTGATTTTGCTGGCGGCCGGATTCTATGCCAAAGTGTATTTCAGCACAGAAAGTAGATTTGCCCAAAAGTACAAGTATCAATTGCCCGATTTCTCGGTAGAAGCAGACTCGGCTATGCTGGCCGAAGGCGAGCGTCTGATGACGGTGAAAGGCTGCAACGATTGCCACGGCACCGACCTGGGCGGCCGTGTGTTTATTGACGACCCCGCATTAGGCCGCGTGGCCGCGCCCAACCTTACCCGTGGTAAAGGTGGCCTGCCCGCAGACTTCACCGCCAACGATTGGCTGCGCGCCCTGAAGCATGGCGTAAACCGCGACAGTACCACCTTGCGCATCATGCCTTCGTACGAATATGCCCAACTGACCGAGAGAGACCTGAAAGCGATCATCGCTTTTGGCATGTCTTTACCTGCAGTAGACCGCACACTGCCACCCATCGCATTTAAACCGGTAGGCCGCATATTGATTGATCTGGACAAATTGCCCGTGATGGTGGCTGAAAAAATCGACCATAATGCCGAGTTGGTAAAAGAAATAGTGCCTGCAGTAAATGCAGAATTCGGCCGCTACATAGCCGTATCTTGCTCGGGCTGCCATAAAGAAAATCTGAAAGGCGGTGAGGCTGTATTACCCGGCTCGCCACCGGTGGCAGACATTACATCTACCGGCAACGTTGGCAAATGGACACAAGAACAGTTTCTAACCACCATGCGCACGGGCAAAACACCCGAGGGGAAAGAATTGCAGGCCCAGTTTATGCCGTGGCCATTGGCCAAAAGTTTAACAGATACAGAATTACAGGCGCTGTACGTTTATCTGCGCAGCATCTAAGTGCGAACGTTGATTGATTGGCAGTCGCCCGGAGCTTACGTGTTTCGGGCGATTTTTTTTTGAAAGGATTTCTAAAAAATGTACCTCAGCCCAACCCCGCCCTGAAAACGATTGTAGCCCGGATCGAGCAAGGCATCGGTATATAATTCCAACTCAATGAAGGCCGAGAGCGGCAGCGAGAAGTAAGAATATTCAAAACCTAGCACCACCACAGGGCCGTAGGTAAACCGCGACTCACGAAACTTGCCGAAGCGGTTCTCGGTAATGAAATCGCCCTCGCTGAAGAGATAGTCGTATTCGATGCGGGTGCTGCGCCATTGCCAACCCAGGCCGGCATACAGTTGCAGCCCCTTCGAAATTTTGGAGGCATCCCACTGGTAAAGAAACTTGGCTTCCAGAAACCAGTCCGTCAGGGCTTTGTGCGCCAGGTACTCCACACCTTGTTCGCCCGAAAGGGTATCAGGAATATATTCGTAGAAAGCATCGCGGTAATATTTATTGTAAAGGCCACTGGCGGCCTTGCCGGCATCGGCCACGAACGACCAGTGTTTGTTGGGATAGTACTTATACGTTAGCGCAAACGGATCGCCCAGCTTTATGCCAATGCCCTGATAAGGATACTGGCTGTTTTCAAAGATGGGGCACATGATGCGCGCCTGGCTGCGCGATACGGAAGGCACCCTAAAATTGCTGCTGCGCGGACTTTTACGTACCTGCGCCCCTGCCCAGGTGCTGCAAAAACCACACAGTAGGGCCAACAAAAGGGGTTTGGTCAGGCGCATAAAAACAAATATAATCCATTTCGCGCTTACCCCGGTAAAGGGAGAAATTTTCAGATCACCGCTTTGTACTGCATTTTATGTAGCTGGGCGTACAGGCCCTCGTGGCTCAGCAATTCTTCGTGTTTACCGGTTTCTTTGATCTCTCCCTTGTCGATTACGATGATTTTGTCGGCTTTCTGAATGGTGGAGAGCCGGTGTGCAATAACAATGGAGGTACGGTCTGTCATCATTTTGCCAATGGCATCCTGAATCATTTCTTCCGTTTCGCTGTCAACCGAAGAAGTGGCCTCATCGAGTACCAGAATCTTCGGGTCGTACACCATGGCGCGTATAAACGACAATAATTGGCGTTGCCCCACCGAGAGGGTTGAGCCGCGTTCCATTACATTGTAGTCAAGCTGGCCGGGTAAACGCTCAATAAACTTGCGCGCACCAACCAGGTCGGCCGCATGCCATATCTGTTCATCGGTTACATCGGGGTCGCCCAGGGTAATGTTGTAGCGAATGGAGCTGGAGAACAGAAACACATCTTGCAGCACCACGCCAATTTCCCTGCGCAACGCAGCCAGGTCGTACTCTTTAATATCCACGCCATCTACCCTGATGGTGCCCCGGTTGATGTCGTAAAACCGATTGAGCAAATTAATGATGGACGATTTGCCTGCCCCCGTGGCACCCACCAACGCAATGGTTTCGCCTGCGCGGATGTGGAGGTTGATGTTTTTCAGCACATAGTCGGTTTCGTTATAGGCAAACCAAACGTTTTCGAACTGCACATCGCCCTTTACTTTTTCGGGAACGTGTGTGCCGTTGGGCATCACATACTCCTTGTCGTCCAGCAGGTTGATGATGCGCGAAGAGCTGACAATACCCATCTGCAGTGTGTTATAACGGTCGGCTATCATGCGTATGGGCCTGAAGAACATCTGTATGTACATGATGAAGGCCGTGAGCGTGCCCACCGTAATGCCGGTTTGCTCGAAGTGCAGCACCCCCTTGGCGCCATACCACATCAACAAACCAATGCCCATGGCGGCAATAATTTCGGCCACGGGAAAGTAAACCGAATAATATAATACCGATCGAAGGTTAGAGTCGCGGTGCTCTTTGTTGATTTCCAGGAATTTTTGATACTCGCGCTTCTCGCTTCCAAAAATCTGCACGATGTTCATACCGGTGATGTGTTCTTGCACAAAGGCGTTGAGGTTAGACACTGCATTGCGCACATCGTTAAACGCCACCTTGATTTTTTCTTTGAACACATACGTGCTGAGAAGCATGAGCGGAATGGTAGAAAGGCTTACCAACGCCAGGCGCCAGTCCGTAACGAACATAAAAATCAAAATGAATACAATCTGAAGCAGGTCGCCCGCCATGGCAGCCAGGCCCTCACTAAACACATCGGCCAGCGTTTCCACATCAGAAATGGTGCGCGTTACAAGGCGGCCTATCGGAGTTTTGTCGAAGAAACGCAGGCGCAGGTTTACAATGTGTTCATACAACTTGATGCGTATATCGCGAATAACAAACTGCCCGATGCGCCCCGACATGTAGGTGTGCACATACTGGAACACTGACTGCACGGCCAGCAGAAACAGAATCAGCACCATGATCTCCACCATGCTCCAATAGTCGCTTGCTGCCACGTGGGTATCCAGGGTGTATTGTATCAGCCACGGCCGCACAGGGGTGAGCACCCCTAACAGCACCGTAAGCAGAATCAAAAAGTAGAATCTCCCCCGATACGGTTGCACGAATTGGAGAATTCGCTTTACCACAGTAAGGTCTATGATATTGCCACTGCTTACTTTTTCTTTCTCCACGTCTATGTCGTTAAACTCAGTTGTTGATAAAAATCTTCTTCGGATACTTCACCTGCATCAGGTACAGCCCTTCGGGCGGCACATTCATGCCTGCTTTTTTGCGGTCTTTGCTTTTCAAAATCTTCTGGAAATCGTGCACGGTATACTTACCTGTACCCACATCCAGCAAAGTGCCCACAATGGCCCGAACCATGCCTCGCAAAAAGCGATTGGCCGTGATGGTAAAAACCAGTAAGTCGCCTTTTTGATTCCAATGTGCCGTTTTTACACTGCAGATAAAGTGGTTTACATCGGTTTTCACTTTGCTGAAGCACTGAAAATCGTGGGTGCCCAGTAATAACGCAGCCGCCTCGTTCATGGTTGGCACCTCCGGGGTCTTAAAACAAAAAAAAGCCCGATCGGTAAGCAAAGGATTTTTTACCAGGGTTATATGGTATTCGTATGTGCGGGCTATGGCATCGTAGCGGGCGCTGGCATCGGGCCGAATGGGCACAATCGACCGGATAGCGATATCCTGCGGCAAGAAAGAATTTAGTTGCACCACCAGTTTATCGCTATCAAAGGTTTTCTCGATATCGGCATGGAAAAATTGTTGCGCGCAGTGCACACCCGTATCGGTGCGGCCGCTGCCCACAATGGGTATGGTTGTGCGCAGAATGGTACTCAATGCCTTCTCTACTTTTTCCTGAACGCCCACCGCATTTTTTTGCGATTGCCATCCGTGATAGCGCGTGCCGAGGTAACTTATTTCGAAAAGGTAGCGCATCGCTTCAAGGTGGAAATTTTCAGAAATGATAGAGTTGTTGGCTTTGTTGAAGGAAAACACCCGGGCGCCATCAGGCAACCGGGTTTTATTGTTAGTTTTGCCGCGAATTTAACGGATTATGTGGCAAAGAATTCAAACTGTTTTTTTGGCGCTTGTGGTGGCTGCCATGCTGGTAAGCATTTTTTTACCCATTTGGGTCTTTCAAGATCCCGTTTCGGGCGTTAAGCACGAATTGTACCCGCTGCACTACACGGTTAAGAATGAGGGTAACCCCACAACGCTTTATTTTCCCTATTGCATCACGGCCATTTTGATGATTGCCGCTGCAACCGTGGCGGTAATGGAGATACGCAGGTTCGACAACCGCATCACGCAAATAAAAATGGGCACGCTCAATTCTTTGTTGCTGATGGGCGTCATGATTGCCGCAGTCGTGTTCTCCAACCAACTGGCCAGTCAATTTAACTACGGGTGGAAATATGGCCTCACCATCTGGACGTCTTTTGCCGGTGTTTTCTTCAACTGGCTGGCACTGCGTTTCATACGCAGAGACGAAAAATTGGTGCGCGATTCCGACCGCCTGCGCTAAACACTTTGGCGCCCCTTCTGTTCTTGGTTAATAGTTTAACATTTTCAATAAACACGTTATGGCACAAACCAAATTGGGCGATAGCACTGTAAACACCATTGGCAACCTGCCCTTGGCAGGGTCATCGGCCACGCCCTTTACACTTACCGGCAACGACCTGAAGGATGTTTCTTCCATGCAGTTTGCCGGCAAGAAAATGATCCTGAATATTTTTCCCAGTATTGATACCGGTGTGTGTGCGGCCTCGGTGCGCGAATTCAACAAACGCGCTGCCGCGCTGGAAAACACAGTGGTGCTCTGCATCGCCAAAGACCTTCCGTTTGCCATGAAGCGGTTCTGTGGTGCCGAAGGCATCGACAAGGTGATTACGCTGAGCGATTTCCGCAACCTGGGTTTTGGAAAAGCCTATGGTGTTCAGTTGATCGATGGAGGTTTCAAAGACCTTTTTGCACGAGCCATTGTGGTTATTGATGAAAAAGGCGTTGTGAAGCATACTGAATTGGTGCCACAGATCGGGCAAGAGCCTAACTACGATGCCGCACTGGCTGCGCTGTAAGATCCATTTTAAAAAAAACTTGACAGTACTAGCCAGGCCTGCCATGCAGCAGGCCTGGCTTTTTTTGCTTTATCTCAGATTAAGTTTATTTTTAATCATGGATCGTGAGATAATCTTTTATGTGAAGGATTCACCAGAGGGGGGATTTGAAGCTCACGCATTGGGACAAAGTATATTTACTGAAGCCGACACGCTTGAGGAATTGAGAGCACATATTCGTGAGGCCGTACACGTTCATTTTGAAGAAGGGGAGGCACCCAAGTTGATAAGACTCCACTATGTGAAAGAGGAGCTGCTGTCTTTATGAAACTACCCAGAGATGTTTCAGGGGAATATCTGGTGAAGTGTCTAAGAAAGATTGGTTATGAAGTAACCCGGCAAAGGGGTAGCCACGTGCGCGTTACAATGATGTTGCCATTTGGTCAACACCACATCACCATTCCAATGCACAATCCGATAAAAGTAGGTACCCTTTCAGCGATACTCAACGAAATAGCTACTGCTCACCAATTGGAAAAAGAAAAGGTAATTGAACGTTTATTTGGTTAATGATGAAAAGTACCATTTGCATCTTTCTGCTTTTTAGTTTTTCAGCCACGGCCCAAACAAAATACTACCTCACGGCAGATCGTGTTTTTGATGGCGAAGCGCTGCGCGAAGGCTGGGCGGTGGTGGTAGAAAACGACCGCATTGTGGCGGCTGGTCCGCGCGCAGAAATAAAAGAACCCTCTGGCGCTGTAAAAATCAACTACCCCAACGCTACTCTAACGCCAGGGCTTATAGAAGGACACTCGCACCTGTTTCTGTACCCCTACAACATTACCGACTGGGATACCCAGGTGTTGAAAGAAACCGATGCCTACCGCACCGTGCGCGCCACCGTGCACGCAAAAAATACCCTCATGGCGGGTTTCACCACCTCGCGCGATTTGGGCACTGAAGGCGCTGGCTATGCCGATGTGGGTTTGAAAAGGGCCATCAACGAAGGCATTGTGCCTGGTCCACGCTTGCTGGTGGCAGGACGCGCCATCGTCACTACCGGCTCGTATGGGCCCAAGGGCTACGACCACGACATGGAAATTATGCTGGGCGCGGAAGCGGCCGATGGCAACGACCTGATACGCGTAGTACGCGACCAAATCTGGAAAGGTGCCGATTTCATAAAAGTGTATGCCGACTACCGCTGGGGCCTGCAAGGCGAAGACAAACCCTCTTTTACACTCGAAGAACTGAAACTCATCAACGAAGTTACGCGCAGCAGCGGTCGCGTAATGGTGTGCCACGCCAAATCGAAAGAGGCCATTCAGCGTGCCGTGCTGGCAGGTGCTGAAACCATAGAACATGGCGATTTTATTGATGTGGAAACCGGCAGGCTGATGAAAGAACACAACGTAACTTACTTTCCCACCATTGCAGCGGTAGATGTTATCTCGCAGTACCGCGGTTGGGTGAAAGGCAAAACACCCGAACCCGAGCGCGTTACCATCAAAAAGAAAAGTTTTAAAGATGCGCTGGCCTCGGGTGTGGCCATTGGTATGGGAGGTGATGTGGGTGTCTTTCCGCATGGCGAAAATGTGCTGGAAATGGAGTTGATGGTGGAATACGGCATGCCTGTGATGGACGTACTGAAAGCCGCCACCAGCGTAAATGCCAGAGCCTTTCACCTGGAAAACGAGGTGGGTTTTGTGAAACCGGGACTAAAAGCCGATCTGGTGATCGTATCAGGCGACCCCTCGAAAAACATCTCCGATTTGCGCAAGGTAAAACTGGTGATGAAAGACGGTGTTATCTATCGGCAAGAGAAGTAGGAAAACGCGCGAGCAGGCCAACGGTGCTACCACCTGCCACAATTGGCTTGAATTTTGGGCGGCAAAGTGGTAACTATACTTACCATTAGCTTGACAAGAAACTTATGAACCGCAAAAAAGCGTTGCAATCTATGGCGGCTGGGGCGGCCGGCATTTTTGCACTTCCCTCGGTAACCAAGGCCATGAACCTGCTGCCCGAAAACATGAAGGGTAACATCAACCACTCTGCCTGCCGCTGGTGCTACCAGAGCATACCCTTGGAGGAATTGGTGATCTCTGGAAAAAACATTGGCCTCCAATCCATTGAGCTGCTGACACCCGATGAGTGGGCTGTTGCCATCAAGCATGGCCTTACGTGCGCTATGGGCTACGCTACCGATCTAGGCCTGAACAAAGGTTTCAACGACCTCTCGTTACACGAAAAATTTTTAAAAGATTATACAACCAATATACCCAAGGCGGCTGATGCAGGACTGAAAAATCTGATCTGCTTCAGCGGCAACGCCAACGGTTTAAGTTCCGAAAAGGGTTTGGAGAACTGCGCGCGTGGCCTGGAGCCTGTTTTGAAAGTGGCGCAAAAATACAACATCACCATTACCATGGAGTTGCTCAACAGCAAGGTAGACCACAAAGATTACCAGTGCGATCGTACCGACTGGGGTGTTCAGTTGTGCGAGAAGCTGGGTTCTGAAAACTTCAAGTTGCTGTACGACATTTACCACATGCAAATTATGGAGGGTGATGTAATCGCCACCATTAAAAAGAATATCAAGTACATTTCGCATTTCCACACGGGTGGTGTGCCCGGTCGGCATGAAATTGATGAAACGCAGGAGCTGAACTACCCGGCTATTATGAAGGCCATTGCAGAAACCGGCTTCAAAGGTTTTGTTGCGCAAGAGTTCATACCCAGTAGGGCAGACAAGCTCGCTTCGCTGAAACAAGGCGTGGAGATTTGCGATATCTAATCGGCCACAGATCTCCTCCAGGCTTCTATCAGCTCTGTCTCGGTAAACCCGATTTGATCTAAAATTTTTTGCTGATCGGTTTGCTTCAGCAACGCAAGCAATTGCTGGCGCCCGACTGTTTGATCTACCCACTTTATCATGGAGCCGGCAAGGCCATAGCGGTCTTTGCCACTCCAGAATTGAGCCAACTTTTGTGGGGCTTTGTTCGCCTGCACCAGTTGTTTAACACTGTTCATCCGTTGCTCCGTTAGCTGGCCTGAAACATAGGTAGCTACACCTTCAATCAACCACGCCAGGTCATCAAGGCCTGTAAAATCAGGGATGGGATTCTGCTGACCGTGGTAAACATGCACCATCTCGTGGGTGATCAGGCGTTGTAGCTCCTCGCGGTCGGCCGGATTGTGTTCGCACGCTTCGCTCTGCCAAACAGCAGGAGATAAAAGATCCAACCTGTCGGCTACCCCGCTGGCTACCATCCAGCATTCGGATTGAAAACCGGGCGCATTCCAGGCCTGTTGCCACTGTTGGTCCATCTGCAACCGGTGGGGGAATACAAACAGGGAGAACTTTCTCGGAAAGGGCTGATCGAAAAATGCCTCGATCGTTCGTTGTGCTTCGGCCACAGGTACCTGTAGAGAGTCCGCCACGGTTGCATCTATCAATTGATATTGAACATCAACGCCTGGCAGTTGCCTGGTTTGCCAATTGCCTTCGGTTTGGGCAAAGGTGTTGCAAGTGCCCAGCAGGAGCGCCAATCCGATCAACTTCTTCATATGTTAAAAGGAGAACTGTTTAATCCCGAAAGCTAGAGACGAATCAACCTCACCCTGGCGTCATCGGCACGGATGTCTACCTTGCTGTTGCCGTTGCCCAGGGTTAGCCTTGTGCGGTTCTCCGATTTTTCGACCACATGAAAGGCACCTTCGGTAATAACCCGGGCATCATCGTGCCGGATGTCGAATTTGCCACCTCCGGATAGCACCGTGAACGAAACAAGACCATCCTGCGAATCGATGAAATAATCTCCAGTGGCTGCCAGGCTGGTTTCTACTACAAAATCTCCGTCATCGAGCGCAGCCATTATTTTTTCAAACGCTGCATTTTTGATCCGTACATCGGCATCGTCCGCATCCAGTTCCAGCGTACCTTTGCCGGTGTCCATTCTCAGATCACCATCGTCCAGACGTACTCTGAAATCGCTGCCGAGGCAGCCCACCAATTCCACATCGGCATCGTCTAAGTCCAGGTCGATGGCGCCATGGACCGCGCGCACCAGGTAATCGCCATCATCGCCTTTAATAGCCAGACTGGCGCCTTCGGGCGCTTCTATGTCAATGGTGTACTTTTCGTAATGGTAGCCTACAATGCCCACGTGCGAGGAGCGCGAGCGCTCTTTGATCGACAAGTTGCCTCCCTGCTCCGTTACATCTACCGTAAACTCCTCCTCGCCAAACACCCAGCCTTTGGTGTTTACTTCGCGGCCGATTTTTACGTGCACATCGGTACGCGTGGAGCCGCTGATGGTGACCTTGGCATCGGAGGAACTGAGAAAAATGGTTCCGCCTGATTGAAGCGGGTATGTTTGGTCGAGATTGTAATTGCCGGATTTGGTAGACTGCGCAACGGCTGCGGCAGCCGTAAAGACGAAAATAAACGCGATGAGATGCTTCATACCTGGTGTGTTTGCCAGGTATGACGCGGCTATCTACCGCAAGGTTGCAACAAACACCTTAAAGACTTACGGGCAGCTTGCGCACGCGCTGGCCGGTGGCGGCAAAAATGGCATTTACCATGGCGGGCACGGCCGGAGGTGGCGCCAGTTCGCCCACGCCCCAGGGCTGCTCGCCCGCGTTTTCCACAAAATAGACTTCAACCTGGGGGCACTCGGCCATACGCATCAATTGGTTTTGATGAAAGTTGGTTTTGGTAGCCCGCCCCTGCTGAATATCGACACCGCCATGGAGTAAGGCGGTAACCGCCCAGGCAACCCCACCCTCTATCTGGCTTTTCACACCCGAGGGGTTAACCACCTTACCACAATCTACCGCACAGACCACCCTTTCTATTTTTACTCTTTTGTCTTCCACCGATACATCGGCTACCATGGCACAGTAACTATTGCCATGCAGGTATGGATAAGCTGCTATGCCTCTTCCTCTCCCGGCAGGCAGCGCTTCGCCCCAATTGGCCCGAGCTGCCGCCAACTTCAACACCCGCGTCAAACGGCTGTTATCCACCTTTTGATGGTGCCCCACTTCCGCCTGTCTCCCCTCTTCCAGTAGAGACAGGCGAAACGCCAACGGGTCGGCCTTCTTTTCTGCTGCCACTTCATCCATAAAACACTCCTGACCAAAAGCCCATGCGTTAGCCACTACCGAGCGCCATGCGCAACTCTGGATCAGGCTCTCTTCCAGCAGGTTTTCGAAATCGTAACGAATATTGGGGATATTATAACCTATCCACGAAAGCTCAGGGTTGGCAACGGATGCGCCCCACGTATAGGTGCGCAATTCTTTTTGATACCACGCCACCAACTTGTTGTTAGCATCCAGGCTGGCCTGGTAGTTACTGAAAGTAAAAGGATGCGTGAGGTTAACGGTCTGGTCGTCTTCGCGGGTCCAGATCATTTTAACAGGTATGTTGCCCGCTTCTTTCGAAATACACAAAGCCTCCAGCGCGGGGTCTGGATACCACCTGCGGCCAAAGCCACCACCCGAAGGATATAACTGAACCGTTATTTTTTCCTGTGGAAGCTGGAAAATGTTCATGATATACCTGACTAACTGGTGGGGTGCCTGTGCACCTATGTGCACCTCGCAGCTATCGCCCTTAAAATGAGCCGTACAATTGAGCGGCTCCATCACAGCGTGAAGCTGATAGGGGTAGATATACTGCGCCCGCAAAGTGCGCCTCACCAGGCCAAGATCGGCCGTAGCATTTTCGTCTCCCAAAAAGCCGGTAGGGTCTATTCGCAACGCTGCCTTTTGTGCCGCCTGCTTTTCGAAGGTGGCAGTATCGCCCGCTACACCACCTTGCCACTCCACCTTTAATTGCTCTCTGCCCTTTAATGCAGCCCAATAAGAGTCGGCCACTACCGCCACGCCCTCGCGCACATCGAACTGATAGTGCCCTTTGATTCCGGCTACTGCTTTGGTAGTTACCACCGCCCGCACACCTTTTACCTTCAGTGTTTTGGAGGCATCGTACGATTTGATTTTGCCCCGGTATACCGGGCAACGCGCCACGGTAGCATAACGCATGCCTGGTATTTGGGCATCTATGCCATACTTATTTGTGCCCGTTACAATTCCGTGAACCTGCTTCCCGGATACAGGCCGACCCAATAATTGAAATTGTTCCTCCGCTTTCAGCGGAACGTCAGCCGGAGGTTGCAGTTGAGCCGCTTCATTGGCCAATTCTCCATAATGCAGCTCCCTGCTTGTCAACTCATGCTTCACGATACCTTTTCCAGCGATACACTCAGATGGATTGACCTTCCAACGATTGGCTGCCGCCTGCACCAGCAACCAGCGCGCGGTGGCCCCGGCTTTGCGCAGCACGGGGTACATATCCATCACGGTGGTGCTGCCACCGGTTCCGTAGCCGCCTTGTTGCGCATTCTGGTAGCGCCCCAGGTCAACAGTGCCAAAATGAATCTTGATTTTTTCCCAGTCGGCATCCAGCTCCTCTGCCAATATCATGGCCAGGCTGGTAGCTACGCCCTGGCCCATTTCATGTTTGGTAAGGTGAAACGAAATGGTGCCGTTGGCATCTACGGTTAAAAAATGTCCGATGACTCCTGCCTCTCCATTGGCGTTGGGCTCCGTTAATTTGGCGGCCCACGAAGACACGGATAGCATAAACCCGCCTCCCGCCAATGCCGAAAGTTTTAGAAAATCTCTGCGCTCCATTAATCCTGGTTTTTAGCTTTTTTCTGCTGCCCTTTTGATTGCCCGGTGTATGCGCTGGTAGGTACCACAGCGACAAAGGTTGCCATTCATGGCGCGGGTTATCTCATCATCGGTAGGGTTGGCGTTGCGCGCCAGCAGTGCTGCGGCCGTCATGATCTGGCCAGCCTGGCAGTAACCGCATTGTGGCACATCTTCATGGTGCCAGGCCTGTTGCAGGGGGTGGCTGCCATCGGGCGAAAGGCCCTCAATAGTAGTAATTTGTTTGCCCGCTGCGGCCGATGCCGGTATGGAACACGAGCGCACCGCTTGCCCATTCATGTGCACAGTGCACGCACCGCACTGCCCAATACCGCAGCCGTATTTGGTACCCGTTAAGCCAATTATGTCGCGCAGCACCCACAACAGCGGCATGTCGTTGTCGGCATCTACCTGGTACGTTTGGGAATTAACTGTCAGTTCCATTACCCGTTGTTTTTTTGGAGAGGATCAGTTGAAAGTGTTGTTGCGCAGTGCTATACAAAGTTTTGTAGCAAACCGGATTGTGCCAGGTAATAAAATAGCAAAGCAAGCCGGTGGCCAGGCCCAACTGCAACCTTACCCTGCGCGACTGAAACCAAGGTTTTGCTTTCATAGCTGTTGCTTTTTACGGTAAAGTTGCTACTGCTATCTATCTTGGCTTTGAACTTTTATCCCAACCAGCTCCGCAGCAGGACGAACAACCCCAGGCGGCTTACATACGCGCTCATGGTAAGGGCAAAGCCCGCTGATACCTGTGTCACCGTCAGAGTTTACGAAGTATCTTTCGGTCATGAAAAAGTGGTATCACTACGAGGCCACCTGGCATGTGCTTTTCTGGATAAGCTACTTCGTGCTGCGAATGGCCGTAGTGCAGATGTATAGTGGTTCGTTTTTCTTCAGGTTAGGAATGGAGCTGATCGAGTTTCCGCTGAAGGCTTTTACGGTGTATACATTTATTTACGTGTTGGTGAAGCGCCTGCTTCTGCAGAAAAAATACCTGCTCTTCTGCGGCTCGGCCTTGCTGCTCACTTTTATGGTGATGTGGCTCAACCGGCTGGAAGACTATTTCATCATCTACCCGCTCACTCAAACTCCCCTGGCTCGCTACGATGCCGGCTTCTGGTCTTTCTACAGTGCTTTCTTCAACCTGGTGTATGTGTACCCCGTGCTGGGCATGGGCACCACCATTTACTTTGTAAGCAGTTGGTTCGAGGCGCAACTGGCACGCGAAAAGCTGGCACGCGAAAAAGCGGAGATAGAACTCAAGTCGCTGAAAGACCAGATACACCCTCACTTTCTTTTCAACACATTAAATAACATTTATTCGCTGGCGCTGCTGCAATCAGACAAAACCGCTGAAATGATGTTGCGCCTTTCCAAGTTGCTTAGCTTTATGGTGTACGATGGCAACGCACCGTCTGTGCCGCTTTCGCGGGAACTACAAGCGCTGCAGGACTATGTAGCGTTGGAAAAACTCAGGCTGGGCGAACGGCTGGAGATTTCATTCCAGGCAACAGGATCTGTGCAGCAGGCAACCATTGCGCCCTTGCTGCTTTTTCCACTCGTAGAAAATTGTTTCAAGCATGGCAGCCACCAAACTTCAGAAAAGATCTGGGTGCGGTTTCAACTGCACGCCTCGCCCACCGGCCTGGATGTGCAAATTGAAAACAGTTTGCCCGGGGAAGAAAACAAACAAAAAACCAATCGCTCCGGGCTGGGCTTGATCAACGTAAAAAAAAGGTTGGCGCTGGTCTATCCGCAGCATGAACTTCGCATTCACGCCAGCGATACGTATCTTGTTAACCTGAAAATCAAATGGAATTAATCCGCTGCCTGCTTGTAGACGATGAACCCCTGGCGCTGGAGGTATTAAAAAAATTTGTTTCCTCAACGCCCGGGTTGGTGTTGAGTGGGGCTTACACCAAACCCCTTGAGGCCTTCTTGCACCTGCAGCGCGAACCGGTAGACCTGCTGTTCATTGATATTCAAATGCCGGGACTTACGGGATTGGAGCTTATCCGCGCATTGAAAAATCCGCCACAGGTTATTTTTACAACAGCTTATCGCGAATATGCCGTAGAGGGCTTTGAACTGAACGTTCTCGATTATTTGGTAAAACCCATTGCCCGCGAACGTTTTCTAAAAACCATCGACAGATACAACGCTACCAGCAACGCCACCCAAAAGGATGAGCAAGCCGAACCTTCTTTCATTTTCGTGAAGGTAGATAAGGCGATGATGAAGATATATCTGAACGATATTCTGTACGTAGAATCTTTAAAAAACTACGTGCGCATTAAAACCACCGGCAAAGAAGTCATTACCTACCACACCCTCAGCTACATGGAAGAGAAGTTGCCCGCCCGTCTTTTCCAGCGCATACACAAGTCGTTTTTGGTAAACCTCGACAAAATAGAGCGTTACAACAGCGAAATGATCGAGTTGGCAGGCAAAGAATTGCCCATTGGCAAAACCTACCAAGATGCCATAATGCAACGACTGGCGGAACGCGCCATCTAAGCTTTCTAATGAAAATTTAACATCAGCGCACTATTGGTTTTGTACCTTTGACGGTTAATTTTTTCCTGCATGAAAAAAGTCTGGAAACGTGTTTTGATTCTGTTGGTATTGGCACCTGTGCTGTTGTTCGGCATTACCTTAGTCGTTGTCTACTGGAAGCAGGACACCATTGTGCAGGAGTTCATCGCCACGGCAAACGCAGATTTTGTGGGCGAGCTGGACGTAGATGGCAGCCACATTTCTCCCTTTGCCAACTTCCCCTACATTTCCATCGACCTGGACCACGTAACCGTTTACGAAGATAAAACCAAGAGCACTGAACCTCTGCTCGACATCAAAGACGTGTACCTGGGCTTTGACTTATTTACACTGCTTACGGGACAAATAGAAATCAAATCCATCAAACTTTCCGAGGGTTCGTTAAAAGTGGTGCAACACACCGATGGCACCATCAACATTACCAACGCCCTTTCCGGCAAAAAAGAAATTGAAGATGCGGGCAAAGAATTTCACATGGACATCAAACGCATTGAATTGGTCAACATCGATTTACTAAAACTCAATGAAGAAAATAATATTTTGATGGAAGCCTTTATTGATGATGCCACCTCGCGGTTTAAAACCAGCCCCGAGCATGTGTTAGTCTCGCTCGATAGCCGCTTTCAGCTAAATGTTATTGCCAATGGCGACACCACATTTGTAAAACACAAACACTTCGATTTACAAACACAATTGGATTACAGCACGGCCACACAAGTACTCACCATTCAGCCTTCGGAGCTCGTGCTGGAAAAGGCACTCTTCAAGATGGATGGTTCCGTTGATTTTGATGACGACATGAATCTGGACATCCGCTTCCACGGCAACAAACCCAACTTCGATTTGTTCATGGCTTTTGCACCCGAAGAGCTGGCCCCCGCGCTGGAGCGATACGACAATGCCGGCAGGATTTTTTTCGAAGCCTCCATTACCGGTAAGTCGATAAACGGGCACAACCCCCGGGTGGTAGCCGACTTTGGCTGCGAAGACGCCTTCTTTAGCAACAAGATTTCGAATAAGAAACTCGATCAACTTTTCTTTAAAGGCCATTTCAATACGGGCGCACAGGGCAACGCCTCCACCATGGAATTTTCGCTAATGGATTTTTCTGCCCGCCCCGAAGCAGGCACCTTTAGTGGTAATTTATCAGTAAAGAATTTCGAATCGCCCGAGATTGACATGAAGTTGCGTTCGGAATTTCAACTCGATTTTCTAGCCGATTTTTTCAACATTACAGACCTGCAGGATCTGAAAGGCAAAGTGGCGCTCACCATGAACTTCCACGACATCGTAGACCTGGCCAACCCTGAAAAGAGCATCGAAAAACTAAATGAGTCTTACTTTACCGAGTTAGATGTTACCAACCTATCGTTTCGCACCACCGGGTATCACCTGCCCATACACGATATTGATATCAAAGCGCACATGGACGGGCACGAAGCATTTATCGACCGCTTTCATGTAGAAGTGGGCGACTCCGACATCGACATAAAGGCCCACGTTACTGATTTGCCTGCCATTCTGCATCACACCAGCAATCCGGTTACGGCCGATATGGTGATTACATCGAAACTGCTGGACATCAAACAGCTAACATCCAACGATACAGCCAACAGCAAACCGGTAGACGAGCAGATTAAGAACCTGAGCATGAAATTCAAATTCAACAGCTCAGCCCGCGCATTTACAGAATCGCCCAACTTGCCTATAGGCGAATTTTTTATTGAAGACTTTTACGCCAAACTTACCCACTACCCCCACACGCTGCACGATTTCCATGCCGATGTGTTTGTAGACAGCAGTGATTTCCGCGTGGTAGATTTCACCGGCATGATCGACAAGAGCGACTTTCACTTCAACGGGCGTCTGCGCAATTACGACCTCTGGTTTTTAACCGAACCGCTGGGCGATACCAAAGTGGAGTTTAACCTTACCTCTGCCTTGCTGCAAATGGAAGATTTATTTTCTTACGGAGGTGAAAATTTTGTGCCCGAAGATTATCGCCACGAAGAGTTCAGAAACCTGAAGATACATGGCTTTGCTGATCTGCATTTTAATAAGGGTCTGCAATCGGCCGACATAAACATGGATAAACTGGAGGCTACCATGAAGGTACATCCGATGCGTTTCGAAAATTTCAAGGGACGCGTGCACTACGAAGACGAGCACCTGGTGGTAGAAAACCTGAGTGGAAAACTGGGTAAGAGTTCTTTTGTGGCCAACCTGAATTACTACCTGGGGCCTGACTCCATCATCCGTAAGCGCGATAATCATTTCTCATTAACCGCGCCCCACCTCGATTTCGATGAGCTCTTCAATTACAACCCGCCACCAGCGGATAAAACACTTACCCCGCAAGATCATGAGGCTGTTTTCAACATCTACGATGTGCCCTTCAGCCACATGACTTTCGATTTCGACATCAAACACCTGAACTACCACCGCTATCTGATTGATGACTTTTTTGTGAAAGCCCGCACCACAAAGAATCACTACATACACATCGACACCATGTCGCTGGGCGCAGCGGGCGGCAAAATCTGGCTGAAAGGTTACTTCAACGGATCGGACCGGAACAAAATTTACTTCAGCCCCGATATGCGCATAAAAAATGTAGACCTGGATAAACTGCTCTTCAAGTTCGAAAACTTCGGGCAAGATCACCTGGTGTCAGAAAATCTGCACGGCAAACTCAGCGGCCACTTGTACGGCAAAGTACACATGCATGCCGATATGGTTCCGATTATTGACGACTCGCAGATACACATAGACCTGGAAGTGCTGGAAGGAAGACTGGAAAACTACAGCGCCCTGCAGGCGATGTCTGATTTCTTCAAAGACAAAAACCTGAACCGGGTTCGGTTCGATACGTTAAGCAACCAGCTAGACCTGAACAACGGCACCCTTTCCATTCCTGCCATGACCATCAACTCCACCTTAGGGTTTATTGAAATTTCGGGCAAGCAAGACATGAACATGAACATGGAATATTACGTGCGTGTGCCCTGGAAACTGGTGACGCAAGTTGCCGCACAACAACTGTTTAAACGGAAGGAAGGAGAGCCCGAAACGGAAGACGAAATTCAGTACCGCGATCCTTCCAAGCGTACCCGATTTGTGAACCTTAAAATTTCGGGTACACCCGATGCCTTTCAGATAAATCTGGCAAAAGATAAGAACAAGTACAACTAAGCAGCGCGTGGGTGTAAGCACCACAACCTCACAACACCGGGGTTAAACAGTGCATTTATTGTTTTGCGCAAACGGCCGTTATAAACCGATAATGCTTTATCTTCGCGGGCAACTGATTGCATTGTTTTGGGCCACCCTGTTCGTTTTGTTCTCTCGGGCGTTGTATTTGCCGTGTTGTGGTCTTCTGCTTCGGTGGCGGGCAAGTTCGGCCTCATGTCGTCAGAGCCGCTTACGTTATTCACCATTCGTTTTTTATTGGCAGGTGTTCTGCTGCTAACCATTGCGCTGCTCTTCACCAACGACAGAAAGCTGCCGGCCGGCAAAGAGTGGTGGCAACTTACCCTATTTGGTGCACTGAATACGGCATTGTATCTGGGCATCTTCATCATTGCGCTGGAAGAGGTGGCAGCCGGCATCACGGCACTAGCCATTGCGTTAAACCCGCTTATGATTAGTTTCTTTTCTGCCATGTGGCTGAAACGACCGGTAAAGCTGCGCGAGTGGTTGAGCATTGTGGCCGGTATGGCCGGTGTTGCGTTGGCAACATTTCCGCTTTTACAGAATGGTTACGCCACACCCTGGGGTGCTTTTTTACTGGTGCTCAGCATGGTAATGTATTCGCTCGGGGCAGTTTATTACTCTTCTGTGAAATGGCAATTGAGCCGTACCGTGATCAACGGGTGGCAGGTTTTTATTGCGGGCTTGCTGTTGTTGCCCTTCACGTTGTTCTTTGAAGGGGGCGGCACTACCTACGATGCGCGCTTCTGGCTTTCGCTGTTGTGGCTGGTGATTCCGGTATCCCTCGCTGCCGTACAACTTTGGCTGTACCTGCTGCGCGAAGATGCGGTGCGCGCCTCGTTGTGGTTATTTTTATGTCCCATCTTTGGTTTGATTTTCGCCACGTTGCTGTTAGATGAGCCCTTTACCTGGCACACCCTGGTGGGAACGCTGATTGTGATGGGCAGTTTGTATGAAGGACAGCGAAGAAACCTGAAATAGGTATGCGATCACTACTACAATTCTCAATGATGGCGGCCCTGTTGATATGTGCAAATACGCACCTGATCACGGACGAACGTAAGAGCATGGGACATGTGGGCGACCTGGCATTGGCACCCCGGGAGACAAGACTTTTCGTTTCAACCCCGTAGCAACACCATTCCTTTGTTGGCGACCGGGTTTTTGCTAATTTAGAAGCCCTCGTGAAAAAGCGGATAGCGATATTGTTTTTGGGCTGCTTATGGGCCGCTTGCGATGAGCAGGCCTTGTCGGTAGAGGAGTTCCCGCACTGGGTAAAGGTTTCCGTGCCCAATGGTCGCGAAGCCTACGCCATTGCGGGTAACATTGAAGAAACATTGCTGGTGGCCACCCACACCAAAGCCTTTTATACGACCGACATGGGACAAACCTGGGTAGAGTCGAAAGACTTTCAGGGGCCGGTGAGGGCTTTTTTACAGCGGCAGGATACGGTGGTGGCCTTATTTGCCGAAGCAATGGAGGGCGATCAGAAAGTAGCCAAAACAGGCTACCTCTACACGCTGGACTTGGGACGGTCTTGGCACTATGACGAATCGGGCCGGTTTATGAAAGCCACCGCCCCCATTGGCGTTGCCGCGTCTGACTTTGGTGTGAAATATCGCATCCGCAACATTGCCGATAAAAATGCTACCAACACGGTACTGCCCTCGTTCATCGAAAAGTGGCCTTTTTTAGACAACCAGTGGGGTGCGCTTGAATTTCCACTGAAAGTAAAGGCCAACAACCTGCACCTCGATAGCAAAGAGCGCCTCTATGTGGCCGCCTCTTCCGGAATCTTTAACGAAGAAAATTGCCTTCAGCAAACAGAAGAAAAAGCACCCGCCTGGATATTCATCTCTAAAAGGCCGTTACCTCAGTAAGTGCTCATCACTCCTTCACCGCTACGGCTATTCTCGAATCGGCAGTGCCGTAATACAAATACCATCTTCCTTTAAATGGCACCATGCCTTCAATGAAACACACCTGGTTGATCTGCCCCTCCATTTCATAAGGCTTATCGGGCATCAGAAAGTTTTGTTCGAGGCGGTCAACCAGTTGGGTGGGGTCATCCAAACTAAACAGGGCTTGCCCCGAACAGTAGGCGCCCTTCGGCAGGGTAGCATCGCCTCCCTCATCCAGGTTCATGCCATTATACAGCAACAGAATGCCTTTGTCGGTAACCATGGCGCACGGTCCGCTCTCCACCAACCGGCTGTCGAAATAGCCGGGTCGCGGCTTTAGCACCGGCTTCAGTCTGTCCCCGTCCAGCACAGGCCGCCAGTGGATCAGGTCGTCAGAAGAGGCCATAAACAAATCAGTGTCGCCAAAATACATCCAATACTTACCGTTGATTTTGTGCGCCACCATACGCTCTCCTTGCTGCCGGGCCACAATGGCACCCGACTTGCTCCAGGTATCTTGGTATGCCCCGGTAAGCACCAGCCCGTGTTTGGTCCACGTCAACAAATCGCGCGAAGTGGCCACCAGCAGGCGCGCCACGTTGCCATCGTAGGCGGTGTAGGTCATCACGTAGGTGCTGTCTTCGGTTTCTACAATGCGTGGGTCTTCCACACCACCTTCCCACTCATAAATTTTCAAACTGTCGTTATCTGGGTAAAACACCGGGGCCGGCATCTTGATGAAATGCAGGCCATCGTTGCTCACAGCCAGGCCCAGGCGCGAAGTGCCCGCGTGTTTTCCAATGGTGTCTTCTGCCCGAAACACCATGTACACCTTGCCATCGCGAACAACCGCAGCAGGGTTAAACACATCCTTCTCATCCCACCTGATTGTTTGCTGTCGTATGGGGCACCTAAATTCATTCATGCCTTTTTCAAGAATAGGGTTTACACTATCCACCTTGGTGAAAGGCAACATCGCCCAGTCGGGTGCATCTGTTTGTGTTTCTTTTTTGGTAGAGCAGGCTAATAAAGCAAGGAGCATCAAAGCCGGCCATGAATCCGTTAAGTAGATTTTACGTTTCATGAGACTGTTACAGGTTTGACAATGGCCACCGCATCATTTTGAAAGGAATCATGCTTCGATGGCCGTTTTATTTTTTACTTATCTTGGGCGGTTGAAAGATACTTATGAAGACCACTAAAAAGAAAAAAAACGGAGAAGAACTGATTAAGCAGGCGATGGAAGAAGAGCACCGCATTCGCAAAGCGTTTAAAGACAAAGACTGGGCAGAGATAAAAAGCTCCGACTCGTGGGTGATTTTTAAGGTGATGAGCGAGTTTGTAGAGGGTTTCGAAAAACTGGCAAAGATCGGCCCCTGCGTTACCATTTTTGGTTCGGCCCGCACCCAACCCGACAATCCATACTATAAAATGGCCGAAGAAATTGCCTACCAACTGGTGCAGCACGGCTATGGAGTGATTACCGGAGGAGGCCCCGGCATTATGGAAGCGGGTAACAAGGGGGCCAACCGGGCAGGCGGAAAGTCGGTAGGGTTAAACATCTTTCTGCCCCACGAACAAAAGGGCAATCCCTTCATCGACTCCGACAAACTCATCACCTTCGACTACTTTTTTGTAAGGAAGGTAATGTTTGTGAAGTATTCGCAGGGCTTTATCGTGATGCCGGGCGGGTTTGGCACACTGGATGAAGTATCGGAAGCGCTCACGTTGATTCAAACCAAGAAAATCGGCCGGTTCCCAATTGTGATGGTAGGGAAAAAATTCTGGAGCGGCCTCATCGACTGGATCAAAGGAACTTTGCTAACCGAAGGTATGATTAGCGAAGAAGACCTGGATTTGTTTGCCGTGGTAGATACCCCCGAAGATGCCGTGCGGGTGATAGACGAATTCTACTCCAGGTATTTGCTATCGCCTAATTTTTAACCCTGTAGGAATGAAGCATTTGTCTTCCATTTTGTCGGTTTTGGTGCTGGTGGTGTTGATTCTCGACATCAGCCGCACCAACCAGCGCCTGAGCGAACTGGAAGAAGAGCTGCGCAAACGCACCGTGGGCCATGAAGATGCCCACGTACCCACCGAAGTACACCGCGCAGACGAGGAAAGCGAGCGCCTCGCGGCTGTTTCTCTCGATATCCCCGAAAAATTAAGTTTTGCAGGCGAGCCCGTTCCGCTGGACGTAACCGATGTACGCGAACGGCTCGACCGCGAACTGCACATCAACTCCTACCTGCACAACAGCACTATATTTATTATGAAGCGCGCTGCACGCTGGCTGCCGCAAATGGAACCCATCTTGAAAGAACACGGCATACCCGAAGACTTTAAATACCTGCCGTTAATCGAATCGGCATTGTTAAACGATGTGTCACCAAAAAATGCCGTTGGCTTTTGGCAGATACTGAAGTCTTCGGGTAAAGAACTGGGCCTTGAAATAACCAATGAAGTAGACGAAAGGTACGACCCGCTGAAAGCAACCGTGGCGGCCTGCAAGTACCTGAAAAAAGCGCACGCAAAATTCGGCAACTGGACGTTGGTGGCCGCCTCGTATAACCGGGGAATGGCGGGCCTCCAAAAAGCCATCGACAAACAGAAAGTAGGTTCTTACTATGATCTATTTCTCAATGAAGAGACCTCGCGCTACGTTTTTCGGCTACTGGCCATCAAGGAAATCATAGAGCACCCCGCGCGCTACGGATTCAAAGTGGATTCAACCCATTTATATCAGCCCGAGCCCGTTCGATACATTGAAGTGAAGCAACCCATCAAAAGCCTGGTAGATTTTTCGCTCAGCCACGGTGCCAACTACAAGGTGCTGAAAAAACTCAATCCCTGGCTGCGCGATGAGAAGCTGATGGTGCGCAAGGGCAAGACTTATCGCATAGCGCTGCCCGCCTAATTCCAATCGTTTGTCGGCTTCGCAACAAATTTTGTGGCTTCAACAGCTTTACTTTCAACATCCGGCTACACCTTTGCTTTCGTATATTGAAGCGCAAATACTTTGATCAAAACATCCATATGGAAACCTACTACGCTCCATCCGACCTCAAAAAATTTGGAAACATTGCCGATTGGCAAGAAAATCTTGCTAAAAAATTTTTCGACTGGTATGGCGATGTCTTCAAAGCCGGAGACTTGTCGGCACGCGAAAAATCGTTAATTGCTCTGGCAGTAGCCCACACGGTGCAATGCCCCTATTGTATTGATGCCTACACACAAGATACGCTGGAGAAAGGCGTAACGGAAAAGGGCATGATGGAAGCCGTGCATGTGGCAGCGGCCATCCGAAGCGGTTCATCACTGGTGCACAGCGTGCAAATGATGAACAAGGCCAAAAAACTTTCGATATAAATACAGCATGGTTAAATCGCTTCATGCACGCCACCATCAGTTGGCCAACCAGGCCAGGCAGGTAGAAATACTGGAGAACGGCCTCTTTGCAGAGGGTCGTCTTCCATCGTTTCAAAAAAAAATTGCTCCACTCGGGCATCTGCCGCTAAAACCCACGCGCATTGAAATCTTTCAGGTAAATGTGGGCTACATGTGCAACCAGGTGTGCAAACATTGCCACGTAGACGCGGGCCCCGATCGCAAAGAGATCATGACGCGCGAAACGATGCAACTGTGCCTGGAGGCGCTGGAAAAATCAAACATACGAACGCTGGATATCACGGGTGGTGCTCCGGAAATGAATCCTGACTTCCGTTGGTTTGTGAGCGAAGCAAAAAAGAGACGTGTGGAAGAAATCATTGTGCGTTCCAACCTCACCATTATTGTTTCTAACCCAAAGTTCCACGACCTGCCTCAATTCTTCAGCGAACACAACGTAAGGGTTTGTTCATCGCTGCCCTTCTACAATGCCGGCAAAACAGACCGGCAGCGGGGCGAAGGCGTGTTTGCCGATTCCATCAAAGCGCTGCAGATGTTGAATGAAGTGGGCTATGGCAAAGAAGGCACCGGCCTGCTACTCGACCTGGTGTACAATCCGGTGGGTGCGTTTTTACCGGGCGACCAGATGGCGCTGGAACATGAATTCAAAACCGAACTGGCCGAGCACTTTGGCGTAGTATTCAACAGCCTGTTCACCATCACCAATATTCCCATCAGCCGCTTCCTCGATTTCCTGCTCGAGTCGGGCAACTACGAAGATTACATGGAGAAATTGGTGAATGCCTTTAATCCTGCGGCCGTGGAAGGTGTTATGTGCCGCAACACCATTTCGGTAGACTGGCAGGGCAACCTCTTCGATTGCGACTTCAACCAGATGCTGGGGCTGGGTGTAAACAGAAAAGTAAAAGGTCATTTGCGCGATTTCGATTTGACTGAGTTGGAAAAACGTGACATCGTGATAGGTCAGCATTGTTTTGCCTGCACGGCCGGAGCGGGTTCCAGTTGCCAGGGTGCAACCGTCTGATCGCAATCGTCACTTTCATTTGTCCATCGTGCCCAGTAACTTAACAGCATGAGACCGTACATTTTAGCCGAGAGTAACTGGAAGTACATCCGGGAAGCAACCTTCGATGCCGCAGTGTTGCCGTGGGGCGCCTGCGAGGCACACAATTACCACCTACCCTATGGTACCGACATTGTAGAAGCTGACCGTGTGGCAGCAGAAGGCGCCAGAATTGCGTGGGAGCGGGGCGCGAAAGTAATTGTATTGCCCACCATACCATTTGGGGTAAACACGGGGCAGTTCGATGTGCACCTCGACATCAACATGAACCCCTCTACACAACTGGCGCTGTTGCGCGATGTGGTGGAAGTGCTCGATCGCCAGGGCATTTATAAACTCATCATCCTGAACAGCCACGGGGGCAACGATTTCAAAACCATGATACGCGAACTGGGCCTCCGCTTTCCGCGTATGTTTCTCTGCCAGTGCAATTGGTATCAGTCGGTAAATCAGCAACAATTTTTTGAAAACAAAGACGACCATGCCGGTGAAATGGAAACCAGCGTGATGATGCACCTGGCACCCAAGTTGGTATGGCCGATCAGCGAAGCGGGCGATGGAGCCGCCAAAAAATTCCGGTTCACCGCCATGCGCGAAGGGTGGGCGTGGGCCGAACGCAAGTGGATGCAGGTAACGCAGGACACAGGCGTGGGCGACCCACGGAAGGCCTCGAGGGAAAAAGGAGAAAAGTATTTTGCTGCGGTGGCCGAAAAAGTGGGCGCTTTCTTCGAAGAAGTGGCCAAAGCCAAACAAGATGATCTTTATGTTTGATACTAAAGAGACTAAATGTTGTTGAATAGTTGTTATTTGCTATTCCGAACAACTAATAACTATTTCACCAACCAATGCCATAGTCCTCGCCATGGTTACTCGAACCGCCCCAGAAACTGTTATGCTTCCAGTCGAAGAAAATGGCGTTTATGGGGCCGGAGGTGCGGTCGTCTTCTTCAAGCCTGTAACCCATCCTGATCAATTCGCTGCGCACGTAAGGTGGCGTGCTGCTGTGAATCAGCATGTGGCCTGGCTTGGGCTTTCGGTCCTCTCCGCCCAGCGATAGCCAGAATTGATAGGTGTTGATGTTGGGCGCCTCGGTTGCTTCCTGCACATTCATGCCAAACTCCACCATGTTTAAGAAGAACTGCAGCAGGTTTTGATCTTGCGTGTCGCCACCCTGCACAGCAAAAGAAATAAATGGTTTGCCGTCTTTCAGAGCCAGGGTAGGTGTAAGCGTAACGCGTGGCCTTTTACCTGGCTCCACCACATTAAATGGGTTTAGCTTGGGGTCGGTAACAAAGCTCTGCATGCGCTGGCTCATACCGATACCCGTTTTGCCCGCAATGCACGCTGGTATCCACCCGCCACTGGGCGTTACCGATACCACCCAGCCTTCTTTGTCTGCGGCTTCAATAGAAGTAGTGCCCGCCCACACCTGGCTCAGGTATTCTTCCGTAAAGGGCGAAGGCACATAGGTGTTCTGTGCGGTCGTCCACTGCTTTAAGTATTCTTGGTACGGATTCACTTTTCCTTCGAATGGGTAGGGGTCGCCAGGCGCAGCTTTGGGATCGTTGCGCTGCCAGTTAATGGTTTTTGCACGCTCTTTGGCATATTCTTTTGAAAGCAGACCCTTCATCGGCTCTTCGGGCGCAAACGCGGGGTCGCCATAATAAAAATCGCGATCGGCAAAGGTGAGGTTCATAACCTGATACAACGTGTGCATATAACGGGCAGAGTTAAACCCCATGCTTTTTAAATCTACATTCTCCAGAATATTCAGCGCCTGCAGCAAAACAGGCCCTTGTGTCCATTGTTGTAGTTTGTACACCTCAATGCCTTTATAGTTTACCGAAAGCGGCTCTTCAATTTTCACCTTCCAGTTGGCCAAATCCGCTTCGGTAAACAGGCCACCCTGCTCCTGGCTGCCACGTACAATTTCCTTAGCGATGTCGCCTTTATAAAAACGATCGTAGGCGGCATAGATGGCTTCTTTCCGGTTTTTACCTTTCTTCAACGCCTGCTGTTCTGTTTCCACCAGCTTCTGCAATGTTTGGAGCAAATCGGTCTGTTTAAAAATTTCACCTGCCTCCGGTGCTTCGCGTTGTTCGCCCAGGTGTGGAAGAAGGACCGCTTTCGAATAGGGCCATTGCTTGATCAACTCTTTGTTGCGCTCGATCGAGTTGGCCGTTTGTGCTTCGATGGGATAGCCTTCGGCCAGTTGCATGGCGGGTGCCAACACCTCCTTCAAACTCAGGGTGCCGTACTCCGCCAACATGGTCATTAAACCTCCGGGTGTACCGGGCGTTACTGCCGCCAACGGACCATACTGGGGAGGGAAATTCATTCCCTTCGATTTGAAGAATTCGGCTGTGGCGCCCGTGGGGGCAACGCCCAGTGCATTAATTGCAATAACCTTTCCGGTTTTGGGGTGGTAGATTAGCGCCTGTGTTTCTCCGCCCCAGGCCAGTACATCCCACATGGTGCAGGTGGCAGCCAACATGGCACAAGCGGCATCCACCGCGTTTCCGCCTTTGTTAAAAATGGTAGCGCCCGCAGTGGCCGCTATCGGCTTGCCTGTAATGGCCATCCAGTGGCGGCCGTGTAGCACGGGCTTCTGTGTTCCGCCTGGCCTTGCGTTAAACGATTGACCCCAGACCAAACACGCCATAGCGCCCAGTGTAAGTGTTAGCAATGCCTTCTTCATAGAGTTGGTTTTTTTAGAAAAGTAAATATAGGCTATCCGGGTGGTTGGGTTGTGGTTGTTGTGATAAGTAGCAGTTAAACAAGATGGCTGGATACAAACGCTTATCTTTCGGAAAAAACGTTTTTAAGCATGATTGAAAAGATCAATGAGGCGGTCGAGTTTATAAGGAAGCGTGGCGTAAAGCAACCCGAGGTGGGCGTTATACTGGGCACGGGCCTGGGAAATCTTTTTGTGAAGGAGATTAAAAATCCGGTGATCATCAATTACAATTCTATTCCGCACTTTCCCATCTCTACGGTAGAGTTTCATAAAGGCCAACTGATTTACGGTGATGTGAAGGGTAAAAAAGTGCTGGCCATGCAAGGCCGCTTTCATTACTACGAAGGTTACAGCATGCAGCAGATTACTTTGCCGGTGCGGGTAATGAAGTTACTGGGCGTAAAAAACCTATTGATCTCGAACGCTGCAGGAAACATGAACCTGAAGTGGAAGAAAGGCGACCTGATGCTGATTGACGACCACATCAATCTGCAGCCCGATAACCCGTTGCGCGGAGAAAATTTTGAAATACTCGGCCCGCGTTTCCCCGACATGAGTCAGCCGTATGCAAAGAAGTTGAACGACCAACTCTTGCGTATTGCCAAAGCCAAAAAAATAAAGTTGCACAAGGGCGTGTATGTGGCCGTGATGGGCCCCAACCTGGAAACCCGCGCGGAATACCGCTTCCTGCATCGCATGGGTGCCGATGCGGTAGGAATGAGCACCGTGCCCGAAGTGTTGGTAGCCAACCACATGGGTTTGCCTTGTTGTGCCATTTCCGTACTTACTGACGACTGCGACCCCGACAATCTGAAGCCCGTCAACATTGCTGAGATAATTAAAATAGCCGGCAAGGCCGAAACGAAATTGACTAACCTGTATGTGGAGTTGATCAGCAAAATCTGATTATAGATTCCACCAGTAAGTGAATTTTAAAACCAGTGCCCGGGTTTTTACATGCCAGTTTTCTGGCAAGTAATTATCTGTATAAACCACAAACAGATCGGAAGCAGGCTTGAAGCGCCACTGAAACCGCGTGTTGATGTTTACGTTCTTCTGCTGCTCGTTGTATTGCAGAAAGGTGGTGAGAAAAATAGTGTTGGTAAAGGTAACATCTACGCGAGGGCTCACCAACCAAAACTGCCTGCGGCCCCAGGGTTGAGGCAGTTGTATATCATTGTAGGTAGCGGCCAGAGATAGGTTAACAAAAGGCTGGAAACGATAGCCCAACTCTCCACCTACTAACGTGCGTTTTCCATCGGCATAATAGCCCCCATAACGCAAAGTGGCCGCATAAGTAAGTAACTTTTGCGGCCTCGAAGTAAAATCGGCACCTGCCGTATACCAATTGTGTTGCGTGAAAGCCTCCAACGAATCCAAACCTGTGTTGGTGGGGTCGAAGGGGGTAAGCAGCAATACATAGTTTTTGATGGCACCCACCGAAAGCAAGCTAAGGTTGCGAAAGTTGATATTGTACGATGCGGTTGTTTCGTCATCCGTTCGTTGGTAGCTGTTGTCCATAAACAGGGAAGAAATCAATTTGGGTCCGTGGCTGAGCACGTGTTTTCCTTTAGGGAAAAACAGGTAGGCAGCCTGTGGGCCAACGCGCACAAAGCCTTTGCGTGGTACGTAGCCCACTTCGGCCGTGTATTGTGGCCCCACGCGCTCCACCTGAGCTGCCACCAGCCAATGCCGGCTGAAATATTGCAGATGGCTGGCGTACACCCACTCATCGGCCTGCCTGTTAGATTCGGGCCGGATGGACCTGAAGACAAGCGCTTTGCCTGTCCACCGGTTATCAGCCGAAGCTAGGTTGTACTCCAGGCCAACATTGCGATTAAAGCGCGAGTAAACCTGCTGACCTTCTGCCGGAAATTCGGGTGCAGTATAATTCAGCGATTCTTTGTTAACGAAAAAACCACCGAGGTAGGAGCGTGCAAACATTCTGCGCTGCAACGCCACCACAGCAAAATTCTGGGCAGGCAGATTCTGTTCGCTCACCTTACGCGTCTGCATATCCATTACGCCCACGCGCCAGTTTCTATTGATTCGGCCACTCAGCCGCATGCCTGCATCAATGGGTACGCCCAAGCCTATTCTGCGCGAAAAGAACGGCCGAATGGTGCTGTATCCGAAATTAGCAAAGAGATCGCCATTCTCCAGAAAGAACTGTCTTCGCTCGGGAAAGAATAATTCAAAGCGGTCGAGGTTGGTTACCTGTCGGTCTACTTCCACCTGCGAAAAATCAGGATTAACGGTGAGGTCGAGGTTGAGCGAAGATGTTAGCGCAATCTTCGCATCCATACCCGCATCTGCATTTCTATCGGTGGGTTCGCCCTTTACAAAATCGCGGCTCAACCCGGCCGATCCGTACGGAATGAGTGATACATTCAGCGTGGGTGCTGGAACTGTCTTGGCACCGGTGCCCAACTGGATTTTTCGGTCGTCTTCAGGTCGAGCCGGCTGAAGTTTACGCCCCATTGGGTAATGCCTTCTTTGTAACGGATGCTCTTAAAAGGAATGGCCGCCTCAAACACCCAGCGGTTGTCGTAGTTGCCAACCTTCGATGTCCACTTATTATCCCAACTTAGATCTACCTTACCCCCCTCGAACATGATACCATCCCACTGGGCCCCGGCTGCGCTAGAGCCAAAGGAAAACCCGTTGGTGCGGTCATCAAACGGATCCATAAACAAAAGGAAGTTGTCGTTCTTGCCAAAGTTGAAATCGCGCTTGAGCGACTCTACCATATAGTCTCCTTCTACAGCGTGAAAGCACACCACCAGAAGGTACATGTTTTTCTCATCGTACGTCATGCGCACTTCCGTTCGAACGCGCGCCTTGCTGGTGTCCATAGGCAACACCATAAAAAAGTCGGAGGCAACCTGGCAGCCTTTCCATGCCTCGTCTTCCTCGCGGCCATCAATGACAATGGGCGCTGCGGCCTTTCTGATGTTGTATTGATAGGAACTATTCACCTTCTGCGAAAGAGATGCAGATGAAACCAACACCAGGCTGGTTAATAAAATCAGTCTTTGCATACGGCTTTGGCCATGGCCAGCCTAAACGGACTCCCGGTCGACATAGTCCTGAAGGTAAGCAAAATGGGAAGTAAGCTTACCGTCTTTTGTAAGAGTAGCCCTTTCTATAATTTGTTCGGTATCTGCACCGAGTAGTGGTTTTAAAATTCTATCGATAAGGTCGCGGCCAAACTCCTCGCTGGCGCTGCGCGGCAGTTCGCAGGGCAGGTTGTCTATGGCCATCACGGTTACAAATTGGTTGCTGCTCAATGGGGGTTGAACGCTATCCGTGTGCGGGTCGTAATCGTAAATGGGATCGGCAATGGAGCTGGCACGCTTGGTGCTGGGCACAGATCCTTCAATGTCGCAAGTAATGTCGGCTATTACTTTTATCTTAAACTCGGGTGCCAGCATTTCCTGGCGTGTAAAAAGCACAGGCGCCTTGGGATTCCAGTAGGCACCGGCCAACAGCAGGTCAGTTACTTTGGTGAACTCGTGGAACTGACTTTCGTAACGTTCGGGATGCAGGTGAAACTCTTCGCGATTAAAATGACCGCCTTCCTTGCGCACGTGGTAGTCGGCACTGCTTAGCTGTACATACACGGGTTCATCGAACTCGTTGTATAGAAAATCGTGTGGCTTTACTTTGCGGATGCCCGCGGTGTCCAGCGTTTCCATGGCGCCTTTGGCCACACGGCCGGCACCCGTCAGCACGATTTTAATATTGGGCAATTTCATTTTGCGCAATTCCAGTTTCAGATCGTTCACATCGAAACACTCAAATGCCCTGCGAATATCAAATAGTCGGAAACGCTTGCCGTAGGTAAGCAGCCCGTTATAGGCACCTACAATGCCTGCAAATCGGCCGAAGGCTACCAGGCGGTTACCCTGTGTGTCTTTCAGAGTTTCGTAGTCAATCAACCGGATGTTTTTCTTTAGCACCGCCTGCAGCAGCTTGCGGTTATACGGTTGCTTTTTAATGGTGTGAGAAAAAAACAAATACGTTTTGTTGGCCACCAGGTTTTCTACCGGCACCTCTTTAATGCCCATCAAAATGTCGCAATCGCTTACGTCTTCGCGCACCTCAAAACCCAGTGCCGCGTATTCTTCATCTTTGAAACAGCGCACGGAACTGCGCTGGCAAACAACCTGCACCCCTGGAAAACGCTGTTCAATTTCTTCTACCTGCAGGGGTGTAAAAGGTACACGCTTGTCGGGTGGTGTTTTTCCTTCTCTGATGAGTGCAATTTTCAATGAAGACATGATCGGGGTTTTACGTTTAGCAAAATTAACGTTAGCTCACCAGCCGCAAAGGCCACCGCGTATTATTATTTTACATTACCTTAGAGAGATGTTAAGCTATGCCATTCTGATTCTCGGTTGGGTTGTTTACCTGGCTTTACATAGCCTATTGGCGAGCGAACGTGTGAAGCAGCATTTCAGCCGCAGCCGCTTCCGGCTTTTTTACACAGTGTTTTCATTGGCGGGGTTGTTCGCGTTGTTGGCGTGGAACGGAAAGATAACGGCCGCTCATTTCTTTTTTAGCGAAGGCTGGGTGCGTTACATTAGTTTACTGCTCACCACGTTTGGGGTAATGGTTATTCAGGTAACCTTTCGCCAGTACAGCCTGCGCGCCTTCATTGGCCTGACTGAAGAAAAAACAGAGTTCAAAACAGAGGGCATTCTGCAATACGTACGCCACCCCATCTACAGCGGAACCATTCTGATTATTGTAGGCTTCTTTCTCTTCATACCTAACCTGCCCACATTGATCAGTTGCTGTTTGATGTTGCTCTACCTGCCCATCGGTATTTACCTGGAAGAAAAAAAATTAATGGCTGCCTATGGCGAGCGTTATCGTGAATACAAAAAAAGGGTACCATCGCTGGTACCCCGGATATTTTAGTCAGACAATGGTCTCATTCAAGAAAGCTACCTAAAATTGAACTGCCTTCTTTTCCTTTGTTCTTCCCGTAAGGCGACAACGCCTGCACCAGTTTTCGAATGGGCATCGACTGCAACCAAACCTTGCCGGTTCCTTGTAAAGTAGCCAGAAAAATTCCTTCACCCCCAAAAATCATCGACTTCAAACTGCCGCTGGTTTCCACATCGAAATTAACCTGCGATTCGAAAGCCACCACACAGCCGGTATCCACCCGAAGTTTTTCGTTGTTGAGCGTTCGTTCAATTACTGTTCCCCCCGCGTGCACAAAGGCTTTTCCATCGCCTTGCAGCTTTTGAAGGATAAACCCTTCGCCACCTACCAGGCCCGCTCCTATTTTTCGATTGAATACAATAGACAACTTTGTGCCATAGGCTGCACACAAAAAGCCATCTTTCTGCACAATCAACTCGTTGCCACGACTGGTGGCCAGGTCGATGGGTATTACCGTGCCCGGATAGGGCGCAGAAAAACCAACCTTGGCCTTGCGATTGCCCCGATTGGTGAAGTGCGTCATAAACAGCGATTCGCCTGTAAGGATGCGGCTACCTGCCGATAATAATTTATCGAACAAACCTTGGTTGGGATTAGACCCATCGCCCATTTTGGTTTCGAACTGAATGCCATCCTCCATAAAAAGCATAGCGCCCGCCTCTGCTATCACGGTTTCCATAGGGTCGAGTTCTACTTCCACAATCTGAATGCTCTCGCCCTTGATCTGGTAGTCGATAACGTGTGAGTTCATAGGTTCGTTGTTTGTTGTTAGTTGTTGGTTTGTTCGGAATTCATCTTAAAAATAAGTATCATTATCGCGAGACGTATTTTCAAGATGGCACGCAATTTAATAGTACTTAAATACGGGATAGTTGACCGGCTTGTTGCCCACGCCTAGCTTTTCCAGGTACTCATCAAAAAAGTTCCAGGTTACCAGGCCATCGTCCGATTCAGGTTCGAGCAGGTAAAATGCCAGGTTGCCCAGCGGCTGGGCCAGGTCTACAACAAAATCGCCTTTGCCGAACCTTTTCTTTGCCGAAGCATACCTGCCCGTGGCGCGCGCCATGAAATGGCCTTCAAACTTTCGCTGTGCTTTTTCCAGCTTCTCAACCGTAAACACTTCGCCATTAAACGTCTGGGATTTGGAGAGGGTGGTAACCGTTACTCCATGTTTCTTTAGATTCTCGGCAATATGAGCGAAGGATGCCGGTATTACATAGCCGCGGGGCAAGGTAGCCTCCACCTCGGCATCGAACTTGGCGTAGTAGTTTAGGTTATTGTAGTGCACAATTTTTCCGCTTCTGTAAAAACCGGGTGTGCCATCGGGCTTGGTATAAGGAATGAAATCGTAGGTGCGGAAATCGTTCAGTGACTCGAGTGGCACCATCTTAAATCTTACACCCTTCTTTACCTTACCGGCCTGGGTAAGCACTTGCTGAACAGTTGCCTCTTCCGATTTTTTAACTACCTCGGCTATGGCCTGGGCGTTGGCATGGGTATGCTCTAAAATCTCTAACACAAAGTAATAGGTGGAATGTATGCGCTGGTAAAAACGTTCGTGCGCAAAAGCTTCGCTGAGTATAGCCAACCGGTTGCGAAGGCCAAACTGGTTTACCAGGTAGCGCGGGTGGTGGTTGTAGGTGTAGAAATTCCTGGGTGGCCAACCCTGACGTACATCGTAATCGCCAAAAGGGCCAAAATTCAGATCGTACTTTTGCTTCGCTGTTTTTGTGATGGGCTTTAGCATGTTGTCTACCGTGTAGTCGTACACTGCTTTTTCGCCCGCACTGTGGTAACTGGGCGCCCAGGTCAGGTTCCAGGCATGCCACGTTCCGTTGGTGGTGTGCAAGTCCACAAACAGGTGCGGATCCCACGGTACGATGATATTTTGAAAGAGTCCGTTCGTTTCGTGTGCTTCCATCTTCACGCCATCGCGGTTCAGGTCTAAACCCTGGCTATTCTCGCGAATGCCTACCTCCAGCGGGCTGTCTTCCTGCGATGGGCGCCTACCCTGCTCCATCTTGTCGTTGCTGTCGGTATTGTAAATGGGTGCAAAGAGAATGATCTGGTTATCGAGCAAATACTTCTTGTCGCCCAGTAAAATGTCGCGCATCAACATCATCACCACCTCTTTGCCTTCCACTTCGCCCGCATGAATGTTCCCCTGCACGTACACCCTGAGCTTGCCCGTTGCTTTGGCCTCTTCTGGTGTAGAAACCTTTGTTCGCGAAAGCACAGCCACGGGAATGTCTTTGCCTTCTGGGCTTTTACCCATGGAGATTATTTGCACGTCACTGCTTAGCTTTTTTATCTCATCTAAAAACCCAACCACATCTGCATAAGCAGAGGTTTTGCTAAAATTAGATCTTTCGGGTGTAAGAATGAGCGACTCAGGCCATTGGGATTGTGCCAGCAAAGGGCTCGTGAAGAGCACCAGCATCAGTACTTTTTTCATGTGTTAATAAATATTTTTTAACGATCGCGCACGCGCACGTGCGGGAGAATTTCCAGGCGCCATTATCATGCCTATGGTTGCACGCAGCGCATGGATGTTTCATAAACAATAAGGAATTAGGAATGATGGAAGGTAGAATTACTTTTTTTTGGGCTTGCCTTTTTTCTTAATCACCTCGTAATCCTCGCGCTCGGCCAGCTTTTTATCGTCTACGTTTTTATTGAGGAACTCGTTGATCTTTTCAATGTCCATGTTCGAGCGTAGTTCGCCAAACTGATCAATGCTCACCTCGAGCCCATGCAGATCCTGATGCACCCGTGGCTTGGGCGTGTGCTTGGGTGTTTTTTTGGTTTCCGGTTTTTTGGCCATACACTAAGTTACGCAACTTTTGTCTTCAATGTGGTGAGTGCTTTTTGCAAGCGGTCGGCTGTCTCTTTCGGGCCAAGAATTTCGATGGTCAGCATCAGGTCGGGGCCTGAGCCCGCTCCCGTAATGGCCATACGCAGGGCCTGCAGAATCTGGCCGGTTTTAATGCCCAACGAGGCCGTGGTCTGTTCAAGCAGTGTTTTCGCTTCGTCAGCAGAAATGGCATCGTGTGTAAGCAACGCATCGCGGTAGGCGCCAATGGCTTTCTCTGCATCGGCATTCCACTTCTTGCTTACCACCTGTTCATCGTACGTGGCAGGTGCCAGGAAGAAGAAGCGGCCGTTTTCCCAAAAATCTTTGGGAAAGGTAACCCGTTCGCGCAACGCAAAGGCTACCTTCCGGGCTTTCTCCGTTGTGCACGATACATTGTTTTCTTTGAGCGATGCCAGCAGGTAGTTGGCCAACTGCTCATCGGTTTGGGCACGCAGGTATTGTTGGTTAAACCACTGCGCTTTGTGTATGTCGAACTTGGCACCTGCCTTGCTGATGCGTTCCAGCGAAAACGCCTCAATCAATTCTTTCACCGAAAAAATTTCCTGCTCTGTGCCCGGATTCCAGCCGAGCAACGCCAGGAAGTTGATCAACGCTTCCGGCAGGTAGCCCGCCTCTCTGTAGCCGATGGCTACCTCGCCTGTGTGCGGGTCTTTCCACGTAAGTGGAAAAATGGGGAAGCCCATCTTGTCTGCATCGCGCTTACTCAGTTTACCATTGCCTTCCGGCTTCAACAGAAGAGGAAGGTGTGCAAACTGCGGCATCTCGTTCTGCCAGCCAAATGCCTGGTAAAGCAAAATGTGCAACGGAGCGGAGGGCAACCACTCTTCACCCCGAATCACGTGCGAGATTTTCATCAGGTAATCATCCACCACGTTGGCCAGGTGGTAGGTGGGCATGCCATCGCTTTTCATCAGCACCTTGTCGTCTACCTGGTTGGAGTTCACCACCACTTCGCCCCGAATCAAGTCCTTTAAATGCACTTCCTGGTTGGCCGGCACCTTCAGGCGAATAACATACGGCACGCCTGCCTGCAAATTTTGTTGCACTTCATCGCGCGAAAGCGTGAGTGCGTTTTTCATGCGCATGCGCGAAGTAATGCCGTAGGTTTGCATGGTGTCGCCTTCGGCTTTTAATTGTTCGCGCATCTGCTCTAACTCTGCCTCTGTATCGAAAGCATAGTAGGCCTTGCCTTCGTTGATGAGCTGTTGTGCATACTTCTGATAAATTTCTTTGCGCTCGGACTGGCGGTAGGGCGCATGTGGGCCCGGCTGGGTCGCTCCCACGCCTTCATCTATCGTGATGCCTGCCCACCGCAGCGATTCAATTATATACTCCTCTGCCCCGGGCACATACCGGTTTTGATCGGTGTCTTCAATGCGCAAAATCATGGTGCCCCTGTGCTTACGCGCCAATAAAAAATTATACAGGGCAGTGCGCACCCCGCCAATATGCAGGGCACCGGTGGGGCTGGGCGCAAAACGAACGCGAACTTCTCTCATAGCTTAAAAAAAACGGAGAGCAAAGGTAATAAAATTGAATGCCCTGCGATCAGGAAAGTTGTGCCATGAAAGTTTTCCGTGCGGCCGCAGCCTGCAACTTCAGGTTAGACCAAGCCACCCAGCGAAGCACGATTAGCAGCAGAAGAACAGAACCAGCCAACAGTAAATTGCGATCGAAATACGCTATGAAGCCTGCCGCAACCAAAAGCGCCAGTGCGCAGAAAATAAGATACAAGCGTGTGCTGGGTAACAATTGGTATTCGATGAAAAGTATTGACCCGCGCGAAGTAGGTTCGATCAAGCCATGCACCACCGGCTGGAACTGCGTGGGTCGTATCACCCGTACATGCAGGCTGAAATGCGTGTTGGAAATAGCACCACGAAAAATCTGCTGCTCAACCCCCAAGTGCAAACGCGCAACTACCTCCTCGGCCGAGAGCGCAAGCACCACCGTTTCGGATATGGAGGGCAGCAGGCCAATCACTTCACCGCAATGCAGGAAATTTCCACGTTCACATCTTTGGGCAGCCTGCTTACTTCCACCGTTTCGCGTGCAGGCGGGTGAGAAGAGAAGAAGGAGCCATACACCTCGTTCACTTTCGGGAAGTTGTTCATGTCTTTCAAAAAAATGGTGGTTTTTACCACATGGGTGAAGTCCATGTGTGCGGCCGTCAGCACCTCTTCCAGGTTTTTCATCACCTGGTAAGCTTCATCGGTAATGTTGCCGGTAACGAGTTGACCCGAAGACTTTTGGATGGCTATCTGACCCGACACAAAAAGCATATGCCCCGCTTTGATGGCCTGGCTGTATGGCCCAATGGGCTCGGGCGCGTTGGGCGAATAGATAACTTCTTTCGACATAAAGAGGCGATTGTTACTTTTGGCCAAATATCGCACTTTTTTCATGACACTATTGATCATCGGCAACGAACGGTCGCTGCACGAATGCAAGGCAAAGTTGGGAACGGCTGTTAATTACCAGCACCTGACACGGCACGATCCGGGAGCTCAGCTTCCTGCCATTGATGTGGTGATCGATTTTTTGCTGGCCGATACACCCGAGGCGATTTCATTCTATCGCAACCAGATATTTAGAGCGGTTTTTGTGAACAGTGTAACGAAAGCGCTGCACCATCTCATCCCGGCTAACCTGGCTAACACAACCTTATTTGTTGGGCTCAACGGCATGCCCACTTTTATCAACCGACCTGTGTGGGAGGTAGCGCTGTTAAAAAAAGAAGATGAAGTAAAACTGGCCGAGGTTGGTAAGCAACTACAAATTGAATTTGCGCTGGTGCAAGACCAGGCTGGTATGGTGACTGCCCGTGTCATCGCCATGATCATCAACGAGGCATACCTTACGCTGGAAGAGGGAACAGCCAGTCGCGAAGACATTGACAAAGCAATGAAGTTAGGTACCAATTACCCTTACGGGCCGTTCGAGTGGGCCGAGCGCATCGGCTTGAATTATGTTTGTGAAATCCTCGCTGCGGTGCAGGCAAGAGAAACCCAGGCGCGCTTCCCTATTAGCGCACTATTGAAACAGCAGGCGATGCAGCGTTAGCGGCACACACGTGCTTGTTAGAGTCGTTCTACTTTGGTAGCTTGAACCAGGCAGGTATGAAACACCTTGTATTTATCGTTGAAGACAATCCTGTTCAGCAAAAGATGCTGCAGGTGCATTTTGAGGAAATGCTGGGTAACTATTCGGTAAAAACTTTTTCAGATACGGAAGAACTATTTGGCCACCTCCACGAAAACCTTTTGCTGTAGTGTTGGATCATTTCTTTGGCGACAAGTCGGCCAAAACCGGCTTGCATTACCTGAAGGAAATTCGCAAGCACCATTCCTCCATGCCTGTTATCTATTACACCACCCTGGACAGTGAAACCGTCCGGCAGGAGGCCATGGCGTTAGGCGTTGAGCAATACATTATCAAAAACTCGGCATCGCTGGTGCGGCTGCGCACCGCCCTCGATGCCATACACGAGAAGAAAACGAAAAAAGGATTTTTTTCAAAACTGCTTTCCACGGTAGTGCCCATTCCCGATCGCACCCCGGTACAAAATAAAAGCGTAGGTTCCGCTTTTGCTAAATCTGTGGGCTCTAGAAGTTGATTCCAATAAAACTCCCATCTGCCATGCAAGGCATATCCATGCGCTTCGAAGGAATGAGCGGTCAGACCTACATACCCGTTCTCCACTTGGGCCGAGAGGGAAGTTGCAGCACACAGTAAAAGTAGCAGGTGGGTGAGCCTTGAAAGCACCTTTTAAATTAACCAGACCAGCGTTGCCAATGAAATTGGCACTAAAACCATGTGAGTGATCAAAAATGTGTTGGACCAGTTTGGGCATAAAAACTCCGAACTAAAAAATTTTGCTGTTCAAAATAGTGTTGGATAGAAGCGTATAATAACTAATATTATTAGTAACACATTTTTAACAAATTGTAGCACAAATATTTGTTAGTTATAACAACTTGTAAGTCTAGACATCATAAACTCAATGGACTTAGTGTTACCTCACCTCACTTTCATCGGCAGTTCAAAACCGAACCGTGCATTGAAGCGATCTACGTAAGGGCTGCTGTGGTGGTCATCGTAGAAGTTGTATAAGAACTGAAAATGCCCTTTGATATGTTTGGTGAAGGCGTAGCGTTTTTGTATTCCAAAGAAGGCACTCCATATCCATGCCTTACCTCTCTCATCGGCATAGGGTACTAGAGATGCAGGTACTAGGGTGCGCATTTTCTCCAGCTCTACGTGGGCGGAGAAACCTTTCCAGACTATCATATCTACAAATACGCGTGGCCCATAGATGCGATCGCGACTAGTAAAGCGCATCCTTTTCTGAATTCTAATGCGCTCGTTCCAACCCAACCCTGAGGAGAGTCGGCCGGTGATGCGGTAGCCAACTGTTGGGTTGTAGTCCAGCAGTATGTATGCTGATTTCTGGATCTGAAAAGTGATACCAGGCACCAGTCTCTCAATGAAGGGTTTTCCTTCCATGACGTTAGGCCTGTAACGGGGCAGGTTGGTAAGGCTATCCAGCGACACGTATTTGGTCTTCAGTTTTTCCATCTTGTCCATGGCAGCACGCAATACTTCCTCTTTACCGGCAAAATGATTTTTAGCATAAGTCATTGTCTGCTGCCTGGCCAATTGCTTCATCGCTTCGGGGTCGTTTCCCTTTCCTATTAGCTCCTGGTATTGGGTCAGTTGCTCATTTTGTTTACCCAACTGGTCAACACCTTCCAATTTCTTCACCTGGCCCTCCATAGCATCAGGAACTGCTTTTACCTCTCCCCACTCCCCCTGCCCAATATTCCGGGCATCTTCACCGTAAGTTTGCACCTGGTCCGTAATGGTGTTGGCTTGGCTGACTTTACCTTGCACTGCCTGCACTTCTTCTATGGACTTCACCTTACCGATTTGTTCCTGAGGTAACGCCTTCACCTCACCTACTTTACCTTTCAGTTCGTTCACTTCCCCCAACTCTTCTTGCAATGGATTCTCTACATCTTGTAAAGGATTGGAAATATCCAGATCACTCTTTGGTAGCTGCAACTGATCCCCTACATTTACTTCCACGCTGGCACCGGGTATTTCTGCATTGCCGGGAAGGCTGACCTGGCTCCCACCTTCTTGATTCATCAGAGTTAGCTTTTCATTTACTTTTGATTCTATTTGATCGCCTGGTTGATTGATTCTCGATTCCAGTTGATTCACTTTTCCCTGTGCTTGCTGCAGATATTTTTGAGGACTGATTTGATTGAGACTATCCAACTGGCGCGACCAGCGTTCGGTTGGTTGGCCCAATTGTTTTAGACTGTCAATCTTTTGTGACAGACGTTGACGGGTGGAATCCAGCGAAGAAGAGCCTTGAAGCGTTTCCTTTTTTTGCCTCGCTTGCAGTTGCCCTTTCAATGTGCCCAGATCAGGATTGGCCCATTGGTTAACCTTATTCTGAACACCATCTATGCGTTCGTTAATTCGCTCAGTAGCCGAATCATAACGCGAGGTCTTTACTTGCGAAAGGCTATCTACTTTTTGACCAAGGGAATCGAGGGATTGGGCGTGAAGGCTAAAGGACTCAGCGACAAAAACAATAATGCAGCAAAGTGAAAATCGACTCACAAGATTCTGGATATTGAGTCACGCATCATAAAATGCTAGTTCCCTTTATAATGGTAGGTATACTGCTGCTCAATATCTCCATTCTCATTGATGATTCTATATAGCCGGCCAAACGCATCGTACTGATACTTATATGTCTGGCCCTTCTCGTCTACCTTACCATTCATACCATTTATCGGGTGATAGGTATACGTTTTGATGAATGCACCTCGCGGAAATACCCGTACATCATCAATGGCAGAACCTTCCGTTAACGACATTCCACCTCCCGAATATACCTTCGCCATATATTGCCATTGGTTCCCGGCATCCTTGTACCAATATTCTATAATATAGTCCTTCCCATTGGGAAGTGTGAAAGGGACCGTATAATCTCCCTCTTTATACCTCATACCAGAATGGCTCAAAGTTTCATCGGTAACAATTGCCGCGCCAGTAGCTTCTTCAAAGCTTTCAAAGAAAATCTCCGAATGCCCCGCATTAATCGCTTCGGCAATTGGAAACGTTTTTTGACTATTATATAAATAGGTGATAGAAGCGTCATTTCTTTTGGACACAGAAAGTAAGTTACCGGCAACATCGTATTGGTTCATGGCTATTCTTTCCTGATAACGGGAGCCCACTACTACTCCAGAATTACTTCCATCAATGTACATTTCTTCATAGTTCCCGGCTGGTATCGGATGGGCTGATTCCAATAACAATACTTTATCGACTACCACGTGATTGTTATTTGCCTCGCTTGCCCGGAAGGTAGTTATCTGACCGGAAATAATTCGGGGGTTAATTCCGCCAGGCTGTTGAAGCAGTGAGTAAGTTTCTATTGGCGTATTTATAATGTTCTTTTGGTTGAGCATAAAAATGCCTAAGGCATTTCCGGAAGAACTTGATGGAGGAAGAAACTGAAAAGGATACTTATTAACTGTAATGATTTGTTCCTCATTCTCGCTTTTCGTTTCAGTTGTTCGCAATACCTGCAGTGTTTCAGGATTAACCACAAACTGTTTTTGTTTCGTGAAAACTTTCGCAATATCCCCGTCCACAAAAAGTGTTTCCGCTGCGTTCGTCTGAACGACTGCACCAGAATTTTGGTAGATAGTGCCAACCATAAACGTTTGAGTATGCACAGGCTCGTTAGATTCATTCATGCAAAAATTGGCAGTGCAAGTACTGGGGTTAGGGTCCCAAAATTGGTACACACCATAGCCAACCAGGTTGTTTGCCTCCATAAATGTGGAGTACTGAAAAACAGTGGCTGACACAATGTTTCCAGCCAAGTCATAAGTTCTCTTCGCAGTCAGCTTTCCGCGCCTCCATGAGTTAGAATTTGTATATTTTTTTGTGGACGCAGGTATCGTATGTACTACATCCATTGCTGGTAAACCGGAATCAAATACGTAGACGGTTTTGCCTTGATTGCCGTTTTGTGGATCGCCTAAATACTCGGTGACTTGCGGATAAAGCACAGGTGCCTCACCACCAAACGATGTAGAGTAATAGTTTCTTATCTGGAATTCCAAATGAGGATCCTTCACCAAGCATCCACTATAGTATCGCATGGTGCTGCTGTAATTGAAGTCGGTATCCCTAAAGTTCTCGCGACCTAATCCGTCTTCATTGAATCCATACTTATAGGTTTTGGTAACGGGTGTTGCCGATACGCCATCGTAACTTTTTATCTGTGAAACCCTCAACCCACCCGCCAAGGTAGGACTCCCATTATTGCTGTATTGGTTCGACTCATAGTCAAACTCCGTGTATCCGCCCGTAGGAAATATAATTCGTTTTAAAACGCCTTCCTTTGCATAAGTCGGATTAACCGCACGGTTCAACCCTCCTCCAAACGTGATATTCACCGCAAGGGAACTGGTTGTCTCTGCGTAGGGGATAGTAGTTGGCACGACCAAATCTGTGTTTTGAATGGCCCCATTGTAATAGCCCCACAGGTCGCGTGCATTCAAAAAATTTGTTTCCTGAGGGTTCCACGAAAATTGATTGGTAAAGTAATCAAATTGGTATCGCTGCACCACCGCCTGGTTTTTGTCTTTGAAACGCAATTCATCCAACTTCAACGCCTGATTGCCTCCGTTTGCATTGGTGAAGTACGAAAAAATAAACTCAACCGACTTTTCAAATTGGTAAGCGCCATTTTGAAGGCTCCAGATTTTAATTTCAGCCAGCCGCGCGAGTGTGGTGGAAACATCTTGCCTCGGTGGCCCTATCACAAACTCAACCTTCCCATTTTCAAACACGATGGTTTCCAGCCCTTGTTGTGTAGCATAACTATCCAAGTTTTGTGTTTGAGGTTGATAGTTAAACGAAGGAGGGCAAGTGGCTCCGTTGGCCGCATAGCATTGATCTTTAACTGTGTACACATGGGAAACATCGTGCGTTGATGAAGACCCTAAAGACTGGTAGGTGAAATCAATTCGGTCGTCTGAATTAGGCGCCACCATGTCTAGCAGGTGCCACGCAGTTACGGCAGAAAAAGCTGGATTCCCCCCGTTCGTTGCGGTAGTGGCATCCAACGCGGCACCTGTACCTTCTGCGTTACGGCCGAAACGGTGGAGCACACCCTGCTCATCGGTAATTTCGAATCTTGAAAGGCCCACCGTGGTACTTAATTTAATTGGCGCATACGGATATAAAATGGGGTTAGCACCATGGGGTAAAATGAATTTCCCGCTGCGGCCACCAAACGAATAACTGAATAGATCGGGTTCCGTATCAGTAACACCGGTTGCAGCATACTTTAAATAGTAATAAGACTCGCAAACCGAGGGGTTGGGTAACAGGGCGTTTCCGTAATAGTGATCTTCATCATTTTTTCCCTGCACTGTTCTTGTTACCATTCCCCCAGCCGAGAGCGACCACCCCAGCCCTACCCAACTGGCCACATCGGTGGGTTTTATGCCCGAGGAATGGTAGCTAAGTGTAATAGGCACCGTTAATGAACCACTCTTTGCTTCAAAAATAGGTATAGCTATCTCTGGTATGCCGTGAAATAAATTCACCTGGTAATCTCCATACCTCCCCAACCCCGCTACATTGGGTGCTGCTGGTACAGGTTTTGGCATGAGTTTGTTGACGTGGCTCGCAATCTCAGTGTCTTGACCTTGAAGACTTAGATGGGCAATCAACCCAAAAATCAAAGTTCCAACGGACTCGATACTTATTCTCATAATGTGCATCTTATCTATTTGAAGTTGGCGTACTTGTTAAAAAGGAATGTAAAGTTTGGTTTTACCAAATTAGTACAGTTATTTTCTGAACTTGTCATTAATGTCATTTGCCAATGCATTACAACTTGATCTTACACTGGAGCTATCGATTCAATCGGTTAATTTCCTGATTCTTGTGAATTCCATTTTGATTGCTCACTTTTCCATGTCTGAATAATTTCAGAGGTTTGATCCACAATTTCATGCCAATTTGGATCATTAAGAATTTGATCGTCCGTTTTCCCACTATCATCATAATTGTTCAATCTCTCACGAAGCGCTTTGAGCATAGTAATTAAACGGTTTGAAATCCCAATCAATTTTGACGTAGAATCAACAAATTTATCAAAGTGATTATCGTCAAATAACCGATTCATAAGTTCCGAATAAGAGGATATATACTCAGGATTATTAGTAAGCCATGCTTTTCTCTGAAGATCAATATCGCCTAACTCTTGAAGGTCATTTAGTATGTTCTTAATTTAAGGTGAGGTTTAGCAGCATAATCATTAAGTGCTTGAAGCTCTTTTAAAATTTTCTGCCTCCATTCGGATTGTCGATCACCATAAGTTCCATGAGATGTTTGTTCGTCATACAGCTTACCGGTCGTTTCAAACATAGATAGTAACTTAGTAATCTCGACTGAGTAGCTGTCGATAGTCTTTATTTGCTTTCGCCTTAGTGAGTCAACAGCTTTTCTAATTTTTCGAGCGTATACCTCAGCAATGTCAAAGTGAAGCTGTTCATGCTGCAACAACATAACCGATGTGCTATCCCTTGTCCATGCGTCATTTTTCATAAAAGAGTTATAAACTAGAAAGTTTGGTAAGCCTTTATCTCTAAACCCCTTCACATAAATCGAGGCGGCACATGCTGCGTCCTCTTTTGACAACGTATCGGGTTCTCCTTTAAAGTCAGACCACTTAAGCCGATAGTTCTTATTCCAAGGAATGGAATCTTGCTTAATGCAAGACTCTTGGGAGAAAAGATTAAATGACGTTACAAATACCAACGCAAACAAAACATACCTTCTCTTCATCCTCTTCCTATTTGTTTCTTATCTCGAAGCTCACTGAGAGTCCACCCTTACCTGACATCACATTTCCTGTGCCATAAATAAGCTGCTTAGGGTTTACTCCCTGACCAACCAAAAAATTATACACAGCACGAGCGCGTGCACTCATTAAACTTCCTAAGGTTGTCTTTGTGCCGTTCAAACTGGAGGGCTGGTTTAGAGCGTCAGGCCCATTTCCTGTTATTCCGTCTGGTGCAAAAGAATTTCCTGCGATGTAAACGCTGACGCCAGTATGAGCCATAAGCAACTTAACTAAATCACCTAATTGTGATTTAACAACCTTATCATCTGAGAAACGGTCTGTTTTGAGATCAAATTGAATTCTCTCACTGTAATTAACCTTTTCACCTCGCTCAATAATTTGCTTTCTGAAAGTAACAGTAGGATCTGGAACTGGTTCAGGCGTTGGTTCAGGAAGTGTGGGTGTCGGATCCTGCTGTGGTTCAGGCGTTGGAGTAACAGGATCTGGAGTCGACTCCTCTTTAGCATATGTCTTTGCTATTTGCTCATTTCTTGGATTTGGTGTAGGTCGTTGTCCTTGTGTTCGTGCTCCTATCTCAACCATCTTGCCTTTATTCTTTCCGTGAATAATTGCATGCTGATTTCCTCTGCCAGTAGCATTATAGGCCTTTTGCTGAGTATTACCAAAATTCTTCCAGGCTATGGCTGAAATGTTGCCGTTGTACTGTCTTAAATCCAATGATGGCTCGCTGTGGGCATTGCCGGTTCCCAGGTCTTCGTTATAGGCCAATTGCATACCAAACAAATCGCCATAAGTGGCATCCGCATCATCATTGGTAACGCCATCTATGAGTTGGCTATTATTAATGTGGGTCAACCAGCCCCTGATGTTATATCGGTAGTCAACACTTTGCATGAACTGTCTTGACCCATCGGGTGTTTCTGCCGGATCTGTGTTATACAACTTTTTATCAACGAGTTGCCCCAGTTCGTTGTATTCATTTGAACTCAACAGTACTGGCTCTCCCGCACCTAACTGATGCCAGGTTTTTAAAACACGGCCGGCATGGTCGTATTTAAAATTCCTGGCAATAGGCAGTTCGTCAGTGGTAGTTCCAAAAGAAGCGTTCAATCCCCTTACTGTAACTCCATAATGATAAAATGCAATATCTATAACCATAGGGTCAGGCACCATGGTTCGTTGCAGCAGCAAGGCACCGTTTTGGTAGTAATACATTTTGCCGTCTCTTCTTTCAATGCGAAAAACATCTCCAGCCCTGAAGTAGTTGGTACCACTTAACAGATTGCTTCCCGATCCGTTTTCGATAACACGCAAAGTGCCCGGGCAGGTCGCGCACCCATTCACCAGGTAGAATGCATATTTTATTGTTGTCCAGGTCACATCATTATTGGGTGGCGCAAAACCAACTATAACGCTCTTATCTGTTCGCTCGGCCGTAAATTCAAACCACCCATCCTGTCCGCTCGCCAACTGTTCTACACTCGTTGCCGCTGCGTTCCATCCGATAGTTGAGACGATTTTCTTTGCCCCGTCCTGGTATAATTCGGCCCCAACCAGATTGGTCCAGGCAATGGACTTGTCTTCTCTAGAGGTTTGGGTTTGAAGCAACTTGCCAACGAAGTCATAAACATTGGTCGTGCGCTCTATTCCCCGTTCAAATTGCTCACTCACCGTTTGTATTACCCGGTACTTATCATCGTAGTAGGTAGCGGTACGTAGCATGCTTCCGGTACCCAGCACACGTTGCATGGCGCCAGTAACCAATCCATTCACGCGGTTCGTTGCATTTGCCTGGTCAGCAAGCACACCTTGCACGAAGCCAAATGATGGGCCAAAAAAAGTTTGATAATCATAAGAATCGTAATACGTAACGGACAGTACCTCCATTTTTGCACGATCGTTCGGGAACACGCTGTTGGTGTATCCGTAGTAACTTCCGGTGGCAGAGAACGTTTCAAAGAACTGAGACGTAGACACATTTGCGGCCATTTCATCCCGGCTGGCGAACGAGCCATGATCGTACAACCCGCTGACGATGGGACGGTTCAGTGCATACGTATTTGGTGAATGTCCACTTGTTGACTTTTCGTTGTTCTCCGTCCTGAGTCAGCACCAAGCGATCGCGGTCATCGTAAACCATCCACACCCAATCCGCACCCGGAACTTTTTTACCGATCATTCTTCTACGACCATCGTATTGGTATTGAAAGGCCCAGTTGTCAAGAGTAAACCGGGTAGCACTTTTTACTGCTATTGCACAAGAGGTGAGTGTAAAAGATGTTATCTGCGCATCTGTCATCTGCCAACGATAAACACCTTCATCGGTGGCAGTCGCTGCATTTCTGGTATACGTGCTTGTTTGAGTATCTTCATCGTTGGCAAGCGTCTCCCATGCACCCCCAGGGCTTTGCCTTTGCCATACCACAGAACTTGCCGGTCCCAATGGGCGACTGCTTAACACCAATGGCTGCCCTTCCGCAAGAGTAATAGATGATACATCTGTTACTTCTTTCTGAGGTGCATATGTAAATGCATATATGCCTGCACCTATCATGGGCTGAATCTGATCGAAACCGAGTTCATTCTCTTGAACATACAAACGAAGATTGGCTTTGTCTACGTGAGAGGAGAAATCGGGCAACTCCTTAATTCTATTTTGCTGCATGTATAGATAGTCAAGGGCCGATCGTGACTGTAGCGATGCAGGTACTGACGTAATCTGATTACTATGAAAACGTAGATTGCGGATCACTGTAAGGCCGCTTACATCCGGAAACGGACCCGAAAATGCATTTCGATCAAGGTAAATTGTGGCGGCATAGGGCCAATTTGTGAATAAACCCGAAGGTAAATCGCCCGAAAGCTGATTGAAACTCACATCAAAAGTTCTAATTTGCCTCAAATTGCTAAAGCTGGCCGGTATTGATCCAGTAAGTTGATTAGAGCCCGCCATGAAATAGTAAAGACTATTGAGGTAACCCAATGAATCAGGTAATGCCCCGGTAAACTTATTGGCGTGAACATAGAGGAATATTAATTTGGACAACTTACCTAATGCGCTTGGAATATTTCCTTCTAGGGCGTTATTGTCGATAATTAGTCGCTCGAGCTGAGACATTTTACCGAGTGAAGGAGGCACTGTCCCTGTTAAATCATTTAAGTTTAAATACAAATATTTCAACTTTACGAGTCCTTCTAATGAAGACGGAATAGTGCCGCTCAAATTATTTGTGTGGAGAAAAAGGTGCTCTAATTGTGCCAGGTTTCCTACCGATTCGGGTATAGGACCATCCAGTTGATTTGTTGACAAGTAAAGATATCGCAACAGAGTCAACTCACCGATCCACCAAGGAATACCCTGAATGCGGTTGGCTGCACTGAGTCGCAAATCAGTCAATTTTGTTAAGTTCCGAATCCAAGACGGAATAGGCCCTGGTGTAAAGCTATTGGTGGCGAGGTAGAGTTCTTGTAGTTCGGTGAGTCTTCCCAGATGTGGTATTTCTCCCGTCAATTGGCAATTACTTAAATGAAGCCTCGTTAGATTAGAAAGGTTCGAGAACGAATTGGGTATTGTCCCTCCAAGGGGGTTACTGAAAAGCAGTAGTTGTACGAGTGTCTGGATATTACCAAGCTCGACCGGTATACCTCCAGTTAAACTGTTTGTGTACAAGTACAGGTACTTAAGCGTAGGCAAGTTCCCAAGCTCTACTGGTATTGAACCGGTAAGTTGAAGTAGTTTCGACTTAATCTGACAGTTGGGTTAACTTAGAAGTGGAAACTATGAAGTTAAACCCATTAAACTGTCAGAAAATGAGAACAGAAACGAAGTTAATCAAAACCAAATTAGGTCTTAT
>JBMOLS010000020.1:0-103714 GCA_049324055.1 Bacteroidota bacterium | reverse complement strand
TTGGTGGCCGTTTGCGAAGCAGCCGTTGGTATTGCACTGGTGTTGCGCGTTTATCATTTCTACCAAACCTCGCTTCCCGATCAGATCAAAGAACTTCAGGAAAAGTAATGACTGCGCCTTTCGATAACGTACCCCTTGCATTAACGGTGTTCTTGCCCTTGCTGTCGGCCGCAGCATCGGCCGCACTTAGCAAAAGGCGGGCATGGTTATCTCCGTTGCTTTCGGTGGCTTTCATGCTTATCAGCCTGTTCTTTGCGTTGCTAGTTTTTGCCAATCACTGGGGTGAAGGCACTTTGAGCTTTGCGTGGAACTGGTTTTACCTGGGCAACAAAGCCATCGTGTTTTCGCTGGAGCTTACCCCCGTTACGCTGCTCATGCTGCTGCTGGTGCCACTTATTTCATTCTTTGTGCACGTCTACTCCATGGGCTACATGGTGGGCGAAGCCGGCATAAGGCGCTACTTCGCAGCGCTGGGCTTTTTTACATTTTCGATGCTTGGCCTGGTGCTGGCGGGCAATCTTTTACAGATGTTCTTTTTTTGGGAACTGGTGGGCCTGTCGTCTTACCTGTTGATTGGCCACTGGCGCGAACGCCCCTCGGCCGCTGCAGCCGCCACCAAGGCGTTTGTTATGAACAGAATAGGCGATGCCGGTTTGTTAGTAGCCATGTGTTTGCTGTGGCGCGAAGCAGGCACATTGTCTTTTGCAGAACTGGAAACCATTAGCTGGACAAACAATGGGTGGCAGGTGGCCATAGGATTGCTCATTTTGCTGGGTGTTGCCGGCAAGTCGGCACAATTCCCACTGCTCACCTGGTTACCCGATGCCATGGAAGGCCCCACTCCGGTATCAGCATTGATACACGCGGCCACCATGGTGGCAGCCGGTGTCTTCCTCCTGGTGCGCGTTCATGTTCTTTTGCCCGAAACCGCATTAACGGTCATAGCCGCAACGGGTGCGCTTACATCCATTTATGGTGCCTGGTACGCACTGCGACACACCGACATCAAGAAGGTGTTAGCTTACTCCACTCTCTCGCAACTGGGGCTGATGGTAATGGGAATTGGTGCAGGCGCATGGAGCGGAAGTTTCTTCCACCTGTTCACACATGCTTTCTTCAAAGCGTGCCTGTTTCTGGCAGCCGGGGTTGTCATCCATCACTTGCACAACCTGGGCCCTGACAAAGCGCAAAACCTGCTCTTTATGGGCGGCCTGCGCAGGCAATTGCCAGCCACGTTCCTGGCTTTTGTGGCAGCGGGTGCCGCGCTGGCTGGTCTTCCGTTTTTCTCGGGCTTCCTTTCCAAAGAAGCACTTCTGCTTCAATTGATAAGCAACCGTGCATGGGTGTGGGTAGTGGTGTTTTTTGCGGTATCGTTTGCCACAGTATGGTACACATACCGATTGATCTATTTGATTTTTGCCCGAGTACCGCGGGTGAAATATGCCTCGCATCCGCACCCAACGCCTGCTGTAATGCTTTTCCCTGTTGTGATACTGGCACTCTGCAGTATGTGGCCGATTGCAGGAATCAATCCCTTCGAAACTGAAAACTGGTTACTCCGCGGATTGAGCATCGAACTACATAGTAATGACACACTCGCGCTGGCCTCGGTGTTGTGGGTAGTGCTGGCTTTGGCAAGCGCTCATTTCTTTTTTCGAAACAGGCTTCCCGTTTCAACGGGAGATAGTCAGCCGTGGCTCGATCAATGCTATCAAAAGATTATACGCAACGGAACGCTAAGAACAAGTGTTGCCATAGCCGGCATCGACCGAAAATGGATTGATTGCTTTCTACATGCCCTTGTTATCATAAAAGTAACGTTGGCCTATGTGGTGGCCTGGTTCGATCGTAACGTGGTAGATGGCACGGTGCGCGGCATCGCCTGGCTGTCGCAGGGTGTGGGTAATCTGCTGCGTTGGAGCGGAGGCAACTCTGTACAAACCTATGTGCTGGGTTCTGTCATTGCGCTTGTTATTTTTCTATTTTGGCTTTTAAAATGATGGATGACTACCTGATATCGCTTCTTATTACCATTCCACTGGTAGCCGCGCTGGCGCTGTTAACCATTCCTTCTAAATGGAGTGGCTCGTATCGCACCGTGGCGTTGGCAGCCAGCATTCTGCAGGTATTCGTTTTGTTAAGAGTTGTTCAGGTATACCAGCCCGCTTCCGAAGGCATTCAGTTACTGGAAGCAAAACCCTGGATTACCGTTACACTGGGCGACTGGGGTATGTTGCAGGCCGAATACCTGATAGGCCTGGATGGCCTGAGCCTGCCGCTGGTAGCCCTTGCTGTTTTGGTGTTGGGTATTGCGGTGGTGGCATCGTGGCATGTTACGCAACAACCACGGGGCTACTTTGTACTTTTGCTCATTCTCAACGCCTCAGTCATAGGCAGCTTCGCAGCACTTGATATGCTGCTTTTCTATTTGTTCTTCGAATTCATGCTGCTTCCCATGTATTTCCTCATTGGCATTTGGGGCGGCCCGAGGCGGGAGTATGCGTCTATCAAATTTTTCCTTTATACCCTTCTCGGTTCTATTCTCATATTGATCGTTATCATCGGTCTGTACTTGTCGTCAAGAGTACAGACAGATGGAACGGTTATTCACACCTTTAGTCTGCTTGAACTGTGGGAACCGGGAAGTCTGGAGCCAGGAAGCATTTTACACCCCGACAATCCATGGACCCTTACGGGCTACTCAGCGCGCTACTGGGCCTTCTTACTGTTGCTGGTTGGCTTCGCCATTAAGTTGCCAGCGGTGCCGTTGCACACCTGGCTACCCGATGCCCACGTGGAGGCTTCTACACCCATATCGGTTATACTGGCGGCATTGTTACTGAAAATTGGCGCCTATGGCTTGCTACGCATGGCTTACCCGCTGTTTCCCGATGCAGCCGTTCATTTCAGCGCGTTGGTGGCGGGCATAGGCGCACTGTCTATCGTATATGGAGCACTGAACGCCCTGGCGGCCAAAGACGTTAAACGCCTGATTGCGTACTCTTCGGTATCGCACATGGGTTTTGTGTTGCTGGGCCTGGCGGCAGCCACTACCGAAGCAATACAGGGTGCATTGTTTCAGCTTACCAGTCACGGACTCATCTCTGCCTTGTTGTTTTTGATTGCCGGTGTGTTGTATGATCGCACCCACGACCGACACATCAGCAACTACTCAGGCCTTGCTGCTAAAATGCCCTTTTATACAGGTATTGTTTTAGTGGCGTTTCTGGCCACCATGGGGCTTCCGGGCTTCAGCGGATTTATTGGAGAGGTGATGGTTTTTATGGGAGCGTTCCGCTCGCAAGTGGTTCCCGTCTGGATTACGGGCGTGGCAATTACCGGGCTGATTCTGAGTGCCGCCTATTGCCTGTGGCTAATACAACGCATGTTCTTTGGCGCCTTTGCTCAGAAAGCAGAAGGCTCTTTGTATGACATGACGTGGCGTGAGCGCGGTATGTGTCTGCTGTTGGCCGTGTTGATATTTGTGTTGGGCATCTTCCCCCAAACCTTAATCAACTACCTGGCTTCTTTTGCCAACGGGGTGGCGGCTTACCTGCAGTTATTTGTACAACCACAATAACAGCGGTACGTGAAAGCCACCACACATCAGCAACTTTTGGACATTCAACAAAGTGTAGGCCTGGTAACGGCCGAGTGGTTGCTGCTGGTTGGAATCATCTTGTTGCTGGGCGTTTCACTTGTGCGCAAATCTGCCGGCAAACTCAGCTACCTGGTTGCGGCCGGTGTGGTCGTTGCATCCGCGGCAGCCACGCTGTTCACCTGGCCACATGAACCTCAGAATCTTTTCAACGGTGCGTTCACACAATCATCCTTTGCATCTTACTTCAAGATGCTGGCCAGTGCAGGCACGCTACTTACACTTTTCATCGATCACACCCGGAAGAGAGGTGCTGAATATTACCTGCTGGTGCTATCGGTGCTGCTGGGCACGCATCTTTTGCTGATGAGTTCGAACTTCATCGTGCTGCTACTCTCCCTTGAACTTATTTCGCTGCCCTCTTATGTGCTGGCCACGGGGCTTGCCCCCGGCAAAAGAAATGCGGAAGCAGCCTGGAAGTATTTTTTGTATGGCAGCGCCTCCACCGCCATCATGATCTTCGGCATCTCTTACCTTTTTGGGCTTACAGGCTCGCTCGACTTTACGACAACTGCATTTGCCGAGGGTCTGGTAAACCAGGCATCGCCCCTGTTTTGGATAGGGGGCCTGCTTACTTTGGCAGGATTTCTTTTCAAGATCGCAGCCGCACCATTTCATTTTTGGGCGCCCGATGTGTACGAAGCATCGCCCACCCCGCTGGTGGCGTTCTTTTCGGTGGTGCCAAAGCTGGCAGGTGTGGGCACATTGGCGCGCTTCGTGGTGTCGCTCCAACTTTTTGGCCAGTCGCCAGTGGATTGGTCGCTGATAGTCGGGTGCATTGCGCTGCTTTCGTTGGTGGTAGGCAACCTGGGTGCATTGGCCCAGACCAACATCAAGCGCATGATGGCCTATTCCTCCATCGCACAGGCGGGTATGTTGCTGGCCGTGGTGGCTACCCACTCGCCCGAAGGCTACCGGATGACCCTTTTCTATGCTTCCATTTTGGTGTTGATGAATTTCCTGGCATTCCTCGGCATCCGGCAGGTGGAAGATGCATTCGTTACCACCGATTTCAAAGCCCTGGCAGGCAAAGGCGTGTCATTGCTGTTTCCATCGGTGTGCCTTACCCTTGGCCTGGTGTCGTTGGTGGGGCTGCCGCCAACAGCCGGTTTTATGGCCAAGTTGTTTGTATTTACCGCGCTGTGGCAAAAATTTCGCGAAACAGAACAGATTTTCTACGCTTTCCTTTTTGGGGTGGGTTTGCTCACCACCGTTACCTCGCTGTTCTTCTACCTGAAACTGCCCTATGCCCTTTTTATTCAAAAGGCGGCAGCCGGAAATGTTCCCAAACAAAGTTCGCTCGCAGCAAATCTTTTGGCGCTGATTCTGGTTATCATGCTATTGTACCTTTTCTTCCATCCCGGACTTTTGATGGGTTGGGTGAATAAGGTTAACTTTGTGCTTTAGCGACCACACCCATGAGCGACCAGATACTTCACGAGTGCGGCATAGCCCTGATACGCCTGCGCAAGCCCCTCCAGTATTACATCGAGAAGTACGGCACCGCCTTCGCCATGAACAAAATGTACATCCTCATGGAGAAGCAGCACAATCGCGGGCAAGACGGGGCCGGTGTAGCCAACATTAAAATAGACCAAAAACCGGGTTTTCGATACATCAGCCGCTACCGCTCGGTAAAAGCGCAGCCGGTTGCCCACCTATTTAAGAAAATAGGGAAGAAGTATAAAAACGCCCAGAAGGAGGGGAAGGAGAAATTTAAGAACGAACAATGGCTCAAAGAGAAGGTGGCCTTTACGGGCGAATTGTGGCTGGGCCACTTGCGCTACGGCACGCACGGGCTCAACAGCATTGAAAACGTGCACCCTTTTCTGCGCCAAAACAACTGGCGCAGCCGTAACCTGGTAATGGCCGGCAACTTCAACATGACCAACGTAGACGAGTTGTTTAACATACTACTCGAACTGGGCCAGCACCCCAAAGAAAAGGTTGATACGGTTACGGTGATGGAAAAAATTGGCCACTTTCTAGATGAAGAAGTGCAGGCCACGTTCGAAAAATATAAAGGCCAGTACAGCAACAGCGAAATATCCGAGATCATTGAAAACGAACTGGACCTGCAGCGTGTGCTGAAGCGTGCCTGCAAAGACTTCGATGGCGGATATACCATGGCGGGACTTACCGGCTCGGGGTCGGCATTTGTGGTGCGCGATCCCTCAGGCATACGCCCCGCCTACTTTTATGCCGATGACGAGGTGGTGGTAGTGGCCTCGGAAAAGCCAGCCATCAAAACGGCCTTCAATGTGCAGTACGAACAGATTGAAGAAATCAGACCGGGGCATGCGCTCATCATCAATAAAAATGGCGAGTACGGCCAGCATCAGATTCTGCAGCCACTCGAAAAAACTTCGTGCAGTTTCGAACGCATATATTTCTCGCGCGGCACCGACCCGCAGATCTACAAAGAACGAAAACAGCTGGGCCGCTTATTGGTGCCTCAGATTTTGAAAGCCATCAACTTCGACTTGAAGAACACCATCTTCTCTTACATACCCAACACGGCAGAAACTGCCTTTTTGGGCATGATGGCCGGCATAGAAGATTACCTTATCAGTAAACAAAAAGAAATCATTCTGGAAGGAAAGCCTTCGGTAGATTCGCTTGATGAAATTCTTTCATTCAGGCCGCGGGTAGAAAAAATTGTTTTGAAAGACGTTAAACTGCGCACCTTCATTGCCGATGACGACCACCGCGATGACATGGTGGCCCACGTATACGACACTACTTTTGAGGTGGTAAACAAAGGCAAAGACACGTTGGTGGTAATAGACGACTCGATTGTGAGAGGCACCACGCTGGAGAAAAGTATTCTTAAAATGCTCGACCGCCTGCAACCAAAGAAAATCGTGGTAGTATCGTCCGCCCCTCAAATTCGCTTTCCCGATTGCTACGGCATAGACATGAGCCGCCTGGGAGATTTTGTGGCTTTCCGCGCCATGATTCAATTGATAAAGGAACAAGGCAAAGAATATTTACTGGGCGAAGTGTATGAACAATGTACACGCGCACTGAACGAAGAGAATCCTGAAAACTACGTGAAGCGTTTGTACGAGCAGTTTACACCGGAGGAAATCTCAGAGAAAATTACCGACATCGTTCGCCCTGCCGGCATGAAGGCAGAACTGGAAGTGGTTTTCCAAACCGTTGAAAACCTGCATAAGGCTATTCCGCACCACTCAGGCGATTGGTACTTTACCGGAAACTTCCCCACCCGGGGCGGCACGCGCGTAGCCAACAAGGCCTACATTAATTACATGGAAGGGAAGTTAGTGCGGGCGTATTAGCAAATTCCCGGCTGCGGTGGTACTCGGGATTACAATTCCATTTTATCGGAGCTCGACAATCACACATCTCGAACAGAACCCAATCGCCCGCTAGTTGGCTCCAGCCAACAAGTACAGCACCGCCATTCGCACCGCCACCCCATTCTCTACCTGATCGAGAATGATGGAATGCATGGAGTCAGCCGCATCGGTGCTTAGTTCCACCCCGCGGTTGATGGGGCCGGGGTGCATCAATACAATTTCTTTTTTCAGCCCATCGAGCATTTTTTTGGTGATGCCATAGTACAAGGTATACTCGCGCAGGGAAGGGAAATACTTAATCTGCTGGCGTTCCAGTTGTATACGCAATACGTTTGCCACATCGCACCACGCCAGGGCTTTGCGCACATCCAATTCTACTTGAACGCCCAGACTGCTAATAAATTTAGGCAGCAAAGTAGGTGGGCCGCATACCATTACCTTGGCCCCTAGCTTCTGCAGGGCAAAGATGTTTGACAGCGCCACGCGCGAATGAAGAATATCGCCAATAATGGCCACCTTTTTGCCGCTTACGCTGCCCAGCTTCTCGCGGATAGAAAATGTATCAAGCAGCGCCTGGGTAGGATGCTCGTGGGTGCCATCGCCTGCGTTTACAATGTTGGCCTTGATGTGCTTCGACAGAAAGTGCGGGGCGCCTACGCTGGCATGGCGCATCACAATCATATCCACCTTCATGGCCAGAATGTTGTTTACGGTGTCCAGCAGGGTTTCGCCTTTTTTCACCGAACTGTTCGATGCGGAAAAATTAATCACATCGGCCGAAAGGCGTTTTTGCGCCAGCTCGAACGACAGCCTGGTACGGGTAGAATTCTCGAAAAAAACGTTGGCAATGGTAACATCGCGCAACGAGGGTACCTTCTTGATGGGCCTGTTGATGACCTCTTTGAAATTATCGGCCGTTTCAAAGATGAGCTCGATATCTTCGCGGGTGATGTTTTTGATGCCCAGGAGATGTCTTTGGCTCAGCTTCGACATAGTTGTTAGTCCTTATTAATTAACCAGATTTTATTTTGCTTGTGGCCTTGCGCCTCCAGCTCTACCAGCACGCGCTGGGTGTCCAGGGTTTGCACGTTCATGCCAATGTAGTCGGCTGCTATGGGCAGATCGCGCGTATGTTTGCGGTCTACCAGCACCAGCAACTCCACTTTGGCCGGTCGCCCGAAGGCAATCATGGCATCGAGGGCGGCACGCACCGTACGGCCGGTGTATAACACATCGTCTATCAAAATCACGTTCTTCTCCTCAATCACAAAAGGCACCTTGGTTTCGCTGGCTTTGGCAGGCACTTCGCGTCTGCGGAAATCATCGCGGTGGAAGGTGGTGTCCAGGTAGCCCAGTGGTATCTGGGTTTTGGTTTCTTTCTCCAGCTTTTTGTGAATGAATTCTGCCAGAAAAATGCCGCGCGGCTGCAGACCCAGAATAACGGTGTTGGTGAAATTACCGTGATTTTCAATCAATTGATGGGAAAGGCGGCTGAGCGTGATGTCGAGCTGATCGGAGTCGAAAATGAGTTTTTTCCGCATGCCGAGCGCGAAGATAACAAATAGGCGCGGTGGCTGCCTACTTGTAAACGATTTTATTGATGAAAAACACCCTGCGGTTGATGGTAACACCCTCTTCGCGCAGGTTTTTTACATTTTGTATACCCGTGGCGAAGAATACCCCGGGATACCAGTAGTCGAGGCTGCTTTTTTCTGTGTCTTTCGGTTTCACAATGTCGTTGGTGAAGCGCGCACGGAGGGCATCCAACGTTTTTCCTTCCAGCACCTCCGAGTTTTTAATGATCTTGCTGCGCAACGTGTTTTCGAAAAGGTAGAGCAGCACAATCCGCTCCTGGTCGGCAGCTATCTTCACAAACTGTTGTAGCTGCATGGGCCGCACATCGTTAATCTCGAAGCTGTTGTCCCATTGCAGTTTGCCGTTTTTATCGAAACCGATTACCACCGCGTGGGTGTATTGGTAACCATCGAAAATCATTTCGCCCCGCACCAGGGGGTTGTTGTAGAAGCGGGGCATTACCGGCATGCCCGCCATGGTTCGGTTGTTGGGGTAGGAATAATGCGGATAGAAGGCCTCACCCAGCATGATGATCTGGTCGCCATAGGGTATCAGCTCCTGCACCAGAATACGATAGTTGAACCGCAGTTTTTTGCCCTTGATCTTCCTCCGCTCAATGCGGTCTTTCACGCGCTGCTCGCGTTTGGCTTTCATGTAATTAAAAAATCGTTGCAACTCGCCAAAATTGTAGTAGTTAATGGCATACTCCCCATACTCGTTGATGCGGGCTACAAATACGCCACGCGAGTATTCCGTATATCGGCCATATACACCGGCCACTACCTGCTGCCCACCTTTGGTTTTGAGCGAGCGCCCAAAAATCAGGTTCTTGTCATCATCTGGTTGAAGCACAATGGTCTTTACAAGGTTTCCGGGGCCATCGTAAGTACGTATCCACAAGCTCTTTCTGCGTTCAAAATTTTTGGCACTCACAATCACATCTACCGTACCATCTTCATGCGGCTTAATCTGGGTAAGCTCACCGGGTTCGTTAAAAAAGCCAGGCAGAATTTTAGATTGCCGCGTTTGAAAGTGAAAATGCAGTATGAGCGGCCGGTAGTTGAAGTAGCCCCCGATCAATGCAGCTTCGTTGGTGATTACAAACTCCGTGGGGTTAAAGGGTATGATGTTGTTCACTGTGTAGCTGCCGTACTCGCCCTTATCGGTTTGCACTGCAGCAATCAGAAACTCTGCTTGTGCCTGTTGTTGATTCTTAAACAGCAGGAACACAAAATCGTCTTTGTATTCGGCATGTAGCAGCGACAGTTGTGCGTTAATGGGTATGAAGCCGCGCCATACCTCGGTAAGCGCAGTGTCCAGCCGAATCAGTTCAATCTGATCTTCCTCGCTGCCGTCCAGCCTTCGATGCATCAACAAGCCATTGTACCCCAGGCTAATGGTTTGAAAGGGGTCGCGTTCGCTATCGGCCAGGGGCATTTCGTAGCGCCCGTTTTGCGTTAACTGCGCTATGGCCATGGGGGCGCTACCCAATAGAAGTAAAAGTATCGTCAGATTTCTACCTAACATCCAGTTTCACTACATAGAAAACAGAGCGGGTACGTTCACTGTTCACTATCAGCGGATCTTTTACAGCCTGGTAGCCCCAGACGTAGAAAAAATGATCGTACCAGAAACGAATGCCCTCATCATCCTTCGATTCGTTGCGCACCACCTCGTGCGGCTCTTTCAGCAAAACCGCCAACGTATCTGCCTGCACCTCATCGTTTTTAAACCGTGCCTTCACCAAAATCTCGCTTTCCTTTTTGGTAGCAATCACAATTTTGTCGGTGGTGGCCCAGAAATCCGATGCCTGCTCCAGAGCAGCCTTGCGTTTTCCTTCCAGCTTCAGGCTATGGCCCCAATCCACTTTGCCCTCGGCATCGAACGAAACAACCAGCGATTGCAGCACGGTAACCTCGCTGTTTTGCAACTGATTGTAGTACGAGTAGGGCGAGTTATAAAATCTGCTGGCGTAAGGTGTGAATGGATAATAGCCATACGGTGTGGCATAGGGATTGCCCTGGTAGGGATAGCTGTTCATGCCAGACGACAGGTTGTATAACTCGGTTAGCAACAGAAAGCCCTCGCTGTATTCATCTAACCTGACGGACGCAGCGTAACAACGGTAATCGGGGTTGCGCCCATGCAGGCGGTCTCGCCTGGATTTTTCGGTGATTTTAAAGGCCCTTTTGGCACTCATAAAATCAAGCGCATGGGGAAGTTGGGCAAAGTCGTAGTAGTTTACAGGCTGGCTTCTAAACGGGTCCACCATCACAGAAAACACACCCGATGCCTGGCGCGATGTGCCAACGGTGTAGGTGCCAGTTACCATCAACTCATCGCGCAAGAGTGAACTGGTGAGGCCGCTCAACACGGTCTTGTCATCGTCAATGTCAATCTGGTCTTCCAGCAGTTGCACGCCATCCTGGTCGAACGTGCGCAGTACCAATTTTTTTTCAGCGCGTTGGGTGCGGTTAACGGTTAGTGTATTAAAGGTGTTGTTTTGATTGGGGCGCAGGTCGAGCAATTCGGTTTCGGAGGTGAAGAAGCCCGGCACTACTTTCAACTGCTCGGCTTGCGGCTGGTACAGCAGCACGGCCGGTTCGCGGTTGGCATAGCCGCCCAGCGCAATGTTAGGGCCCACTACCCAGAAATGGGTAAGCTTCAGGGTAAACTCGTGTTTGATTTCTGTGCGATGTACCGCTTTGGTGGCCAGCGTAATGGTAACCAGGCTCAGGTCGCCATCGTCTGTCTCGCCTTCGCGGAAGAGCAGGTAGAGCGAGGCGTTGGCATAATCATAACCTACCATGTTCAGGCGGTTGGGCAGTTCCAACTCCAGGCTATCGGTTTCATGCAGGGCCGTGTCCAGCAGAATCACTTCGTGCAAGCGCAGTCCGTTGCGGTATTTTTCTTTGTCGCGCACCAGTGCCAACCCGTGCTCTTTCATGGGTACCAGGGCCCAGGCGTTATCGGAATTGGTTTGCCCACGCTCGTAGCGCACCCTTTGCTGAAATTGTGCATCAGCATTTGGGTGGGTGGCCAACAGCAAGGCAACCAGAACAAACGGCAACAGAGCAACACCACGTAAACCCATGCTATTTCGCTTCGCTCATTTTCACAATCCGATCGAACTCTTCTTTCTTAACCGGCTGCACCGACAGCCGCGCGGCACGCACCAGCACCATATCAGCAAGGTCGCCATCGGCTTTTATCTGCGCCAGCGTAACGGGTTTTTTTAGTTTCTTTTCGGGTTTGATGTCTACCACCACCCAGTCTTTATCCCCCGGCTCAGGGTAGAATTCTTTCTCTACACGGGCTATGCCCACCACTGCTTTCTCCTCGCCCGTATGGTAAATAAAAGTTAGATCGCCTTTTTTCATACCCTTCAGGTGGGTGCGTGCCTGGAAGTTGCGCACACCGTCCCAAGTGGCTTTGCCTGCCTTTTCCAAATCGGCCCACGAAAAGGTGTCCGGCTCTGTTTTCATCAACCAATAATTCATACCAAAAGAAGTTTAAGTAGAAATTGCGTTTAAACTCTCTAAAATAACAAAACGAGGAGTTATTTTGGCTGCTTCATGAAGGTCTTAATTCTTCGGTTCTCCTCCATAGGCGATATTGTGCTTACCACACCAGTGGTGCGCGTTATCAAAACACAGGTAGAAAATGCCGAGGTGCACTTTGCCACCAAGCCGCAATTCAGCGCGTTGTTCGAAGAAAACCCCTACATCGACAAGATGCACTACCTGCAGGGCAGCCTCGGCCAACTGGTGGCAGAGCTGAAGAAAGAGAAATTCGATTTTGTGGTAGACCTTCACCACAACCTGCGCACGTTGCTCATCAAGCTGCAATTGGGTGTGCGCTCCCAAAGTTTCAACAAATTGAACTGGGAAAAATGGCTGATGGTGAACCTGAAAATCAACAAGCTTCCCTCGCAACATATTGTTGAGCGTTACCTGGCGGCTGCTGCACCTCTGGGTGTAAAAAACGATTCGTTGGGGTTGGACTATTTTATTCCTGAAAAAGACGAGGTGCCGATGGAGTGGCTGCCGGAGGGCTTCCGCAACGGCTACGTGGCTTATGCAATAGGCGCACAACACGCCACCAAAAAGTTGCCGCTGAACCGAATGATTGAACTATGTGATAAAATAAACAAGCCGATTGTTTTGCTGGGAGGGAAGGAGGATGCAGAAAACGGTGAGAAGATTCAGGCCTTTTTCGAGCGGCAGGAGAGTTCCATCCCTTTCGAAGAAGGGTTGAAAGAGTTGGGCAAAAAAACAATCATCTACAATGCGTGCGGCAAGTTTAACCTGAACCAATCGGCCAGTCTGGTAAAGCAGGCACGCTATGTTTTTGCCCACGACACAGGCTTAATGCACATTGCCGCTGCCTTCAAAAAAGAAATTTTCAGCATCTGGGGTAATACCATTCCGCTGTTTGGCATGTACCCCTATCGTACGCGGTTTACCGTGTTGGAAAACAACAAACTTGCCTGCAGGCCATGTTCAAAAATTGGCCATGCCCAGTGCCCAAAGGGGCACTTTAAATGTATGAACAACCTGGTGTTCGATTTTTACCTGCCCTAAGGCAGCTACAGATTAATGCCCGTTTTTCTCTTTCCAGTCTTTCAGCTCGCGCTGTAGCGTGTCCGTTGTTTTTTGCACTACCTCCTCGAACGATTCGCCCTGCTTTTTCACAAAAATATCGTTGCCGGGAATGGCCAAACGAACTTCCACTTGCTTGTTGCTGCGGTCGGTCGACTTTTCAACCCGCAAAATTACCTTAGCTTCTACAATGCGGTCGCTGATGCGTTCCAGTTTGTTCAGCTTATCGTTAATCAGGTCCAGCAGATCCTGCCGGGGTGTTACCCCAATGCCCTGCACATTCACTTTCATCTGTTAATGATTTTGTTTTTATGGTTCCACGAAATTCGCAGGTTTTGAAACTCGTCCGCTTTACAATGTTCGGTTATTTAACATCGCTTTGAACATAGCCAGTTTGATGCTCATTTCATGGCAGTACTTGAATTTTAGCTATTGAATCAAAAAACTCAGCGCTTTTTTGATCCGGGCTTTTTTGTCTCTTTCAGCAAGGTAAGCTTTTCAACTTGTGGTCGCTTCATTTTGCGCTGAAATCTTTTTTCGCTTTCAATCTTCAGGTTTTCTTCTGCTTTTACAAATTCTCTGGTTTTCATACGCACTCTTTTTTTTAGTATCCAAATGTGGCGGTTTATCTCTCCCCCTGCCATGAGTTTTGTCATCTATCGCCAAAAAAAATGTAAAGCATAAATGCGCCCTGCAGGCAAGTAACGTGGGAAAAATAAAAATGGATTGTGAATCATGAAATAAATGGAGATATTCCGAATCATTCCAACAACGGCTATGCAAAAATTACTAATCCCCTTGCTGTTTATCTGCCTGACGATGGCGTGCCTGAACCCGGTAGTTGCCCAACCCGAAATAGGTTTACAGTTGTACAGCCTGCGCGAACAAATGCCCAAAGATGTGGCGGGCACCTTGGATAAAATACAAGCGATGGGAATAAAAGAGCTGGAAGGTGGCAGCACCTATGGCCTCACGATTCCTGAGTTCCAGAAAATGATTGCCGACCGCGGAATGAAAATGGTGGCCATCGGTGCCGACTTCAACGATCTGGAAAAAGACGCCTCCAAAGTGTTGCAAAACGCCAAGGCCTGGGGCGTAAATTACGTGGTGTGCTATTGGATTCCCCATAATGGAGATGACTTCACGGTGGCAGATATGAATCGCGCCATCGGGGTGCTTGGAAACGCGGGTAAACTTCTGAGCGATAATGGTGTGCAGTTGTGCTACCATCCGCACGGCTATGAATTCCGTCCGCACGCACAAGGCACCCTCTTCGACTACCTGGCTACCAGCGTAGACAAAAAACACCTCCAATTTGAAATGGATGTTTTTTGGATCAAACACCCAGGCCAGGACCCGGTAGCGTTGTTAAAAAAATACAACGGCCGCTTCGAGCTGATGCACCTGAAAGACCGCAAACCCGGCACCCAGGGTAACGCCTTTGGCCGGGCCGATGTGGAAACCAACGTGGTGCTGGGCACAGGCGATGTAGGTATTGCCGCTATTATGAAAGAAGCCAAAGCCGCAGGTGTAAAACATTTCTTCATTGAAGACGAATCTTCGCGGTCGGAGCAGCAAATTCCACAAAGTCTCGCCTTCCTGAAAAGTTTGAAGTAACACCGGGGCGTGGTACTTTACACAGCGGGTGTATATTGCAATGCAAATGCCGTGTTTGCTATCTTGCGTACTGAATTTGTATGTTCATGAAAATTGCTCTGTTCTGCGCGGGTGCTTCCATGCTGCTGTTCGGTTGTTCGGCCCACAAAGAGACCAAGGAAAATGTAGTGCCCATCATTTCCTATACGTTGGTGAAGGCCTTCCCGCACGACATCAATACTTTTACCCAGGGACTTACCGTACATAACGGAGAATTGTATGAGAGCACCGGACAAAAAGGCTCCTGGATCGCTAAGGTAAACATCACCACCGGTGAGCAAGACAAAAAAGTAGTGCTGAACGATCAATACTTTGGTGAGGGTATTACCATCTTGAACAACAAGGTATACCAGCTTACATGGCAAAGCAATGTTGGCTTTGTGTACGATCTGCGTACCTTCAACAAGCTATCTGAATTTACTTACAACCACGAAGGATGGGGCATTACCAGCGATGGCAACCACCTGATTGTAAGCGATGGCTCCTCTACCCTTCGCTTTCTTGATACGCTGTCGCTTCAGGAAGTGAAAACGGTAACGGTGAGAGAAAATGCAACCGAAGCCAAAGCCCTGAATGAACTGGAATTTATTGACGGTTATGTGTATGCCAACCAATGGCAAACTCAATTCATTCTGAAAATAGATCCTGCTACAGGCAAGGTAGTTGGGAAGATGGACCTGGCCGACTTATGGAACCGCATTTTGCGAATGAACCCGAGTGCCGATGTGTTAAATGGTATTGCCTACGAAAAAAAGAGCAAAACATTTTTGGTAACCGGAAAGTACTGGCCGGTATTGTTTGCCTTGAAGATCAACGATGCCGCCCAGCCACCGGCCTGATCTTACAAACTCTTCCACAAGTAAAGGGTGGCGTAGGCCTCCCAACCTTTATATTTTTTAAACACGCGTCTCACCTCTTCCAGGCTCGGCTTTTCTTTCAGCCCTTTCAGGTTCTTAATGGCATTGTGCACGCCTGCGTCTTCTAACGGGAAAGCATCGGGGTAGCGAAAGGTTTTCATCAAAGCATAGTTAGCCGTCCAGTTGCCAACCCCTTTTATTTTCATTAACTCTTCTTTGGCTTCCGGCAGCGATAGATGCTGCAGCTTTTCCTTCGAAACAACTCCGCTTGCAAAGGCCTCGGCAATCGTTATGGTATATTTGCTTTTTTGCCGGGAGAATTGGAGTGGCAACAAGTCTGCATCTGTCAAGCCCGCTACCCGCTGGGGCATGGGAAAAAGAAAGTGGTCGATGCCATCGAAAGCAATTTTCTCTCCCCACTGCCGCACAAAGCGCTGCTTCAATGTGTAGGCAAAGGCCAGGTTGATTTGCTGGCCCAGCACTGCCCATATCAATGATTCGAATAAATCGGGTTGGCCCACTATTCGGTAGCCGCGGTACTTTTTTACCAGCTCTTTCAGCAAACCATCTTTGCGGGCCATGGCATAGAAAGGCTTCAGGTCTGTCTCCAGGTCGAACCACTCCGAAACGTATTGCTTCACCAGGCGTTTCTCCTCGCTGGTGGGGTGAGCATTTACAAAATCGATCTGTAGATAATCACCACTTTGGGCCACCGATATCAACAAGTTTTTGTGTACCAACCGCAACGCTTTCCATACACGGTATTCATCTACCCGGTGCAGCAACTCGCGTGGCGAACGTTGAAGAAAGGAAAGCGTTTGATGAAAGCTAAAGTTGGGCGGGATTGCTATTTTTGCGGACGACATTTTCGAAACCAAAGTAAGGGAAATTCGTTCACTCTTTTTCGGTAATGTAATGAGACCAATCGAATCAACCCGTTTTTCGCTTCGCACCCGCGTCATCAGCGGGCTGCTGCTGCTGTGCTTGTTGAATCTTTGTATCGATCCCATGGTTCAACTTCCGGAAAAAGGTTCGGATGAGGTAGGTTATAACAATGAAATCGACAGCCTGGTGGAATTGGTGGGCGAAGAACTATTCGACTGCGATAACCTGATACCAGAATCGGGCTCAGACGAGACCAATAACAGTATAAGTGCAAAAATTGGGATCATCGTATTCTCGCCTGCGTCTTCAGTTGCCATTAACCCACCGGCATTTGTTGCCAACGTAAATCAAGCTACCGCTTTCCTTCCGGGCAACTCATCGGCCTGCCTGCGGTTTCCCGCCCCACCCCCCAGGGCCTAACGGTCCCCTTTCCTTCATGTACATGGTCTGGCAGCCAGACCACCCAATTTTATTTTAATTAACATTTAACACTTTAACAGCGCTCGCTATGCGTTACATCCTATTTTTTATTTGTCTCATTTTCACAACCCAAGCCTTTGCGCAACTTCCTAAAGAAGATCATCTTCTGGATAGCTTATACATTGAAGAAGTACAACAAAAAGAACCCGACAAAGTGCTGCATGCCGAACCACTTTATATTGACCTGATTCGGGATTTGGGCGCACGAAAGGGAGAAAAAGAGTGGAACTTTGGTTTCGGCATTACCGACCACCTGACGTACGACACCTACGAAGCCCTGATAGAATATGAATTTGCGCCTGTTGACCGTTTGGGTTTGGAAGTGGAAGTACCGGTAACATGGGTGGCGCCTTTTAGCAGAAATGGCGAGTTGGCGCCCATACCCAAAAGCCGTGTGGAGAGTCTGAAGACAGCCCTTCAATGGTCGTTTTGTGTGTCGCAGAAAAACAAGATGTCGATGGCGGTAGGTTACATTAACGAAATCTTGTTTTACAACGAAGCAACTACCCAAGCCGGGCTGGGCGGAAATTTATTTAACCCGTTTGTGGTTGCCGCCAAAAGGTTTGGCAACAATTGGCACACCCTTGTTTACTCTGGTCCCAAAATCAAATTGGCCAATGAGCAACTTTCTTCATCGTATAAAATCAACACCAACGTACACTACATGATTCCCGGCACCCGCAACTTTGTGGGTCTTGAGATCAACAAATCTTACGACAGCCGGTGGGCAGCAACGTTGCGCCCACAGATGCGGTTGTGCATCTCCGATCACTTGTTGGTGGGCATTATCAGCGGTGTACCCGTTAATCGCGAAACGCAACGATTCAGCATGTTTACCAGGTTAATCTGGGAGCCACAACCGCGAAAAAAGACATAAACAGCAAGAATCGGGTTGAACGGGCGTTGCCGTTAGATACAACTTTGTGACATGGTGAGTACCTCATTTCCAACATTTCCGCACCTGGAAGAATCGCTCAACACGAGAGGATATGCATTGCTGCCGCGTTTGCTGAACGAGCAAACCTGTGCAGAACTTCGGCATTTATATAACCAACCGGCACTGTATCGTAACGTAATCAACATGGAGCGCTATCGTTTTGGCAGAGGCGAATACAAATATTTTACCTACCCACTGCCAGCCCTTGTTCAAAGCCTGCGCGAACAACTGTATCCGTTGCTGGCACCTGTGGCCAACCGCTGGATGGAAGTATTGGGAGAACAGGTACGCTTCCCGTCCCAACATGCCGCTTTTATCGCACACTGCCATGAACAAAAGCAAATGCGGCCCACACCGCTGATTCTGCGCTATGAACAGGGTGGGTTTAACACGTTGCACCAGGACCTGTACGGTTCGGTGTACTTTCCCTTTCAGGTGGCCTTTGCCTTATCGCAACACCAACACGACTACGAGGGAGGAGAATGGGTGCTGACCGAACAGGTGCCGCGGGCACAATCGAAAGCAGAGGTGATCATACCAGCCCTGGGCGATGCCCTCGTTTTTACTACTCACTTTCGACCTGTAAAAGGGACAAGAGGATATTACCGAGCCCATGTAAAACATGGCGTAAGCGAAGTGCGCAAAGGAGAGCGCTATGCGCTGGGCATTATTTTTCACGATGCGGCATAAAGTGATGTGGCAGCACATTAACCTGGGCAACTCCGCTAGCAAACTCATCCGCAAGGGGCAAATAACCCTGGCGGGCAATGGGCCATTGAAAATTTTTGGCACCCTGCACTGCCGCTCGGGCAGAAAGATGAAAAGGCAAAACCGTGTGTTCTTTAGAAATGAGGCCGAAGCGCTGCAGGCAGGCTACCGGCCCTGCGGCCACTGTCAGCGTGAAAAATTTCTGATCTGGAAAAGAGCGCAAGAAGCAGGTTGAGCGCCTGGCGCAGTTAGGGCAATTTTGTGTCGTTAAAAAACAATAGCTTTATGGTGGTGACCAGCGAAGAGCATATCAATTACCGCAGAATAGAGGAGGCTATCCGCTACCTGGAGTACAACTTTCAACGTCAGCCCGAATTGGATGAGGTGGCCGAGAAAGTGCACCTCTCGCCCTTTCATTTTCAGCGCATTTTTTCCGAATGGGCGGGCATCAGCCCCAAGCGCTTCCTTCAGTTTCTTACGGTAGATTTTCTGAAGAAAAAGCTGGCAGAGTCGCGCAATCTGGTAGAGGCGGCCGAACAAGCGGGGCTTTCCAGCCAGTCGCGGGTGTACGATTTGTTTACCACGCTGGAGGCCGTAACACCCCAGGAATATAAATTGAGTGGTGCCGGTATTCGTGTGGAGTATGGATTTCACGAAACGCAATTCGGGCTTACGCTGATCGGAGCCACCGATCGGGGTATTTGCTGGCTCTCGTTTGTGCCCACCGATGGTGACCCGCGGGCAGAACTGGAACGCATGAAAGAGCATTGGTATAATTCCATCTTTCATCAAAATGAATCGCTCACCCAAACCTTTGCAGAACAAATCTTTTCACCGGCAGGCAACCAACGCAAACTTCATCTGTTTGTAAAAGGAACCAACTTTCAGGTAAAAGTGTGGGAAGCCCTGCTGCGCATACCCATGGGCCATGTATCTACCTATCAGGACATCGCGCAGCGCATTCAAAATCCCAGGGCGTTGCAGGCGGTGGGCTCGGCCGTAGGTTCCAACCACGTGGCCTACCTCATACCCTGCCACCGTGTCATCCGCAAAGACGGCATTTTAGGCGACTACCGGTGGGAGGCTACCCGCAAAAAGGGAATTATTGGCTGGGAGATGAGCCGCGCTAACGGAAATGTAGTATAAAAGAGGTTCCCTCGTTTACCTTGCTCTCTACTTCAATTTTTCCTCCCAACGCTTCCACTTGCGTCTTTACAAGGTATAGGCCAAGACCTTTACCTTCTACGTGCGAATGAAAACGTTTGTACAGGTTAAACAAGTTGGCCTTGTATTTCTCCAAATCAATACCCAAACCATTATCAGCTACCTTTATGCGCGTAAACGGGCTTTCCTCCTTCACTTCAATGCTGATTTTCAACGGCCGCTCCGGGTTTCTGTATTTAATGGCATTGCTTACCAAATTGTAAAAGATGCTTTCCACATAAGGCCCCAGCGACTGAATGGTGGTTTTTCCTTTCATATCTACATGCACCTGCGCCTGCACTTGTTTTAGCTCCGCATCGAGTAATGCCAGCACCTTCTGCACCGTGGCGTGAAGGTTTACATCGCTGCGGATAAGTGTGTTGGATTTCTGGATGCTTAAAATGGTACTCAGGTCGGAGATCACATTGTCAAGCTCCTGGCTCGACTGCACCATCCACTCAAAAATTCTGTCTTTCTCTTCCTGGTTGTCGCTGTGTTCCATAATGTTGGCCAGCCCTTTCAAACGGGCCAGCGGGGCGCGCAGGTTGTGCGAGATAATGTAAGTAAACTGTTGCAGGCGGCTGTTGTGCTCCATCAACTCCAGGTTTGTTTGGCGCAAGTCGTGCGTTTGCCGATCCACCTCCTCTGCCAGCTCTTTATTTTTTTGCTGTATCTCGCGCGATTGTTGCTCAATGACCTGTTGTGCTTGTTGAATCTGCTGTTGCTGCATCACCAGTTGATCGTTGTGCGCCCTGATCTCCTCATTTTGAGCCACAATTTCTTCGTTCTGGGTAAGGATGTCTTCCGTTTTTTCTTTCACCAGCTTGTCGAGCACTTCGTTATGTTCTGTCAGTATTCTATTTTTTTCCACCTGTACCTGCCGTAACTCTTCCGAAACCCGAAAAGCGCGGGACGTAAAAAAGGCCATGGTGGCCAAGGCGGGTACCAGCACAATAAAAAACAACCATTGCAGCCTGAAACTATTGCGCAGTGCCGACTGGTAATTTGCCTGGGCATTGCTCGCTATATCATCTTCGAATTGATGGACGGCTTGCGAAAACTGTTTGTATTGCAACCACAGTGGATATCCCCTGTCTTCGTTCAGAATTTTCAAGAAGCGCTCCTGCTCACCGTTGTCAATCAACTCCTTCATACGCGACACCAGTTTAAAATAAGCAACCACCGAATCGCGCAGCTCATAAAACGCGCCCATGTTGCCAAATTGCTGCATGGTAAGCGACTGTTCCAGGCGGGCGAATATTCTGGGCTGGTCGTACACAGCAGTATCTATGGAAGAAAGCATGCCCGGGTTTCTGGTGAGTGCGTAACCACGCAACCCAATGTCAAGTAGATGCAAGTCTCTTATGATATCCAGCGTGCCCACCTTCACCTGCTCGGCCTTCTCCTGCAGCAGTTTGTTTCGTTCTATTACTTTACTGTTTTCATACATCAGCCAAACGTTCAGCAACAGTAGGGCAGCAATGATGACCACCACCGCATAAAGGGCACGTAATCGCTGCTTAACGTTTAAAACCATGAAATTGAAGCGGGAGGGATATTTGACAACCTAAATAAACAAAAGTTTGATGAATAAATCAGGTCAAATGATGCCCGCGGGGGCGATTGTTGAGCGATGAATGCATTTGGAGGGCCTTCCAACCATTTTTAGACAGGGGGTGTCTAACGAAAGTACGTTAAATATTGCCTAAAACCACCAACGATTACGCTTATGAAAAGATTGGTTAATGCCCTGTTCGGCACCACGCTGCTGTTTGGCCTGTTTTCGTGCGAGACAGAATTGCCCCAGGCATCGCAAACACTGATGCTGGATCTGCCAGCCACCCCCTACTCGTACAAGCAGAGCCCTGGGGATACCTTTCGGGTAATTAACGACAACAAAGCCACGCTGGGGCGCGTGCTTTTTTACGATCGGCAGCTTTCCATTAACAATAGCCTGGCCTGTGCCAGTTGCCACAAACAGAATCTGGCATTTGCTGACAATGCTCGCTTTAGCAAAGGCTTTGGCAGTAAATTAACCACTCGCAATTCGATGCCCATTCAAGACCTGGGCTTTCCAAATGCTTTTATAGGCTTCGATGCAAACCGCCCCAACACTTCGGGCAATTTAACAGCCGAGCCAGCCCTCACGAGTAGCTTCATCCATTTTTCCACGTCACTGTTTTGGGATGGCCGCGAAAAAGTTTTGAGCGAAATGGTGCTGCGGCCCATTGTAAACCACGTGGAAATGGGCATCAACGACCTGTCGGCCCTGGAACAAAAGCTGGCCAACGTGAGCTACTACCCCGCCTTGTTCGATAAAGCTTATGGGTCACCCGAGGTTACCACCGCCAAGGTAGCCGATGCGCTGGCCGCATTTTTAGGAACAATTTCTGCCACCAACACCAAGTTAGATAAGGCAAATCGCAATGAAACCACGCTTACACCCTTAGAATTAAAAGGTCAGGCGTTGTTTTTCACCAAATACGATTGCAACAGTTGCCACCAAGTGGGCAGCCCGAACGGGTACATTTTTGCAGGAACTTTTGCCAACATTGGTTTGGACGAGAATGATACCGATGAGGGTTTGGCAGGAGTGACCAGAAACCCCGCTGATGTGGGTAAGTTCAAGATACCGTCACTCAGAAATGTGGCACTCACTGCGCCCTACATGCACGATGGCCGTTTTGAAACACTGGAAGAAGTGATTGAGCATTACAGCGATGGCATGGGAGACAATCCCAACTTAGACCCACGCTTGCGCGAGACCGCTACCGGTAAGCCGAAGGTGATGAACATATCGGCAGAAGAGAAAAAAGCCATCATCGCATTTTTGCATACGCTCACCGATCACACCATGATCAACGATGTGCGCTTCTCCGATCCATTTAAAGTTAAGTAACCCCATTTCATGATTCGTATACTCCTGGCCTTCGCGCTGTTTGCCCTCGCATGGCCCGCGGCAGCGCAAGATGCAACGGAATCCCTACGTACCAACAGCCGATTCTTGGGTGTTCAAGCCAATCAATTGGTGCAACAGCTGCTGAACTTTGGCGGTACCAACAATGCGGTGGCTAACCCTTATCTGCTCACCTACGCCTTCAACCACAACACCTCCGGCACGGGCATGTCTTTTGGTTTGGGCTATTCGTACCGTCATTTCAACGATGGCGATGCCATCACACCACGGCAAACCACAGAGAGTGATTTGTTCATCAGGGCCAGTTTGGAAAAAAAAGTTTTCTGGGGCAAAAGATGGATGGGCAGCTATGGCATGGACTTGGTGCTCGATCGTTTACGCGACAAAACCAAAACTACTTCGAACTTTGGTGGGGGTGGCCCACCGATTGAAACAGGCTCTACCACCAACCTGGCCGGGTTGGGCCCGCGTTGTACACTCAATTTTCAGGTAGCGGAGAAAATTTTAATTGGAACGGAAGCATCGTATTATTTTAAAAGTGGCAAGCAGAAGATTGAAGATCACACTGTTTCAGTCAACACCGAACACAAGCAACGCTCCTTTAACCTGGCTGTGCCGTCAGTACTCTACCTGATTTTACGTTTCTAAGTAGCCCAGGCTTTACCTACATCGGCCAGCGGCACACACCCCTGGTAGGGCCCGGGCACCGGGTTGTATTGCAACACTTGTGTTGCTCCCGCCTCGCTGGTGAAAAACCCGATAATAGTTAGCTCTTTGATCTTCAAAATAAAAGGTCGCTCGTTCGAGCGGCCTGCGGCCCACCATCCTTCCGAAACACCGCCTCCCTCTGTCAGCGCTTCTTTGTTTTTCATTACCACAAACTCATTTTGTTGCGCAGGCGTGCAGTCGATAAAGTCGGAACCAAACTGTTTCTTTGCGTCTTCATTGAAGGTATTCAGGTCGGTAACAAAGCGCTGCTGTTGTTCCTCATGGTAGATTTCGTTCACCATGCGGTCGATAAAGGCAGGCACGCCCACGTCTTTGGCACCGGGCGTAGCAGTGCGTGGCAAAATAATTTCGGCTACCTCGCTTATTAACAACGCCTGGTCTTTGGTAAAAAATACCGGCTGATAATTGAGATCGGGTTTGGCAGCACAGCCCTTCAAAATACCGGCCACAGCCGAACTGGAAAGTGCATACCCCAGAGCCAGGGCAGATTTTTGAATGACTTCTCTTCGGGTCATAGCAATTATTTAGAGGTTCATTTTTTTTAATTCGCTTACCGCAAAATCTGCTGCTCGAGCTGTTAACGCCATGTAAGTAAGCGATGGGTTTTGGCACGCGGACGATGTCATGCAGGCGCCATCGGTAACAAACACGTTGGGGGCTTCGTGCACCTGGTTCCATTTATTCAGCACAGAAGTTTTAGGATCTCTGCCCATGCGCGCGGTGCCCATTTCATGAATTCCCAAACCTATGTTGTTAGGACTGTTATACGTGTTCACATTTCTAAATCCGGCTGCCTCCAGCATTTGGGCTGCCGCATCCATCATATCCTTCCTCATGGCCTTTTCATTCTCGCGCCATTCTGCATCTACTACCAAAGTAGGCAGGCCAAACGGATCTTTCTTGTCGCGGTTAAGGGTTACCCGGTTATCCGAATGTGGCAGGCATTCACCGAAGCCGGTAATCCCCAGGCTCCATCCTCCCGGTTCGGTCAGCAGGTCTTTTAGCTCTGCCCCTACGGCCAACTCGGCCACGCCACGCATCCAACTTCCGCGGCTGGCGGCACCCTGGTAGCCAAAACCGCGCAGGTAGTTGGCGCGTTTATCGTTGCCTATGTTTTGAAAGCGCGGAATATAAATGCCGTTGGGTCTGCGGCCGATGTAATACTTGTCTTCAAATCCATCGAATTTTCCTTCGGCTCCCGCCCGGTATTGATGGTCCATCAGGTTGCGGCCCAGCTGGTCGCTGCCGTTACCCAAACCGTTGGGAAAGCGGGATGAAACGGAATTGAGCAGAATAAACGTACTGCCTAAGGCAGATGCATTCAGAAAAATAACCTTCGCGAAGAACTCCATTTCCTCTTTCGTTTCTGAATCGATCACGCGCACACCCACCGCTTTGCCTTTCTGTTCATCATAGATAACGGAGTGTACTACCGCGTTGGGCCGCAGTGTCGTGTTGCCGGTTTTCATGGCAGCTGGCAGCGTAGAAGCATTGCTGCTGAAGTAGGCGCCATAAGGGCAGCCACGGTCGCACAGGTTGCGCGACTGACACACGCCACGCGAGGGATCGTGCGGTAGCGGTGCCGTTACGTGGGCCACGCGGCCAATGGTAACTTTTCGGCCTCCGAATTTTTCTGCCACCCGGTCGCGAAATACTTCTTCCACGCAGTTCAGTTCCATGGGCGGAAGAAATTTTCCGTCAGGCAGTTGTGGCAGCCCCTCCGCGCGACCACTCACCCCTATGTAAGACTCTACATAATCGTACCACGGTGCCAGGTCGCTGTAGCGAATTGGCCAATCCACGCCTATGCCTTCTTTGGCGTTGGCTTCAAAATCCATGGGCGACCAGCGGTACGCTTGCTTACCCCATGTAATAGAGCGGCCACCAACATGGTAGCCACGAATCCAGTCGAAAGGTTTCTTTTCTTCATAAGGATGTTCGGTATCTTTTACGAACCAATGTTTATTGGCTTGCCCGATCCACCCGGTTCGGGATTGCACGGGGTAAAACTTTTTCTCTTCGTCTGTCAGCCGGCCGGCATTCGGCAACTGCCAAGGGTCTTTGGTCATCGTGGGGTAGTCCACCACGTGCTTTACATCGCGGCCACGCTCCAACACCAGCGTTTTTAATCCTTTTTCTGTTAGTTCTTTGGCGGCCCACCCTCCACTGATGCCTGTACCCACCACAATGGCATCGTACGTGTTTTGCTGCTGCACTTTCAGATTCAAATTCATAAACACTCTGTTTGAATCTTGAAGATAAGTGTTTACCCGACAGTTATCGTGATGCAAGGCGGAAAACTAGCATAAAATTGGGGCCAGCTATCAGGCGGAAAGCCCGCCTGCCACCTGGGCCAGCGTATAGGCGTGCTGGTAATGGACAATCAGTTTTTCCCAATCGAAAGAGGCGGAGTAGTTTTCTACGTTGTTGCGTTGCATGATGCGCTCCCTGCGCGACTGCACGAGGAACTGATAGAGAAAACCCGCGAGTTGCCTGGCACTCCAGTCGAAAGTTTTTTTGCCGCGCTCCACCACGTACATGCCGTGCTTCTCATGGTCGGGAAAATGTTTCAACAGGTAATCGCCAAAGCCACTCAGATCGCTGGTAACGCTGGGTACACCGCTGGCCATGCACTCCAGCGGGGTATAACCCCAGGGCTCGTAGTAGCTGGGAAAAATGCCAAGGTGGCATCCGCGCACAAACTGGGCGTAGTCAAGGCCAAACAAGGGGTTGGTAGAACTGATGAAGTCGGGGTGGTAAACCACTTTCACATTGTCATCGGGGCGGTTTTGCAGGTTTCTCCGCTGCAAAAAGTTCAAAATCTCATCGTGGTCCTCCTCCACCAGCTTATGTGTTACGGTAAGTGGCCACTTGTTCGTCTTCCACGATTGTACCGTTCTGCGGTAGCGCAGCTTCCAGTATTCGTCTACAAATTCGTTCAGATCGGGCAGGTGGTTATCGTTGCGCATGGTAGACTCGAAGAATAGTTTTTTTCCCACCTGCTTTTGTATCTCATCACACGTTTGCCGCAGTTCTTCCATCATCGCGCGCGATTGTAGTACTTCTGGTTTAATGCTGTAGTATTCGCGCCTGGTAACAAAGAACATTACTACCGTCATCTCCGACTCTTCTTTCTTCAGCCGCTCGTTCAAATGCGTCAGGGCTTCCAGCGTAAGATCAAAACCCTTGTTCTTGAACTCATACCTGCCGGAAGTAAAGAAATACAATGTATTGTTAAGATCGAATGTGTAGGCATTGAAGAAGTGCCCCATGACGAACTGGTGAATTTTTTCTTTATAAATGGCGTGCAGATTCTGAAACTCGTGCAACGCTTCAAAGCGCTGAATGTTGAGTCCATTGGGTAGCACCGCATCGGGCTTACGCTTCAGTAGGTGCTTACACTCGCGGGCGGTTACATCGCTCACGGTGGTAAAAACATCGCAGGCTTGTGCCGTAGCGTACTCAATGGCTTCCTCGGTTACTACACCAAATTTTTTTGCCTCTTCTTCGCGCTGAAAAAACGGAAGATGTGCGTAGAAAAGTGGTGAGTTAATGGCCAGGTGCCGGCCCAACTGGGTGGCGTGGGTAGTAAAAAGCGTACGTATCTGCGAGCCGTCTCTTTTCAAATCCAAAATCGGAAGGCTGGCCATCCATTCATGAAAGTGGGCCAGCACCATATGGCCCGCGCTCAGTTTCTCCACCTCGTCCAGAAAAAGTTTAGTGAGGTAGCCAAATGCCACTACCTGGTTGATCAACGGTGTATCGCCTGAACCGATGCCATGATTTTTCCACAACAGGTATTTAACCACGTTCAGCGCTTTCTCTTCAATTACATTCGGATTTAACAATACAACCCTGGGCTTACCCGTTATCAGCCATACAGCATAGTGCACATCGTAGCCGCGTTTGCGCAGGTTAGCTGCGGCCCTTCCAAACACATCGCTGTTTTCATCCAGTGGATCCAGCTCGGCATGTATGGCTTTGTTCACCAATGGGCCTACCATACAATAATTTTCTCCCCGCAAATGCATTACCGCGGGTGCTTTCGATCGGATAACCGTGTAAATGCCGCCCACCTGATTGCATACTTCCCAGGCTATCTCAATCAGCAGTTGTTGGCGTGGCGGTGTTATGGACGAGCTTTTTGGCATAGGGAGAGTCAAATTGGCTGAAAGCGGTCAGATACCGCTCAATTTAATGTCAAAATTTCTGAAAACAAGGTATTACAGGCGGTGGATTGGAATTTGATCAGGGAGTTGCAAACAGAATGAGTATGAACTTCGAAAAATTCACCATAAAATCACAAGAGGCACTGCAGAAGTCTGCAGAGATTGCTGCAGGTATGCAGCAGCAAGCCATCGAACCAGGCCATCTGCTGAAGGCCATTTTGGAAACGGATGAGAATGTAACGCAATATTTGTTCAAAAAGCTGAACGTAAACCGAAACATCCTCGATGCACGGCTACATGAAACACTGAACGGATATCCCAAAGTATCGGGCTCTCAGCCGTACCTATCTCAACACAGCAACAGCGTTCTTCAAAATGCAGAAAAAGAATTACGCGAATTTCAGGATGAGTTCATTGCCGTAGAACATCTGTTGCTGGCGCTGCTGGGTGGCAAAGAAAAGGTTGCTCAATTGCTGAAAGATGCCGGCCTGGAGCGGCAAGCACTCATCAAAGCCATCAAAGAATTGCGTGGCGGCTCTAAAGTAACCGACCAGAATGCCGAGGCCAAATACAAATCGCTGGAACGTTATTCCAAAAATCTGAACCAACTGGCTAAGCAAGGTAAGATAGATCCCGTAATCGGCCGCGATGAAGAAATCCGCAGGGTGTTGCAGATACTGTCGAGGCGCACGAAGAACAATCCCATTTTGTTGGGCGAACCTGGTGTGGGTAAAACGGCTATTGTAGAAGGCATGGCGCAGCGCATTGTAGATGGCGATGTGCCCGAAAATCTGAAATCCAAAACGCTTGTATCGCTCGACATGGGCTTGCTGGTGGCCGGGGCCAAATACAAAGGCGAATTTGAAGAGCGTTTGAAGGCCGTTATTAAAGAAGTAACGGATTCGAACGGAGAAATCATTCTCTTTATTGACGAAATACATACGCTGATTGGAGCGGGCGGTGGTGGCGAGGGCGCCATGGACGCAGCCAATCTGTTGAAGCCCGCCTTGGCCCGTGGCGAGTTGCATGCTATTGGTGCCACTACATTGAAAGAATATCAGAAATATATTGAAAAAGACAAGGCCCTGGAGAGACGCTTCCAGGCAGTAATGGTAGATGAACCGAGCGTGGAAGACTCTATTTCAATTTTGCGAGGTATAAAAGACAAGTACGAGTTGCACCACGGTGTGCGCATTAAAGACGATGCCGTGATTGCGTCCGTTGAGCTCTCCAGCCGCTACATCTCAGATCGTTTTCTGCCCGACAAGGCCATAGACCTGATGGATGAAGCTGCCTCCAAGCTGCGCCTGGAGATGGATTCCGTTCCAGAAGAATTGGATGAGTTGAATCGCAAAATCATGCAACTGGAAATTGAGCGCGAAGCCATACGCAGGGAAAAAGACCGCGATAAGGAATCTGCGCTGAGCAAAGAAATAGCAGAACTTTCGGCTGAAAGAAACTCGCTGAAAGCTAAATGGGAAAGTGAAAAAGCGGTAGTGCAACAGTTACAGAAAGAAAAAGAAACTATTGAAAGGCTGAAGTTCGAAGCAGAGCAGGCCGAAAAAGCGGGCGACTACGGGCGCGTGGCCGAGATACGCTACGGAAAAATTACACAGGTAGAAAAAAACCTGCAAGACCTGCAGGCCCGAATGAAAGAAATGCAGGGCGAACACTCGCTGTTGAAGGAAGAAGTAGACAGTGAAGACATAGCCGAAGTGGTGGCCAAGTGGACGGGCATACCCGTTTCTAAAATGTTGCAGAGTGATCGGGAAAAGTTGCTAAATCTGGAAGCAGAATTAAGCAAGCGCGTGGCCGGCCAGGAGGAAGCCATTAAGGCGTTGAGCGATGCCGTACGCAGAAGCCGCGCGGGCTTGCAAGACCCCAAAAGGCCGATTGGCTCCTTCATCTTTATGGGTACTACCGGGGTGGGTAAGACCGAACTTTCCAAAGCCCTGGCTGAGTACCTCTTCAACGATGAGCACGCCATGGTGCGCATAGACATGAGCGAATACCAGGAGCGCCACAGCGTGAGCCGCTTGATTGGTGCACCTCCCGGCTATGTAGGTTACGATGAAGGGGGCCAGTTAACCGAGGCCATTCGAAGAAAACCTTATTCGGTGATATTGCTGGATGAAATTGAAAAGGCCCACCCCGATGTATTTAATATTTTGTTGCAAGTGCTGGATGACGGCCGGCTAACGGACAACAAAGGCAGGGTGGCGAACTTCAAGAACACCATCATCATCATGACCACGAATATCGGTTCGCACTTGATTCAGGAGAACTTCGAGAAGATCAATGAAACCAACTATTTCGAGGTGCTGGAAGGCACCAAAGAAGCGGTTTTAGATCTGCTGAAGAAATCGGTACGGCCGGAGTTTGTTAATCGCATAGACGAAATCATTATGTTCCGCCCGCTGAACCGGGCCGACATCCGGAAGATTGTAGACATACAAGTTAACCTGGTTCGCCAGCGGCTGGAAGAAAGCGGTGTAAAACTGGAAATCTCCGACTCCGCGCGCAACAGGCTGGCCAAACTCGGGTTCGACCCTCAATTTGGCGCGCGGCCGCTGAAAAGGGTGCTTCAGCGCGAAATTTTGAACGAATTGTCGAAGCAAATTTTAGCAGGGAAAGTGAACCGCGACTCGATTATTTATGTTGACTTGGCAAACGAGGTAGATTTTGTGTTCGAAAACGTGGCCGAGGCAGAGGTTGTTAATTAAGTGTTAAAACAAGTGCAGGTCGGCAATAAAAAAATCAGGTCTGCGTTAGTAAAATTACATGAACATTCCCCACGGGTTCGTGTTATAGATAAAGAGGTAGAGAGGTTTGTTTAGTGGGGTTTGGTTTAGATCCGAAACACCAATCGGATCAGGGGTAGAAGGCGCCCTCCGCAAGGGGGGCGTCTTTGTTTTTACACCCCCTCACTAATCGAGAAAGTGCGCCTCAGCTTATCGAGGCCGCGCTGATTCATCAGCATAACCAGGTAATCGCCCGCTTCGATTTTCACAGAACCCTCCGGGTTCTTCAACAGCTTTTTTTTGCCATCCACTGGTTTTACAACGCCAATCAACACCACGTTGCAGTCTTTTTTCAGATCGTAAAAGGCTTTTTCGTAATACATGCCCGCCAGTGGATTTTGCTCGTCCACGCGAAACTGCTTCATATCATAGTCGTTCTCCTCGTGTGCATAAGCAATAATTTCTTCACTGAAGAGCGCCACATCTGGTTCATAAATGTAGCTGGCCAGCAGTTTGGATGAAATTTCGTTCTTGGAAATGGCGTAGGTAACACCGGCATTGTGAAAAGTGCTTTTCAGGTTTCCATTGTCGAGCGTTACCACATAGTTGAGGTCTTTGAAGTGCTTTTTGATATTGATGACATACACCAGTTTTTCGGTGTCATCGTTCAGATTAATAAAGACAATGGAGGCCCGGCCGAGGTTGGCCTTCTCGAGCAGTTCGAAGTTGTTGTAATCAGAATACAGTGTGTACACCTTGTCGTCAGGGTAATACTCGCGAATGATGTCTATGCTGGAGCGGTCTTTGGTGATAATGGCAACTTGCCGACCAGCCGCCACCAGGTGGTTAATCACCGAATTGCCAAACTCATTCCAACCGATCATCACCACGTGGTTTTCGAAACGGGTGCCGTTCAGGCCCAGTTGTTTTTGTTCTTTCAGCGTGCTCATAAATGTAGATATGCGTCCGATTACGAATCCATAGAAAACAAGACTGGAGAATAGAAAAACAAAGCCGATCATTTTGCCCCAATAGGTTACGGGCAATGTATCGCCATAGCCCACCGTGGTAAGTGTCTCCATTACGTACCACATGGCATCTTGCAGCGTTCGGATTTTTGCGTTGGGATCTTGCGACTCCAACTTCATGAGTACGGCCACCAACGTTGCATAGACCAGTATAATGATCCCTACAGTGAGCAGAGACCGGAGGTGGTTGGGGCGCTTCATCAGGTTTTGGGCTTCTCCAAGTACAAGAAAAGCGCGAAAAATTAAAAGAAATCGGGCTTCTAAAGATTACTACGAATTTTTTCGTAACATTTCTTGCCCGCATTCGTAAACGGCATTAACATTGTATACGAAACAATTCGTAGAAACATGAGCGAATCCAACCCGGGCAAACCCACCGAAAAAGAATTAGAAATTCTGGCCATTGTATGGCAAAAAGGTGAGGTGAGCGTAAAAGAAGTCCACGAGCTGATGGGTGGCGATGCGGCCAATGGCTACACCACCATTCTGAAATTAATGCAGATCATGCACGAAAAAGGCCTGCTTACACGCCAAAAAAGTGGCAAGCTGCATCTCTACAGTGCCGGCATTTCGCAGCAAAACACGCAGAAACAAATGGTGAACAAGTTGATTGAAACAGTTTTTTCTGGATCGGCTGCCAGCCTGGTGTTAAGCGCGCTGGGCAACCGGGCTTCGAGCAAGGAAGAACTAAAGGCAATTAGAGCCTACTTAGACAAACTGGAAGGAGGCAAACATGATTAGCAACGCACTGTTGCCAGCCTGGGTGGAAAACCTGGGTTGGTCGCTCATCCACACCTTGTGGCAGGCTCCACTGCTGTTCTTGTCCATGCACCTGCTTCTGAAAATATTGGGCAACCGCAAGGCGGTAGTTCGGCATGCCATTGCCACGTGTGCCCTGGTAGGTGTATTCGTGCTTTTTTGGGGCACCTTTATCTGGTTGCAGCAATCAACGTATGGCAACGCAGAGGGCGGCTTGGCCCAGCCAACGGATAGGTTTGTTCTCTTTGGCTGGAACGGTACCGTGCTTTCGTCTCCCTCGGACTGGGCACAAGCTGTGCAGGTATGGTTAGATACCCATCTAAACCTGTTCGTGTTGGCGTGGCTGGCGGGTACAATGGTTTTCAGCTTAAGAATTGGGTTTGCCTGGTGGCAGTTACACCATTTGCGCACCCATGCTCTGCCGGTCGCCCCCGAATGGGTAAAAAAAATGCACGCGGTTGCTGCGGCTATGACAATAAATAAGCCGGTAGCGCTGGCCGAAGCCAACGTACAAAGCCCGATGGTAATTGGCTACCTGAAGCCGATGATCTTGTTCCCCATCGGTTTGTTGGCGAACCTGAGCACCGAACAGGTGGAGGCAATACTTGTTCACGAACTTTCGCACATACAACGCAACGACTATTGGGTAAACCTGTTTCAATGTGTTGTCGAAACCATTTTCTTCTTCAATCCTTTTGTATGGCTTATGTCGAGCCGCATTCGCCAGGAGCGGGAGTACTGCTGCGATGATGCCGTAATACAATATGGCTCTGCACCGCTGGTCTATGCGCGCACGTTGGCCGAGCTGGAAGAACTTCGCCTGTCGGCCATGGCGCTTGGCCTGGCCGGAAACAAACATCAACTACTCGACAGAATAAAAAGAATTATGGAAAAGACCGTTAAAAAAGAAGCGGGCAACACACGCCTGTTGCCCCTTATACTGATTCTACTAACCCTTGTTTGCACTTCGTGGTTCTCGATACAGCATACAGCGCCCGAAGAGGAATGGACCGCTCAACAGGCGGACGATGAAGTGGCCGCAGATACGACCAAAGAAAAAATGAACGAGGCCGCCACATACGAACGCAGAACCATTACCCGATGGGATGAAAATGGACAGCCCCATGAGGAGACCACGGAGATATATGAAGGAGACCTGGATCCCGGTGCGTTCGATTTTCCGGCTATGCCCGGATTCCCCTCCTTTCCTGGTTTTCCAGACGTAGCAGAAGAGCCTGGTGTTCCTGATGCCGCTTTTTCGCCCTTCTGGTTCGCACCCGACAGTTTACCACGCACGGCTTTGCGGCATTTGAGTGAGGAGGAATGGCTCGCTTTTGAAGAAGCTTTTACTGCACGCTTCAAAGCGCAGTTTAGGGACTTCTACGAAAAAAATGGTGAACTGCTGAGTGAACTCATGGCCGAAGCCCGCGAAAAATCGGTTGCTGATTCAAGGAATTGGGAAAAAGATTTTGAAAAAGAAATGCAAAAGCTGGAACGTGAATTTGCGCAGATAGCACCCCAAATAAGGGAGATGGAGCTAAGCCTACCCGATATGGCCCGCATGGAAGCTGAAATTGCCAGGCATAAGGCAGCAGTGGCGGAGCGGGCAGCAGAGATGGCAGCCCATGAAGCTGAAATGAGACGCTGGGCGGCCGAGATAAAGGCACACGAAGAGGAAATGCAAGAGTGGGAAAGCCGATCACGGCAATTCGAGAAGGCGCTGAAGGAACAACTGGTTAAAGACGGCTACCTGAGCAAAACTGAGTCGATAAACAGCTTTCAGATAAGCGATGATGGCGAAATGGAAATCAACGGAATAAAAATCAAAACGCAGGATAAGGCTAAGTACCGCGATTTGCACCGCAAGTATTTTAAGAACGCGCGCAGGTTTTCTTATTCCGAATAATGCCCTGATGATTGATCATTCAGGTCTTTACAGGCCTGAATGATCGGTTAATTTTGTTCTGCAGCTATCCAACACGGGTTTCACACTTTGCACTTCCACCAGCCCCCGCTCGCGCCCCCAGTGGTTGTAGAGGTAGGTGGCAATTTCTGCAATCTCCAAATCGGTTAGCAGCGGGTTGCCCGGCATCGGCTGGTTGTAGCTCTTGCCATTCACCAACACGTCTCCTTCTTTTCCAAATTTCATCAGACACAACACCTCCTCGAAACGCTGGTCTACAAAATCTGAGTGGTTCACGGGCGGGTAGACCAACCCAAGTCCGCTGCCATCTTTCTGGTGGCAATTGCTGCAATGTTTTAGATACAACTGCTCGCCCTGCACAAAGTATTGCTGCAACTTCGACTCTTTGGTTGAACAGGTCGCAACGAACAGAACGACCAGCAGCAGACAAGCAATTCCCAAAACTTTACTCATCTTCCCTGCGAAGCTGCTTAATCTCCCTGATCAAACGGTTAACATCTTCCTCTTTCGTGCCATCGTACTTGCCACGAATGCGTTGCTTCTTATCTATCAACAAAAAAGCACCGCTGTGTATAAACCCATCGGGTTCGGTTTTGTCTTCCATGGCTGTGGCGAAGTAGCTAGTCTGGGCAATCTTGTAAATGGAATCTTTCTGGCCCGTAACAAAGTGCCACTTGTTACTGCTTACGCCCAGGCGCTGTGCATAATCGCGCAACAAGGGAACGGTATCGTATTCCGGGTCGATGGTGTGCGACAGGAGCAACACATCGGGCATGTCCTGCGTAGCCTGGTACACCCGCAGCATCTGTGTTTTCATAATGGGGCAAATGGTGCGACACGTAGTGAAGAAAAAATCAGCAACATATATTTTGCCCGCAAACGTTTCGTTGGTAATCCATGCGCTGTCCTGGTCCATGAAGCGGAAGGAGGCAATGGTATGGTAAACGGTATCGTTGTTTACTACCTCGCGTTCGCCAAAAACGGGTAAAGGCTTTTCTGCCGGTGTGCAGGCATAGGCCGCCAGTAAAATCCCTATCGCCAAACAAAAATTTTTCATCTTCTATTTACTTTTTTTTAAGTGCTCATTGCAGGCCGAGACTCGTTATCATTCTTGTGAATGGGTTTTACAAAATGCCATTTCATGTCAGTCGGTGAGTCTGATTTCATCGCCCACAAATATTTCGCTATAATTTAGTGCAATCAAATTTTGGCCGAACAAAACTTTTGCACCCACCTTTCGGTAAGTTGAAAGTGTAGCCAGCGGCTCAGTTCCTTTTTCGCCTGTGGCCTGGTCTACTGTAGTAAGCACACAGCGTGCACAGGGTTTTACTCCTGCAACTTTAACAGCACCTACGGAAAAATTTTTCCAGCCGTCTTCCTCGTAGGGCAGCCCACCGGTAAAAACCAGGTTGGGGCGGAAGCGGTTCATGGGCACCGGGTTACTCAACCGTTTGTTTAGGTCGTTCAGCGACTCTTGCCCGATGATGAGCATGGGGTACGCATCGGCCAGGCTTACGTGGTCGTCACCCACTTTGTAAGCGGCATCTACGGCACGGGGGTTATTTTCCGGAAAGAAAACAAGCTTACATGGCATTTCTAGGTGCTTCGAAAACCAGGCGCTAAGAGCGGGGCTCACCTCTATCACCTCCACCGTATCATTCCACACCGTGGCAGCAAAACCATTGCCCTCCGGCTGATTCGGTATGGCTATGTGTTCATCGCGAAAGCGAACGATTAACTGCCCCGACTGCCACTGAAGGGTGAACAGTGCCATGCGCGGCCACACGCGCTGGGTTAGGAAATTATTTCGCTCATCCACCAACATCCACCGCCTGTCCCACTGAAGGCCTTTGGGTTGCACCCGGGCAGAAGGAACAGAAATACCACCCAACGATTTGATGGGATATATCCAGATTTCCGAAATCCGTTTAACGCTCATTTTGGGCGGGAACTTATTTGCCTGAAAAATTCTTGCTAACTTATCTATATTCAAACACCTAACCGTTCATTTTAACAAATATGTCGCGCGAAGCTTCTTTGTGGTATTTTGAGAGCGCCAACCTATACAACATTCTCTGCCCCCACAAGGTGAAAACCATGGCGGAGCGTCACAGTTTTAATTACTTCAAAAAAGATGAATTCATCTATTTTCCCGAAGAACCGGCCCAGTACATTTACATGGTGGTGAACGGACGGGTAAGAATTGGCCACTACCTGGATGACGGGCGCGAAATTGTAACCGCCATACTTACCAATGGCGAAATATTTGGAGAACTGGCCCTGGCGGGCGAAGAACACAGGCGCGATTTTGCGCAAGCCATGGAAGCCACCACCATTTGCCCCTTGAGCATTGATGACCTGAAAGAGTTGATGAAAGAAAATAAGGAACTGAGTTTTAAGATATTGAAACTGGTTGGCTTGCGCTTGATGAAGCTGGAACGTAAGCTGGAGCTTTTGGTGTTTAAAGATGCGCGCACGCGCATTGTAGAATTTTTGAAAGATGCCGCCTCGTGGAAAGGAAAAAAAGTGGGCTTTGAAACGATGATTCCCACGCGGCTTACCCATAAAGACATAGCCGCATTAACCGGCACCAGCCGCCAAACAGTTACCACTATTTTGAACGACATGAAAGAAAAAAACCTGATCAACTTCGATCGTAAAAAAATTCTGATTCGCGACCTGGATAAACTGGCCTGAATGAAAACGAGCGCGCCAGGCAAGTGGACATTACTTGCCTGGCGCTACTTACGGGTAACTGACTAATAACCCCACTTCTTCATTACCTCCAAATCTTCTTTCACGCAATCGAGTGGGGTGCGGCCCTGGTAGGACTCTTGTTCGATAATGAAGTGAATAGTGCCACCCGACTTTTTGCCCAGGTCAATCACCTCTTTCACATTTACAATGCCCTTGCCTAAAATCGTGCTCTCGTACTTTTCGTGGCCACCAGATGCCAGGACTTCATCCTTCACGTGCATGGATGCAAAACGACCGGGGAATTTTTTCACAATATCGATGGCTTTGGCGCCACCGTTGTAGAGGTTACCAATATCCAATTGCTGCATTACCAGATCGGGGTCTGTATTGTTGAGCATCAGGTCGTACATCACTTCACCGTCCAACTTCTCGCTAAATTCAAAATCGTGGTTGTGGTAGCCGAATTTCATTCCGGATTTCTTACACAACTCCCCACTCTTGTTGAATATTTCCATAAACCGCAATAACTCAGTTTTGGATTTGCGCAGGTTTTGCGCGAGCGAAGGGCTAATGACAAACTGTTGCCCTACGGTGGCCGCATCTTCTACCAGGTATTTCCAGGTATCCGTAAAATCTTTCTTCGATTCATCCCAATGTTGGGCGCCCAGTACCGTGTGTCCGCTCGGCATTTTCATACCCAGGTCGTCCAATCTCTTTTTGAATTCAGCGGCCGGCCAGCCGTAAAATTTTCTATCTACGTAGTTGGCGTGCTCAACATATTTGTAACCCATGTCGGCCAGCTTTTTCAGTGTGCCTGCAGGGTCTGCCTTCATGTCATCGCGGATGGAATAGAGCTGAATGCCGGTAAGCGTCTTTGTCTTTTTTGCCCAAAGTTGTTCCGGCAGCAGCGTGGTGCCTGCCACAGCCAATGCACTAGTTTGTAAGAATTTCCTCCGATTGATTTTCATAAGTTTATTTTTTTAATGGATACCATACGCCCCGGAGCATATCCAGGCTTTTAAGGTTTTTCAATATACACGATCGCACAGGAATCGGAAACGAAAATTATTTCAATTACCGTTGGTTGATGGGAAAATGAGACGCTGCCAGGTCCTGGGCTTCGTCTATGTCGTGCAGGGTGGGTAGCAGGGCGCAGGTAATTTCCGCCTTTTCGAAATCCTGAAGGGTTTCTGAGGCCACCGTTTCAGTGCTCCACTTCTTATTTTCGAAAACGTGACCGTAAAAACGAGTCATACCCAACAGGTAATAGCCGCCATCGTGAGCAGGCCCCAGCACTGCGTGATGGCTTTTCAATTGCGTGAAAGCTTCTGCCACGATGGAAGGTGTAAGTTGCCAGCAATCGGTACCAATGATGCACACAGACTGGTAACCTGAGTGAAAGGCCCGTTCAAAAGCCGTTCGCATCCGCTCGCCCAGATCGGCACGCTGATGTTGCAGGTGTTTTGCATAACCCGCGTTATCCCAATTGTCTTCGGTATCTACGTAATCGGAATAATAAACCCATTTGTCGCACGTAAGCGCTTGCGTTACTTCGCGCGTATGCTGAACGAGCCGGAGGTAAATGGCGAGTGCGGCCTCGTCTCCCAATGTAGCGGCCAAACGCGTTTTCACCTTGCCTAATACAGGATTTCGGTAAAAGATGATCAATAGTTCCTTCATTTGGTGGTGCGATGACAAATGTCAGTGTTTCGCTTGATGGCGATCAGTAAAGGTACATGGCGCTGGATATATTTTTACTACCTCAACAACAAAAGCCAGTTATGAAAAGCATCCTCATCCCCACCGATTTCTCGGTTTATGCAAAAAGTGCCCTTCGAACCGGTGCCTATATTGCTGAACAAACAGGCGCTTCTATTCACCTGCTCACTATTTGCCGGGCGCCAGAAGAGTGGAACCGCCTAAGAGTAGAGCAGCAACAGAAATACCCAAATATTGAGGCTAATATTGTAGAGGCTGAAATTAAACTTCAAAAACTGTCGGAAGACCCCGTATTGAAAAACATCAACGTTTTTACAAGCGTTGCCGGAGGTGCACCCTACGAACAGATTGTGGCCTACGCCAACCGTTTGAAAATTGATTTGATTGTAATGGGCGCTCATGGCGAAAACGATACGGATGGTCCATTCATTGGCTCTACTGCGCAAAAGGTACTGCGAAGGGCATCGGGTTTGGTGCTTTCGGTGAAGAAAAATTTCAAACCCCGGCAGTTGAAGAACATCGTTTTTGCCAGCGACTTCCATCCATCTCCCGACCTGAACAATGCCTTCAAAAACATCAAAAAGTTTGTAACCGCGGTGAAGGGAAATTTAAAGCTGGTTTACATCAACACGCCCGCCCATTTTCTCGACACCGAAACAATGGAAGCTAACATGCGCGCCTTTGCCCATTTGCATAAAGACCTGAAACCCCAAATGGTTACTTTTACGGACTACCACACCGAGCCTGGCATTGTAAAGGCATCTAAGAGAGTAAAGGCCGACTTGTTATGCCTTGCTACACATAATCGTAAGTTGAAAAGCAACTACTTGCTGGGGGTAACAGAAACGGTATTGTTTCATTCAGAAATACCCGTACTAAGCCAGGTGTTGTAATGGCTTAGTCATCCGAAATTTTGGTGAAGACAATTCCCAGATCAGAAAGCCCATCACTACCAGGTATTCTACTGCTACTATCCACAAATTTTCATGGTAACCTGTGGCGCGATATCCGGCATAGGTTAAGAAGATCAACGCGCTCCACACCATTCCAAACCGAAACGTGCCCAGGCAATGAAGGGCTACCACCGGCACCACATACCACGGGTGAACCGTGGTGCTGAAAAGCAGATAGGTGGTTAACATGAGTGCGCACAGCGCGAAGAATTGAGCCAGGTTGAGGGAGCCTGCTTTGGTCTGAAAAAAATACCTGGGCAAACCCCAGGAGATTGAAAGCATCAGTAAGGTGGCAACCAGGGCCAACTTCCATCCCACGGTTTGTACGATATTATAACCGTAGTAGGCAAAGCCCCACTCCCTCACCAGGTAGTAAATGCTGGCATTGAATTCAAACTTTTGAAAATAATATCTCAGGCCTTCGCTGAAACCATCGACCACCTGCTGGCTGTACAACGGGGAAAACAACGCCAGCGAAAACAAAGCTACATATAAGTAAAACAGAGTGGCCCTTTTCAAACCAAGGTGAAACAACAGCACCGGTAAAAATATAATTGGCAACAGCTTCACCGCTATGGCCAACGACCAGCTAAGCGCTGCCAGCAAGTGGCGCTTTTTCTGCAACAACCAAATTGCCAACAGAAAGAAGAAGATCATGATTCCCTCGAAATGAAGATTGCCAGTCAGTTCCACGATTGCCAACGGATTGAAAGCGTACCATCCCAGGTTGCGCTCGGGCAAGCCCAACATTCGCAGCAGGGCCACCAACAGCAATAGTGTACCTGCCTCTGCCAGCAGCAAAGTAATTTTCATTATCAACATACTTCCATACACCGATGCCGGTGACAGGGTAACCGAGAACCAGAACACGGCCTGGCTAAAGGGCGGATAGACCGTGAAGTATTCTTTTGAGTTGAGCAGTTGAAACAACGCCTGGTCTATGCCCGGCAAACCACGATCTACCAATTGCGAGGGAACAAATAAAAAGGGATGAATACCTGCATGCCACAGGCGGCCGTCCCACACAAACCGGTAAAAATCATCCGACAGGGCCGGGAGCGAGAACAGAAACAACACCCGGAAGACTAATCCTAAAAGAATGACGTGTTTGGTAGCCAGTTCAGATTGGGTTGTTAGTACCCAGTAGGCAATAAAAAGTACCGGCCAAGTACCCAGCAACCATGCACTATCGGTGCGCGGCACAAAAAACGAAACAAGGGTGTAGGCAACAACCGATGCAGCCACGGCAAGCCACGTAACACCGCGACTCATTTAAAATGAGGCTTAAGGGAAAAATAAAATACGGAGCCAAAACCCAGCGCGAGCAGGCTGTGGAAGAGCGCAAAGGTGCCATCGCCCCAGAGGTAGCCCAGCACCAAGGCACCCGAGAAGTACACGAACAACAAAGCCTCGAGCCAGGTTTGAAGCGAGGGCATGGTGGAAACATACTGGTTGCCTTGCCACCGGTCGTCCTTCTTCACTACATTGAATTTAGGTGTGCGGATAAAGGGGGTTTTTCTGCCCAGCAAGCCTTCGAGCACGGCCAAGCCATTGTGCAAACAGAGCCCCATGGAAACGATGAGAAAGCGTGGGTATAGCGACAAAAATGTGCGCAACGGCTGCGTAGACGTTCTGCGGCTGCTTATCCAATAAAAAAAAGTAATGGAGAGAAACCCTACAAACAAAACCGATCCGGCTGTGAAGAACACTTGTAGTTCCGGATGCTGTTGGTGTATCAACAACATGGGCACGCTGAGCAGTGCAGCCAGCAGCAAACAAACAAATACAGTACTATTGAACAGATGAAAAAAAGCGTGGATTTTATGCTTCCACGAGTTTTCAGATCGCAGCACATCCCAAAAAACTTTTCGTGCCGTTTCTGCTGCGCCTTTGTTCCATCGGTATTGCTGCGACTTAACCGCAGGCATAATCACCGGCAGCTCACCGGGTGTTTCTACCTCTTCCAGGTATTGAAAGCGCCAGCCTTTTAGCTGCGCACGGTAGCTCAGGTCCAGGTCTTCGGTAAGTGTGTCGGCACTCCAACCGCCCGCTTCTTCAATACATTTTTTTCTCCAGATGCCACACGTGCCATTGAAGTTGATAAAACTGCCAGACTGGTGGCGTGCAGTTTGTTCTATGGAAAAATGGGCATCGAGGCCAAAGGCCTGAAGTTGGGTCAGCAGGGAGTAGTCGCGGTTTAGATGGCCCCAGCGGGTTTGAACTGCGCCAATGCTACTATCCGCAAAATGCGGAATGGTCTTCTTTAAGAAATCGGGTTGTGGCAGGAAGTCCGCATCAAAAATGGCGATGAATTCGCCTTGTGCCACGGCCAGCCCACTTTGCAGGGCGCCTGCCTTAAATCCCTCGCGGTTTGTTCGAATGATGTGGCGGAGATTCAAATCTTTTCGCAGCGTGGTAATCTTTTTTGCGATCAAGGAAGTGGTTTCGTCAGTCGAGTCGTCTAACACCTGAACCTCCAACCGATCGGCCGGATAATCGATGGCTGCAACCGCATTGAGTAAACGTTCCACAACATATTTCTCGTTGTAAACCGGTAGCTGAATGGTAACGGCAGGAAAAACCACCAGAGGCTGATGGGGCGCCCCCTCAGTTACAGGCTTACGAACATAAACCCACGCGAGGTGTAGTTGCCCCAGGCTAAAGAGGAAAATGTAAAGCAACGGCAGGCTATATAATATGATCACCACCCAAATCATCAGGCATACTTCAATAAGGTGGTAATAATTTTATAACCCGCCAGCACCGTGCCTTTTACCGTTCCGGATACTTTTGAAAACCCAATTCGCTTTCTGTACCGAACGGGCACTTCCACGCATTTCAACTTTTTCTTGGCGGCTTTTATCTGCATCTCCACCGTCCAGCCGTAGGTTTTGTCTTCCATATTCAGATCCAAAAGTTGTGCAAAGCGAATGGCACGGAAAGGGCCGAGATCAGTAAACTTTACTTTGTAGATAAGATGAAGAAGGCGTGTTGCCAGCCAGTTGCCAAAAATTTGTTGAGGTGTCATCGAACCCGATTCCTTTTTGCCCAACGCACGCGAGCCAATCACCAAATCGGCATTGCCGGTTACAATAGGTTGAATAAGTTGTTCCATTTCTTCCGGGTAATCGGAGTAGTCCGCATCGAGAAAAACAACAATGTCGGGCGGGGCACTCAGCGTTTTTAGATAATCGATTCCTTTTAAACAAGCGCGGCCATAGCCAGGCACGGGTTCGCGTAATACGGTGGCCCCAGCCTCGCGCGCCACCTTTTCGGTATTATCGGTAGAGGCATTGTTAACCACCACAATTTCGCTTACCAATGAACGAGGTATTTCGCGAATTACTTCACCAACTCCATTCTCCTCATTAAAGGCGGGTATAATTACACCAATCTTACACGTTAGTTCCATCGAAGCACAAATATCACCATTTGCCACTGTATTAATGATTTGTTAACAGCCAAAAATTAAGATTCCGTCACGCCCCCGACTATTTTTGATTTTTAAACGCCATGCTGAAATTTTTTGAACTGAACTCCATCCGCCACCGGATGCTTTCGGGGTTCTTATTCCTTACCCTGTTGATCTTCATCATTGGCAGCGTATCGGTATATGTGCTGGACCAGGTAAGCCAGATGGCCCATACGCACGGCCAAATCAATCGTTTGCAAGTTTATACCCTCAATCTGATTAAAACAGATAACGACTTTTTTGATTTTGAAGTAACCAACGAACATTACTTTACGCATCGCCAAAGCACTTTCCTGCAGGTGCGCGACAGTCTGCAAAGACTGCTGGATACCACCCTGAAAGAAGCCAAGGCGCGCAGCGAGGCCAAAGGTTATCCATTCTCCAGTCACCTCCGGGCAGCGGATAGTCTTTCTGATTTATACCACAAAAAGTTTGCTGAGCTGGAATCTTTGGTTTACGAACGGGGCTTTAAAGATTTTGGCGTGGAGGGTAAAATGCGTGAACACGCTCACGCACTGGAAAACTTCAACAAAGAAATTTCACTGGCCGATGTGCTGTCGCTCAGGCGCCATGAGAAAGATTTTCTGCTTCGCCACGATACCGTTTACCGCACGCAATTCAATGCCATTGCCGACCGGCTGATCGAAACACTTTCGAATAGAACAAGCGAAAAGTCTGGGGCCATCGACCATCTGAAATTTTATCAACTTTATTTTAACCAACGAGCACAACAAGAGTTGCGGCTGGGTTTACACAGTGGCGAGGGGCTACGCAAAGAGATGAATCAACTCACCACGCAACTGAGCGGCCAGTATTTTCTGCTTACGCAATATGCGGCTGAGTTATATACCGACCTGCAGAGAAAAGCACGCATTGCCTATATTCTAATTACCGCGGCAGCCATCGCCTTCTCGTTGATTTCCGGACTCTGGATTTCCAAAAAATTATCAGAGCCCATTGCCAAACTTTCGCGATTGGCAAATTCGGCTACGGGCCAGAACACCGACAAAACAAGCGACCTGGCACTTACCAATGCGGCTGTGGAAATCAACGACCTTACGGGATCGTTCATCAAGCTGATGAACCAAACCAATAAGCAAATGCGGGAGATCGAACAAAAGTCTGCCCAGCTAAAAAAACAAAACGAAGAGCTGAACAAGCTCAATGCCGAGTTAGATAGTTTTCTCTACAGTGCGGCACACGATCTGCGTTCGCCACTTACTTCGCTGCTGGGTATCATTCGGCTGATGAAACTGGAGAACCAGCAACCCGACTTGCTCAATTATTTAAACATGATGGAAGGCAGTATCCAGCGGCAGGAAGATTTTATTGCCCAAATTGTAAATTACGCCAAGAACAATAAGCTGGAAGTGGTGCCCGAGCCGATTGATCTTAAAAACACGCTGCTGGAGATATTTCAAAACCACGAATTTGTTCCTGGTGCGGGCGAAATAGAAAAGTTTATTCACGTGCGCGATGATGCGTCTTTCTTTTCAGACAAAAATCGCATCTATATCATTTTCAACAACCTGGTGTCTAACGCCATCCGCTATGCCGATCCATCGAAAAAGGAAAGATACATTCAGATAAAAATTCATGTGCGCCTGGAGGAAGCGGAAATTGAATTCAGCGACAATGGTGTTGGCATTGGAGAAGAACACCTCGGCAAAATATTCAACATGTTTTACCGCGCCAGCTTCCAATCGAAGGGATCGGGCCTTGGGCTGTTCATCTTCAAAGAGGCCATCCATAAACTAAACGGCCTGGTAACGGTGGAATCTGAACTGCATGTGGGCACACGGTTTTTTATACGCCTGCCAAACTTAGCTACGCAGGCCGAGCTGCCGTTGGCAGAAGTCGCAGCGCGCGCCTGACTGTTATTTCAATGGTGTAGCATCGTTGCCCAAAAGTGTGGCCTCGCCAAAGCGACCCTTTTCATTGGCCACTTCCAGGTTCAGCACCCCACGCGGGCACACGGCCGAACAAATGCCACAGCCCACACAAGATGAGCGCACAATATTTTGCCCCCGCTGCGCGTACCACCGCACATCAATGCCCATTTCACAATAGGTAGAACAATTGCCACACGAAATACATTGCCCCCCGTTGGTTGTAATTCTGAACCGAGACTTAAATCGTTGCACAAAACCAAGATAGGCCGCCAACGGGCAACCGAACCGGCACCAAACGCGGTTTCCCATCAACGGATAGAAGCCCGTGCCCACCACGCCTGCAAAGCCCGCCCCAATGAAAACACCATACCATTCGCGCAATGTGTAACTATCAATAAAAATAAACCAACTGCTTTGGGTGAAGTAGGTATACAAAACTGCGGCTGTCATTAAAATCGCAAAAAGCAGTACCGCATGGATCATCCAACGCTCAATCTTCCATGCCTTTAACGATTTGTTCGATAACTGTCGGTACGGATCGCCCAATGTTTCAGCCAAACCTCCACAGCCACATACCCACGAACAATACCAGCGCTTGCCAAAAAAATAAACCATAACAGGCACACCAATAATAATAAGGCCAATGCCCCAGCCCAGCATAAAAATTCCGATTGTGCCGGCTTCCATCATCTGGTCTATTCGGTAGTCGAAGAAGAAGCTGTAGTCCAAAGGCCAGATGTTCTTAAAATCGAAGTAAGGTTGATTCAGTCTGGTTAGTATCTCTGGAATTAAAAAGGCGAACGCGGTTTGAAAAAACATGACGGAAGCAGTGCGCCACTGTTGGTACTTGCTGTGCCTGTAGTTGATCAGCATACGCACGCCCATCACCAGAATACACAACGTGTAGATAAAACCATAGAGAAAGAATCGCCCCGCTTCATTGCCGCTCAGTGCACGGCTCACCGGGTCTACCAGGCTCACCCAGTTCGTCATGTGTTCGGGGTAGAAATAGAGCACCACGTAGAAAAGAATCAGCCAGGTGCCTGTAACAATACCCAGCCATCCGGTATTTTTCATGGTGCTAAAAAAAACTCCATCATTCTTGATACCTGGTTGCGCTGCCAGTTTTGGCAGTATGTACATGGATGCACCGGTCAAACACAGTCCAAAAGTCAGCGCCATCCAAAGCCAGGGGTTGCCTTTAGCCGGACTGGTAGATGCCGCTTTCGCCACAACATACTGAATGTCTTTGCTGCGGTAACGATCGATACCCACTTTTTTGACAATACCATACTGATAAATATTGTTCGCAGCATCGCTCAACCGCTGCTTAAGCTCATCGGCCGAGGAAAAAGTCTGATTGTTTAACCAACCGGCATAGTCTTGCAGCGCTTTACGCTTAAAGGTCGTTACCGCATCCTCACCAACCAAAACGGAATCGATGGAAGCAATGGAAAAACGAATGCCCGAAGTGGTGGTGCTGCGAGCGGTCAGCGCTTGAACCTCTTCTTCCGTAATGGCATAAAGTCGCAGTGCCTGCTCATTAACCTGCCGAAAAGACTTTTGTAACGCCCGCGTAAGGGCCCAGGAATGGGGGAAAGTCTGACGGGCCGGGCTTTCGGTCTGATTGATTATTTCAACTACAAGCGCCTCGTTGCCAACTGCCGTACGAATGGTTTGCTCACTTACGTGATAATCGCCCAGCAGAAACAATGCGTTGAACAAAACAAACCCCGCTACAAACAGAAGCAGGCCCGCTGATTTGATGAAGGCAATACGTGTCATTGATTTATCAAGCTGGTTGAGGAGTATGGTTTCGGTTGAAAGATTCGCGAATTGAATTTTCGAAACGCTGAAAAAATTCTGGATCGAAGTTGGCTTCTGCGAGATGCTCCATCACATAGTCGATGGTTCGGCCTTCGCGCAGCCAACGGTCGAAGCAGACATGCCGCAAACGGATACCAAACGTGTTGATGCCCAGCAGCTCGCGCGTGTCATTCTTCCAAACAAAGTGCATGGCGCGGAGGCCGCTTTCATGCTCCCAATAAAATTCGGCCTCGCCTTCTTGCAATTTCGACTGCACAACACCATAGGTTTGGTATTCTATATCGAAAAATTTAGCCGAGTTGAACCATGGACCGGGGGCATAGCGTGTTGGGTTGCCGCAGATGGTCTGCGCCACCGCCTCGCCCATCATACGCCCGGTGTACCAAACCTGTTCAATTTCTCTGCGGCCCGGTAACGAGTAGGTTCGTTCTGCACAATCGCCAATAGCATACACATCGGGAATGTTGGTTTGGAGAAAGTCGTTCACCAACACGCCACGATTCGTCTTTACTTCCGATCCCTGCAAAAAAGAAATATTAGGCGAAACACCCACCGCTAAGCCCACAAATTGGCAAGCTATCCTTTCACCTGCGGTGGTTAGCACCGCCCGCACCCTACCCTGCTCATCGCCCTCTATCACTTTCAGTTCGGTTTCATGTTTCAAATCAACATGGTGGCTGCGCACGTGCCGCGAAATCAATTGTGCCTCCGGCAGTGGCAACACATTGTTCCAAAAGGCCGCTTCACGCACCAACATGGTGACGGCTATTTTTCTTGAACGCAGCATCTCAGCCATTTCTACACCAATTAATCCACCACCCACTACCACCGCGTGCTGCACGCCACGTGTATGTTCTTCCATTTGCTCGAGATCGGGGTAGCTGTATAAACCTTGTACGCCCTTCAGTTGCTGACCCGGCCAGCCGAATTTGTTCGACTGCGAACCCGATGCAATCAAGAGCACATCGTACGCCTGCTCCGCACCCGATCGCAACAATAATTTCTTTTCTCTCGTGTTTACTTTCTCCACATGGTCGTAAAGCAAATCGATTCGGTTTTTCTTCCAGAAGCTATCCTCGTAAGGCTTGGTGTGCTCAAACTTCATATGGCCCATATAGACATACATCAAGGCTGTGCGCGAAAAAAAGTGTTGGGTCTCTGAAGAAATGATGGTTACCCGATGGTTGCTCAGCTTGCGAATATGCCGCGCTGCGGTAACGCCAGAGATGCCGTTTCCAATAATTACAATATGCTGCATGCTAATGGCAAAAGTCTAAACAAAACAATTGTTCTCCGTGTCACCCACCCGACATTCGGCCAGGCTCCGTTGTGCGTTTTTTGGCTTCGGGAAGTTAACCCAATAGTTGCAGAAAATATTAGTTCAACTAAGAATTCCATCTTGACATGAAAAAGTTTGTGCTTTTGTGCCTCATGGGCATCGTTTCTTTGCAGTCGCATTCGGCTACGCCTGCTGAGTTTACCGCAGCGGCTGATCTTTTCTTAAAAAGGTATGTGGTAAATGGATCGGTGGCCTATCAAAAAATTGCGCTCAATTTTGCCGAGGTGGAAAATCTTTATCAACAAATTGGTAGCATGGCGCTCGACAAAGTTGATCGCGAGACCCGGAAAGCATTTTATATCAATGCTTACAATATCATTGTGATCTATTGGGTAGCCAAACATTTGCCTCTTAAGTCGCCACTGGATGACTCCGGATTCTTCGACAAAGTACGCCACAAAGTGGCAGGCGAAGCGCTTACACTGAATGCACTTGAAATAAAAAAGCTCCTGCAGGATTATAAAGATGCGCGCATCCACTTTGCCCTGGCCTGTGCCGCGCGCAGTTGTCCGCCACTGGCCAGCTTTGCCTATACCGCAGCCGGCCTGGATCTGCAACTAACCGAAAGAACATCGCTGGCGCTGAATAACAAAGACTGGCTGCGCGTGGACCCTGCAAAAAAATCTGTACAACTTTCAAAAATCTTCGACTGGTATAAAAACGATTTTACATCTTCCGGTAAAACACAGATCGACTGGATCAATCAATACCGGAAGGAAAAAATACCAGTTGACTACACTGTTGTTTATTATGAATACAACTGGGAACTAAATTCAAACTAGAAGCCATCTCGAAAATGCGGCCAGCCGTCATGCGAGGGAGGGCCGGCCACGATCGTCTTGGTTCAGAGGTGTTCTGACGTCTTGGCGTCAGGCCAGGTACATACGCTCGTAATACTCTTGCGCCATTCTGGCGGAATCGAAAAACGGCAACACGTCTGTCATGCTGGCTTTCATAATCTTTAACCACTGATCGGGCGCATCGTAATACATGGGTATTATTTCGTGCTCCAGCAGATCGAGTAGTGTTTTTGCCTCTTGGCGGTCTTTCTCTTCCTGCGAAAGCGAGTCGGCTGCGGGTTGAATAACGAATGCATTCTGTTTATGCTTGGCAAACTCTGGCACCCAACCATCGGGAATGGAGAGGTTGATGGAGCCATTCATGGCGGCTGTCATGCCCGAAGTACCGGAAGCTTCGTGATACAGTTTGGGGTTGTTCAGCCAAACGTCCGAACCTTTCTTCAGGTGTCCGGAAATCCACAATTCGTAGCCTGTAACAATGGTGCAGTTGGGCAACTCTTTGGTTTTCCAATATATCTCGTTAAAAATATTGATCGCATTAAAATCTTCCGGATACGGTTTGCCCGCCCATATAAACTGAACAGGGTACTTCTTATTACGGGCTATTTTCAGGAAGCGATCGAAGTCAGAAAGCAATAAGTTGGCGCGCTTATAGGCTGCAAAGCGTCTGGCCCACACAATGGTCAGCACGTTCTCATCGAAGAGCTTACCGGTTTGGTTGGCCACCACGCGGAAGAGTTTGGCTTTCAGTTCTTTTTTGCGATTCACCAAAGCCTTATCGTTATTGTTTGCCAGTGCTTTGTCCAGTTCGGCATCGTGCCAATACGTTCTGTTCTGCGCATTGGTAATGGCAATGATGTTGCAAATGTTTGGGTAACCTCCCCACATTTTGCGGGCCACCACACCATGCAGTTGCGAAACGCCATTGGCAATTTTGGCCATACGCAGGGCTGTGAGGGTATAATTCAGCACACCATTTTCGGGGTGGGCCGTCTCTTCAATTTGTTTCAGCGTAAGGCCGTTGAAGAAGCTCATGCTGTTGAGCAGCGGCATACTATGCTCTTCATTGCCTGCCTTTTCGGGCGTATGGGTGGTGAAGACTACCCGTTTCTTCACTTCGTTCAGGTCTTTGTATTTGTCTAACAGGTAAAAACACATGGGCAACGCATGGCCTTCGTTCATATGGTAAATCTCTGTTTCGCGCTCTATGATGTCGAGCAGTTTGGCGCCACCGGCACCCAACAAAATGGACTGCGCAATACGCGTGGTTTCGTTGGGGTCGTACAAGCGGTGGCTGATGGTTTGGGCCAGGTAGTCGTTTTCTGGAATATCGGTGGTGAGCAGAAACACCGGGGCCGACTGAAACACTTCGGGCTTCAGCAAAAAAGCCTTCACATACACACGCGCCCCGTGAATGGTGATGGGAAAAAGTATTTTGGTATCGGTAAGAAAAGAGTAGTCCTTATCGCGAAAGCTTACACGCAAGGTCTGGTCCTGGTTTCGTTCCTGATCGTAGTAGCCTTTCTTCCAGAGTATGCCAATGCCAATCATGTTTTGCTTCAACTCGTAGGCACTGCGCATGTGCGAGCCTGCCAGAAAGCCCAATCCGCCACTGTAGATTTTCAGCGGCTGGTCGATGGCAAACTCCATGGAAAAGTAAGCAACGGGTTTGGCGTATTTTGCATCGAAACTGTAGGGGAAGAGACTCTTCAAATCGAACATGCGGTACTGAATTTTTATAAAAGACCGCCAAGCTAACAAACCTGCCCGACATGGGTTTGAAAAACCATGGGAATGTTGAAGTTTTTAGACTGCAATCGTTTGAACTTGATCTAAAAAAATGAGGCGAAAGCCGTTGGGCCATCGCCTTTGTTTGGGTGTTACTCGCAGGGAGTGCCGCGTTACATGTAGCGCATACTCACGGCTACCTGCAGTTCGGCCGCATTCAACGAGAAACTGGCTTTAGCGAAATCGGGCGGACCAAAGCTGCCCATGGCATCGTTGCTGAAGCCAAATCCTTCTTTGGGTATGCCAAAAAAATTGGAGTCCAGTTCGCCATTTTCATTCTCATCGTGTATAATGCTGATGGCGTAGGTTCCTGCAGGAATGTTTTCAAAAACCACCCTCAACTCACCCGTAGCTGCTTTCACTACCTCGCCTTTCCAGGCTTTCTTCAAAAAAGTTTTGTCATCCTTAAAAAGACCGACCCGCACCTGCCCCTGGGTGTCTTTTACATTCTTTACCACCACCGAAAGTTTACCCTGCGCCAAAGATGCACCCGTTAGCAGCAGCACCATCGCCAAAGCCAAAACCGTTGTTTTCATAGTTTGTGTTGCATTTGTGTTTAATGGCTCAAACTTCGCACAGCCAGCCCACCCGCAAAAATAGGTAACACCGAACTGTTGAAAGGGTTGGATGAATTGTGCCCCTGGCTGTACAGACATACTTCGTAAAAAATCAAAAAATTTATGTCGGCCAATTTGGGCCGTTTGTCCTGCCAAAAAATTCGCTCATCCCAACAACAGCATGTATTATGGTGCCTGTAACCCGTTGCTGGTCTGCCCTGGCTAACGATAGCGCCCCTCTATTCGTAAATTAGGTATTCGAACTGCGCTAAACTTTTTAATTATGGCCACCTACACCTTAAACGTTAACGAAAAGAAAATCACCATAGAGGCAGACGCCAAAATGCCGTTGCTGTGGGCCCTTCGCGACCTGGCCGGTTTAACGGGCACCAAATACGGTTGCGGCATTGCGCAATGTGGCGCTTGCACGGTGCACTTGAATGGCAACCCGGTTCGATCCTGCTCCATACCCGTATCGGCAGCAGCCAATCAAAAAATTACCACCATCGAAGGCCTGTCGGACAACAATACACACATTGTGCAGCAGGCGTGGATTGCAGAGCAAGTGCCCCAATGCGGCTACTGCCAAAGCGGACAAATAATGGCGGCCGCAGCCTTGCTGAAGCGCAACCCCAACCCTACCGATGCTGACATCGACACGGCCATGCAGGGGCATATTTGCCGCTGTGGCACCTATCCGCGCATTCGCAAGGCCATCAAAACAGCTTCACAGCTCAGCACTCAAAAAGCCAGTAAGTAACATTTTTACAGCAGCACTTAACTACATCCCATTATGACCATCCAAAAAAAGGCACTCTCTCGCAGGGATTTTATTAAACTAGGCGGACTTACCGGGGCAGCACTTTCGCTGGGGCTGCATTTTCCCGCCAACGCCAAAGAGGGCAAAGTAATAACATTGGCCGAGGCCGATGCAAAAAGCATAGAGCTGAACGCCTGGATTTCCATCGATACACAAGGCAAAGTTACCATCATCAACCACCGAGCAGAAATGGGCCAGGGGTCGTATCAATCGGTACCCCAAATTATTGCCGAAGAATTGGAGGTTGACCTGGATAAAGTGAACATTGTTTTTGCCCAGGGCTTTCAGGGCAAATATGGAAGCCAGATAACAGGAGGCAGTTCTACTGTGCGCGGCTCTTACAAAAGGCTGCTGCATCTCAGTGCCAGCGCGCGCGAAATGCTGATAGAAGCGGCCGCCAAACAATGGCGGGTGCCTAAAAACGAATGCTATGCAGAAGCCGGGTTTGTGATTCACAAAGGCAGTAACCAACGGTTAGGCTATGGTGCTTTGGTGGAAGCAGCCTCGCAATTACAGCCACCAGCAGAGGTGGAGCTAAAAAATCCGAAAGACTACAAGATTCTTCGTAAGCCGCTGCCCCGCCAGGATACGCCTTTGAAAACCAACGGCCAGGCGATTTTTGGTCTGGATAAAAAATTGCCCGGCATGCTCTATGCCGTGGTGGAACGCAACCCGCGCTTTCAGGGAAAAATAAAAAGCTATGACGACTCTGCCGCCAAAGCAGTGCCCGGTGTGAAGCAGGTGCTACCCGTGAAGATGAAAGTGTTCACGCTCGATCGCGAAGGCCTGGCCGTGGTGGCCGACAGCCTGTGGGCCGCGCTGGAAGGACGCAAGGCTTTGAAAGTAGAATGGGATGACAGCGGCTTTGAACACCACAGCACCGAACAACTTTACACGGCCATGAATGAGGCTGTGAAGAACAAGCCGGTTTTATCGTTTCGCACCAAAGGCAACTTTACAGATGTGTTTGCAAAGGCTGAAAAGAAACTGGAGGCCACCTACGAAACTCCCTACGAAGCCCATGCGTGCATGGAACCACTCAATTGTATAGCGCACTACCAGGGCGATCGGCTCGAAATATGGGGACCGATCCAGGCGCCCGACTGGGTGCAAAGCGATGTGGCCAGGTTAATGGAACTGAAAACTGAAAATGTGGCCGTGAACATGACGTTTTTGGGAGGCGGTTTTGGACGGAAGGCATTCATCGATTATCCACACGAAGCGGCCGTTATTTCAAAAGCCATCAACGCACCGGTGCAGGTGGTATGGACACGCGAAGACGACATGACACAGGGCCCCTTCCGCCCGGGCATGGTGTATCAGTGCAAAGGTAGCCTCAACAAAGGTGGCCGCATCAACGGTTTTGAAACACGCATGGCCGGCCAGAACATGGGCCACCAAAACCCAGGGGCCGATAAATCATCCTACAATAGCAACATCACCGAAGGGCTACCCGAAACTTATTTCGACAGTATTCCGCATTACAACTTTGGCGATATCCCGCTGGACTCGCCCATACCGGTAATGTGGTGGCGCTCGGTTTATTCATCCACCAACACGTTTGCTTTCGAAAGTTTTATTGATGAGATGGCGCTGGCGGCAGAAAAAGACCCGCTGGATTTCCGCAAGCAACATTTTTGGGATGAACGCTACCACTTATTGGCCCAAAAATTGGAAGAAGTGTCTGGCTGGAAAACGAGGGAAAAGAATGCGGGGTTTGGAGTAGCCATTACCGAATGTTTCTCCAGTATTGTGGGCGAGGTGGTGAAGGTATCGAAGAAAGCCGATGGAAAAATTAAGATAGACAAAGTGTGGGCAGTGATGGATTGTGGCTGGTACGTAAACCCCGACATTATTAAAGCACAGGTGGAGGGAAGCATTGTGATGGCGCTGGGTGCTGCCACCGTACACGCCACCGAATTTAAAGATGGCAAGGCCGTGCAGCGCAACTTCGACACCTACCGCATGCCGCGTATCAAAGACATACCAGAAATTGAAGTGTACATCATGGATAATGAAGAGAAGGCCGGTGGCGTGGGCGAACCCGGGCTGCCTCCGTTTACACCTGCATTAACCAATGCCATCTTCGATTTAACCGGTAAGCGCATCAGGAAGTTGCCATTTAGTCTCGATCAGGTATAATTGCAATTCAATAAATTCACTACATGAAGAAATACTTTTTTTTAGGAGTCCTTGCAACTGGCTCTATAATGTTATTCTCATTTCAAGCAAAATTCGATCTGAAAGCAAGCGTGGCACGTGGAAAAGAAGTGTACGTGGCCTACTGCCTCTCGTGCCACATGGATGAAGGGCAAGGTATTGAAGGCATTTATCCTCCGCTGGCAAAATCCGATTATTTGATGGCGGACAAGAAACGATCGATCGAGCAGGTGCTCAAGGGGGTTTCGGGCGAGATAACCGTGAAGGGCGTAACCTACAATGGCATGATGACGGGTTTCGACCTTACCGATGAAGAAGTGAGTGACGTGCTGAACTATATCCGCAACACCTGGGGCAACAAAGGCGAGGCGGTGAAGCCGGGGGAAGTGAAAGCCATTCGCTGATCAAAATCACCAACATCGGGTGGTTTTTAAGAGGCAAAACTTTTCGTTCTTCCGATTTTCGAAGGCATTACAAACCATTGATCAGTAAACTGAAAAGCCATGCCCAACTACACCCTCCACATCAACAACAAACAGGTCTCTGTAGAGGCCGAAGCAGACACTCCCTTGCTGTGGGTGCTGCGCGATGAATTGCAACTAACCGGTACCAAATACGGCTGCGGGATTGCGCAGTGCGGTGCATGTACGGTACACCTCAACGGCAATGCGGTGCGTTCTTGCAGCATACCTGTGTCGGCCGTTGCCAAAGGTAAAATCACCGCCATCGAAGGCATTTCCGAAGATGGGTCTCATCCGGTGCAGAAAGCATGGATGGAACTGGATGTGCCCCAGTGTGGCTACTGCCAGGCGGGGCAAATCATGTCGGCCATCGCCCTGCTGGACAAAAAGCCTAAGCCTACCGATGCAGACATAGACACAGCCATGTCTGGTAACATCTGCCGGTGTGGTACCTACACACGCATTCGCAAAGCAGTTCATCGTGCAGCAGAACTGAAAGGAGGGAAATCATGAAAGAAATTGAAAAACTCGGCATTGAGGTGGGCGAAAGCGTACCAACATCAACACGAAATGTATCGCGCAGAAATTTTCTGAAGCAAAGCGGATGGGCGGGGGCTGGCCTTGTTATCGGCATCCATTTCTTGAATGGCACCGTGGCCAGGGGCGCGGCTGTTGAAATCGGGGGAAAATATTTTGAGCCATCGGCCTATCTGAAAATTGGCAGCGATGGCTCCATCGTTATCAAAGCCAAAAATCCGGAAATCGGTCAGGGCGTAAAGACTTCCTTGCCGCAAATCATAGCCGAAGAATTGGAGGTTGACTGGCAACACATTGTGGTAGAGCAGGGGCACCTCGATCCGCGCTTCGGTGCACAATTTGCCGGTGGCAGCACAGCCATTAAAACCAACTTCACGGCTTTGCGCAAAGCGGGTGCTGCCGCGCGCGAAATGCTGGTAGAAGCAGCCGCGCGTAAGTGGAATGTGCCGCTCAATAAATGTTACGCCAAACAGGGAGCCGTTTATCAAACCGGCACAGACAAAAAATTTACCTATGCCGAACTGGCCGAAGCAGCGGCCCGATTAGAAGTACGTGAAGATCCTAAACTGAAGGACCCGAAAGATTTTAAAGTGATCGGCCAGTCATTAGCCGGTGTTGACAACCAACTGATTGTTACAGGGAAGGCCGAATTTGGCTTGGACGCCAAACCCAAAGGCATGCGCGTAGCGGTGATAGAACGGTGCCCCGTGTTTGGAGGAAAAGTAAAAAGTGTTGATGACAGCTTGGCGTTGAAAGTGCCGGGTGTAGAACAAGTGGTGATTATTGATCCCACTCCCGACCCCACGCGCCTGGTGGCGGGTGTGGCTGTGGTGGCCCGTAGTACGTGGGCTGCCATCAAAGGCCGAAGGGCACTGAAGGTAGAGTGGGATTTCCAGAATGGCGAAACCGAGAGCGATGACAACCTGAAAACGCAGTTCGAGAAAAATATTTCTACCCAAGGCGAGGTGCTGCGCGATGACGGAAATGTGGAAGAAGCCTTTGCCGGAAGTGCCAAAGTGCACGAGGCGGTTTATGAGGCGCCCCTGCTGGCCCACGCGCCTATGGAACCCATGAACTACATTGCCGATGTGCGCGAAGATGGTGCCGACTTGTGGGGCCCCACGCAAGTGCCCGGCAGCGTATTGGGTCTCACCGCTGCCCTTACCGGCCTCGGCCGCGACAAAATAAAAGTGCGGATGACTCGCGTGGGTGGTGGCTTCGGCCGCAGGCTCATGGCCGATTATGCCTGCGAGGCGATCTACGTTTCCAAAACCATCAAGAAACCCGTGCAAGTGGTGTGGACCCGCGAGGATGACATTCAACACGACTTTTACCGTCCAAACGGCCTGTTTAAAATCAAGGCCAGCCTCAATGCCAGCAACCAATTAAATGCATGGCACCTGAAGTCGTCTACAACGTCACGCTATGGCTTCCGCGGTTCCAGCGATCCTGCCTTCCGTACAGAAGTATTCCCAGACGGATTTCCGGCCGGGTTCATTCCCCACTTCAGAATGGAATACCTGCCCGTGCAAAGCAAAGTGCCACGTGGCGCCTGGCGTGCGCCCGGCCATAACATCACCGCATGGCTCGATCAGTCGTTCATAGACGAAATGGCGCACCTGGCTGGCAAAGATCCGGTCACTTTCAGACTAGAACTGCTGGGAGAAGAAGACAAAGAAATGCCCTATGGCGACCACGGTGGCCCGGTGTACAGCACCAGGCGTCTGAAGAATGTGATCCGTTTGGCTGCTGAAAAAACAAGTTGGTTTCAGCCAGCACCCAAAGGCATCTACCGTGGGTTTGCTGCCCACTTTATGTTTGGCGCATACGTGGCAGAAGTGGTCAGCGTTTCCCTGGCGGCCAACAATGCCATCAAGTTGGAAAAAGCCGTGGCGGTAGTGGACTGCGGTATCGTTATCAATAGAAGCGGTGCCATGAACCAGTTGGAGGGCGGAATCATAGATGGCCTGAGTGCCGCCATGGGCCAGGCCGTGCACATTGAAAATGGCCGAGCCAAAGAAAGCAACTTCGATACGTACCGGCTGTTGCGATTGAAAGACGCACCGGCTGTAGAAGTACATCTGGTGGACAGCACCGAAAATCCGGAAGGGCTGGGCGAAATGACCCTGCCACCCGTTGCCGCTGCTTTGTGCAATGCCATCTTCGCAGCCACTGGCAAAAGAATCAGAAAACTTCCTGTAAATTTAAATGACAAATCCTCTGCCTGAAGCGCAAAGGAGAAAGGAGCATTGTGAAAGAGTTTAAAATCATACTGGCAGAATACCGCAAAATTGATTTCGCCCAACGCAAGGCCGCCCTGGCAACGGTGGTAAAAGTGCGAGGTTCATCGTACCGCAGTCCGGGCGCGCGCATGCTGATTACAGACGATGGCCGCTGGGTTGGCTCCATCAGCGGTGGATGCCTGGAGGGCGATGCTTTGCGTAAAGCGCGAAAGGTGATGGCCGACCAGCAGCCGCTAACGGTAACTTACGATACCCGCGAGGAAAGTAATCAGAACCTGGGCATTGGTTTAGGATGCAACGGTGTTATCGATGTGCTGATTGAACCCTTGCTGAAAGACGATCCAAAAAATCCGATTTCACTCTTTGAAAGCTTTATCGAGACAACCGAACCGCTCGGCTTGGCCACCCTGTTCGATGGTAAGGAAGGCATAGCCGAGAAAATGCTGCTTACAGCAGCAGGAAATTTCAAAGTCTCGTTCTCCAACTCGCAATTGGCAGAAAAAGTTTTGCCCGACCTGAAGCAGGTGTTCGAGACAGGTAAATCGGGAGCCAAAGTTTTTGATGGCGCAGAAGTATTTATTGAGTTGGTGCAGCCCTCTGTGTCGTTAATCATTTTCGGAGGCGGCTTCGATGCGCGGCCCGTAAGCGAGTTGGCCAAGTCTTTGGGTTGGACCGTTTCTGTAACCGATGAGTGTGTGGCCCACATTGCTCCTGTATTCTTTCCCACGGCCGACAAACTTTCCTTGTGCCAGCGAGAATTCGTTGACCGCGATTTTCCGATAACGCCTTATACGGCTTGCGTGTTGATGTCGCACAATTATGAATACGACCGGGATGTATTGAAAAAACTACTGCGCACCTCTACTCCCTATATTGGTATTCTGGGTCCGCGCAAGCGTTTCGACAAAATGCAGGCTGAGTTTGCGAAAGAAGGCATCGAGCTGAAAGCCGAAGACTTCCACCGCATTCATTCGCCCATAGGTCTGGATATTGGTGCCGAAACGCCCGATGAAATTGCCGTTTCCATTGTGGCGGAAATTCAAGGCAAGTTTGCCAACCGGTCGGGAGGTTTTTTGAAATACCGGTCAGGGCCCATACACCAACGCGACCAGCGCAGCGACCAGGTTTTTAAACAGGTTTACTTAGGCAACGAAGAGCCGCGCACCTCCGTACAAGGAAGGTAATGTTCGTGTGCGAAGGGCACCCAACTTACAGAAACAATAATTTAAAAAGCATCCAACTCATTACAATGAAAGCTCTTGTAAACATTTTTCTCACTTTACTATCTCTTTCATCTTTTGCACAAACCGACCAGGCGGAAATCAATGAACAAGTTTGGAAGCCTTTCGAAAAGGCCATTATGAACCAGGATGTGGCTGCGTTTGTGGCACTCCACTCCAAAGAACTGATTCGTGCCGAAATCAATCGCAACAAAGTGATGGGGTTAGATGAGTACCAAAAAGGAATGGAGGCAGGCTGGCCCGGCTGGAAAGAATCGATGGAGAAAAGTAAAACGCGCTATACCTTCGAGTTGCGCTTTTTGGAACGCCTCAGCAATGGATCGCAAGCGTATGAGGTAGGCTATTTCAAAAACGAAATGGTGAATGCCGCTGGTGAAAAAAGACAAAGCTTTGGCAAATTTCATGTGGTGCTGAGAAAAGAAAATGGCACGTGGAAGATTCTGGTAGACTCCGACAGCAACGAAGGAGGAACCATTACCGAAGAAATGTTTTTGGCTGCCAAACCGCTGCAGCCATGAGGTTTGTTGGGTTGATCTTCCTGACGTGCATGTGGGGCCCGGCCAGTGCTCAGGATTTTCAACAAGAAATAAACGAGCAAGTATGGAAACCATTCTTAAAGGCAAGCAACGAGTTTGATGGGCCACGTTTCATGTCGGTACAATCGCCAGAGGTGGTGCAGGCCTCGCTGGGGTTCAGGGCGTGTACTTAACTACACTGCATATGCCCATTCCATTTTGCCCAACTTCGAACGGATTCAGCGCGAAGGCAAAGTGAAGCGAACCACAGAAATGCGCTTTACGGCACGGTTGGCCAACACCCAAATGGCATACGAGCGGGGCTATTTTAAATCTACCGTGGTGCGCGCCAATGGCGAAACCCGAATCAGTTACAGCGAATTCTACATGACGCTGAGAAAAGAAAATGGCATCTGGAAAATTCTGGTAGATGCTGACTCAAGCCTGCAGGGTACCATCACGGAAGAAATGTTTTTGGCCGCCAGGCCCATGGAATGATCGTTTCTTACTTGGTTTCTTCTTCAAAAATTCGCAGCTTCATTTGTTAACTCAATATCATGAAGCTGTTGTTATTCGCTACCCTTGCACTTTTTCTCCTTTCCTGCAACAATTCTTTCGAACACACCGAGTGGCGTGTAAAGGGTGGCACTGCCAGCGGCATACAGTTTTCTTCGCTTACGCAGATCAACAAAAAGAACGTATCACAACTTCAGGTGGCCTGGGTGTACCGTTCGGGCGATGCGGATACGATTAACAACAGAACACAAATTCAGTGCAACCCCATTGTGATTGATGGGGTGCTTTACGGTACCACGCCTTCGCTGCGTGCTTTTGCAGCCGATGCTACTACCGGGCAGGAAATCTGGCGTTTCGATCCGGGAGAACAAAATTCAGGTCTGGGTGTGAACAGGGGCGTAACTTACTGGGCGCGGGGTGGCGACCAACGCATACTCTACACCTTTGGCGAGTATCTATATTGCCTGAACGCAAAGACCGGAGAACAAATAGAAAGCTTTGGCACCAAAGGGCGGGTAAGCCTGAAAGAAGGTTTGGGCGAAAGAGCCGCTAACCTGATGGTGCTGTCGAACACACCGGGCGTTATCTTTCAAAACCTGATCATCATGGGGTCGCGCGTGCACGAAGGACCGGTGGCCGCACCCGGATACATTCGAGCATTTGATGTGTTGACCGGAAAGTTGGTTTGGACTTTCCACACCATTCCAAAACCGGGAGAAGAAGGTTATGAAACATGGCCACCCGATGCCTGGCAGAAAATTGGCGGTGCCAACTCCTGGGCTGGCATGAGTGTGGATGACAAGCGGGGAATGGTGTTTGCGTCTACCGGGTCTGCTTCGTTCGATTTTTATGGCGGCAACCGCAAGGGTCAAAACCTGTTTGCTAACTGCGTGCTGGCTTTAGATGCCCAAACAGGTAAGCGCAAATGGCACTACCAGATCGTTCACCACGACCTGTGGGATCGTGACCTGCCCGCGTCACCGGTTCTCATTACAATCACCCATCAAGGCAGACGAGTTGACGCAGTAGCACAGGTAACCAAAACGGGATACGTCTATGTGTTCAACCGCGATACAGGCGAGCCCTTGTTTCCTATTGAAGAAACTCCGGTAGAAGCCAGCGATCTGGAAGGTGAAGAAGCCTGGCCCACGCAGCCCGTACCCATACAACCTGCACCCTTTGCACGCCAGGTATTTACCGCAGATATGGTCAATACTATTTCTGGTGAGGACAGTATCATCCGCGAAAGAATGAAAGGTCTTCGCACCGGCAAACCGTTCCTTCCCCCGAGCCGCGAAGGCACCATCATTTTTCCCGGATTCGATGGTGGTGCCGAATGGGGTGGCCCTTCTTTCGATCCGGACACGGAAACTTTATATGTAAACGCCAACGAAATGCCGTGGATATTGACCATGGTAGATGTGCGACTGAAAGAAGACGCGTGGGCGGGCATTACTCTCTACCGAACGCACTGCGCCACCTGTCACGGCATTGACAGAGGGGGCGATGGCCATGTGTTTCCCTCTCTGCGAAACCTGCAGACCCGGTACTCGAAAGAATCGCTCAAAACGCTGATGGCGAACGGCAAAGGCGTAATGCCGGCCTTCACCCACCTGGCCGACACCGAGCGCGATGCCATTGCCCGTTACGTGCTCGACCTACACGAGCGTACGGCAGACGAACAGAAAGGAATATTTGAGCGCGATCCGGATGTGTTATACTCCAATACAGGTTACAACCGGTTTCTAACCCCGAAGGGGTACCCTGCCGTTGCACCTCCCTGGGGAACATTGAACGCTATCGATCTGAAAAAGGGCACCATCAAATGGCAAAAGCCGTTGGGCGAGTTTGCCGAACTGAAGGCGCAGGGCGTGCCGCCCACCGGCACAGAAAATTACGGAGGCGGCATTGCCACTGCTGGTGGTTTGATTTTTATTGCCGCCAGCCGCGATGAAATGTTTCGCGTTTTCGATAAAGACACCGGAGATATTCTTTTTGAATACAAACTCCCTGCCGGTGGTTATGCCACACCCGCCACCTACATGGTGCGCGGTAAACAATACGTGGTGATTGCCTGCGGTGGCGGCAAAATGGGCACCCGGTCAGGCGACAGCTACGTGGCATTTAGTTTGAATGAAGTACTCTAAACGCAACACTGATACCGCGATCAAAATTTAAGTTGAAAACGAAAGTTCAACTATTAAGCACGTCACAGGCGTAAATGAACGAAACTACTATTTTAATTCTCGCAGCAGGTGCCTCCACACGCATGGGTCAGTCGAAACAATTGTTGCCGTGGAAAAATAAAACACTGCTTACCCATGCCGTTGATACCGCCATTCAGTCCTCTCCCTTCCGGGTGGTAGTGGTTTTAGGTGCAGATGCGCAAGCCCATCGGCAAAGCCTGGCAACACTGCCGATTGACATTGTTACGAACGAAACATGGCGAAAGGGAATGGGATCATCTCTCAAAACAGGGCTCCGCTTTATCGAGGAAAGATACCCCCACTTGCGTGGTACTGTGGTGATGGTGTGCGATCAGCCCTTCATCACCAGCTCTCACATTCAGGCGTTGGCGCAAAGGCAAGCGGAAACCAAGAAAGAGATGGTGGCCACCCGTTATGCCGGCATTTTAGGTGTGCCTGCTTATTTTGAAAAATCGGTTTGGCCCGCTATTTACCAACTGGGCGATGAGGAAGGCGCCCGAAAACTACTTGCAGATAATGCCGAAAAAACGGCTTTTGTTTCCTTCGAAGAGGCCAAAGTCGATTTAGATACTCCGGCCGATTATATTAACTTTACTACTCCGAAATAAATCAACATGATCAAACTTGTAAAACCCCTGTTCACTGTGCTCATGCTGGGCGCAGTTGTATTCATTAGTTCGTGCGACAAAGACGATGAGCCGAAACCGAAAACCAAAACGGAGTTGATATCGGCACACCCTTGGAAGATAACCAAGTTCAAGGTCACTCAAGGCACAGCCTCTTTTGAAGATGCACCTGAAGCATGCCAAGGTGATGATACCGAAACTTTCGAAGCAGACGGAGACTATAAATTCGATGAAGGTGCCACCAAGTGTGATCCGGACGATCCACAATCGGGTACAGGCACCTGGACATTCAATTCCGGTGAAACCGTGCTCATCATTTCAGGAGGTGGTCTTTCGCTTAACTACACTATTCTTGAATTAACAGAAACCACGATGCGCCTGAAGTGGGACTTCATCACCAACGAAACTGTGGAAGTAACCTACGAGCCGGACTAATAAGGCTTCGTTTTGGCTTGTGATTTTCAAAAGGCTGGCTTACCCAAGTCAGCCTTTTATTTTTGGTTTATGTGTACCTTTGGCTTCCCATGAGAGAGGGATTTGCTTTTGTTCTGTTACTCTGGTTGTGTTCGGCACAAGCTGCCGACTATCAGCTTTTCTACGAAAATGGCAAAGCAGGTCTGCGCAATGACGAAGGCAAAGTGATTCTTCCCGCCTCCTTCGATGCACTCGGTTGGTCCGATGGCAACTTCTCGGTCATCAACCAGGTTACAGGGTACCGCCAAAACGGTCAATGGGGGCTCATCAACCTGAAGAAAGAATTCGTTACGCCAGCAAATTATGAAGTGCTGACCTCTGCCGGTGGCGATCGTGTAGTAGCCGCCCGCTGGATAAATCCCTATACCAAAAAATTCGGTTGCCTTAACCTGGAGGGCAAAGTAACCGTGCCCTTCCATTACGATGGTATTTCCATTCGCGGCCTTCGCGCCATCGTGTTGGTAAAAAACGGAGCACGCTACGAATACGGCCTCATCGACCTGAACGACAACCGCATTCTTCCATTGCAATTCCGCGATATCCGCCACCTGGGGCCCATGCGACTTGCCGTGCAGAACTTTGAAAAGAAAACGGCCCTGTATTCGGAAGATGGTGTTCAACTTACGCCCTTTTCGATAGACAGCATTGCGGCCTTCAGAAAAGGAAAGGCCATTGTGTACCAGGATTTCAAGCAGGGCATCATCAACCACGAAGGGGTTTTTGAAAAACAGCCCACCTATCGGGAAATAAAGATTCGCGACAACGGCACCATTACTGCGCGATTGTTTGATGAGTGGTTTCTGCTCGCGCCCGACAATCAGGTAAAAGCGGTAACAAACGCAGACCAGATTACACCCAGCGATACGGAGTACCTCGTGTCGATGGCGGGCAAGCAAGGCACAGTCAATACCTCGCTCGAAACCAAGATCGCCTTACAATATGATTACATAGGTGCGTGGCAGAACAAACTGGCGGTAGCGGCCATCAACCATAAATATGGGCTTATCCACGCATCGGGCAAAAACGTCTTCCCTTTCGATTTCGATACGTTGGTGCTGGAGAAAAATTTTGTTCGGGGAGGTACAAAAAAGTTCGGAGAGTGGCAGTGGGCGCTGTACGATACATTCGGTATTAAGAAATCCGAAAAATTCTATCAACTCATTTTACCATGGAATGGCAAATTCTTCCCGGTGGTGCAGCGTGGCTATACGGGTGCCATGAACCGCTATGGACAAGAAATACTTTCGTGTGTGTACGATTCAATCATTCATTTCAACCACGCCCTGGTGCACGTTGAATTCAAAAATCAGTTTGGTATTATAGACTTTGAAGAAAAGTGGCGCGTGGCACCGCAGGCGCATAACATTCAACTGGTTAACGAATACCTCTACCTCGAAAAAGCCGACTCTATCACTTTCGTAAAAAACCTGGCGGGCGAAACCATCTACTTTACCGGCAATCAATTGTTACCCACCCATGAGCATTTCGAAGAACGGTTGCCCGATGGTGAGTTGAAGTTTATTTCATTCTCGGGCTTATTGGAGTCGGTGGCCAACGGGGCGGTGGACTTGCCCACCGAAAAGATTTTTGAAGAAAGTGAAGGCTTCCGCGGCATCTATCGCGATGGCCGTTATGGGTTTATCGATGCAAGGGGCCGCCTGCGCGTGGCCAATCGCTACGAGGGCATTGGCAAATTTCAAAACGGCATGGCACCTGTGAAAATCCTGGGGCGTTGGGGCTTTGTGAACAAAGAAGATCAGATTGTCATCAATCCCAACTACGAATCGGTTACCGATTTTGATAAGGGTGTGGCCATTGCCTATAGAAATGGCAAAGCAGGTTTGATTGATGCGGAAGGCAAAACGCTGCTGCCTTTTCGTTACGATTCCATTTTCAGCCAAGGCGATGCGTTGGTGGTGGTGTCGGCCGGAAAAAAGGGTTTGGCTGACCGGCTCGGTAACGTTTTGATAGAACCACGCTTTGACGAGCTGTATGTGCTACCCAACCAACAAGTGCTGGCCAAAGACGAAAAATATTGGGGCACGCTTACGCGCGATGGATTGTCCATTATACCTATGAAATACCACCAACTGACGTACGATGCGCAGACAGGTAATTTTATGGCGCACCTTCAGGCACCGTGGCAGGTACTCAGCGCAAACTGATCGCCAAAAATGAATGTAACAAAAAAGGCCGCCCCTTGGCAGCCTGTTAATCACTCTTAAAATTTTTCAGCCTCTTTATTGCTTCGGCTGGTTGCCTTTGCCCGATCCGGAAATAGACTGGCGCATTTCGGTATCGGCCTGCACGTTTTGCATCTTGTAATAATCCATCACGCCTAAATTGCCACTGATGAAAGCCTGTGCAATGGCCTTTGGAATTTCCGCTTCGGCCTGAATAACGTTGGCCTTTGCTTCCTGCGCCTTGGCAATCATTTCCTGCTCCAGCGCCACCGCCATTGCCCTGCGTTCTTCCGCACGTGCTTCGGCCACCTTCAAATCGGCAGCAGCCTGGTCGGTTTGCAGCTTGGCACCAATGTTAGCTCCCACATCTACATCTGCAATGTCAATCGAAAGAATTTCGAATGCCGTGCCGGCATCCAGCCCGCGCGACAGCACCAGCTTGGAAATCTTGTCGGGGTTGGCCAACACTTCTTTGTGCGATTGGGCCGAACCGATGGAAGTAACAATACCCTCGCCTACGCGGGCGAGAATGGTATCTTCACCGGCACCACCCACCAACTGCTGTATGCTGGCACGCACCGTAACGCGCGCCACGGCAATCAATTGTATGCCATCAGCCGCTACCGCAGCCACTTTGGGTGTGGTAATTACCTTGGGGTTTACTGAAATCTGTACAGCCTCAAACACATCGCGGCCGGCCAAGTCGATGGCAGTGGCTTGTTTGAAATCGAGGTTGATATTGGCCTTTTCTGCCGAAATAAGGGCGCGAATCACATTGGGCACGTTTCCACCGGCCAGGTAGTGTGTCTCCAATTCATTGGTGGTAATGGCTATACCGGCTTTGTTTGCTGTAATAAGTGAGTTAACGATTACGCTGGGTGGTACCTTTCGGATGCGCATACCAATGAGTGAACCTATGGTAACCTTTACACCTGCAAAGATGGCGGTTATCCAAAGCCCTACCGGTACAAAATACATAAACAGGAAAAAGCCTATGATGCATAGAAAGACAATAAAAATAAATGCTAAACCTTCCATAAGATTAGTTTATAGGTTCTACAATAATTTGGTTTGGTAAAACTTTCACAATACGTATACGGGTGCCAGGTTCTAAATAGCCGCCCAATGTTTTCACTTCTACGGTCTGGTTGTTTACCTCCGCCTTGCCGATAGGACGCAGGGCCGAGATGGCCACTCCTTCCTGGCCCGTTTCAAATGGGCGGGGTACACCCTCATTTACCTTGCTATCGATGACCGACTTTAAAGCAAACCTGCCCCATACATTCGATTTGAAAGAAAAGTACAGCAGCAAGCCCGAGGCCACGGTGGTGCCTGCCAAGGTTATCCACCCGGCCTCTCTGCCAAAGTTGGAAAAGGCAAACCACACACCCAGCCCCATAAAAACAAAACCGGCTACACCTATCAGGGTAGTGCCCGGGACAAAAATGATTTCGACAATCATCAGCGCCAGTCCGAAAAAGATCAGGGTTATAATGGTAGCCCACTCCATATTTCCAAAGCTAACGATTTATTTGTTGGCGATTAATACGCCCGCGCAAACAACACCCTTTTAGTAGAGGGTTTTCCTGAATAAACACATTTGCCATGCTCTTCGGGTGCATCGAGTGGAATGCAGCGGATGGTGGCTTTCGTTTCTTCTTTGATTTTGGCCTCAGTTTCGGCAGTGCCATCCCAATGGGCCAGCACAAAACCGCCCTTGTCGTCCAGCACCTTTTTGAACTCCTCGTACGTATCTACCCGCGTGGTCATTTCCTGGCGGAACTTCAGCGCTCGCTGGTAAATATTCTGCTGAATTTCATCCAACAGAGCGGGGATTAGGCTCACCACCTGATCCAACGGCACCACTTTCTTTTCTTTCGTATCTCTGCGGGCCATTTCAACGGTGCCGTTCTCGAGGTCGCGCGGGCCAATGGCCAGCCGCACGGGCACTCCGCGCATTTCGTATTCCGCAAATTTATAGCCGGGCTTATAGTTGTCGCGGTTATCGAACTTCACACTGAAGCCCAGCTTGCGCAGGGCGGCCGCTATCACATTCACCTTTTCAGAAATGCGACTTAACTCTTCCTCTGTTTTAAAGATGGGAACAATCACCACATGAATGGGCGCCAGTTTGGGCGGAATGATCAGTCCATCATCATCGGAGTGCGCCATGATCAATGCACCCATCAGGCGGGTACTCACACCCCAGGAGGTACCCCACACCGATTCCAGTTTGCCCTCCTTGTTGGTAAACTGCACATCGAACGCTTTGGCAAAGTTTTGCCCCAGAAAATGCGAGGTGCCCGCCTGCAGGGCTTTTCCGTCTTGCATCATGGCTTCGATACAATAGGTATCGATGGCTCCGGGGAAACGTTCGCCTTCACTCTTTCTGCCTTTGATCACCGGCAAGGCCATAAAGTTCTCCGCAAAGTCGGCATACACGTTCAGCATCTGTTCAGTTTCCTGAATGGCTTCTTTTTCGGTGGCATGAGCGGTGTGCCCTTCCTGCCACAAAAATTCTGCGGTGCGCAAAAACAAACGCGTGCGCATTTCCCAACGCACCACATTGGCCCACTGGTTTACTAGAATGGGCAGGTCGCGGTAAGATTGTATCCAGCGTTTGTAAGTACTCCAGATAATGGCCTCGCTGGTAGGGCGCACCACCAACTCTTCTTCCAGCTTAGCATCGGGGTCTACCATCAGCTTGCCCTTTTGGGCCGGGTCGTTCTTTAGCCGGTAGTGCGTTACAATGGCGCACTCTTTGGCAAAGCCCTCGGCATTTTTCTCTTCGGCTTCGAACATGCTCTTGGGCACAAACAGGGGGAAATAGGCGTTTACGTGGCCGGTGTCTTTAAACATTTTGTCGAGGCCCTGCTGCATTTTTTCCCAGATGCTGTAGCCATACGGTTTAATCACCATGCAGCCTCGCACATCAGAATTCTCGGCCAGGTCGGCCTTCTTTACAATATCGAGGTACCATTGCGAGTAATCTTCGCTGCGCGCGGTAATTTCCTTTCCCATGGGTATAGTAGAATAGTTTGCTAAAAGCGTTAAACGAACGGCAAATATAACTGCCTTTTGCAGCATAACAGGTTGTTTTCAGCGTTTTCGGGCAGATATAATGGCCAAACTACCACCCCTATTCTCATGGCCGCGGAATCGATTTAATCGTAAACTTGTTATAAGAAATGGGTATCTTTAACAGAGTCAAAGTGGCCTTCATTTTTTGTTAGGAACTAAACTGGAATGCGATGAAAAAAAGTTTGATGATGGGTGTATGGCTGGCGGGTGCATGGGCTGCGCAAGCACAGCAGGTAGAGGTGGACGACATGTATTTCAACCGCAAAGACCGGATAAAGATGCGCGAGTTGACGGCTCGTGAAACGAGCAAGCGCGAAGAGCAAATGAATGAAGAAAGTCGTAAAACGCTGGGCATCAACCCTACCGATTCTTACTCTGCCAGAAATGTGAATCCGGAGTATGTTTCGAGGCTGAAGACCAACCCCAGCAGCCAGAACGAAGAACCCAACTACTTCTTGTCGGGCTATCAGCCTGTGGGGGTTAATCCTCAATTCAGAAACAACAACTACTACGCGCCAGGCGCCTTTGCCAGCCCTTTTTATGGCAATGGAAGCTGGGGCAATGCGGGTTTTGGTTATATGGGTGGATTTGGCAGCCCCATTGTCGGTGGCTTCAGTCCCTTCTGGGGCGATCCTTTTATGAATCCCTATTTGGGCGGATCGCGCTGGTCGCTGTCTATCGGCTACGGCTGGAATAACTGGTCGCCCTGGGGATGGAACGGCTGGGGAAGCCCCTCAGGCTTTTTCTGGGACAACTACTATTACAATTCGTGGGCGTGGGGTCCCTCATGGAACATGGGTTGGAACAACTGGGGATGGAATTCGTGGGGAAATCCCTATTGTTACTATAATCGTTATCCTAACCAGATCATCATCATCGATGGCGACAATGGCAACAGACCACGGGTAGTATATGGCAGACGAAGTGACCGCAGCAGTTCGCTCAATAACGATGTAGACACCTCTCGCCCGATTAACTCTTTTACGCGCAGCGGCAGAGAAATTTCTACCGGCCGCACCCGTGCAGATGTAAACGAGCAGCAGAACTACTACGACCGCAGTTGGAGACGTAACCCCGAGGTAACCCAAACCCGTTCGTATTGGGGTAATGAGTCGAACAACAACGGGCGGAGCAACTTCGGCAACAATGAAGGCACACGCCAGCGCACCAGCACGTGGGGCGATAACAATAATTCGCGCAGTTGGTCCAATAATAACTCTAACTCAGGGTTTAACTTTAACAACTCTAATTCCAACAGTCGCTCGTCAAGCTTTAACAGCGGGGGCAACACCAGAAGTTTTTCTGCGCCCGGCAGTTCAGGATCGTCAGGTGGGGGTAGCCGGTCAAGAGGCAGGGACTAAAAAACACAACAGCGTATGAAAACTAAGAAGGGGCTTGTGCTCGCAGTTATTACTATGCTTGGCGGGCAGTTATGGGCGCAAAGTTTTACGGAAACAGCATTGTTGTTTAGCCGCACCCAACCGGGGGGCAGTGCACGCATACAGGCATTGGGTGGCGCGCAGGTTAGTCTGGGTGGCGATTTCAGTTCTGCTGCAACCAACCCCGCAGGCCTGGGCATGTACAACAAGTCAGAGTTTTCATTCAGCCCGGGGCAGTTTTACACTTCGGTGGAAGGCGACTATTTCCGTGGCAACACTCCTATTTCGGAGAACAATAACGATACACGTGCCGGCATCAACATATCAGGATTGGGCCTGGCCATTTCGTCTGATGATGGCGCACGCGGCTCATTTGTTCGTGGCACTTTCGCTGTTACGTTCACGCGCACAAACCATTTCAACCGGTCTATGCGATATGAAGGTTTTAATTCGGCCACCTCGTTGATCGACTATTTTTTGGAGGAAGCCACCGGTCGCACGCCTTCCCAGTTTGATGAAAATGGCTATTCCTTTAATACTGTAACGGAATTGGCCTACAACAACTACCTGATAGGAGAAAGCACCGTGCTGGATCCGAACAACGACCCCACCGAATATTTCACCGATGTTCTGGGCGAGCCCTACCAGGCAGAAACCGTTCAAACGAGAGGTGCGCAAAACCAGTGGTCTTTTTCATACGGTGCCAACTTCGATGATCGTTTTTTTGCAGGCGCAGGGCTGGGCATTACCTCGCTGCGCTACAAGTCTGAAAAAAGCTACAGAGAAGAATTTGAGGGCGAGCCCCTGTCAGACTTTTCATTGGATGAAGAACTGAGTATTCGCGGATCGGGGGTAAACCTGACCGTTGGCGGTATTGCTCGCCCGGTGGACTTTATACAAGTGGGCATATCTGCCTCCACACCCACCTTCTACAACCTTACCGACAACTTCTTTGCACGCTTAGAAAGCAACTGGAACAATTACGATTATTATGGCGATGGATCTGAGATACTTGCGAACGAAAGTTCCAGCACCGACATGGTAACATCAGAATATAACCTCACCACCCCCTGGCGGCTTAATGTGGGCGCTACCTTTTTTCTGAAAAAGCACGGCTTCATTACGGCAGATATCGAACAAGTAAACTATTCGCAAGCCCGCTACAGTTCGGAAATTACAGGTATATCATACAATGGCGATAACGACCGCATTAAGTCGTTGTATAAGCCTGTTACCAACATAAGATTGGGTGCAGAATTCCGCCTGAAGGAGTGGCGGCTCCGGGGTGGCTATCAAATGCTGGCCGACCCTTTTATTAATAAACAAAATGACATCAGCAGGGCAGTGCGTACCATATCGGGTGGCTTGGGCTATCGCACAACCGATTTCTTCATCGACTTTGCTGTAGTTCAAGCCCTCGGAAAAAATTCGTACCGACCTTACAGCGTAAATAATAACCAAAGCCCTTTGTTTTCCTTCGAACAAAGAACTACTAACGTAATGGCTACGTTTGGATTTATTTTTTGAGTAGTGGGTTGATGGCAGCGAGCACCTGTTGAACGGAGATTGCCTCGCCCTGAAAAGTAAACTGCGCCTGGCGATAGGTGTTGATTCGGTTAGAGCGGAGAAATTCAATTTGATCTTTCAGCCCATCTTTACCACTGGCTGCCAACAAAGGTCGGTTTTCCAGCTTCGAGGCCAACATTCTGCGCATAATTTCGCTCGCGGGCACATCGAGAAATATGGAAATGCCTGCACGGTTTATTTTCTCCATGTTATCAAAAAAACAGGGCGCTCCTCCACCGGTGGCCATCACAAATTGTTTATCAGAACGGCAGGCTTTGGCCAGTAAGTCAGATTCCAGTTGACGAAAGTATGGTTCGCCCTTCTCCTTGAATAGGTCCTTTACCAATTTCTGCTCGTGTCTTTCTATTTCCTTATCCAGGTCGAAAAAGGGCAAGGTGAGAGCTGAAGCCAATTCACGCCCCAGCGAAGTTTTGCCAGACCCCGGCAGACCTACCAGGAAAATTTTCATTGAAGCAGATGAAGGATTTCTTCGGCCGAAGGTGTATCGTTGTGGTGCCAGTTGCCCAACACCGTTCCGTTCTTCCAAAGGGCAACGCCAGGGTTAGAACGCAGAATGGTTTTCAACACGGTGGCATCGGCAAAGTAGTAAGGTACCGCCAACTGGTTCTCGTGGCGAAATGCCTCCATCTGCTCAGCCGAAGAAGAGGTCAACACAAAACAATCCACCCTGCCTTCGAGCTGTCTGGTTAACTCTCGGATGGCAGCTATATTCTTAACCGATGCCTTGTTCACATCGTACATCACAATAAGCAGGCGGCTCCCTTCAAACGTGTAGGAGGTTTTATCTTCGCCCTCCGGGCTCGATACATAATAATCGGTGATTTTTGGTTTCGTCTTTTCTTCATTCAGCACACGCGAAGACACATATTGATAGCCCGGCTCGGTAAGAAAGGTAGTAGTAGTTACTTCTTTTCCGTCTTTTGTGAAAACATACTCCACAATGGGCTGTTCGGCAGGTATCATTTGCTGCGGAATATTGTTGCCAATTCTGTATGCACGAAAATCGATAAAGGGCAGATGGTTAATGGCGTAGATGCCAATAAAGGTGCACAGTAACGCTACAAGTACCACCACGCCATGTCCTTCGCGGGTTCGCAACATGGGTTCATAACCTTTGCGGTACCAAAACAGGTGCAGCACAAACACCATTAATATAATGTCTTTCCAGAACGACTCCCACGGAGTAAGTTTGATGGCATCGCCAAAACAACCGCAGTCGGTAACTTTATTAAAATAAGCAGAGTAGAAAGTGAGGAAGGTGAAGAACACCATCAGGGCCAGCAGCACCCAAGTGGTTTGCGCCATGCGGTAGTGAATGAGAATAGCCACACCCAGAACGAGTTCCAGCACAATCATGATCATGCCGATCTCTAAAGCCCATGGAATAAATGCATGAAAAAACGATCCGAAGTCCTGCGCAAAAACTTCAAAGTATTCTTCCATTTTTATCTGTGTGCCTACCGGATCGTTCAGCTTGATCAGGCCGGAGAAAATAAAGAGGCCTCCTACAAAAATCCGGGAAAATAAATCGATGTATTTTTTCATATCAAAAAATCAACAAGTCCCTACTTTAACTTAATCAAACAAAATACCGAGTAGTTGATCATGTCCTGGTAGTTGGCTTTCACACCTTCGCTTACCAGGGTTTTACCTTCGTTGTCTTCAATTTGCTTCACTCTTAACAACTTCATAAGAATAATGTCGGTCATGGAACTCACACGCATATCGCGCCAGGCTTCTCCGTAGTCATGATTTTTGTTTCGCAGCAACTCAAAAGTCTCACTGGCAATCTGGTCGTACAGCGGTTCCAGTTCTTCAAAGCTCATCTCCATTTTGCTGGAGGCGGCTAGTTGCATTTGTATAAGAGCAATGATGCAATAATTGATGATGCCCACAAACTCATCCTTTACCGGGTCGTCTACCTTTTGGGTGCCTTTCTCCTGAATACTTCGGATGCGTTGTGCCTTAATAAAAATCTGGTCGGTAATGGAAGGCAGACGCAGCACCCGCCAGGCCGTTCCATAGTCGTGCGTTTTCTTTGCGAACAGTGCTTTGCACGTGGCAATTACCTCTTTATATTCGGTGGCGGTTTTCTCCATCATAAGCGCTGCAAAATAAAGCAAATATTCCTTTAATCATGATAAACCCGGCAACGCGCACATTGAACATCAGGGGCCAGGTGCTTGACCTCTCCACACCCCGCGTGATGGGCATTTTAAACGTTACGCCCGATAGTTTTTACGATGGCAACCAGCACTTTTCGGCAGATGCCGCCATGAAGCACACCGAAAAAATGTTGGCCGAGGGGGCAGACATGATTGATGTGGGTGGCTACTCCTCCCGGCCCGGTGCCACCGATATTTCTGAGGAGGAAGAAACAAAACGCGTGCTGCCCGTTATAGAAAAAATGGTGAAAGCATTTCCCAACGCGGTCATTAGCATCGATACCTTTCGAAGTAATGTGGCCAGAAGAGCGTTGGAGGCTGGCGCCTCTATCGTTAACGACATCAGCGGTGGCGATTTAGATAGCCACATGCTTGAATTGGTGGCGCAGCAACAGGTGCCCTACATTATGATGCACATGCGCGGCACGCCCCAAACCATGAAAACACTGACCCAATACAACCACCTGGTGAAAGATGTGCTGGACGAGTTTCATCCCAAACTCAACCGGCTAAAGGAAATGGGTGTGAAAGATGTTGTACTCGATCCTGGCTTCGGGTTTGCCAAAACTACCGACCAGAACTTTGAATTATTAAACCAACTTAATTTGTTGCTGGCAGCAGGCAAGCCCTTGCTGGTGGGCGTGTCGCGCAAATCGATGATCTGGCGCACGCTGGAAATAACTGCCGATGAAGCATTAAACGGCACCACCGTACTCAACACCATTGCCCTGGTAAAAGGCGCCTCGATTTTGCGCGTGCACGATGTGAAAGAGGCGAGGCAATGCATAGCGTTGGTAACAAAATTACAGGTAGGAATCGCTAACTTTGCCGAGTGATGCTGGCTTTCAAAATAGGTTTTCTGGAGATCGGTTGGGTAGATTTTATAGACGTAACACTGGTGGCCATTTTGCTTTACCAGGTATACAAACTGATTAGGGGAAGTCTTGCCGTGAATATTTTTCTGGGGATACTGGCGCTCTACCTGATCTACTTGATTGTGAAGGCTGCTGAGATGGAATTGCTGGCCACCATTTTGGGGCAGTTCATGGGTGTGGGTGTGCTGGCCATGATCATTCTTTTTCAACCAGAGCTGCGAAAATTTCTGTTGGTGATTGGCCGCAGCACGGAGTTTAACCGCGACACGTGGTTCAGGTCCATTTCTAACTGGCGCCAGGACAGCCACGAAGAGTTTGATGTAAACCAGTTGATAGAGGCTATCAAAACATTGAAGGCTTCCAAAACAGGTGCCCTGATTGTTTTTTCGCGCGATATCGAGTTGAAATTCTATGCCGAAACGGGCGATTCCCTGGATGCAGCGGTGAATAAAAGGTTACTGCTCTCCATCTTTAATAAGAACAGCCCCCTGCACGATGGCGCAGTAATTATCTACAAAGGTCGTATTAAGGCTGCACGTTGTGTTTTGCCGGTTAGCGAAAACGATCACCTGCCCGCGCAGTTTGGTTTGCGTCACCGCTCCGCGATCGGCATGAGCGAAAACAGCGACACGCTGGTGCTGGCCATCTCGGAAGAAACCGGGCGGTTGATATTGGCGCGCAATGGCAAATACCTGCGCGGGCTAAAGTTGAAGCAGGTAGAACAAAAGATACTGGAATACCTGCACAACGAAGAACCCGAAAAGTGGGACGAAGTGCCCGTAGAACCAGAACCCGAAAACCAGGCAACCGCCTGACCGGCCGCACCGGTTACCTTACCCCCCATTTTACCCATCTAAGTTTCATTGTTAACAAATTGTTACTATTTTCGTATAACAGTTCATTGATAACCAACTATTTATAAAATGAAAGAAGCCAGTCTGGTGAAATACTATTTCGCTAAGTACTTTTTTCTGGCCTTTGGTCTGCTGCAATGGCTCATCGCGGGTGTTTTCCTTTTAAAGGAAGGAGAAACCTTCAAGGGGCAATATGCAGCCTTCATCATTTTTACATTGGGCCTTGTGTTTGTGGCGCTCTACTGGTTGTTCTCATCCAGGCTCAGGCGCGTGGCCATTGGCAAAAAGAAGGTGGCGGTAATCGGCAATAGAAAAGTACAACGTTTCGAACAGTCCGACATCAAAGACATCCGTTTCATACCCATGTTCAACCTGTACAGCATGAAAATCAAAGGCAAGAAAGACAAGATTTACTTTTTGCCGTGCGAAGAACAAGAGGTGATCTTCGGATTGTTTCCTTCGGTGGCAGGGCTGAGTAAAAAACTAAGGTAGCCCGCAATATGTGGCTACCTTAACTTATCCTGCTCTAATCGGGTTACTTTAAAACGCCCAGTTCTTTACCTACTTCGGTAAATGCTTTGATGGCTTTATCCAGGTGGTGTTGTTCGTGTGCGGCAGAAATCTGTACCCGTATGCGCGCCTGCCCCTTTGCCACCACCGGGTAGAAAAACCCAATTACGTAGATGCCTTTGTCGAGCAGTTTCTCTGCAAACTGCTGGGCCAGGGGTGCCTCATAGAGCATGATGGGTACAATCGGGTGTTCGCCCGGCTTGATATCAAAACCAGCGGCTGTCATCTGCTTTCGGAAATATTGGGTGTTTTTCTCCAGCTTGTCGCGTAAGGCAGTGGTTTCCGACAGCATGTTAAACACCTCTATCGATGCGCCTGTGATAGAAGGTGCCAGCGTATTAGAGAACAAATAAGGGCGCGACCGCTGGCGCAGCATTTCAATGATCTCTTTTCTTCCCGAAGTAAATCCACCCGAAGCGCCACCCAGGGCTTTGCCGAGGGTACCGGTAATGATGTCTACGCGCCCCATCACACCCCGGTATTCAGGAACACCTCTGCCCGTTTTGCCGATGAACCCCGAACTGTGGCACTCATCGGTCATCACCAGGGCTTCGTATTGATCGGCCAGGTCGCAGATTTTATCAAGTTGGGCAATGGTGCCATCCATCGAGAAGGCACCATCGGTAACAATAATAATCTGTTTGGCCCCGGCTGCTTTGGCATCTTCCAGTTGCTTCTTCAGGTCGGCCATGTCGTTGTGTTTGTAGCGGTAACGCATGGCTTTGCAGAGACGCACGCCATCAATGATGGAAGCGTGGTTCAACTCGTCCGAGATAATGGCATCTTCTGCTCCAAAAAGCGGCTCGAAAACACCCCCATTGGCATCGAAGGCGGCCGCATAAAGAATGGTGTCCTCCGTTCCCAGAAATTCTGAAATCTTTTTCTCCAGTTCTTTGTGGATATCCTGCGTGCCACAAATAAACCTTACCGAAGACATGCCAAAGCCGTGTGTGTCGATGGCTTTTTTAGCGGCCGCTATCACGCGCGGGTGCGAAGACAGCCCGAGGTAGTTGTTGGCACAGAAGTTTATTACCTCGCGGCCATCATTGGTTTTGATAGCTGCCCCCTGGGGCGTAGTGATGATTCTTTCTTTTTTGAACAACCCGGCCTGGCGGATAGACTCGAGCTCTTTTTGAAGAACAGGCTGAAGTTTGGTATACATGATTTAGTTGATTTTCGGTTTAAATACGGGCCGCGCTGGCTTAGGCGCAGCGGGTGCCGCTGGTGCTGGCTGCGAGGCTTCAGCAGGCGACTGAAGCGGATACTTTCTACGTGTGGGGTTGATGAGGTAAAGTTTTTGCGCAGTAAAACTGGCCGGGCTTACCTGCAAAAATAGCTGGCTCCACTCCTGCCACCGCTCTGGCTCGGCCGCCCGAAAAGCCGCAGAGTCGATTTTTTTGCCCGACAAGAACTCCTCGAAAAGCATGGCGCAAAACTAAAACAAATCCGCCCAGCCCACACGTGTTGCGGCCATATTCCATTTCATTAACTTCGCCCCGCATTCGTTTTAAGCATGAAAAAAACAAGGGTTTTGCTGATTGGCGCAGGTGGTCAACTGGGGTCTGAACTTACCCAGGGACTGTGGAATATTTATGGTCAGGATAATGTGATCGCCAGCGACATCAAAGACCCGCAAGGCATTTTGAAAGAAGGGCGCTACGAAAAGTTTGACGTGATGCAACGCGACAAACTTTTTGAGATTATCCGCAAAAACGAAATCACTCAAATCTACCACCTGGCTGCGCTGCTTTCCGCCACAGGCGAAAAAGACCCCCGTTGGGCCTGGAAGTTGAACATGGAAAGCTTGCTTTTCGTGCTAGAGGCCGCCCAGGAACTAAAGCTGCACAAGATTTATTGGCCGAGCTCTATCGCTGCCTTTGGGCCCACCACACCCAAGCACGATACACCGCAGCACACCATCATGGACCCCACAACAGTCTACGGCATCACCAAACTGGCGGGGGAGCTTTGGTGCGAATATTACTTCAGAAGATATGGCGTGGATGTGCGCAGCCTGCGCTACCCTGGCTTGATTGGCTGGAAGACCCCCCCCGGTGGCGGCACCACCGACTATGCGGTGGATATTTATTTCAAGGCGTTGAAGGAAAAAAGTTACGAATGCTTCCTCGCTGCCGACACCTACTTACCCATGATGTACATGGACGATGCGGTGAAAGCCACCCTTGACTTAATGGAAGCCCCGGCCGAAAAAGTGAAAGTGCGCACCAGCTACAACGTGTCGGCCATGAGTTTCTGCCCTGCACAAATTGCGGCCACCATCAAAAAGCACGTACCCGATTTTCAGATCAGCTACAAACCCGACTTCCGCCAGGCCATTGCCGACTCGTGGCCGAAGGCCATTGACGATACGACCGCCCGCAAAGACTGGGGCTGGCAACACCAATTTGGATTGGAAGAAATGACCGCAGATATTTTAAAAAATCTGAAGGCAAATCCGCAGTTGCTCGCTTAGCGAACCACCACCCGCTCTATTCGGCTGAAGGCTCCGGTTGCAATGCGCACCAGGTAGGCGCCCGGATCGAGGTTGATGAGAAACGAAGCCTGTTGTCCATCGGCCTGGTAGCGTGCCTTCTCCACACCACTTAGATCGGTTACTACCAGGGTAACCACCTCAGTTGGCGTGAACGACAGTTCCATATTTAATTTGCCATCAACCGCAGGGTTGGGGAATAAACGCACTGACTGCGCCCCGGAATAGTTAACCGCAACCACCTCGAATGTTTCTGTATAACCGTCAAAATCCACAGAAGTAAGCCTGTAGTAAGATTTGCCCAAGAGCGGGTACCGGTCTTCGAAGGAATAGTCGTGGCGTTCGCTGGTGGTGCCATGGCCTTGTATACGGGCAATCTCTGTAAAGTCCTTTCCATTGGCAGAACGCTCCAGCGAAAAGTAGTCAAAGTTGAGTTCGGAGGCGGTAGCCCAGGAGAGGGTAATTTGGTTTGGCTGCTCTACCACCCAAAAACCTATTAATGTAATCGGCAACGTACAGTTAGCTGGGCAGCCCTCGTTGCAAAGTCCTCCACCCGTACAACTTCCGGCCGATACCGAAGGGCAATCACCCTCTGACGCACATGTTACATTCCCGGCATCGGTAATAGATCCGGCCGTGAGCGAACCGCCACCATCCATATCAATATTTTCTCCATTAAAATCGAGGTTTTCAGTTATTTCAAAAGTTCCATCAATATCCAATACTTTGGCGGGATTGCTGTTATTAATGACCACATTGGTTGCAAGTAGTTTATATCCGGGAGCAATTCGCAAAAAGGCATCATTACCTGTAAAATTGATGGTGAGGGTACCGTTGATGGTCACATCTCCATTTATTGTTAACGAGCCACCCTGCCCGATATTAATTTCGTAATTACCGGTATACGTGTATGATGTGCCTGTTTGGCAAAAACTAAAAAAGTTACGATCATTAGTGCCTGCCGAACAAGGCCCTTGGGCGTACATTTCAACTGGTAGTAGTTGAATTCCACATATCACAAAAACCGCCAGAAGTAAACTATTCCATTTCATTTGAACGTTAAAAATGTTGCAAACCTACAATAACAACCTCTTATAATATTAGGTCAACCAATGAAAATTGGCAAAAACTGTTCCATTCGCCCAACCTTTGATATCGGCCTCAAAACTGCGCATTATGCCATTGGCATCAAATAGTTCCTCCCAAAATGAGAATAGTGAATCTAAAAATGGGAAGAATTCATTCTACAATTAGTCAAACAAGTCGGGGTTTTCGTTTTGCAAGCCAGTCTCATCGCCAATTCCGCCAGCCGTTACTGGATTACAACCTCCCGGGTTGCCATATCCATCGAGGCCATTTACGGTGGCACCACCTGTTACTGCGGTGGTACCGAAAACATAAAAGTTGGTGTTATTCTGAAGGGTTCCATTGGTCACATTCAAATTACCCATCACCACAATGTTCCCTCCATTTTCCAAATCGAAACTTCCTTGCAGCGTCAGGTTTCCAGTTACCACCAGAATTCCTCCGTTGGCTACATTGAGCGATGCCCCTGATCCAAGCGTTACGTTGCCTGTAACGAACAAAGTGTCGGTTACGGTAACCAGCGGGTTAGCATTGTTGATGGTGAGTCCACCACTTTCTATGCGGATGTATCCGTTAACGGTAATTGCATTACAGTTCGAATTGATGGGATTGCCCGGAGTGGCGGGCGCCCAGGTTTCTGAGGCCGGAAGAAAAGTCCACGAACTGGTTGCATACCAATCGCCACGGTAGTTGTTGGGTGATAACGTATGTTATTTGCGCCATGACCGCCCGCTCAAGTATACAAACGAAGAGTAAGAGAGTAAGTAGAAATTTCTTCATGATGATGCCAACTAAAATATTAAAAGTACAAAGAAGGTGGTCGTGAATAAACAAATTTTTCTTCTGTCTTTTTTACAGTTGAGGCCATGTTACACAAATGTTTCCTTCTGTAACGTTTGCAGTTTATTAAATTTGAGTTTGGTTTTCCATGTCCAGACTCAAACAACTTGCCTCCGAATCAGTGCTCTATGGCCTGGGGAACATGGTGCCGCGGTTCCTTAACTTCCTATTGTTTCCGCTTCATACCGAGATCTTTCCGGCAGCACAATACGGGGTTTTTACCTACCTGATGTCGGCTGTAGGGGTATTGAACGTGATCTACACCTTCGGGATGGAAACCTCTTATTTTCGGTTTGCCTCCAAACCAGGTGCCAACGAAAAACAGGTATTCAACACTGCCTTAACTGCGGTAGCTATTATCAGCGGAACGTTATCCGCCTTGTTCATACTGGGATCAACCTCGCTGGCTACCTGGGCCGATGTACCGGGCAAGCCGCAATACATTGTATGGCTAAGCCTGATTTTGTTTATCGACAACATTGTAGCCATTCCTTTTGCGCGACTCAGGCTGGAAAAGAAGGCACTGCAATTTGCTGCATTCCGCATTGCCAACGTGGGGGTTTTAGCAGGTCTTAGCTTTTACTTTCTGTTTGTAAATTATGATTCCACTATTGGCATCGAATATATTTTCTGGGCTAACCTGATTGCCAATAGCCTGTACCTGCTTTTTTTTGGGGCTACCTTTGTCAGGTGGCGCCCTGCCATCGATCGCGAAGTTTTTCCTTACATGGTTCGCTATGCATACCCCATTATGCTGACGGGCTTGGCCGGCATGATGAATGAATTTTTCTCGCGGCTGGCCCTCAAGGCATGGCTGCCGGAAAATTTTTACCCAGGCAAAGATAGCGACTATGCAACGGGTGTATTTGGTGCCGCCTATAAGTTTGCGGTCTTCATGCAGCTAACGGTGCAGGCCTTTCGCATGGCAGGCGAACCTTTCTTCTTCAGCCATGCACACCACAAAGACTCTCCGCAGTTGTTTGCACGTGTCAACCACTTTTTTGTTATTCTATGCTGCTTCATCCTCCTCAGTGTCAGCATCCACACCGATGTGCTGAAATACCTGTTCCTGCGGCAGCCGGAATATTGGGAGGCGCTGGACGTGGTACCACCCCTGCTGCTCGGCTATCTTTTTCTCGGTGTCTATTACAATATTTCGGTGTGGTTTAAAATTACTGACAAAACTTACTACGGCACCTTCATTACGCTGGGCGGTGCGCTTCTCACCATCCTGTTCAACGTATTACTTATTCCCGCCTTTGGTTATATGGGCAGCAGCTGGGCAACGGTGGCAGTTTATGGTGCCATGATGGTTGCGTGCTACCTGCTGGGCCGCCAACACCACCCTATTCCCTATACAGTTAGAGCAGATATTACCTACATTCTGGCAACGGTTGCACTTGTGTATACGGTGCTGGCGATACCCTTTGGTAATATGTGGATGGCTTTTGGCGTTCATATAGCTGTGATGCTGTTATATGCCGCCATCGTTGTCTTGATAGAGCGCAAAAATTGGCGAGATACAATCGGGTAAATTGCCGTAAATTGCCTTTGGTAGTCGCAATTTCTGTTTATGAATATCATTATCCCCATGGCCGGGCTGGGCAAGCGCCTTCGCCCACACACATTGACCACGGCCAAGCCACTGCTGCCCATTGCCGGTAAGCCCATTGTGCACCGACTGGTGGAAGACATAGCCAAGGTGTGCCCTGAAAAAATTGAAACCATTGGCTTCATCATCCACCCTTCATTCGGCAAGCAGGTGGAAGAAGACCTTAAAAAAGTGGCACAGGCTGTGGGCGCTGCGGGGAAAATCTATTATCAAGAACAAGCACTCGGCATTTCGCATGCGCTTTTGTTTGCCAAGGAATTGTTTTCGGGGAAGGTGATTGTTGCCTTTGCCGACACGCTCTTCAAAGCCACCTTCCGGGTAGATACCAACCAGGACGGAATCATTTGGGTGCAGAAGGTGGCCGATCCCTCGCAATTTGGTGTAGTGAAATTAAACCCGGCCGGAGAGATCGCTGAACTGGTCGAGAAACCTACCACCTTCGTCTCAGACCTTGCCATCATCGGAATTTACTATTTTAAAGATGGTGCCGCCTTGCGAGCCGAAATGCAAAACCTGATCGACAACGACATCAAAGAAAAAGGCGAATACCAGTTTACATCTGCACTGGTGGGGTTACAAAAGAAGGGCGCCAGGTTCAGTCCGGGGCAGGTGGAAGAATGGCTGGATTGCGGAAACAAAGATGTGTTGGTGCAAACCAATGCGCGCTATCTTGAATTCATCAAAGACCAACAACTGATTTCACCGAAAGCAAAAATCATTCATTCGGTTGTTCTGCCACCATGTTATATAGCCGATGGTGTTGTGATAGAAAACTGTGTGGTGGGCCCTCATGTGTCTGTGGGCGAGTCCTCCACCTTGCGGGATTCGCGTATTTCCAAGTCCATCATTCAAACCTTTTCGGTGGTTTCGAAGGCCGTGTTGCACAACAGTGTGTTGGGAAATTTCGTTACTTTTGAAGGTGAATCCGATGATGTAAACCTCGGAGATTACAGCAGCCATTGTTAGTGAGGAAATTTCAAAAAACTTCGTGCCTGCTCCTCGCCCTGCTGGCGATGAGTTTTTTTTCTGTTGCCCAGCGTGATAAAAAAAAGAAGCCCGATGCTGAACACAGCACTGCAGCGCGCTTGCGCGAGGCAGAATTCTTTTTTACTGAAGGGCAGAAGTACTTTATTCTGGAAGACTATTCCAAAGCGCTTACCTACTTTCAGCGCACGCTCGAGCTCAACCCGCAAAACGCCACCGTTCATTACAAAATAGCAGAGATTTTGTCGAAGGGTAACAAAGAAGAAGACCTGCGGAGTGCATTGAATGCCATTGAGACGGCCCTGCGCCTGGAAAAGAAAAATAAATATTTCTACCTACTGGCCGCCAATATATACGGAAGCCTGTTGCAGTTCGAAAAGGCAGAAGAAACCATGGAAGCCATGCTGCGCGAAGTGCGCGGCACAGAGGAATACCTGTACGAGTTGGCCGCCTTTTACCTGTACGACAACAAACCCAACCAGGCGTTAGAAGTGTATAACAGAGCTGAAACCCTTCTCGGCATCAACGAAGTTTCGTCTCTACAGAAACAGCGAATCTATTTCGAACAAGGCAAAACAGAAGAAGCCATCCGCGAAGGCGAAAAATTGATTGAAGCCTTTCCTGACGAAGAACGATATGTGCTGGGCCTGGCGGAAACATTATCGCAAAACAAACAGGGCGCCAGGGCCATTAGCTACATAGAAACCTACCTGGCAGCCCATCCCGAGGCCGGCAGTGCCCGGCTGTTGTTGGCCAGCCTGTATCGCGAAAACGGCCAGGAGAGCCGGGCACGCGAATTGTTGCTGATGTTGTTCGATGATGCCTCCGTGGAAGCGGGAAGCAAAATTCTGGTGGTGGGCACTTACAATGCACTGTTAAATCAACTTGCCAACTCCCCACAAGTAGACCCTGACCTTGGGAACTTTATCCGTCAACTGGTAGGGAAGCTGAAAGCCAACTACCCCGATAACCCTAATGTGTACATTGTTAGTGGCGACTTGCAGATGGCACTTAAGGACATGCGAGGTGCGCAGGCGGAGTACCTGCAAGCGGTGCGCAAAGGATCTTCCAGCTTCGATGCGTGGCAAAACCTGCTGTACCTCGAATCGCAATTGAACCAGTTCGACAGCCTGATTGAACACACCGAGGAGGCACTGGAATTATTCCCCAATCAGGCATTGCTGTACTACTTCAATGGCTACGCCCACCTGCGCCAACGTCAGTACCGCGAAGCTACCTATGCCCTGGAGCAGGCCAAAAAAATGGCTGCCTCCAACGCCACTTTACTGGCCGACATTAACGGGCTTTTAGGCGATGCTTACAATGGCGCCCACGACTATGCCAAGTCGGACAAGGCCTACGATGAGGCGCTGGCCTTGAATCCTAACAACGACCTGATTCTGAATAACTATAGTTACTACCTGGCCCTGCGCAATGAAAACCTGGAGAAGGCAGAGAAAATGTCTGCCCAATTGGTGAAGAACAACCCCGATAATTCAGCCTTTCTCGACACCCACGCCTGGGTATTATTTATGCGCGAAAAATACAAGGAGGCACGTAAGTTTATGGAGCGGGCCATTGCCACGGGCGAAACCTCGGCCACCCATTTCGAGCACTATGGCGACATTCTTTTTAAACTGGGCGAGGTAGATGAGGCGGTTGTTCAATGGCAAAAGGCCAAGCAAATGGATGGCGACAACGTGGCGTTAGACAAAAAAATAGCGAACAGAAAGTTGTATTGATTATTTTAGCGGTCGGTTCGTGCCGGCAATCAACGCTATATTGGCTATTTATTTGGCATCGTACATGCATCGAATTATTCTGCCCTTGGCTGTGGTGGCGCTGTTTGTGGCCGGCTGCAGCAAAAAAATAACACCCGCCATTCCGGAGCCCTCCAGTTCGCTCGCCATCGAGGAAATTGATTTTGAATACCTGCACGGCAAAGCGCGCATCAACTTTAAAGACGAAAAGAAAGAGCGCGAAGTAAAAGCCACCATACGCATTCGCAAAGACAGCGTAATTTGGATGGATATCTCCGTGGTGGGCGTTTCCGGGGCGCGGGCGCTCATCAACAAAGATTCCATCACCATACGCAGCAATATCGACAAGGAGTATTTCGTTTTCGAATTCACAGAACTCTCCAAGCGGTTTAACTTTCCCATTAACTACCAAATTGTGCAAGCCGCCATGTTAGGTAACCTGATTCAACACCGCAGTGAAGGCGACAAGCTGACGCGCGATGGCAGCTTCAACATACTAGAGCAAACCGAAGGCAGTGTGCGAATCAAAAATTTCATCAACCAGGCAACCAGCAAACTAGAGCGGGTGGAGTTGAAAGAGAACAACAGCAATAATTCACTCACCATCAATTACAGTAATTTTCAGGTGGTGGGGCCAAAGGTATTTCCTTACAATGGTGCCATCGATATTGTTTATAAAACCATGGCCGGTGTAATTAACAACAGTATTGTTTTTGAATATAGCAAAGCTGAAGTGGGCGACCGTGAGTTAAGGTTTCCTTTCAACATTCCGAAAAAGTATGTGCGCAGGTAACTACTTCGCATTGGCTATCAGTTTTCTTCTGGCTGTTAGCCCGGTGGCCGCACAAAAACAGCAGAAAAACAAAAGCCAGCTCCAGAAGGAAAAGCAACAGAACCTTGAGAAGATCAAGGAAACAGAACGCATTCTGGCGCAAACCTCGCAACAACGAAAAAGTTCTTTGGGCGAGTTGGCGGCTCTGAACCAGCGCATCTTGCAGCAAGAGGCACTGATTACCTCTATACAGAGCGAAATAAGTCTGCTGGATGAAGACATAGACGAAAACAACGACATCATTGCCGCGCTGGAGGAAGACCTGACCAAGCTGAAAGAAGAATATGCGGCCATGCTCTTCTCCGCCCAGAAGGCCAACGGAAAAATCGATCAGTTAACGTTCTTGTTTTCTGCCAGCTCGTTCGATCAGTTGCTGCTTCGCCTGCGGTATATGGAGCAATATGGCAAGGCCCGTCAAGAGCAGGCCGATGCCATTACCAAAGTGCAATCTGTTCTGGCCGATCAGGTAAGGCAAACCGAAGCCATACGCGAAAACAAAAGCACGTTGCTGGCCGAAGAGGTGGCCGAAAGTAAAAACCTGGAAAACCTGAAGGGCAAGCAGAATGCAGTGGTGAAATCGTTGCAGCGCGAAGAGAAGAAACTGAAGAAAGACCTGGAAGATACACGCAAGGCGGTAGCACAGTTAGACAGGCTGATAGAAGAACTGGTGCGCGAAGAGATAGCGCGTGCCGAACGCGAAGCCCGTGAAGCACGCGCCAAGGCCAATGCCAACGCAGCCAAAACAAATGCCGATGCCAAAGTTGCACTCTCCGCCTCTTTCGAGGAGAACAAAGCCAAGTTTGGCTGGCCTGCCACCGGTTTTGTGTCGCAGAAGTTTGGCAAACAAAATCACCCGGTGCTGAAGGGAATCGTGATCCAAAACGATGGCATCAACATACAGACCAAGCAAGATGAAAAAGTGAAATGCATCTTCAATGGCGAAGTGCGCATGGTGTCGCAACTGGCTTTGCTGGGAAACACCATTATTGTGAGCCATGGCGACTATTTTTCAGTATATGCCGGCCTGAAGGAGGTATTTGTAAAACCAGGGCAAAAGGTAAAAACCAATGAAGAACTGGGTCAACTGATGGTGAATGCCGATGGTATTTCTGAACTGCGCTTCCAGATTCGCAAAAATACCCAGGCCCTCGACCCCCAAACCTGGCTTAGAAACTAGGCATTTTGGCCGCTTGCGTAATTGCCGGGCACCGAACCAACATTTTTTTCGTTACCAGAATAAAAACCTATCTTTACAGGCTTATAAAACTACAGCTATGACAGGCATACTTTTGTTTTTGGGGGGAGTGGGCTTTCAGGAAATCTTACTCATCGGCTTATTTGTTTTGGTATTTTTTGGCGCCAAGAAAATACCTGAGTTTATGAAGGGGTTGGGCAAAGGCGTGCGCGAATTTAAAGACGCCATGAGCGATGTGAAGAAAGACATCGAAAGCTCAGCCAAGGAACCTACCAAGATTGAAGACGGGAAATAAGTGCTGACCGGAACTTCCGACTACCTTTCTCTCCGCACTCAACTTTTTCAAGGCACACTCTCCTGCAAGGAGGTGGTTCGATTCCACCTTTCCCACATAGAAGAAAAAAATAATTTACTCAATGCTTTCCTCGGTGTTTATGCCGAGGAGGCGTTGAGTCGTGCTGCCCACATCGACCAGAAAATAAAAGCCGGCCAGGCCGGCAAACTGGCCGGTTTGGTGGTGGGTGTAAAAGATGTGTTGGCACATGATGGCCACCCCCTGCACGCTGGCAGCAAAATTCTGAATGGTTTTGTATCGCAATACAATGCCACGGCTGTGCAGCGGCTGTTAGATGAAGATGCGATCATTATTGGCAGACAAAACTGCGATGAGTTTGCCATGGGTTCATCGAACGAAAATTCTGCGTTCGGACCTGTGCGCAATCCGGTAGACCCCTCGCGCGTGCCGGGCGGCTCTTCGGGTGGCTCGGCTGCGGCCGTGGCTGCCGACATGTGCCAGGTAAGCCTCGGTTCAGACACCGGTGGCTCTGTTCGTCAGCCGGCCGCTTTTTGTGGCGTGGTGGGTCTGAAACCTACGTACTCGCGTATTTCGCGGCATGGACTGGTGGCCTACGGCTCTTCCTTCGATTGCGTGGGGATTTTTTCGAAACACCTGAGCGATGTGGCGCTGGTGCTGGAAGTGTTAGCCGGTGCCGATGAATGGGATAGCACGGTTTCGCGTTTGCCTGTTCCCGGCTATATAAATCAACTGACTTCGGGCGCGGCAACGCGCTACAAAGTGGCTTACCTGCGCGAAACAATTGAATCGCCCGCCCTGCAGCCGGAAATCCGCGAAAGCATCCAAAAAAAAATCAACCAATTGCAGGAAGCCGGGCACGTTGTGGAAGGTATCGACTTCCCCCTGCTAGAATACATACTGCCTACCTATTACATTCTGGCTACAGCAGAAGCCAGCTCTAACCTCTCGCGCTTCGATGGCGTGCGTTATGGCTACCGAAGCCCACACACCACCGACCTACTTTCGATGTATAAAAAAACTCGGGCCGAAGGCTTTGGCGCAGAAGTGCAACGCAGAATTCTGTTGGGCACTTTTGTGTTGAGTGCCAGCTACTACGATGCCTATTACACCAAAGCACAAAAAGTAAGGCGGCTGGTCAGGGAGAAGACCACAGAAATATTTAAAACCTACGACTTCATCATCATGCCCACCACACCCACCACGGCTTTTCCTTTGGATGCGCACACCGACAACCCGTTGGAGATGTACCTGGCTGATTTATTTTCCGTGCAGGCTAACGTAGCAGGTGTACCCGCCATATCCGTACCCGCGGGTACAGACAGCCAGGGCCTACCTATTGGCCTGCAGGTGATGGCCGATGACTTCAACGAAAGTGGGTTATTTCAGTTTACGAGCGTACTTTTGAATTTGGATTGACGTTTGCTGGAAGCAGGGTGTTTATTTTTTAAACGATGAACCGATTTCTACTTGGGCTGGCTTTTTCTTTACCACTTTGTGCGGCTGCACAGGTGGAAGATCTTGTGCTGGACTCGCTGGCAATTATTCAACCTCCAGACGAAGTAATTGCACTGGCCGATACGGTAACTCCTAATATGGTTTCCCTGCCGACCGATTTTGATTTTGTGCCGGCAGATGAAACACCCGAGTTGTTGGAAGACAGGTTGAGTTGCCTGCAAAAAACGGTGCCGCTTACCTACAACGACAAGGTACATTCATTCATTAACTACTTTCTGGTGCGCGACCGCGAATACACGCGCATGGTGTTGCGCAAAAAAAATTTGTATTTCCCCCTCTTCGAAAAGCACCTGAAAGAACACAACCTGCCCGATGAATTAAAATACCTGGCTATTATAGAATCGGGGTTGCACCCGCGGGCGGTGTCGCGGGCGCGGGCAGTAGGCTTGTGGCAATTTATGGCACCCACCGGGCGCTACCTGGGTCTGAAAATCGACTGGTACATAGATGAGCGCATGGATCCGGAGAAGTCGACCATTGCGGCCTGCAAATACCTGGCACAATTGTACTCCATCTTCAAAGATTGGGAACTGGCATTGGCTGCCTATAATTCAGGGCCCGGAACGGTAAAACGCGCCATTCGCAGATCGGGCTACAAAAAATCTTTCTGGGAAATTTATCAGTACCTGCCGCGCGAAACACGTGCCTATGTGCCTCAATATGTGGCCATCATCTACGCAGTTAACCACGCAGAACAACACAACCTCTTCGAACCCGCTACCGAAGAAATGATTCCTTACGACACGTTGCATACCAGGAAGTTTTTGCACTTCGAAACCTTCGCCAACCTAACAGCCACCTGTGTGGAAGATCTGCAGCGGCTGAATCCTTCCGTGCAGCATGGTGCCATCCCCGAAAACGGCAGGCTTCACGTTATAAAAATTCCTGCATGGTCGAAAGAAATACTGGTTCAGAACAGAGCAACCATTCTGGACTCTGCAGCCAAAGCCGGGCGGCCCCAGATTGAAGCGCTGGCAAAAAATGCCGTGGGCAACACGGCAGGCCGCGAGTTGATCGTGTACCGGGTACAGTCGGGCGATGCCATCAGCAAAATTGCAGAGCGTTACCGAGTAAGAACTACCGACATCCGCGAATGGAACAGGCTATCGTCCAACACCATCCGCATTGGGCAAAGATTAAACATCTGGGTACTGCCATCGCAGATGGCACTGGCTTCACGCACCAACCAGCCCACCCAGGAGCCGCTGACGATCGGGCCTGACAACAAGACCTACACCGTACAGCCAGGCGATACCTTGTGGGACATTTCCCGGAAATTCCAGGGGCTTACCATCGAAAAAATCAAAACCCTGAACAATCTCAAATCCAACGAGATCAAACCAGGCCAGAAATTAATATTAGGCTAGACCAAACGTGACTTACTTCAACGGTTTGAATTACAAGACAGAAAAGTATAACCTTGTTGAATGAAAAATCCATCCACAGCACCTTGGCCGCATGGACGCTAAGTAGGTCCATGGCTATTACTTGTCTGCCGACTGGCAGGCATCTGACAATGAATAAAAAAAGTAACGGATGAAATATTTGGCCCTTACCCTGTTGATGAGTGGTGTACTTTTAACGGCCTGTACGCCAGAAAAAGGGGGCGAAAATCTGCCCTCTGCGTCTGGTCTTTCTGGCGATATGTATCTGGTGATGGACTCTACCCAGTGGCGTGGCCCCTTAGGCGATTTGCTCGATTCTGTTTTTAACGCAGAAATGCAGGGCCTCCCCCGCGAAGAGGGTATCTTCAAGATGCGCTGGATTGACCCACGCAAGCTCAACTTCGTTCTGAAGCAACGCAGGAATTTGCTTTTTGTTGTAACGCTCGATCAACGCGAGACGGGTGCAGCCATTATCAAGCGGTTGTTCAGTCCGGGATCGGTGGAAAAAATAAAATCAGATACTTCCATTTTTGTGCAAACCTCTTCGAATGTTTTTGCCAAAGGGCAGGAGGTAATGTATTTGTTTAGCGATACAGAAGAGAACCTGATAAATAAAATCAGGAAAAACAGAAACAGACTGGTGGAGCACTTTAATAAAGCCGAACGCGAACGCCTTACCCAAAGTCTGTTTAAAGCAGGGCGCCTGAAGGGCGCTACCGACTGGCTGAATAAAAATTTTCAGGTAGACCTGCAGATTCCGTTTGGATACAAACTGGTGCAAAACGAAAATAATTTTCTGTGGGTGCGCCAGATCAACCCCAGAGACGATAAGGACATTTTTATTGCCCGCACCGCCTACACATCACCCAACCAATTCAAGAAAGAAAACCTGATTGCCTGGCGTAACGAAGTTTGTAAACAATATTTGTTCGAAGACCCCGACCTGCCCGATTCGTACCTGGTAACGGAAACGGAAATTCCATTTATACCGGTGCAAACCCGCGAGGTTAACTTCAACGGGCTCTACGCGGTAGAGATGCGCGGACTGTGGCGCACCAACAACAAGTCGATGGGCGGGCCTTTTGTGAGTTTTACCGTGGCAGATGAAGGCACGGGGCAAATCTATTACCTGGAAGGCTTCACGTTCAGCCCCTCGCGCGACCAGCGCGAAATCATGCGCGAGTTAGAAACCATTCTTTACACCTTCAAGCCAAGCACACAACTACCCGTGGCAGCAAAGTAGGCGCACCCCGCCAATTTTGTTATGCCGATGTTATCCTTGCCCTGCGTTGGTTAACGCTTTCGGCTGAATACTTTTTTGTACCTTTCAAGCTTCAATATCAAAGTATGTCTATCAAAATCCGAAAGCAGGATGCCTTGAACTACCATATGCAAGGGCAGCCTGGAAAAATTGAAGTGGTGCCCACTAAAGTGTTGAGTTCGCAACTTGATCTGGCGCTGGCCTACTCACCGGGTGTGGCAGAACCATGTAAAGAAATTGCCGCCAACAAAGAAGATGTTTACAAATACACCTCTAAGGGGAACCTGGTGGCGGTGATCTCTAACGGCACTGCCGTATTGGGCCTTGGAAATATCGGGCCGGAGGCGGCTAAGCCTGTAATGGAAGGCAAAGCCGTGTTGTTTAAAAAATATGCGGGTATCGACAGTTTCGATATAGAAATTGCCGAAGAAGACCCCGATGAGTTCATCAAAATAGTGAAGTCGCTGGAGCCCACTTTTGGCGGCATTAACCTGGAGGACATCAAGGCGCCCGAGTGTTTCAAAATTGAGACTGTGTTGCGCGAGAAGATGAACATACCCATTATGCACGATGACCAGCACGGCACTGCGATTATTTCCAGTGCTGCCCTGCTGAATGCGCTGGAACTGGTAGGCAAGAAGATAGGTGAAGTGATCATTGTTATCAATGGTGCTGGCGCTGCGGCCGTTTCGTGCACTAAACTCTATATTGCGTTGGGCGTGAAGAGGGAGAATGTAATTATGTGCGACAGCAAAGGTGTTATTCGCAAAGACCGGGCCGGTCTGGATGCCATCAAATCAGAATTTGCTACCGACCGCAAACTCACCACGCTGCAAGAGGCCATGAAAGGTGCCGATGTATTCGTGGGCCTCTCCGTTGCCGATGCCATTACGCCAGGCGATTTGCTGGCCATGGCCAAAGACCCCATTGTGTTTGCCTTGGCCAACCCCAACCCTGAGATTGGATACGAACTGGCCATGAAAACACGCAAAGATGTGGTGATGGGAACCGGGCGCTCCGACCATCCGAACCAAATCAATAACGTACTGGGCTTCCCTTACATTTTCAGAGGGGCCCTGGATGTGCGGGCCACAGAAATCAACGAAGCCATGAAGCTGGCAGCCGTGCATGCGCTGGCAGAGTTGGCCAAAGAACCCGTGCCCGATATTGTGAACAAAGCCTACGGGTTAGAGAAAATTCAATTTGGTAAGGATTACCTTATTCCCAAACCGTTAGACCCGCGCCTCATCACAACCATTTCGCCTGCCGTTGCCAAAGCCGCGATGGATTCGGGAATGGCCAGAAACCCCATCAAAGACTGGGGCGCCTATCATCTTGAATTGCAGAAGCGCATCGGCATCGATCAAAAATTCATGAACCGGATTATTGATCGCGCCAAGCAAAACCCGAAGCGTGTAGTATTTGCCGAAGCCACGCATCATAAAATATTAAAGGCTGCGCAGGTGCTGCTGGATGAAGGCATAGCCAAGCCCATTTTTCTGGGCGACAAAAAAGAAATTGCCAACCTGATTAAAGAACATAAACTGGAGTTGGACGAGTGCCCCATTATCTATCCGCGCGAAGAAGATGAAATAGTAGAGCGATACGCGAAAGTGCTGTACGAAAAAAGGCAACGCAAGGGCCTCACCTACCGCGACTGCCTCAAGTTGATGCGTGACCGTAATTATTTTGCTGCCATGATGGTGGAAATGGGCGATGCCGATGCACTGGTGTCGGGCCTTACCAAGGATTACCCAAAAACCATCTTGCCCTCGCTGCAGATTATCGGCACAGCACCAGGCGTAAACCGGGTGGCGGGTATGTACATCATCATGAACAAGAGAGGAAACTTCTTCTTTGCCGATTGCACCGTAAATGTAGACCCAAACGTAAACGAACTGGTTGAAATCATTGGACTAACCGAAAGAGGTGCACGCTTCTTCGACATGGAGCCGCGCATTGCTGTGGTTAGCTATTCCAACTTTGGTTCCAGCAAAGGCGACATACCTGAAAAAACCCGTGAGGCCGTGCGCCTGGCCAAACAGAAATACCCGAACCTGGTGATTGATGGCGACATTCAGGCGAACGTGGCGTTCAACACAGAGATTCAGCAGGAGATGTACCCTTTCAGCGCCTTGGCAGCCGAAGGCGCCAACACCCTGATCTTCCCCAACCTGGCTGCCGCCAACATATCGTATAAATTGTTGATGGAGATAGGGGGAGCCGAGGCCATTGGCCCGATACTGCTGGGCATGAACAAACCCGTGCACGTTTTGCAGTTAGGAAGCTCCATACGCGAAATAGTAAACATGGCAGCCATTGCTGTGGTAGATGCACAATTGCACGAGCAGAATAAGCGTCTTTAGATATTCATTTGAAGTTGTAAGATTTTAAAATGCACTTGCCGGATCAGGCACACCAGTCATTTGATTTTTTAAATTGAGCCAACTTCAATCACTTAAGTTATACTATGATCGCTTTTTTGAAAGGAAGGCTGGTACACAAAGAGCCCACCCACGTTATCATTGATGTGAACGGGGTTGGCTACCAGGTGAGCATTTCGCTGAGTACCTTCTCGGAAATAAAAGACCGCGAAGACATTCAACTTTCCACCCACCTGCATGTGCGCGAAGATGCTCAGGTGCTTTACGGCTTTTCTGCCCCAGCCGAAAAGAGTATGTTTCAGCACCTGATTTCGGTAAACGGCATTGGACCCAATACGGCCATGGTGGTGCTATCGTACATGCCACCTGCCGATTTGAGGGCTGCCATCGTTCGCGAGGATGCAGCCACCCTTCAATCCATTAAGGGCATAGGAGGCAAAACGGCCCAGCGGTTGATTTTGGAATTGAAGGACAAGCTGCGGAAAGATGTACCCGAAGAAGTGACAACGGGAGTGAGCCCTTCGTATAATAAAACCAAGCAGGAAGCGTTAACAGCACTGATGACGCTTGGCATACCCCGTGCCGCGGCCGAAAAAAGCATCGATACGGTCCTGAAAAAATCGGGAAATAGCCTTACTTTGGAGGATTTGGTGAAGCAAGCGCTCAAAAACGCCTGAGATACGATTGAACCTAAGCCAACGGAATTTTCAGTTCGCCATCGGGCTGATGGTGTGGTGTATCACCCACCTGGGGGTAACTGCCGCACGTGCGCAGCAGGCTGATTCCACACGCACAGATTCGGTTCGCTACCGGTCGCCCTACCGGCCTACCTTCCGCCCCACCGACCGCTTTGGCGATCCGTTTTCGAGCACACCTTCGTCCTCGCCATTCTTTCTAAAAGACCCCAAGAACATTACGCTGGATGTGGAAATAGACACCAGCATGAACTACACCATTTACGAAAAAGTAGGGGGCACTTTTTACCGCCCGTTGAATTCCATCAGCTTCAGCGAATTCAGCCAGCAGCAGAACCGCCAGATGATGAAAAGCTACTGGCGGGGACGCAGCAAAGCATTAGATGGCGAGAGCGCGGTGAGCGGCCGCAACCTCATACCTAAAATATACGTAAGCCCCGTGCTCGATCGCATCTTTGGCGGTAGCTACGTAGAAATTGTGCCCCGCGGATTTGTAACACTCGATTTTGGTGGATCGTGGCAAAAAATTGAGAACCCACAGATTAACCTGCGGCAGCAGCGCAATGGTGGCTTCGAATTCGACCAGCAAATCAACCTAAGCGTGGTAGGCAAGATTGGCGAGAAGCTGAACGTAGTAACCAACTTCGACAACAACAATTCGTTCGATTTTCAAAACAACATGAAGGTGGAGTACACCGGCTTTAAGGAAGACATCCTGAAAAAGCTGGAGTTGGGTAACGTAAGCCTTCCGTTGAACAACAGTTTGATTACAGGGGCCCAAAACCTGTTTGGGGTAAAAGCCCAGATGCAGTTTGGTAAACTGTTTGTTACTTCCATTGCCACCACCCAGCGCGGCAAACAAAATTCGATAGAAATACAAGGTAGCACCAACGGCACCTCGCAGGGAAGACCTTTCGAAATTGTGGGTTCGAATTACGATGAAAACCGCCATTTCTTCCTGTCGCAATTCTTTCGCGATAATTTTGAGGGCTGGCTGAGTACGCTACCACAGATTACTTCGGGAGTAAACATCACCCGCGTAGAGGTATATCTGGTAAACCGCCAAAACGATACGCAGACCCTGCGCAACTATGTTGGGTTTATGGACATGGGCGAAACAGACAAAATTTACCGAAAAGATTTACTTACGGCCGCTGCACCCGACAGATCGCCTACGGCAAATGCCAACAATAATTTATTTCAGAATTTTCTGAATGGCATTGACCGAAGAGCTGATACGATAAGCTATACACTCGAAAAAAACTTCGGATTCAAGGCGGGTACCGATTTTGAAAAAATCACCAGTGCACGAAAGTTATCGCCTACTGAATACTCCTTTCACAAAGAGTTGGGCTACCTCACTCTTCAGCGCAAGTTACAAAATGACGAAGCGTTGGCCGTGGCCTTTGAATACACTTACAACGGCCGCAACTACAAAGTGGGCGAATTATCTGAAGACTACGGGAACCTGCGTGATGATGAAGTCATCTTCCTCAAGATGCTTCGCCCGCGGAAAATCAACATCAAAGACCCACAGGGGCGCATAATACCCACCTGGGATCTGATGATGAAAAACATCTACAGCCTGAACGTGCAGCAACTGACACGCGAAGGCTTTCAACTGCGCGTAATCTACCGCGATGACCGCACAGGTATAGACAACCCGCAGTTGCAGGAAGGTGACATTGCACGCACACGCCAGTTGGTAGAGGTTTTAGGTCTTGACCGGCTAAATCCTTATAACGACCCGCAACCCGATGGCAACTTCGACTTTGTAGAACGAATTACGGTGAACACGGAAACGGGCTTGATCATCTTTCCTTTTCTGGAACCTTTTAACACACCCCTGCGAAGGCTCTTCAACCTCGAGACCAACACCTCTACGAAGGACTTCCTCATCAACAAATATGTGTACGACACGCTCTATCGAACCACCAAAGCAGAAGCCGAACTGGTAGCCACCAAAAACAAATTCTGGCTGGTAGGTTCGTTCAAGGCCGGTTCAGGCAAAGAAATTGTTATACAAGGATTCAACATCGCGCAAGGCTCGGTAAAGGTGTATGCCGGTGGTACACCCTTACGCGAAGGGACAGACTACACCGTGGATTATACTTTTGGTAAAGTGACCATCCTGAATGAAGGTATTCTCAGTTCCGGCAAGAACATTAGTGTTACCTACGAACAACAAGACCCCTTTGCCTTTCAAACCCGCTCATTGCTGGGTACACGCTTTGATTATAAGCTGAACAACGATATCAACATCGGCTCTACCCTGCTTTACTATAATGAAAGGCCATTGGTGAGCCGGAACCTGATCGGCACAGAACCTGCCCGCAACCTGCAATATGGTGTAGACCTTAACCTGCGAAAAGACTCACGCATCCTCACCAAAATGGTAGACGCGCTTCCTTTTATGCAAACCAAAGAAACGTCCACCATCAACGTAAACGCAGAGTTTGCACAACTGTTGCCCGGTACCTCCAACATTGTGCAGGGTGAAGGTACCTCTTTCATTGACGATTTTGAAAACAGCGCCCAGCCCTACAGCCTGCAAACACCGGTGTCGTGGAAACTCTCCACCGTGCCGCAAACGGAAGATAACCGTTTCGATCTGGCCAATGGAGAAATCAACGATCTGCGCGCAGGCTACAAGAGAGCCAAACTCTCGTGGTATATGATTGACAACGTGTTTTACCGCAGCACGGCCGGCCGATTTAAACCACAAAATATTTCAGATGAAGATTTGAAAAATCACTATGTGCGCCCCATCGCGCCACAGGAGATATTTCCCAACAAAGACGCCCTGCTGGGAAACTTTTTCGAGCCGATTATGGACGTAGCCTATTATCCTTCCGAACGCGGGCCGTACAATTTCAACCCCGACCTGAACAACGATGGCACCTTGAAAGACCCTGCCAGTAACTGGGCCGGTATTACTACCGCCATACGCACCGAAGTAGACTTCGACAAAGCCAATGTGGAATACATTGAATTCTGGCTGATGGATCCCTTTATAGACGTACCCAGCGGTAACGGCAATATTAATGATGGTCGTGGCAACAACAGGCCTAACCGCACAGGTGGTAAACTGGTATTCCACCTGGGAAGCATTTCTGAAGACCTGATGCGCGATGGGAAACACGCCTTTGAAAATGGGCTTCCTCCCGATGGGAATACAGCGGGCACCACCACAAAAAACGAATGGGGTTACGTTACCAATCAACAATACCTGAATCAAGCTTTCGACAATAACCCCGCCTCCCGCCCCAACCAAGATGTTGGGCTTGATGGTGCCTCTAACGAAGTGGAGCGCATCATCTATAAAGATTTTCTATCGCAAGTGCCGCCCGCTGCCCGCACGGTGGTAGAACAAGACCCTGCCGCTGACGACTTCCGTTACTTTTTGAACAGCACCTACGATGAACGTGATGCCAAGATTCTGGAACGCTACAAAGATTTTGCTGGCTTAGAAAACAATTCGCCCGTAAACACCAACAGTTTGGTACCTCAATCCTCTACTACCATTCCCGACAATGAAGATCTGAACCAGGACAATACATTGAGCGACCTGGAAGAGTACTATTCTTACAGCATCGACCTGCGTCCGGGGCAACTCAGGGTAGGCAACAAATACATTGTAGACGCCATCCGCCCCACCAACGATGAAGCGGCAGGTGAAGTAACATGGTACCTGTTCCGCATTCCCGTCAGGCAATTTGAAGAAAAAGTAGGCGACATCAATGATTTTAAATCGATACGTTATGCCCGCATGTACCTTACCGGCTTTGCCGAACCCGTGGTACTGCGTTTTGCCTACTTCCGCGCAGTAGGTAACCGTTGGAGGCGTTATACCAACAACCTGGCCGAGTCGCAACTAAGCGAACCGCTGGAACCCAACCTCGATAACTTTTCTGTATCGGTGGTGAACGTGGAAGAAAACGGATCGCCCAAGCCGGAAAAGCCCGCATATGTACCTCCCCTCAACCGCGACCGTGACATTACCTCCGTGCAGCAGCGCAGGCTAAACGAACAAGCGGTACAGTTGTGCGTAACGGAATTGCCCGATGGAGATGCGCGCGCCATCTTTAAGAACGTATCGCTCGACTTCTTCAACTATGGGCGCATTAAAATGTTTCTGAGTGCCCATGGCGACAACTGGCAAAGCGGTGAACTCACGGCCTTTCTGCGCCTGGGTACCGACTTCGATGAAAATTATTACGAAATAGAACTTCCGCTTCAGAAAACGGAAGGCGGCTCCATCTCGCTGGACGATATCTGGCCCGAAGTCAATCAAATTGACCTTGATCTGAATGACCTGTACGCCCTGAAAGCCAGGCGCGACCGCGAGAGTTTTCCGCTATCGGAACGCTATCCGCGCGGGGCGCCCGCGCAAGCAGGTAAACACGGCATTCGCATCTTAGGCAGGCCCGACCTCAGCCAGGTAAAGATGATGATGATTGGTGTGCGTAACCCACGCTCGAGCGATGGTCGTTCGCGCAACGTATGCCTTTGGGCCAATGAACTGCGCCTTACCGATTTTGACCGCACGGCAGGCTGGGCTGCCAATGTGGTGCTCAATACCAAACTGGCCGATCTGGGCACTGTTACAGGGTCGCTGCGCCACATCACCTATGGCTACGGTGGCGTGCAATCAAAAATTTATGAACGTGCCCGTGGCGAAACCACCACTTACGATGTTTCTGCCAACATCAACCTCGACAAGCTGCTGCCACAAAAGGCGGGGCTGCGGATTCCCGTATTCGCAAGCTACGAGAGCACCCTTATCAGCCCCAACTTCGACCCCGCCAATCCTGACCTGCGTTTGGCCGCAGCACTGGCCTCATTTAATACCGAGGAGGAGCGAAACAATTACCGAAGGCTGATACAAGACCGGTCTGTGAGGCGCAGCCTCAACTTTACCAATGTGCGTAAAGTGAAAGTAAACAAAGATGCGGCCACGCACATTTACGACATCGAGAACTTTGCCTTTACCTATGCATTCAGCGAAGCCACGCAAACCAACTTTAACTTGCGCGAAAACACACGCAGAAGTGTGCGCGGTGGCGTGGCCTGGCAATACAGCAGCAAGTTCAAGGGTTTTGAGCCATTCAAAGAATCGAAGGGCATGAAGTCACCCTATCTGCAACTCATCAAAGATTTTAACTTCAACCCCGTACCCACCAACATGACCGTGCGTGGCGATCTGGACCGATCATTCAACAAAATGGTGTACCGCAACTCGGTAAGCGATGCACAAAGTGCGCTTCCTAATTTTCAGAAGTTCTTTGTTTTTAACCGCACCTATAATGCGCGCTGGAGTTTGACGAGAGCACTTACCGTAGACTACAATGCCCGCACCAATGCCATTATAGATGAACCTACAGGCGATATTGATACACGCGAAAAGTACGACTCGGTAGTAAACAACCTAAAGCGCCTGGGGCGTATGAAGAGTTTTGAACAAACCGTTACGGCCAACTACACCCTGCCGCTGGACAAGTTGCCCCTTACCAATTGGCTCGGTGCCGACTACCGGCACAATGTAGGTTACAACTGGAAGGCAGGCCCTGTAGAAACCAATCGGGCTCTGCAATTGGGTAACATTATTCAAAACTCGCAAGACCAGGCGTTGAGTGGCCGTATCGATATGGTAAAGCTCTACAACAAAATTGGTTACCTGAAGAACATCAATACACCCAAGCGCCCGCTAACGCCTTTGGAAAAAGCAAAGCTGGCCAAGGCCCAACCCGACACGGTACGCAAGCCACCAGAGCTGGCAGGGGTAAAAGGTATTCTGCGGCTTGTCATGTCGTTACGTAACATTACGGGTACTTACAATGTAACACAAGGCACCATTCTGCCTGGCTTTAATCCCAGCCCGCACCTGCTGGGCATGGATAAAATGTGGAGCGCACCCGGCTGGGGTTTTGTGTTGGGCCAGCAAGATCCTAACATCCGCTTCAGGGCGGCCGACAAAGGTTGGCTCACCACCAATGGCCGGTTAACCAGTCCGTTTACACAGCAGCAACAAAAAGACATCAGTGCGCGTGCCAACGTAGAGCCCTTCGCGGATTTTAAACTACAGCTGGATGTAAAAAAAACCACTAACTCTTCCTTTCAGGAAATTTTCCGCTTCGACACCATCACATCCGCTTACAATTCGCTGAGCCCCAGCCGGCAAGGTTCTTACAAAATATCTACCATGACGATCAAGACGGCTTTTCGCGACAATGGCAAAGTAAGCTCTTCGGTTTTTCAGCAGTTCGAGCGAAACATCGAAACCATTCAGCAAAGGTTTTCGAGCATACAAGGCAACGGCTACGAAAGACAATCGCAGGATGTATTAATTCCGGCATTCCTTTCTGCTTACACAAACAAAGATGCCAACTCGGTTTCACTAAGTCCTTTCCCGCAGATACCCATCCCCAACTGGCGTATGGATTACAACGGGCTGAATAAATTGAATGTCTTCAAAGATGTTTTTCAGTCTATTACTTTGAGTCACGCTTATAACTCATCGTACCAGGTCATGAACTTCTCCAACTCGCTGGAGTATTCCAACGTGGGTATTGACATACCGCTGGAAGATTACAACAACACCCAATTCCCCAACCAGTTCAACGAGAATGGTCAGCTTATACCCGTGTATGTAATCAGCCAGGTAATGATTTCGGAACAATTTGCACCCCTGGTAGGTGTAAATGTGCGCACCAAAAATAAGATGACGGCCCGCTTCGAGTACAAAACCAAACGAGACCTTTCGCTTAACATTTCGAATGCACAAATCACAGAATTGAATGCCAAAGACTGGTCGTTTGAACTAGGCTACACCAAGAGCAACCTGAAGCTGCCGTTTAAAGATCAGGGCCGGGTAATCACTTTAAAGAACGATGTTACCTTCAGGCTGAATGTAAGCGTTACCAACAGCCAAACTATTCAGCGCAAAATTGCCGAAACCAACACCGTTACCAATGGCAACATCAACTTCCAATTGCGGCCCAACATCAGCTATGTGGTCAATCAAAAACTGAATATTCAGTTGTATTTAGATCGAAACGTAAACGAGCCGCTGGTGTCGAACTCTTACCCGCGGTCTACCACCCGCTTCGGCACCAAAATACAGTTTAACCTCGCGCAGTAGCCCCGCCTTCCACAGCCAAAAAAACAGGCTTTTTCGAAGCTGAAACTTTCCTATTTTTGGGGCCTAAACTCAATCATTGCAATGAATATTCCCGAAGGATTACAGTACACCAAAGACCACGAATGGGTTAAAGTGGAAGGCAACACCGCCACGGTAGGCATTACCGACTTCGCACAAAGCGAATTGGGCGATATTGTGTATGTTGATATCAACACCGTGGGCCAGCAGGTAGGCCAGCACGATGTGTTTGGTACGGTTGAAGCCGTAAAAACCGTGTCGGACCTGTATATGCCCATTGCAGGTAAAGTATTGGAAGTAAATCCTCTGCTGGAGGCAAATCCTGAAAAAGTAAACGAAGACCCTTACGGGGATGGATGGATGGTGAAAGTAGAAATAACGGGTACCCCTTCAGACCTGTTGTCGGCTGCACAATACAAGGAACTTATTGGTAAATAATGGTTGTTGGTTGTTCATTGTTGGTTATTCGAAAACAACGATCAACGAATAACCAGCAACGAAGAACGAATTTGTTATGATCGAACTGCCTGTTATCTCGAGCGAACCCAAGAAACGCAAACCCGACTGGCTGCGCGTAAAGTTGCCGGTGGGGCCGGAGTATGCCAAGGTGCGCAAGCTGGTAGATACACACCAACTGCACACCATTTGCGAAAGCGGCAATTGCCCTAACATGGGCGAATGCTGGGGGGCGGGCACGGCCACATTCATGATTTTGGGCAACGTGTGTACGCGCAGTTGCACGTTTTGCGCGGTAGCCACAGGGCGCCCAACCGAGTATGATGCAGACGAGCCACGCAGGGTGGCAGAGGCCATTCAACTGATGGGGGTGAAGCACGCGGTGATTACTTCGGTAAACCGCGATGAACTGAAGGACCGTGGTGCCGAAATATGGTACCAGACGGTGGTGCAAACCAAAGCGCTGAGCCCCGCCACCACCATCGAAACGTTGATACCCGATACAAAAGGAAATTGGGATGCGCTCTACCGCATGATCGAAGGCGGGCAGGAAGTGGTGTCGCACAACATGGAAACCGTAGGCCGCCTGTATAGAATGGTGCGCCCCCAGGCCAAGTACGAGCGCAGCCTGGAGCAGATCAAACGCATACGCGAAGCGGGCAAGCGCACCAAGAGTGGCATTATGCTGGGCGTTGGCGAAACCAAGGAGGAAGTTTTCAAGGCCATGGACGATTTGGTAGCGCATGGCTTGATGATATTGACGCTCGGCCAATACCTGCAGCCTACCAAAATGCATTTAGAGGTAGCCGAGTTTATCCACCCCGACACGTTTGCCATGTACAAGGAAGAAGGCCTGAAGCGCGGACTGAAGTACGTGGAATCCGGACCGTTGGTGCGTTCCTCGTACCACGCAGAACGGCATGTGAACGTGCCGTTGGATTGAGGTTTTTCTTTGATCTACGCTTCCAACCGTCATAACCATTGCGTATCTTTTTTTTAACGCAATGGAGGAGTTTTACCGCGAGCGGCAGATTGAACTACGAAGCCCGGAAGTCCAGGAAATAATCGGGCAAATACCTGGCTCCGTTATTCGATACGGAACTGTTGTAATCACTGGTGTTTTAGTTTGCCTGCTCTTCATAAGTTGGTTCATACGGTATTCCGATGTGCTTTCCGCAACTGTGGTGGTTACCACCACCCCACCCCCGGTAACCCTGGTAGCCAGGGCAAGCGGCCCGATTTCCATCCTGAAGCGAGAGAATGAGTTAGTGGAGAAAGGTGACCTGATCGCAATTGTCCGATCAACGGTAGACGTTCAATCGGTATTAAATCTTGAGCAGATACTGGCAGGCGATACTAAAGGTCACTTTGAGATCGAACAAAGGGCATCGCTGGGTGACCTGGAACCATACTACCGAAGCTGGTGGCAGGCAAAACAAGAGCTCCAACTTTTTGAAGGAACCCAACCGTACGCAGAACAGATTGCCCAATTGAACCGCCAAAGAAATACGCTGTTCAAACTATCAAAGATTCTCGGCTCACAGCAGGTAGTTGCCGATCAGGAACTCTTGTTGGCAAGGGAAAAATTCAATACCGACTCCTTGCTATACCACCAACATGTTACCGCTGCGCTCGATTTTAACCAGGCCAAAGCTACCTGGCTGCAACAGGTAAAAGCTGCCCGTGGCGTGCAAGCCAGCATCATTCAAAACGAAGTTCAAATCAACCAGCTTGGAAAACAGATTGTTGACCTGCAGCTTCAACATACTGAGCAAAACCAAAAGCTTCGCGCCAATTACCAGCTTGCAAAATACGAATTGCGGGCGCAAATAGATAAGTGGAAAGAAGCCTATTTAGTCATATCACCCACCAACGGCAGATTTGCCCACCTCCGGTTACTTGAAGACGACAAGTTTGTTGAGGCCGGGAGTAACTATTCCCGCCACCTTTGACCCCCCATTCCATTCCTGATTGACCCCCTGTTCCTGCAAGTTGACCCCTTGGGAGTGTTTCCTAGGGTTTACGGGAATTCCTGCAAGTTGACCCCCTGGAAAT
>JBMOLS010000019.1:0-9104 GCA_049324055.1 Bacteroidota bacterium | reverse complement strand
TAAAGTTTGCGTACAGCATCAACCAGTTTCACGAGGAGCCGAACGTTTCACTTTCCATCGAGAAGAAAACACTGCGCGCGCTGTTGGAGGAACTGTTAACTCCCCGAAAGATCCGGTACAACGTGCACGAAAAAGAAGCAGCGATCACACTCAAGAAGGTGGCTGCGGAAAGTACCGATGATCAGTCATCCACCCACGGAGGTTCCAATGGTGCCTCACTGCATCACACATTGATCCAGGTAACCGGTACTGTAACCGAAGGCTCGACACAAACGCCCATGGCCGGTGTGAACGTGTTGATCCAGGGAACCACCAACGGCACCACCACCGATGTGAATGGGAAGTACGCCATCATGGCCGATGATAAGGACGTACTGGTCTTCTCCTTTATCGGATACACTTCGTTAGAGATACCTGTTGGCGGCCGCACCGTCATTGACGTGGCCATGCACGAAGATGTGACGAGTTTAAGCGAAGTAGTGATTAACGCGGGCTATTGGGAGGTGAAAGAACGTGAACAAACGGGAAATATTAGCAGGGTAACGGCAGAGGCAATTGAAAAGCAACCTGTTAATAATCCCTTGCAGGCGCTTCAAGGGAGAATGACGGGCGTGTACATTCAGCAAAACACCGGTATGCCAGGGGGCGGCTTCGACATTCAAATCAGAGGCCAGAACAGTTTACGTAACGGAGCGGGTGGAACAATCAATGGGAACTTACCGCTTTACCTGATTGACGGAGTCCCGTTCACGTCTTCCTCGCTGACATCGTCAGTCATGAGCAGCAGCAACCTTCGTGGAGGCAACCCTTTGAGTCTGATTAACCCTAATGACATCGAGAGCATTGAAGTACTCAAGGATGCAGATGCAACGGCCATCTATGGTTCAAGAGGGGCAAATGGTGTTGTATTGATCACAACGAAGAAAGGCAAGGCTGGCAAAACGCGAGTAACATTGGATATGACACAAGGCGTTGGTGATGTTTCCAGAAAGGTTGACCTGTTAAACACAAGTCAATATCTCCAGATGCGCCAAGAGGCAATTGAAAATGATGGATACGCCACCATGCTGGAAGATCCTGCCTATGATGTGTACTGGCCAGATCTCAAAATGTGGAACAGCGACCGATATACCGACTGGCAGGAAAAACTCATCGGGGGTTCAGCCCACCTTACCAATGCACAGTTGTCAATTGCGGGTGGAACATCGCATACACAGTTCCTCATCGGGGGAAGTTACTACCGGGAATCGACTGTTTTCCCCGGAAGCAACGCATTTCATCGCGGAACTGGCAGATTCAACATCAATCACCGTTCGGAAGATAACCGCTTCAGGGCTTCTGCCTCGGTGAACTACAGCGCGAGCATAAACAACATCATCAGTGCCGACCTTACCGCGATGGCCATGAGCTTGCCTCCGAATGCGCCTGCGTTGTATGATGATCAGGGAAACCTGAATTGGGAAGATAACACCTGGTCGAACCCGTTGGCAGTTCTGCGCAGAAAATACGAAAGTGATATTGAAAATTTTGTCGGAAATGTTGGATTGAGTTACGAAGTGCTGCCGGGGTTAAACCTGAAAACTTCGCTCGGTTATACAAGCATGAATGTGAATGAAATTGTCACCAACCCGCTAAGTTCCTATAGCCCGGAGGTTATCTCGTGGGGCGTTACGGGTAGTTCCAATTTCGGAGATAGTTATATCAACACATGGATTGCAGAGCCTCAATTGGACTACACTCGGGATATCGGAGACGGAACCCTTACAGCCCTTATTGGCGGAACATTTCAGGAGAATGTGCAATCAGGAAAAATAATTGAAGCCGGTGGATACACGAATGATGCTTTTTTGGAGAACATCGATGCAGCCACCACCATTAATATCACCGATGCTTCCTACTCACAGTATCGCTATGCCGCTTTCTTTGCAAGGCTAAACTATGCCTGGAAGAAGAGGTACATCATTAACCTGACCGGCCGCAGAGACGGATCGAGCCGTTTCGGTCCGGGGAACAGGTTTGCCAATTTTGGTGCAGCAGGAATTGCCTGGATATTCTCGGATGAGAAATGGATGAAAAACTTGTCGTGGTTAAGCTTCGGAAAAGTCAGATCAAGTTTTGGCTCCACGGGAAGTGATGCCATTGGCAACTATCAATACCTGAATACGTATTCAGCGACTACCTATCCGTATAACAACAACTCAGGTGTGTATGTATCGCGGCTCGCCAACCCGGAGTACTCCTGGGAGACAAACAGAAAGTTTGAGGCGGCTGTAGACCTGGGATTTTGGGGTGACCGGATTTCATTCTCTTCTGCATACTACCTTAATCGGTCAACAGGCCAATTGGTCGGACTTCCGTTGCCGGTTATGACGGGTCAATCAACCGTTCAATTCAATCTTCCGGCTACGGTCGAAAACACCGGTTGGGAATTCCTGCTTTCTTCAACCTTGGTTAAAACCAAGGTCATCCAGTGGACTGCGGATGTTAATGTCACCATACCCGCTAACGTGCTAAGGGAGTTTCCGGATCTTGAGAAATTCAGAGCTTACGCCAACCGTTTTGATATCGGTAAACCTGTCTTCGTTTTGAAGGGATATGAGTATCTACAGGTCGACCCCCAGACAGGATTGTACACCTTTGCAGATCGTAATAACGATGGGACAATATCGAGCCCTGACGATTATGTGGGCATTGAAAGCGTAGCCCAGCAATTTTTTGGTGGGATAAATAACACGCTTAAGCTTGGGAATTTTCAATTCGACTTCCTTTTTCAGTTTGTGAAGCAATCAGGCTTTAGTTACATCCGGTCGTTCACATTCCCCGGTGATCTCTCCAATCAACCCGCGCAAGTAATGGCGCGTTGGCAGCAACCGGGGGACGATTCGGGGATTCAACGGTTCACCGCATTTGATCCAGACGGATCGGTTGGTTTAGCCTTCAACAGAAACCGGTTGTCAAATAATGCTGTTACGGATGCCTCCTTTATGCGGTTGAAAAACGCATCGGTGTCATGGACGCTACCAACGGCCTGGTGTCAGAAAGTGAAACTTTCTTCAGGTAAAATTTATATCCAAGGGCAGAACCTGTTTACGATTACACGTTATATCGGACTTGATCCGGAAAACCAGATGTCTATGTCGTTACCTCCTTTGCGAATGATAACCGCAGGTTTACAAGTCTCACTTTAAAAGCAGGATGAAGATGAAAAATATAGTTACAACTCAATATAATCGGTTCAAACGTATGATCATTGCGTTGTTGTTATGCACGGCTTGCAATGATTTCATTGAGATAGATCCTCCGAAGACGGAGATATCTAATGAGAATGTGTTTAACAATGATGCATCGGCAGCTTCTGCGGTGCGAGGCATTTACAGTTTGATGATGACCAATCCGGGCTTCACGAGAGCCGGCATGGAAGAGTATACGGGAATTGCCTCGGATGAATTGATTAGTTATGCCACCCGTGCGGATGTTGTTCAATTTTATAACAACTCGTTGGCAGCAACGAACAATGATGTGCTTGGCGTATTCTGGCGTGAAGCGTACCGGTACATCAACAACGCCAATGCGGTGTTGGAAGGATTGTCAAAGTCAACCGGCATTTCATCAGCCATGAAAAACCAACTGGCCGGAGAAGCAAAATTTATCCGTGCATTCTGTCACTTCTATCTGGTAAATCTGTTTGGTGATGTGCCTTATTTGACTTCAACAGATTACCGCATGAATGCAACGGCCGTGAGGATACCAACAGCCCAGATCTATGAGAATATGGAAATGGACCTGCTGGAAGCAGTCTCACAATTATCGGAAGATTATACATTTTCGGCAAGTGAAAGAATTCAGCCGAACAAAGGCGCTGCAATAGCCTTACTGGCGCGGTTGTATTTATACCTCGGTGAATGGGAAAAGGCTGAAACCTACGCAACACAGGTAATTGGCAATCCCCTTTACTCCCTGGAATCGGACTTGAATCGTGTTTTCTTGCCAAACAGCGCTGAATCAATCTGGCAACTCAGGCCTGTGATCCCCGGCTCCAATACACCTCAGGGACAACTGTTCATTCTCATCGGTGCTCCCAATGCCACTTCCCGCAGAGTGTCATTGACACCTCATTTGGTAAATGCATTTGAAGTTGATGATGAGCGTAGGGCTAAATGGGTTGGTACGTTTACCAATGCCTCCGGCACATGGCATTATCCGTACAAGTACAAGGTCGGACTTAATCCTGTGCTTTCAGAGTATGCCACTGTTTTACGATTGGCCGAACAATACCTTATTCGTGCCGAAGCGCGTGCGCGACTGAATGACGTGGCGGGCGCACAGGAAGACCTCAATGCAATAAGAAACCGATCCGGCCTTGAGAATACATCCGCTTTCGATCAGCCGACATTATTAGCAGCAATAGAGCAAGAGAGAAGAGTGGAGTTGTTCGCAGAATGGGGCCACCGCTGGCTTGACATCAAAAGAACAAACCGCGCAAACGAAATACTGTCTCTACTCAAAACAGATTGGCAAGCTACGGATGTACTGTTTCCAATACCGGAATCCGAACGATTATTGAATCCCGGTCTTTCGCAGAATGACGGCTACTGACCATACGGTATCGATGCAACAGTAATTCATTAATCATTAGTCAAATTATCAAACAAGGTTCAGGCTTGATAAAGGCCTGAGTTGAAATGCCTTTGTTTTCAACAATACCTCAAACTCAAAGATCATGAAGAAATTAATAATATTGATCATAGTAGCATTCTATAACCTCAGTACAACTGCCCAGCATGAACCTGCCTTACGGGTTGGCGACCGTGCACCAGCGCTCTGCCCGTTGAAGTGGATCAAGGGCGATTCCCTTGTCGGATTTCAGAAAGGCAAAATATACGTTGTTGAATTTGGTGCAACGTGGTGTGCACCATGTGCTGCAGCAATTCCCGTATTGTCTTCATTGGCCAAGAAGCACGGCAGCAGCATTGATGTGGTGAGCTTATTTGTAATGGAAAGCCAGGGACTCCCGAAAAACAGCACAGCCTATGTCGGAAAGGTAGAACGATATGTTGCCAAGAAATCAGCAGCAATAAACTACAGAGTTGCCGTTGACACACCCGATGGTGCGTTAGAACGTACCTGGCTTAGTGCGGCAGGACTAAGTGGGATACCTCACATTTTTGTGATTGATAAGACAGGCCGCATAGCTTGGATAGGAAGCGATCCTAATAAGGTTTCTGGCATTATTGAACGCCTCCAATCAGATGGACACAAGGTAAATCCTGATACGCAAGCAGAAGTTAATCCTTCGTTTGATCATTTTAAATTGTTGCTCATCGAAGGTAACGGAGGTAACGAGTTGGACTTTCTGTTTCGTTCCATTCTTACACGCTATGACGGAAAAATTAAGGCGGGAAATCCGGGATTCATTCATAGTTTTAGTTGGGTAGATTCAACCTCAGAGTATAACAAATACAAAAACAGGGTACAAGTGATCGGAGCAAACATCGCCCAACTCTACTACCTCGCTTATGGTGACACCGTACAAAATGCTGTACATTTCCGTAACATCAACTGGGAGTTTCCAGACACGGTAAAGCACCCCCACCTGAAAACCTCCTACGGAAAATTATGGCATGAGCCTATTTTGGAAGTAACCGACCATGCGCCTTTCAAATGGAGTAAGACTAGCCCGGTAAATCGGTTCAACTATAGTCTAAAAGTGCCCGAAGGCACCGGCCATGCATGGTACCTGCAGGCTGCCATGCGAAATGACCTGGACACCTATTTTGGTTATTCTGTGACTGTGGAAACCCGTCAGATGCCGTATTGGCGGTTATCTGCTCCCGATAAGAAAGGTGCGTTGCAAAAACTGAAATCTCTTGATCAATCAAAGAAGTTGAATATCCGGGATATGGATTATCCTTTCGAATATCAGAACGCAGTCATGCAGGATGTGATAACCTTTCTGGGTGGATTTTATGGGTACGGGTCAATGGATTTTGGAAAGCTCCCAAAATCAGAGCAGAGTGCCTTTATTGATGAAACGGGAATCACAGATAAAATTGATTTCACATTGGACCGTAGAATGTCGTTTGAGGAAATTAGAATGCATCTCAAAACATTGGGGCTTGAGTTAACAAAAGCATATAAGCCGTTCAGGGTCGTGGTCATTCGTAATCCGCAAGAAACCTCACTCCATTGAGAACAATGCGGAATCGGGTTTGAGTGAATAGACATTTAAAAATGCGTCATGCAATGCATAAAGATTATCTCCATTAACCGTGAAGTGGCGTAACCTGATGTTTTGAAATCGAGGTATATAAAAGCTATACTCGTATGTGCCTGTTGACAAATCGTACACGTCAATAACATCTGAGACATTGAATGTGGTAACGTTTTCATTGTCACCCTTTAATGTTGAATTGATGTAAAGCCGACCGCGCTCAACAATGGCCCTTCTGTTCACGATGAAAGGAGGAGATGCAAGCATAGACGCGTTTTTAAGTTTTCCTACTTTTATTCTGGCATAGTGCGTGGTGTCAATCGTTTTTCCACGGTAGACCAGATTAAGATTGGTATCAGCGCAGATAAATTGATTGCGGTAAAAATATATGTAGGCAAGTAGTTTCCTGCTGTTGTCGTAGCGAAGCATTCCATCAGTACAAAAGAAGCCGTCAATCTGTTTCTCCAGTAAGGAAGTGCCGTTTGGTGTGAAAGTGGACTGGTGGTTTCGCTTTGCTAAAACATATTGGGATGAATCATCCGAAAAAACACGCAGCGCCAGCGACCCATTGCTGATCGGGACATAGGCCGAGTAAAAACCATTCTGCACAACCTCTTCGGTTAATTGCCAGGTGTCAATACCTCCTTTGAAAATCTTGTGTCGTTTTAGATCTGAAACATAAACGTAGGGTGAATCCAGTTGTATTTCACTTTCACTCAAAATCGGATCAAAAGGATTTTGCAGATGAATTACCCGATAGTCACTTTGATTCAACTCAATTAGTTGAAGTGGGGCCGTTGATTTCGCGAGGTACACGTAATGATGATTGCTTCCGGCAAAGTACAGATGCGCGGACTGAACGGTAGTGGTGTTGATATGCGTGAGTTTGTCTGATATAATTCTTCTGACAAAACCGTTTTTTTCGTTTGGCTTACGATTCGCCACCCAATACGGGGTAACTACGACAAGTACACTACTGCAGGCGATGATCAGGAGGATGAACTTTTTCATGATGAGGAAGATATTAAGGGGCTAACCGAGGCCAGCCCCCTAATGAGAATCAATCGTACTTCAGCAAGTCCGCAGGATTCTGCGTGTTGGCGCCTTGTTGGCTGTTGTACGCTTGCCGACTTCCGATGAAACACTGAGTGGCTCCCGAAAGCGTGCAGCGTACAGACGGATCACTGGTGTCCGGGCTGTCGATAATTCCTTGTTCAGCAGAACCCACAACCGGCTTAAACCACGCCATCTGTCCTGTTAGTGGGGTCGCCAAAGCGCCAACCACCGCAAACACAACCGCCAATAGCGGTAACAAAAATTTGTTCTTCATAAATGTTACTGCTTTTATAATTCAAAAAGCAATTGAAAAACTTTAGGGTTGAACATTAATTTAAAACAACACCCGCTGCAACCTGGGTGTACAAAAAAGCCGACAGGTAGTTGCAGTACCCGTCAGTGTCTTAGGGTCATTAAGCGATTGATCGATATGGCTGATTGACCAAATCATGAGAGTGAAGTTGAAGAATCAACACTGCGAATGTTCGGTTGAAGCAGGATGCCAATCAACGCAAGGAGTACAAAGACAGTATTAAAGATGAGATGCTGCGTCCATGTCATACCTTCAAGCACTCCCCCGCAAGAGCACGGCACATAATCACTAAACCGTGAAGCAAGAACAATATAGGTGGTGAACATCACCATTAAGCCGAATGCTGCATACAGGCCTTTAAGTTGGGTCTTCGGGAAGATCAGCATCAGGCAGATGCCCAGTTCAATAAACGGAACTACCACAGCAAGTACCGGGGCATAGTTTGTGAGGATGGGTGATTGCCCGAGTTGAACCACGAACTTTTGATAGTCCAGCAGTTTGGTAAGTGCAGCATACACAAACAACAGGATGTATGAGAAAACTACAATATCAACGGCAATCTTGCGGGTCATTTTCGAGAGGCTGAATGATAGGATAAAAGTAAATCAGCCTTCAAAAAAAATCCATTGACCATTGTTCAGACTTGCAGCAACAAAGGTTCACACCTGTAGTTAACAAATGTTAACGCCTGGTGTTGTGCCTTTTTATCCTGCTGAACGACTGTGGGGCGATGCCCAGGTAAGAAGCAATATGATTCTGTGTAACATGCTGCTCAACATCCGGTAAATACCGGATCAGTTTCTCGTATCGTTCTACCGCAGTGAGATGTTGAAGGTCACGGGTGCGCTCACGGCTGTGTTCATAGTATTGGTTCATAATGACACGGTAGATGAAATGTGCTTCCGGAAAAGTTTGGAACAGATGAAGCACGCTGTCATGGGTGACACAAAACAATTCGGAGGATGTTCGAAGTTGGATGAATTCCTGGGAAGGCACTTGCTCGAAGAAACTCTTGGCCGACACCATGATCTGTCCGGAGTTCCAGAACCAGTCCACCTGTTTCTTACCTTTTACAAAGGTATAGGCCATGGCAAATCCTTCATCAAGGAAATAGGCGCATTCCGCAATGCGTGTGGCTTCCAGCAGCAGGTGATACCGCGGTAATGACAAGGGGGTGATGACACGTTCAACAGCTTTCCGAAAATCGGAACTGATGGGGTGAATCGAGGACAGAACGGAGAACAATTTTTCAGTTTTCATAGCTCATGACGTTGCGCGCCAACATGCACCGCGAACGGTTCTCCGTTGAAATGGCCTCTACAGATATACTCCGGATTTGCATGAGTTTTCCTACGCTCCCGACCGGGAAAATTTGCCTCCGCCCGGAGAAAGTGAGGGCTGGCCAAAATTTTTTCCTCCTGAAAATGAAAACGTTAACCGGGGTACCAGTACCCCTGTGACTGTTTTGGAAGTGTCACGTGCCGCTCCTTTGTGCCATCATCATCGCACAACATCTATGACAGC
>JBMOLS010000018.1:0-9432 GCA_049324055.1 Bacteroidota bacterium | reverse complement strand
TCCAGCTAACAATTCAGCTGCGCTGGTTGGTGAAACAAATGGCGGTGGTATTGGTGTACACGGAATCAACAATAACGCATCTGCGGCCGGTCTTGCCGCGGGCGTAATGGGCGAGGTTAATTCAGATGTCTTTGGCATAGGTGTTTTCGGAAGACATACGGGCACTTCGGGCTTTGCAGGATCGTTTGAGATACAAAACCCGGCCAATAGTGGATGGGGCGTGAAAGGAAGTACTGATGGGACGGGTGCAGGGGTTTATGGAGCAAATTATGGGTCTGGCAATGGCTTTGCAGGACTTTTTGAAACAACCAATGCGGCCAACACGTACCCGGCCATCCAGGCAGGTACCCAAGGGCCGGGGCCGGGCATACGGATCGTGCAAGGAGCCACGAGCCTGGGGGGAGGAATAGAAGTGATTACCCAAAATCCAACGGGAACGACTCCTGCTGTTTTTGCCAACCAGCACGGTCAAGGCAATGCAGGTAGTTTTATCATTAACAATGCAGGGAGTACAAATGCGGCCGTTTACGGGAATACGATCGGGACAGGCGATGGCGCCTATTTTGAGGTAAATAATGCCACAACGTTGAATGCAGCATTAAAGGGGCGAGCAACCAATACTGGCGGATCGGGTGGAGCTTTTGAAATATTTAATGCATCCAACCCAAATAGTGCATTATACGCTATTCACCCAGGGAACTGGGAGAGCCGGGCAATTCAACATTGATAATCCAACCAGCACTGCCTATGCATTGGCCGGAGAAACCAATGGTGGCAATCTGAGTGCAGGGGTATACGGCCGAAACACAGGCAATGGATTTGGTGTATATGCTCGAGCAGAAAATGGGACGCTATTTGGTTCTGCAGCTTTGTATGCTGAGCAATTGGGCACAGGTGACGCAGCCGGAGCATTCAGGGTCAACAACGGATCAAATAGTTCCGCGGCAGTTTATGGAGAAACCAACGGCAGCGGTTTCGCCATTTGGGGATATCAACTTGGCACCGGACGTGCAGGTTCTTTCCAAATTGACAATGCGACTAACACAGCTCCTTCGGTGCGTGCCTCTACAAACGGTCTGGGCCGTGCGGGTTGGTTCCAGATCAGCAACTTAGCGAATGGAGCGCCAGCACTTGTTGGCGAAACCAACGGCACGGGGCCTGCGATTTTGGCGAATCAATCCAATGGGGGATTTGCCATTGAGTTAACAGGAGGCGGAATAAAACTCTCGGCTTTATCTGTTGTTGCTCCTGCTACAATCACATCAAAAGCCGCGCTCTACGAAGTGACGGGCACTGGAAACATTAACCTGCCCGCAACAGGACCTGTAGGCGAAACCTGCTGGGTTGCAAACGCATCAGGTACTGGAATTACTGTTGAGGGAGCAATCCCTGTTGCAAACGGCACGGTAAGGCAGTTCATACGTTTAACGGGCGGGTGGCAAATTGTGAATTAGTGAAGTATCAATCCAACCAACCGAAGCTCATCTTGCATCTGCCACCCTCGTGTCGAGTCAGAATATCCCGCAGAGTACTGTGACGCCTGGTGTGTGTGCATGATGTGTGGGAATGTTGGAGAGGTCCGTCCTGTTCCGCGCATTCGAAACGTAATGTAGCGCCAAGGCACTCATCACACGGGTGGCCATAGGCCCCAGGGCCTTGTGCAATTCGATCCGCGAACGCTTCGCCCGGTCAAGGGCAATCTCCGCCATGCGCACGTCATGGATTTTTTGCTGGGCGCAAATCCGGCAAAACGGTCAAACAGCAACATCATTCCGGGTTGTGGTAATCCACTAGCAAAAACCGCAAAGATTGTCACCAACAAAAAAAGCACCTGGTTCTACCGGGTGCTTTTTATTGTTACCATGCAGATAGATGCTTTCGCTATCCCTTTTGTCTAATTACTCTCCAATATCTTAAACAACTCGTCTAAATTCGGGGTGATGATGATTTCTGTGCGTCTGTTCTTCTGTCGGCCCTGGGGTGAGTCGTTGGCAGTAAGCGGCAAGTATTCACCCTTGCCCGAAGCCGTAATCTGATTGGGCGAAACGCCCCCCTTGGTCAATATTTTGGTAATAGCGGTGGCGCGCATCACACTCAAGTCCCAGTTATCTTGCATATAGGTCGACTTTTTTGAGATGGGCACATTGTCGGTGTGGCCTTCCACCATAATCTGAATGTCTTTCTGATCCTTCAGCGCCTTCGCCAATTGTTGAAGCGCCCCTACGCCCTTGGCATCTACTTCAATACTGCCCGAGCCAAACAAGAGTTGTTCTGCCAGCGATACATATACCTTCCCGTTCTTCACATTCACGGTAAGGTCATTCTCTTTAAAATTCAGCAGCGCATTGCTAACCCGGTTTTTCAGATCTTGCACTGCCTTATCTTTGTTCGCCAGAATCGTTTCCAGCTCTCTCACTTTCTTTTCGCGCTCATTCAGGCTTATACTCAGCGAATCGTTCAGCCTTCTTGTTTTCTCCAAATTATCCTGAATGGAAAGGAGCTGCTCGCGCTGCTCGGCCAGATCGCGGTTCATTTTTCCACTGCTGTTCAGCAAATTTTTATAGTACGCATTTAACTGATCATACTCTTTGTTCAAATCGGCCAATCGCTGCGAGGTAGTTCTTACATCTTGCCCGAGCGAAGCAGTATCGCTCTTTAACTGACTCAGCGTATTATTTAAATCTGTCAACTCATTGTTGGCCTTATCCAGGGCGGCCACCTTCTCAGCCAATTCGCCATCTGCTTTCACCTTCTGCGCCAGCATGTCATCATACTTCTTTTTGCTTACGATGCACGAAGAAAGTAGGAAGACCGAAAAAAACAGGAGACAAGTAGTTTTGTTCATAAGCTTAAAAAATAGTTTCACGGCAAAGTAAGTCGTTTTGCAATATATTTACCAGCTAAACAGCGCTAACCTGCATGGAAGGAATGCTCAAGCCCGCCTCTTTAAAGGGCAAAACTTTTCTGATAACCGGTGGTGGTACCGGTTTGGGCCGATCGATTGGCAAATACCTGTTAGAACTGGGTGCCAACCTCGTTATCAGCAGCCGCAAACAAGAAGTGATATCCAAAACCGCGTCCGAGCTGGAAGCCGAAACGGGTGGCAAAGTATTGGCAGTGCCCGCAGACGTAAGGAAGTACGATGAAATCGAGGCCGCAATCAAAAAGACGGAGGAGACCTTCGGGCAACTGGATGGCGTGCTCAACAACGCAGCCGGCAATTTCATCAGCCCGACCGAACGCCTTTCGCACCGCGCTTTTGATATTGTAGTGGATATTGTGCTGAAGGGAACCTATTACACCACATTGGCGGCCGGCAAAAACTGGATCGCCAAAAAACAACCGGGTGTGTTTTTGAATATCGTAACTACTTACGCCTGGACCGGCTCCGGCTATGTGGTTCCGTCCGCTTGTGGCAAAGCGGGTGTGCTGGCGCTTACGCGATCTTTGGCGGTAGAATGGGCGAAATATAAAATTCGAAGCAATGCAATTGCTCCGGGCCCATTTCCAACAGAAGGTGCGTGGAGCCGCTTGTTACCGGGCGATTTGGTGAGGAAATTTGACCCCGCTGAACGAATACCATTGAAACGCGTGGGCGAACACCAGGAGCTGGCTAACCTCGCTGCTTACCTCCTGTCCGACTATTCCTCCTACGTAAACGGAGAAGTGATTACCATTGACGGTGGCGAATGGTTGCGAAATGGTGGAGAATTCAGTCACCTTGAGATGGTGCCCGATGCCATGTGGGATCAAATTGAAAAGATGCGAGGTAAGTAGGTTCTGCCCGTGACGCCCTTCGACACCATTCTTCATCGACAACTTGATAAGCGTAGGGAAGCAGGCAACTACCGAACGCTGAGTGTGCCTAATGGGCTAATTGACTTTTGCTCTAACGATTACCTGGGTCTCGCTCGATCATCGGAACTGAAGCACGCCATTGATCTCACGCTTCAGAATGCGGGGGTTATTCTCGCCAACGGATCTACCGGTTCAAGGCTCATTACCGGCAACTCGGCATATGCGGAATCGGTAGAGCAACAGTTGGCACAGCTTTTCAAAAGTGAGGCCGCCCTCGTGTTCGGATCTGGTTACCTGGCCAACCTTGCGGTGCTCTCATCGGTTCCTCAAAAAGGAGATATTGTTTTATACGATGAGTACGCCCATGCAAGCATAAAAGACGGATTGAGATTGAGCCATGCGCAGCGTTTTGCTTACCGGCACAATGATCTGAACGATCTTGAAAAAAAGCTCAAACGATATCCTGCCGCGCGATGGGTCGTAACAGAATCCATCTTTTCGATGGATGGCGATGTGTGCCCACTACAACCCTTGGCAGATCTTGCGCAACAGCACAATGCCCACGTTATACTAGACGAAGCCCATAGCACGGGAATTCTGGGACCCGAAGGAGCCGGCCTGGCCGTAGCCAGTCATGTGCACCAAAAAATTGCGGTTAGAATACACACATTTGGCAAAGGTGTTGGCGTGCACGGTGCGTGCGTAGTGGGAAGTGCCTCGCTCAAATCTTATCTTATTAATGTTGCACGCCCATTTATTTACACCACAGGTCCATCACCACATAGTTGGGCCTCTATTGAGGCTGCCTTTGTTTGGATTGCCTCGCATCCACATCTTCAGCAACAACTTTCAGAAAAAATTGGTCTTTTTCGCGATGGTGCAAAAGGCAACGATGCGATCAGTCCCATTGTGTCGGTAGCAGCACCTGGTAATGCGCATGCCAAGCAAGCCGCCAAAAAACTACAGCAGGCAGGCTTTGATGTACGACCAATATTAAGCCCAACAGTAAAAGTGGGATCGGAACGTTTGCGAATTTGCATACACGCCTTCAACTCCGAAAAAGAAATACGCGATCTTACTACCTTACTAAAAAAAGAGAACCTTATATAAAATGCATTATTTCGTTACCGGCATTGATACAGGCAGCGGAAAAACCCTGGCATCAGCTATTCTCTGCGAAGCACTAGAAGCCGACTACTGGAAACCAATTCAATCGGGCCTTCCCCGCGATACCGATACAGTTGCTGCCTTAATAAGCAATAAAAAGACGCAATTGTTCTCTGAGCGTTTCCTACTAAAAAAGCCGGCATCTCCACACGATGCAGCTCAAGATGAAGGCATTGCCATACACCTGTCCGACTTTTCTTTACCACCTTCCAACAATCTGATCATTGAGGGCGCTGGCGGCTGCCTCGTACCAATCAATAATGATGAATTCGTGATTGACATAGCCGGATGTTTTCAAGCGCGCATCGTTCTCGTGGCAGATCTTTACCTGGGAAGTATCAATCATACTTTACTAACCGCAAATCTGCTCCGCCAAAAAAGAGCCCATGTGGTCGGTATCATCTTCAATGGCCCGACCAATCCGGCTAGTGAAGAAATAATTTTGAGGCATACCGGCTACCGCAGGTTGCTGCACATAGACAGAGAGGCGGCCATTTCAAAAGAAACCGTTAAGCGCTATGCAGATCAATTAAAGAAGGATTGGCATGAGTAACTGGGTAACACGAGATCGCCAGGTCGTTTGGCATCCATTCACTCCCCTCACCGATAGTGAACAAAACCTGGTAGTTACATCTGCAAAAGGCATCTATCTTCATACCGAAGACGGACGAAAAATCATAGACGGAATTTCCTCGTGGTGGGTCAATATCCACGGGCATAGCCACCCGGTTATTGCTGAGGCCATTTACCACCAAGCCTTAGCGTTAGAACATGTTATCTTTGCGGGATTCACGCATCCACCTGCTATTCAACTGGCCGAAAATCTTCTGGAAATCCTTCCTAAAAACCAATCGAAAATATTCTATTCCGACAACGGAAGTACGGCCGTTGAAGTAGCGTTAAAAATGGCTATTCAATACTGGTACAACCTTGGTCTGCCAAAGAAAAAAATCATAGCCCTGAAAGGTGCCTACCATGGCGATACCTTTGGAGCCATGTCAGTAGGCGAAAGAGGTACGTTTACAAGCGCATTCCACGATCATCTCTTCCCCGTAGAATACCTGGAATTTCCAGAAGATGTAGACGAAGATCAACTATTGACTCAGCTACAAAATGCAGTGCAACATAAAGACGTGGCCGCATTTATTTATGAACCCTTGATACAGGGCGCAGCCGGGATGCGTATCTACTCGAAAGAACTACTCGACAAAATGCTGCGACTTGCCCGCGCGCACAATGTTATATTGATTGCGGATGAAGTATTTACCGGCTTTGGACGAACAGGGGTGTACTTTGCCAGCGACTACCTCTCGATCCTACCCGACATCATAGCCCTGTCAAAAGGACTTACAGGTGGCACCATGGCATTGGGTGTAACAAGCTGTACAGCGGATATTCAAAATGCATTTGCAAGCCCAGACGCCCTCAAAACATTTTTCCATGGGCATTCATTCACCGCCAACCCTATTGCTTGTGCAGCGGCTATTGCCAGCTTGAAACTATTAAGGGATGGAGAGACCTGGACAAGCATCAAGAAAATCAGCTCTCTGCAATTTCAATTTTCAGAACGTATCAAAAATCATTCAGCCGTTGAAAAATCTAAATCACTTGGAACCATTCTTTCAATTGAAATAACCACCAAAGGCGAAACAAATTACTTCAATTCGTTGCGCAAAGAAATTTATCGACATTTCCTGCAAAGGAATATTTTATTGAGACCGCTTGGCAACGTCTTGTACTTTCTGCCGAGCTATGTTTTTACTGAGACCGAAATCAAACTGGTACACCAAGAAATTGAAATGTTTCTTAATAGGTTAGGGAAATAGTTGAGATCATTATCTTGTTCTCTACCGCATAAAAAACCTGCAATTCATCGCTCTCCACCGTAAAAGATAAACCCGGTTCGCATTGGGAGCTAACTGGGCGTTTCAAAAGCATTTGGCCAGTAAGCACATTTAGCAGATAGAATAGATGCTGCTCTTCATCAAAAACCGATACTATCTTTCTGTTCTTTCCAAATGAATAGTACTTCATTTTAACATCTTGCGAAAGAGGGTTTGCCGTTTCATACAAGGTATTCCCTTCAATACCAATCAACGCAAGCTTTCCATGTTCAAGTTTATAAATCACACAGCTTTCAAAGTCGCGGGAATTGAGCAGTCCAAATTTCGCATCCTGGGAATTCTTCAGAAGAACCTCGTCAGAAACTATTTCACCCGATAAATTCAGCGAATACAGATGCCCGTCCCTACTCACAAACTTTATCAGCTTATCTTTCACAAAGAACGACCCATCAAATCGACTATTCAACTTAAAAGGAAATCCCTTCATTGACTCCCCTCTTCTGTTAAAAACATGAATACGATCGGCTACGGGCACAACAAATAAATCACTTCCATCTATACGAACGTGCCTTGGTAACTCACCCCCCAAATCACCAACGGGCTTCGCGTGCCAGCCTTCAAGTGGTCGCGCTTCTTTATCGAATAAAGCAATTTTACCATCTTCAGTGGTAACAAGATAACGGTAGTTCTTCGATCGATCATAGTCAATCACCCTTAACCCGGCAGGCTTATTCAAATTAAATGCAACAGGAAAAGGCTTCACTGTATTTCCTAAGCGGTCAATTAGATGTAGACCATCCTTTGTAAGGAATAGGTATTGCAGTTTTTTGTTTTTTAAGAAATCAATTTGCTGTACTTCAACTGGCAACACGTTTGTTAACTCACGCTGCCAAAAAGTACGCCCTGTAAAATCAGCGAGTCCAATTTGTTGGGATTCCAGGAGGAAAAGCACTTCATCTTTCTCGGTTGCATGGCTTTTTACAACATCAATCTTCTTTACTTTTTCCTTAAGGGCTATTTCCCGGTTAATGATTTTGCCTGACTCGTGCCTTGCTATTTCTATTGCGGAACTTACGTAGAAGTTTCTGTTTACTTTCGAAAACTGAATAGAAGCCTTCTCCACTCGCGGTAAAAATCCATTACTTCCAAAGTCTTTCAGCAACTTCCTTCCTTTGTTGTTTAACAACACGGTAAGATTTGCCTCCTGTTGCTGGTCTTCTAAAAACAATCTCCACTCAATAGATTTTGCAACGGTTTCATCCTGGCTTATGTTGTCCAACAGCTTCTTGAGAAAGTCACTATCGGGAGCAACCACCAGAACATTGTTAACCGAAGCATAGTAAAATTGGGGGATTTCTTTAATTAAGGGAGAGAATAACTGCCGCAACATTCCTGGCGCATCTGCATAATAGATATCACTATCCAGGAATAACTCGGCATGTCTATTGGTTCCGGCTTTTTCCACACTTGTTCTGAAAGAACGCATGCCCTTAGCTATCTCTTTCAATTCAATCAACAAAGCTTCGTGGCCTGCATCAGCTACCAGGGCAATTTCGTTATCAACAGATGAATAGAACTCCTTTTGATCACGCGTTTTACTCGCGTTGCTTTTCGCAGAGTCAAGTCCGGCAAAAAACAGATCTCTTTGTGTTGCCCACTCGTTCACTTCAGAAACTCCCAAATGGACAAGAAAGTCAAACTCAATGGGAGTGAATGACAGTAGGTTGTTCGCTACAGGGTTTTGAAATTGAAACGTAGAAAGAAGGGAATACTCGTTGAGCGAAGAATCAGATGCAAAGCCTTGAAATAGAAGTTTATTGTCGGACAGGGTGGCGTCTGCCACTGCATTGTCAAACAATTGAAGAAGGTGATTCGTGATCTTGGTATCGAATTCGTTCTCCAAAACTTTTGCCAGTCCGCTACCCGACACAAATACATCACCCATATCTCCACGAGAGGTGTGTGTCTGAAATAGGCCGTGGTTTTTTGTTTTAATTGAAACGGCACCTTTTCTGAACTGCCGAATGGCCTCTTCTACAAATAAAGAATTATCACTCGCCACGCCAAAGCCAGAAATCTCCGAAAGAATAAGTTGCCTGTTGTTTGAGGCCATCTCCCAGAGAGAAATTCCTTCGTACATTCTTTTCCGGAATTTCTGATCACCCGCAACACTATCCCATTTAATCCACGCGTTAGGCATCACTACAAAACTTGAAACCCTGTTTCCGCTTTGCTTCAGCGCAACCAGGTAGTTGATTGCTGAAGATTTCTCGCTCGCACTTAAGTAGGGAGCCGCTTGCGTAGCCAAGGAAAGATCGAAAACTGAATCAACAACCTTTAAAGTGGATAACTCCCATACTGCAAATGAATCATGAGGAATAAGTTGCCATGGATCAACTTTCTCTTTTTCAGAGAATTGGGCGCATCGAACGAACGCGAATACCGCCAGAAAGAAAGTGGATATTTGCGAGGCCTTCATGGAGATAATGTACGATCAACACAGATGTATAAAAACAAAGAAGCCCAGGTATTTTCATACGAGGGCTTCATTTGATAAAAAAAGGCAACGACTTACTCTCCCACGTTTTACCGTAGTACCATCAGCGCTGGTGGGCTTAACTGC
>JBMOLS010000017.1:0-113080 GCA_049324055.1 Bacteroidota bacterium | reverse complement strand
AGTTGTTCCACTGCTTTGGATTGGCTGAGCAGTTCTTTATCGGTGAGTTGAGAAAGAAGCCATTCGTGCGTGGCTCCGTTCATCAAGAAATCGTTTACTCCCCCTCAGAGTCACCCGCTTTTGGGGCTAGAGCAGGCGGGCGGGGACTCTGAGGCTTAGTTGATATGCCTCGTCTAAAAATAGTTTTTCAGTTTCAAACTCTTCAGGTTTTCAATTCTTGAAGTCCGATAAGGGGAATTGAAATGCGGGTTGGCGGTTAATTGCCCCTGTAAGTGATGATTTTGAATAGGATTTATGCCCAGGCAGGTGTAAGGTACATTGAATTTTCGTTGAAACCTTTTGTTTGTTAACAAGGCCATAGTCCAACTAAGCAACGGGTAAACCCTGGCAAGGGGTGCAAATTGTTTAGAGTTGGTAAAAATAGTAATTTGCCGTTTCTCTTAACAAACTGATCAAACTATGTTATCCAAGCCGATACAAGAAGCACTCAACAAGCAAGTACAGATGGAAGCCGAATCTTCGCAGGCTTACCTGGCCATGGCCTCGTGGGCCGAGATTCAGCCGGGGCTGCAGGGCGTTACCGAATTCTTCTACCAGCAGTCGGACGAAGAGCGGGGCCACATGCTGAAGCTGATGCGCTTCATCAACGAACGCGGGGGCTTTGGTTTAACACCTGCCTTGGAGCAGCCCATCGTTACGTTCAAGTCGATCAAGAATGTTTTCGATGAATTTTTGAAACACGAACTGAAAGTGAGCAGCAGCATCAACGAGCTGGTTCACCTTTCCCTTACCGAGAAAGACTACGCCACCCACAATTTTCTTCAGTGGTATGTAAACGAGCAGATGGAAGAGGAGCGTGTGGCCCGCACGTTGAACGAAAAGTTAGAACTCGTGGGCGATGACAAAGGTGGCCTCTATCTGTTCGACCGCGACATCCTGAACTTCCGGGGTGCGGCAGGAAAGAAATAGGCGTTCGGTCTCTAACTTTTTACGCTTACCATTTTCCCGCAGCGGGTACAACCTTCCAAGGGCTGCGCCCGGTTTTTTTCCTTTCACTAATACAGCGGCTGCCAGGCGTTCTGTTGCCTGAGTAGCCGCGCACGACCTTCCACATCACCACCGGCTGCCATTTCAGGTATTTCCACCGTGCCGGGGCCGCCCATGCGCCCCAAAATACCCCCACAACGCCCCACAACCATCGAAATGGCTTGTAATCAGCTATTTACTAGCCATAAAGGCCGCATTGGCTGGTAGGTAGCGTGGCCAAAACGGCTCAAAATGCCAGCTTTTCGGGTGGGAGATGGAAAAAAGTGGCATAAAGTGGTATAAAGTGGTAAGAAATTGCATATGTTTGCTTAGGAGAAAAAGACAACCACTACACGTCAATGACTTTCTTCACTAGCGAGTATGAAAGCAAGATCGATTCCAAGGGCAGGCTGGTACTGCCCTCGCGCATCAAATCGCAGCTGCCCGATGAGGCAGGCAGCGAGCTGGTGCTGCGCAGAGGTTTCGAGCCCTGCCTCATACTCTACCCCATGGTGGAGTTCAAAAAGGTCTTCTCTAAAATTTCAGGTCTCAACGAGTTCAACGAAGAGTATCGCAAGCTCCAGCGCAACTTCTTCAGCGGAACGGCAACGGTAGAGTTAGATGCCAGCGGGCGCTTTCTGTTACCCAAGAACATGATGACCTATGCCCAGCTCGACAAAGATGCGGTGCTGGTAGGCATGGGCAACAAAGTAGAGATCTGGAATCCAACGATCTACGAGAGGCACCTGATCAAAGAACCAAGTGAGTTGTCGAAGCTGGCAGAGAAGTACCTAAACGAGTAGCCCATGAAGCGGCTGAATTTCGAAGCGATAGACTTTGGATTCGGCTTTGGGTGTTGTGTTTGGGATTTCTTCACAAGAGAAGTGAGCTGCGAGTCAGGGGCTTTGAGTTGTTTGTATGAAGAATTTTAAGAAACTGAAAATTTGGCAAAAAGGAATGGAGCTGGTGATGTTGGTTTATAAGTTATCTGATCAGCTTCCGAAAGATGAAAGATATGGTTTAAGAACCCAGATGAATAATGCTGTGATGTTGAATTTTAGTAGCAAGGAGATAACCGCTTCGGTTTTGGCTGTGATTGATGAGGAACAAAAAATGCTTCAGAGTTTCATTGCGAAAGTAGGTTCGTCATGACTCGAAGCACGAAGCTCGCAACTCAAGGCTATCATAACCCCGTGATGTTGCGTGAGTGTATAGAAGCCTTGAACATTAACCCCGAGGGCACCTACATAGATGCCACTTTCGGGGGCGGGGGGCATAGCAGGGCGATCCTGGAGAAACTGAAGGGCGGCAGGCTCATCGGTTTCGATCAGGATGAAGATGCCAAAAAGCAAGCTGAGCTGATTCAGCATCGTTCTTTTACTTTCTGTCAGGCCAACTTCATGCACATGAAGCGCTACCTGAAGTTGCAGGGTGCAACGCAGGCAGACGGCATACTGGCCGACCTGGGCGTTTCATCGCACCAGATAGACTCGCCCACGCGTGGGTTTTCTACCCGCTTCGAGGGGCCGCTGGATATGCGCATGAACCAACAGGGTACGCTAACGGCAGCGCACGTGCTGAACGAATACACCGAAGAGCAACTACACAAAATTTTCGGCATGTATGGCGAAGTGAAGAATGCGCGCACGCTGGCCAACCGCATCTGCCAGCAGCGGGCCACGCAAAGGTTCGAAAGCAGCCAGCAGCTGATTGCCGTGCTGAAGACCCTGGCCCCGCGGGGAAAGGAATACAAGTACTACGCACAGGTGTACCAGGCCCTGCGCATAGAGGTAAACCACGAGATGGAAGCCCTCGAACAATTTCTGATGCAGTGTGGCGAAGTGTTGAAACCGGGGGGCAGACTGGTGGTGATGTCGTACCACTCGCTGGAAGACAGGCTGGTGAAGAATTACATCAACACAGGTAAAGTGTATGGCGAGTTGGAAAAGGATTTTTATGGCAACCCATTGAAACCTTTTGAGGCCGTAACGCGCAAGCCGGTGGAAGCGAGTGAAGAAGAGGTGAAGGAAAACAACCGGGCGAGAAGTGCCAAGCTGCGAGTAGCAGAAAAAATAGTGACAGGTAAGAAACGAAGTAATAACAGATAGCAGAACAGATAGGGTTATGAGCGAGAACAAGTTGAGAATTGAACCGGAAAAAGGAAATGCCACGCGGATGAAGTCGGGGGGTGAGGGGAAGAGTATTTTTTCGGGTGTGGAAAAGCGGCTGAACCTCGAATCGTATTTCGAGGAGGGTTTCCCCGTGCAATACCTGCCCAAAATTCTGTTCGTACTTTTTCTGGGCCTGCTGTACATCAGCAATACCCATTATGCAGAAAAGACCACGCGCGACATCAACCGGGCCCAAAGTGAAGTGGAAGACCTTCGTGCGGACTTCACCACGCTGAAGTCGGACGTGATGTTTGCCAGCAAGCAGAGCGAAGTGGCACGCAGGGTGAAAGATTTGGGACTAAAAGAAAGCTTAAAGCCGCCATTCAAAGTGGTGGTGGAAGACTGATGATTTTTTGGAAGTACAACTTAGCGGTTTGTTTAATACCCTCCCCTCTCCTCTGGAGAGGGGTTAAGGGTGAAGCACTATGAACATCAAGAAATCCATATTGATTCGGGTGCGCATCGCGTTTTTGGGCGTGGTGTTGTTTGCCATTTGTGTGGCAGCCAAAATTGGCCACATACAAGTAGTAGAGGGAGAGAAGTGGAGCAAGATGGCCGAAGAGATCATGTTCGACTACCGCAAAGTGAAGGCCACCCGTGGCAACATCTATTCAGACAATGGAAGCCTGCTGGCCACCTCGCTGCCTTTTTATAAGGTGGCTATCGACCCCACGCTGGTAAAAAAAGAAATATTCGATAAAGGCATCGACTCGCTGGCGCTGCTGATCTCCCGCTTCTACAAAGACAAGCCCGCCTCTGAATACAAGCAGATGCTGAAAGACGCGCGCGCCACGGGCAAACAGTATGTGGTGATCAACCGCAAACAGATTAACTACCAGGCCAAGAAAGACATGCAGTCGTGGCCCATCTTCCGCCTCGGCCGCTATAAGGGGGGCGTTATTTTCGAGAAGATGGACGTGCGTTACCGGCCCTTCTCCAACCTAAGCCGCAGAACGGTAGGCTATGTAAACGAAGATGGCGATGGGGCCGGGCTGGAGTACAGCTTCGATGAGGCGTTGGGGGGGCAGGATGGCGAGGCCTTGTTTCAGAAGATAGCAGGCGGCACCTGGAAACCCGTGTTCGATGCCAACAACATCCGGGCTACCGATGGCTACGACATTCAGACCACCATCGATATCAACCTGCAGGACGTAGCCGAGACCTCCCTCCACCGCCACATGGCGTTGCACGATGCAGATGAAGGTACGGTGGTAGTGATGGAAGTGAAGACAGGACACATCAAAGCCATTTCTAACCTGAGCCGCGATGGCAACGGCAACTATTCTGAACAGTTCAACCATGCCGTGGGTGGCTCCATCGAGCCGGGCTCCACCTTCAAGCTGGTTACCATGATGGCGTTGTTGGAGGACACCGACATTGAGTTGAGCGACAGCATCAAGACCGGAAATGGCGAGCATACCTTCTACAATAAAAAAGTACGCGACCACCACCATGGGGGCTTCGGCACCATTACCATCAAGCAGGCGTTCGAACTGTCTTCCAACGTGGCCATGGCCAAGCTGATTGATCAGCACTTTGGGCTGAAGCCGGAGAAGTTCATTGAATATATAGACAAATTGAAGTTGTCTAAGCCGCTTGGGCTTCAGATTACAGGCGAAGCGTACCCGAAGATCAAGCGCCCCCGCGAGAAAGGGTGGAGTGGCATCACACTGCCGTGGATGTCGTATGGCTATGGACTCGAAATGTCGCCACTGCATACGCTGGCGCTGTTCAACGCGGTGGCCAACGATGGCAAGATGATCAAGCCCATGTTTGTTACTTCAGTGTTGCGTGCCGATAAGGAAAAGCAACATTTCGAAACGGAAGTCATCAACAGCAAAATCTGTTCGAACAAAACGTTGAACCAGCTAAAGCTGTTGCTGGATGGCGTGGTTGAAAACGGCACCGCCAAAAACCTGAAGGATTCGCACTACCGCATCGCAGGAAAAACCGGCACCGCCCAAATTCTGGAAAACGGAAAATATACGCGTAAGTACATCACTTCTTTTGTAGGGTATTTCCCGGCCCATGCACCCAAGTACAGTGCCATTGTGGTGGTGAAGAACCCGAAGGGCTGGCAACAGTATGGCAACAACGTGGCCGGCCCCGTCTTCAAAGAAATTGCCGACAACATTTATTCGCGCGACATACAGTTGCACCTGGCCATGGAGAAGAAGAAGGTGCTGGAGCCTGGCGTGTTTCCCGTGATACGCGGAGGCAAGCAGGATGAGTTAACCATGCTGGCCAACGAGTTGGGTGTATCCACGCACTCTACCACCGAAGAGGAGTGGGTGAAAGCCACGCGGAGCGGTAGTGCGGTGATTTGGAAGAAGAACGTGGCCGGACAGGAGATGGTACCCGATGTGGTAGGCATGACTTTTCGCGATGCCTTGTACCTGTTGGAGAAAAGCGGCTTGCGGGTGGTGTACGAAGGAAAGGGGCGCGTGTCCGAACAGTCGTTACCACCTGGTACTCGTTTTGGCAAGGGCGCACGCATATCCATTAAGTTAAGCTGATGAAGGAACTCAAAGACATATTATATAAAGTAAATATCACGTCTGCGTCTGGTAACATGAACCGCGAGGTGAAAGGCATTGCCTTCGACTCGCGCAAGGTGAAGCCCGGCTTCGTTTTCGTGGCAATCAAGGGCACACAATCCGATGGCCATGATTTTATTTCTAAGGCGGTAGCGCAGGGCGCCACAGCCGTAGTATGCGAGAAATTGCCCGAGGCAATTTCAGATCAGGCCACCTTCGTAACCGTGAAGAACAGTGCTGCTGCCCTGGGTATGATGGCCGCTCACTTTTACGATCATCCTTCATCGAAGCTGAAGCTGGTGGGCGTAACCGGAACCAACGGCAAGACTACTGTGGCTACCCTGCTGTTCAAGCTCTATGGATCCATGGGTTTTCGCTCCGGACTTTTATCCACAGTTGTGAATAAAATTGTGGACAAAGACATTGCAGCCACGCACACTACACCCGACCCCATTCAAATCAACGAGTTGCTGGTGCAGATGCTACAGGCCAACTGCACGCATTGCTTCATGGAAGTGAGCTCGCACGCGGTAGATCAGGGCCGCATTGAGGGTCTTCAGTTTACCGGTGCTTTGTTTACCAATATCAGCCACGATCACCTAGACTACCACCGCACATTTGAGAACTACATACGTGCCAAAAAGGGATTTTTCGATGGACTATCATCGGAAGCCTTTGCATTGGTAAACGTAGATGACAAGCGAGGCATGGTAATGCTTCAGAACTGCAAAGCAAGAAAGCACACCTACGGCCTGAAGAAAATGGCTGACTTTAAAGCCAAAATCATTACCAATTCCATCGAAGGGTTGGAACTGGAAATAGCGGGGAAGCCCGTATGGTTTAAGCTGGTGGGCGATTTCAATGCCTACAACCTGTTGGCAGTGTATGGCGCAGCCTGCCTGTTGGGCGAGGACCCGGAATCGGTGTTGCTGAAACTCTCAGGCCTTACCGGTGCACCGGGCCGGTTTGAGTTGGTGCTGCCGGGCTCGAAGTTTACTTCCATAGTAGATTATGCACATACGCCCGATGCCTTAAAGAATGTGTTGGAGACCATTGCCTTGTTCCGCTCAGGCCATGAGCAGGTAATTTCCATTGTGGGGTGTGGCGGTAACCGCGACCGCACCAAGCGACCGCTTATGGCAGCCGTTGCGTGCAAGTACAGCGACAAGGTGATTTTCACATCCGACAACCCACGGGATGAAGACCCGATGGAGATTATACGAGAGATGCAAAGGGGCGTGAGCCCCAGCGATGCGAAAAAGACGTTGGTAATGGTGGAGCGCGAAGAGGCCATTAAAATGGCCTGCATGCTGGCGAAGGAGAAAGACATCATACTGGTGGCGGGCAAAGGTCATGAAACCTACCAGGAGATTAAGGGTGTAAAGTACCCGTTTGATGACCACGAGGTTTTGGAACGCATGATGAAAATGTTTGCGAACTGATGCTGTACTATTTGTTTGACTATATCGATCGAACGTTCAATCTGCCCGGAGCAGGTGTATTTCAATATATTTCTTTCCGCGCAGGGGCAGCAGCCATTGTGTCGCTCATCATCACCATTACGTTTGGCAAAAACCTGATCAACTTCTTGCGCAAAAAGCAGGTGGGCGAAGACATACGCGACCTTGGCCTGGAAGGGCAGATGCAAAAGAAGGGGACGCCTACCATGGGCGGCATCATCATCATTGCAGCCATCCTGATACCCACACTACTGCTGGCCAAGATCGACAACGTGTATGTCGTGTTACTGGTCATTGCCACGGTTTGGCTTGGTCTAATAGGCTTTCTTGATGACTATATCAAAGTATTCAAGAAGAACAAGGAAGGTCTGGCGGGCCGGTTTAAGATTGTGGGGCAAGTAGGATTGGGTATCATAGTGGGCCTCACGTTATTTTTCAATAGTAATGTGGTGGTTCGCGAGGCGCAACCCAAAAACACTGCCAGCGTGGAGGCAGTAACGGTAGAAGAGTCGGGCGTGCAATACAAAGATGTGAAGTCTACCAAAACAACCGTGCCTTTTTTGAAGAACAATGAGTTAGATTACAGCAAACTCGTTCCCTTCCTGTCCGACAACTATACCTGGATTGTATATACGTTGATTGTGATTTTGATAGTAACGGCCATCTCTAACGGAGCCAATATCACCGATGGTATTGATGGCCTCGCTGCAGGCACCTCGGGAATCATCGGTCTTACCATAGCCATTTTTGCGTATCTCTCCGGCCGCGTTGACTTCAGCTCGTACCTGAACATTATGTACATACCCAACTTGGGCGAGCTGGTTATTTTTTGCGCGGCATTTGTGGGTGCATGCCTTGGCTTCCTGTGGTACAACGCCTATCCGGCACAAGTATTTATGGGCGACACCGGCAGCCTTTCGCTGGGTGGAATCATCGCGGTGCTGGCGCTGGCAGTGCGCAAAGAGTTGCTGTTGCCACTGCTGTGCGGAATTTTTCTCATCGAGAATCTTTCCGTCATCATGCAGGTGTCGTACTTCAAGTACACCAAAAAAAAATATGGTGAAGGCAGAAGAATATTCCTGATGTCGCCCCTGCACCACCATTATCAGAAGAAAAATATTCACGAAGCCAAGATTGTAACCCGATTTTGGATTGTAGGAATACTATTAGCGATACTGAGTTTGGCAACGCTGAAGTTAAGATGAAAGAACGCATTGTGATATTGGGGGCAGGCGAAAGCGGAACGGGCGCAGCTCTTTTGGCCCGAGCCAAAGGCTATGATGTATTCGTTTCCGATCGGAGTGCCATCAAAGAAAAATACAAGGCAGAGCTGAATGCCGCGGCCATTCCTTTTGAGGAAGGTGGGCACACGCTTGAAAAAATCCTGAACGCGCAGACGGTCATTAAGAGTCCTGGCATTCCTGACAAGGCGGAGGTGGTAATGCTTTGTAAGTCGGCCAGCATTCCGGTGATCGATGAAATTGAATTTGCTTTCCGCTTCCTGCGCGGAAAAGTGATCGCCATTACCGGAACCAACGGAAAGACTACTACCACGTTACTCGCTTACCATTTACTGAAATCCGCTGGCAAAAATGTGGCACTGGCAGGCAATGTAGGTGAGAGTCTGGCCCGCAAGGTGGCCGCGCAGCAGCACGACTGGTACGTAGTGGAGATCAGCAGCTTCCAGTTGGATGGCACCTATTCGTTCCGCCCGCATATCGGAATTTTACTCAACATTACGCCCGATCACCTGGACCGGTACGAATACAAAATGGAGAACTACATCAACTCCAAGTTTCGCCTGATCCAGAGCATGACGGATAACGACCACTTCATCTACTACAAAGAAGATCCCGTGTCGGGTGAGGCCGTGGCGAAGCGCAAGGTAGTGCCACAAAAGATAGCCGTATCGCTCACAGAAAAGTCAGCGGCCTGCTTCCAGGAAGACCAGATGCGTTTTGACCTGGCCGGAAGCAATTTCTCCGTAACCCAGCGCGACACCACCTTGAAAGGTCCGCACAACCTCATCAACACCATGGCGGCTGTGTCTGCTGCGTTGCTCGCTGGCGTGAAGGAACAAGCCATTCGTGCCGGCTTGAAGACTTTTGTGAATGCTCCGCACCGGCTGGAACACGTGGCCACCATCCGCGGGGTAGAGTTTGTGAACGACTCGAAGGCTACCAATGTAGATTCGGTGGTCTACGCCCTGGGCAGTTACCAGCAACCGCTGGTGTGGGTGGCAGGCGGCATAGACAAAGGCAACGACTATGGCATCATCAAGGAGGAAGTGAAGAAGAAGGTGCGTGTGCTGATTTGCCTCGGCAAAGACAACAGCAAGCTCACCACGTACTTCCACGGAATTGTGCCTGAGATTATGGAGACACAAAGTGTGAAAGAATTAGTACGCATGGCGCTGGCCGTTGCCAACAAAGGAGACGTTGTCTTACTGTCGCCTGCGTGTGCCAGTTTCGACTTGTTTAAGAACTATGAAGATCGCGGAACGCAGTTTCGCGAAGCGGTGCTGGAGTTGAAGAAAGAAACAGAAAATGCATTGGCATGATAGCAAAATTTAAAAACTGGGCCGACAAAAACCTGCAGGGCGATCCTGTGGTTTGGGCTGTGGTGTTTGCACTGTCGCTCATTAGCATCATGGTGGTGTATAGCTCCATTGGCACATTGGCATTTAAGCGCACCGTTAGTCCGGAGATGTATCTGGTAAAACACACGTTCATGGTATTTCTGGGGCTGGCTGCCATGTGGGTTGCTCATAAAATTGACTACCGCTACTATTCGAAGCTGTCGCGGTTTGCGTTGTGGATAAGCGTGCCTTTGCTGATCTACACGTTCACTAACGGAACTACCATTAACGATGCGGCTCGGTGGATCACGCTTCCGCTCATCAACACCTCTTTTCAACCTTCGGATTTTGCCAGCCTTGCGTTGATCATCAACCTGGCAAGCATGCTGTCGAAGAAACAGCAGAATATAGATGATATCAAAGAGTCGCTTATCCCCATGCTCATCTGGTGTGGCGTCATTTGTGGTTTGATAGCACTCACCAACCTTTCTACCGCTATACTTCTCTTCGCCACGTGTATGCTGGTGATGTTTATCGGTAGGGTGCCCGTTAAATACCTGGCCATGCTGGTGCTGGTAGGTGCCCTGGCGGGGGCAGCAGCTTTGAAGTTTGGTGTGCGCGGTGAGACCGCCAAGAACCGTATCCTTAGTTTCATAAATGGAACAGAACTTCCTTTCCAGGCCAAGCACGGAAGGATTGCAGTGGCAACCGGTGGCTTATTCGGCAAGGGGCCCGGTAATAGCGATCAGCGAAACATTCTTCCCCACCCTTACTCAGACTTCATCTATGCCATTGTCATAGAAGAGTATGGCATGGTGGGAGGTGTTATTGTATTAATTCTGTACCTCATACTGTTGCACAGAGGAATGAAAGCGGCCTATAACAGCGAACGTGCTTTTGGTGGGCTCTTGTCAGCGGGGCTCAGTTTCGATTTGGTGTGCCAGGCTATGGTAAACATGGGGGTAGTGGTGGGCCTCGGCCCGATCACGGGTCAACCCCTGCCTTTGATTAGCATGGGAGGTACGGCCATGATTTTTACGGGATTGTCGGTAGGCATTATTCTGAGTGTGAGTCGGGGGGAGCAGGATGAAAAATGGAGTCAGCAATCTGAATTGAAAGAATCAAAAGGCGTAACAGCCAAAGCAGCCTGATTTGAAAAATGGAAAACCATATCGTCTGATCATCAGCGGTGGAGGCACCGGAGGGCATATTTTCCCGGCACTGGCCATTGCCAATGCCTTTAAAGAGCGCCATCCCGATGCAGAGATTTTGTTTGTTGGGGCGAAGGGGAAGATGGAGATGACGCGGGTACCCGAAGCAGGTTATCGTATTGTGGGCTTGTGGATCAGCGGCCTGCAACGCAAGCTCACGTGGGCGAACTTCTTATTTCCCCTTAAACTGATAGCGAGCTATTTCAAAGCACAACGCATCGTAAAAAAGTTCAAGCCCAATGCGGTAGTGGGAACGGGCGGCTACGCCAGCGGTCCCATTATGCTGGCGGCCACAAAAAACAAAATACCGGCTATCATCCAGGAACAGAATTCTTACGCTGGCCTCACCAACAAGCAGGTGGCAGAAAAGGCCCAGAGAATATGCGTGGCATATGCAGGCATGGAAAAATATTTCCCCAAAGAGAAAGTGGTGCTTACCGGAAACCCTGTGCGCAAAGACATTCTCAACCTGGACACCAAACGTGAACAAGCGTTGAATCAATACGGGTTTTCTGCCAGCCACAGAACGTTGTTGGTGTTGGGCGGCAGCCTGGGAGCGAGAACCATCAACACCAGCCTGGTGGAAGGTATTAATAAGTTGATTGACGCAGGCGTTCAGGTGGTTTGGCAAACTGGCAGAGGCTACTACGACCAGGTGAAGGAGAGTGTAGCCAGCAAAGACCTGCGCAAAGTGCGTATATATGATTTTGTGAAACGCATGGATATGGCGTATGCGGCAGCAGATGTTGTGGTGGCGCGTGCCGGTGCACTGTCCATTTCAGAATTGTGCCTTGCCAAGAAGCCGGCCATTCTGGTTCCGTCTCCCAATGTGGCAGAAGATCATCAAACCAAAAATGCCATGGCGTTAGTGAAAGAAAACGCGGCCATACTGGTAAAAGATGCGGATGCACAGGAGCAGTTGGTGAATGAGGCGTTGGCGTTGCTCTTTGATGAAGCAAGGTGTAAGAGGCTGAGTGAAAACATTGCGAAAATGGGCCGGCCTAATGCAGCGACAGATATTGTGCAGGAAATTGAAAAACTGATAGCGTGAAACTGGCAAATTACGATAGCATCTACTTTCTGGGAATTGGCGGAATCGGCATGAGCGCACTGGCGCGGTGGTTTCGAATGAAAGGTATGCGCATTGCCGGTTACGACCGTACCGCTACGCCCCTTACTCACGCGTTGATTGAAGAGGGCATGGAAATCCATTTCGATGATAAGGTAGAGTTACTGCCGGGCTATTTAAGCAAAGAGAAAACGTTGGTGGTACTGACACCAGCCATACCCAAAGACCACAAAGAACACGCCTACTTGAAGGAGAACGGCTTCACTATCTTAAAAAGATCCGAGGTATTGGGTCTGATCACCAAAGACCACAAAACCATTGCGGTGGCGGGCACCCATGGCAAAACCACTACCTCGTCATTGATCGCGCATATTCTTAAGTCAGCAGGCGTCAACATGGTGGGTTTCCTGGGCGGCATTGCAGCCAACTACGAATCTAACCTGGTGATGCATGGTGAAGTGAGTCAGGATACCTGGGTAGTGGTGGAGGCCGATGAATTTGACCGGTCTTTCCTGCAACTTTTCCCCACCATGGCCGTGGTTACCTCTGCCGATGCCGACCACCTGGATATCTATGGAGATCACGCACAGGTGATCACATCTTTCAAGGAATTTATAGGTCAGATTCGGTCGGGCGGACTCCTGGTGATCCACGATTCAGTGAAAGATTTGAGCAGTGGCATTCAGCAAATGACAATACAGACATATGGTATGAGCCGGGGACAATTTTTTACCGGCAACATTGTTCCGATGAATCGGGGCGGTTTTTTTGAATTCGATATTCTTGGCGACAGGAAGTTCGAGAAAGTACAGCTCGGTGTCCCCGGTCTTCATAACATGGAAAATGCGATGGCTGCTATACTCATTGCCCTGCAAGTGGGCGTGAGCGAACAAGCCATACGTTCTGCTTTGGCAACCTTTCGCGGGGTGAAGCGAAGGTTTGAATTTGTGGTCAAGCACCCGGAGCTCGTTTACATCGATGACTACGCACACCACCCGGCAGAGATCGAAGCGTTCCTTCAATCGTTGCGCGGCCTTTACCCCAGGCAGAAGATTACCGTGGTGTTTCAGCCACATCTCTTCACCCGCACCCGCGATTTTGCAGATGGGTTTTCGAAGGCCCTGAGCCTGGCGGACGAGGTGTTGCTAATGGACATCTATCCGGCACGCGAACTTCCCATACCGGGGGTGACGGCCGATATGCTGATGGATAAGATTACCAGCAAGACAAAGGCGCGTTGCAACAAACAAACCGTGTTAAAGAAGCTGGAGGAAACCCCGATAGAAGTGCTGGCAACGATAGGTGCAGGTGATATTGATACGTTGGTTACACCCATAAAGGAATTGCTGAACCGGAAATACGCATGAAGCGCAAGTGGAACATACGGAGAGAAGCACAGATTGCGGTAGCGATGCTGGCGATTTCTTTTCTGATCGCCTTCAGCGAGCGCAAACAAAGTGGCGCAGTCTGCAACGATGTTGTGATTGAACTGGAAAATGTGCACGAAAATCATTTTCTGGATGAAGCAGATGTGATGCATCTGGTGGAAGCCAGCGGGCAGCCGGTGAAGGGCATAGACATTCACCGCATTAACCTGAAGGCCATTGAAAAGAAATTGTTGTACAACAAACACATACGCAGCGCGGAGTTATATGGAGATCTGAAAGGAAACCTGATGGTGCAGGTTTCGCTGCGCAGACCCCTGGCGCGCATTGTGCAACAAGATGGACCCGATGCATACATAGCCGAAGATGGTGTGGTGATGGGCGTTTCAGAAAAGTATACAGCGCGCGTACCGCTGGTAAGTGGCGCCTTTGTGAAGAAACTTTTGGAGGCGGAAGACCTGAATGCCACCGAGGAAGGAAGGCAGCTTTTGGAAATGATCAGGTTCATTACCGAAGATCGCTTTTGGAAGGCACAGGTAGCGCAGTTGGATATTAACCATGCAGGCAAGGTTACCATCTATCCGCAGATTACCGGGCAACGGGTGGAGTTTGGCAAGCCGGTAGACGTTGAAACCAAATTCCGAAAGCTGATGATATTTTATAAAGATATTTTGCCCCAGCGCGGATGGACGAAGTATGAAAGGGTAAACCTGGAATATGAAGGGCAGATCATAGCAGAATAACTCTTTTTGAATACAAGAAACAACCACTAAACAACACATAGCACAATGGAACACGAAAAAATAGTAGTAGGTCTCGATATAGGCACAACGAAGATATGTGCCATCGTGGGCCGCAAGAACGAGTTTGGCAAGCTCGAAGTACTGGGCATGGGCAAGGCTGAGTCGGAAGGCGTTATAAAGGGTATCGTGGTGAATATCGACAAAACTGTATTTGCCATCGATAAGGCCATTAAAGAAGCCAGCGACCAGGCCGGCATTGATATTGGAATTGTGAATGTAGGTATCGCTGGCCAGCACATCCGCAGTTCCATTCACCATAACAGCATGCTGCGCGATTCCAAAGATGGCGAAATTACCATTGAAGATGTGAGCAGGCTGACGGAAGACATGTACCGCATGGTGGTGCCATCGGGCAGCGAGATCATACATGTGATGCCGCAGGACTATATTGTTGACTACGAGGAGGGAATCAAAGATCCGGTGGGCATGAGTGGCGTTCGCCTGGAGGCGGATTTTCACGTCATCACCGCGCAGACCAGCGCCATCAACAACATCAACAAATGCGTGCGCAGAACCGGTCTGGAGATTGACGATCTGATACTGGAGCCGTTGGCGTCCAGCCTCGCGGTACTGAGCGAAGAAGAGAAAGAAGCAGGTGTTTGCCTGATTGACATTGGTGGCGGTACTACCGACATCGCGATCTTTTACGACAACATCATTCGGCATACTGCGGTGATCCCTTTCGGTGGCAACATTCTTACCACCGATATACAAAACGGGTTACAGGTGATGTCGAAGCAGGCCGAGCAATTGAAAACCCGTTTTGGCAAGGCCATTGCAGAGGAGGCCAGCCCTAATGAAATTGTTTCTATTCCTGGTATTCGGAACAGAACTGCCAAGGAAATTTCTGTGAAGAACCTGTCGAACATCATACAGGCGCGCATGGAAGAAATCATAGAAATGGCGCATACCGAAATCATCAACTCGGGCTTTGATAACCGCCTGGCGGGAGGCATCGTGATTACGGGCGGTGGCTCGCAGCTAAGTTGCCTGAAGCAACTGGTTGAGTACATGACCGGCATGGACACCCGCATTGGCTACCCGAACGAACATCTGGGCAAGAGCAAGGTGGAGGCGGTAAAGAGTCCGATGTATGCCACTGCAGTAGGTCTGGTGCTGGCTGGCTTCCGCTCGCTCGATGAGCGCGAAGAGCGCTACAAAGAGGCCAGGGCTGTTACCATGAAGCAACCGGTTAAGGTGAAGAAGCAGGTGTTGACCAGCGATTTCTTCACCAATATTCTGAACAAAACAAAGGGCTTGTTGATTGACGACCTCGATGGAAAAAATGAATACTGACAAAGGTTAACACCTTACGTTATGAAAACGAAACAACCACTAAATCATAATCGTCATGTTTGAAACAGGATCATACAAATTTGACATACCGAAGCACCACAAGTCAATCATCAAGGTGATTGGTGTGGGTGGCGGAGGCAGCAATGCGGTGAACCACATGTACCGGCAAGGCATCAAGGATGTCGAGTTTGTTGTGGCCAACACCGATCTGCAGGCGTTGAGCAGCAGCCCCGTTCCCTATAAACTTCAGTTGGGTGTTAACCTTACGGAAGGGCTTGGCTGCGGAGCTAACCCCGAAGTGGGCCGCGCGGCTGCCATGGAGAGCAAGGAGCAAATACGCGAAATGCTGATGGGCACCAAGATGGTGTTTGTTACAGCTGGTATGGGAGGCGGAACGGGCACCGGGGCGGCCCCGGTGATCGCCAAGATTGCCAAAGACATGGATATCCTCACGGTGGGTATTGTTACTGTTCCCTTTTCGTTTGAAGGAAAAAAGAAAATGCAGCAGGCGCAGTTGGGCGTAGAAGGCTTGCGTGCAAGTTGCGATACGGTGCTGGTGATTCTGAACGATAAGTTACGCGAGATTTACGGCAACCTGGCTATCGGCCAGGCGTTTGGTGAGGCAGACAACGTTTTGACTACCGCTGCCAAGGGCATAGCCGAAATCATTACACTGGCAGGATATGTAAACGTAGACTTTCAGGATGTGCGCACCGTTATGTTGAATGCAGGCGCAGCCGTTATGGGCTCTGCAGAGACCCGTGGCGAAAACCGTGCGGTGAAGGCTGCCCAGCAGGCGCTGGCATCTCCGCTGCTCGATAACCGCGACATCATGGGCGCGAAAAAGATTCTCTTGTCTATTATCTCTGGCGAGGAGGCTGAACTACAGATGGATGAGCTCACCACCATTACAGAATACATACAAGAGCAGGCAGGCGATGAAGCAGAAGTGATTTTTGGTCATGGCGTGGATGCAGCCCTGGGAGATCGTATCCGCGTAACGGTGATTGCTACCGGCTTCGCACCGGAAGGAAAGACCGTTAAAAAGCAGGACGAAAGGAAGGTGCATGAGCTGGATAAAAACCAGATATCGTTGTTCAACCAGGTAGACAACTCGGTGAACCAGCGACTGCACGAACCGGAGTTAAAAACGATGGAACCATTCCGCTTTATGCCAGACAAGGATAAACCTGTTTTAGACGGAGCGGCCGACAAGCCCATTCTAAAGCCGCAGGAGCCGCTTTATGTAAAGCCCGAATCGCAGCCATTGAAGAAGGAAGAAAAAGGCGAAGAAGAGCGTTCGTATACCTTTACACTTTTCGAAAAAACAGAGGTAAGGGCGAGTCAGGATGACGAGAACGAAGAGGATGGCGAAGACAGCCTCTTTGGTGGTAACGATGATGAGTTCTCGGTAGAAAGTAATATATCTTCCGATCAGTTTATTGACGAGGAGGGCATGGTGGAATACCGTAGAACCAAAGAGCGCCTGATACAACAGGCAAAGGAACGCAGAGAGCGATTAAAGGCCGGCAAAACGCAGGAAATGTCGAAAGAAGAGTTCAAGCAAAAGTGGGATGTACCCGCCTATCAGCGCAGGGGTGTAAAGATGGATGATGTGCAACATTCATCTGAGCCGTACATCTCGCGTTATAATCTGAATGACGACAATAACCTGTTGGGCAACAATAAATTTTTGCACGATAATGTTGACTAACCAATTGCGAATGCAGAATGTGGATTTACGAATGCTTATAAATTCGTCATTCAACATTTGTCATTCGTCAATTGTAATGGCATGGCATATCCGGTACGACTGGTCATTTACTCCATTCGTAGTGGTTGTTGGTGGTAAATATTTTTTGCCGGTACCGGATTGCCTTCTTTTTGATCGGAATTCTTTGACGGCAGTGGATTAATTTTTTGCTGCGTCCGATCGTAAGTTTTTTAAGCTGAGAAGCCGGAAGCTATGTTCCGGCTTCTTTTTTTGCCTGTTTTGCGGGTCTGGCATAACTACCCAAAATGCCATCGCCTCTTTGGCTTGCGGCTTGCGTACATGATACAAAAGCCAAAGATCATGAAGAGAATATCGATGTTATGGGTGGCCCTCCTTCTTTTTGGTTGCGAGGTGATGGTGGTAGAACCTATTGCAGACCCGCGCGATGAAGTGGTGGGATGGTATGAGGTGGAAGAATATAGTGAAACCTATAATGTGTACACGGATTATGCCATCCGCATTACAAAAGCCGGAAATGGGTCAGACGTTTACCTTCACAACTTCTACGGAATCGAACTTCGCGTGATAGGGGAGGTTAGGAACAACAAAATATTTATTCCCTGGCAGTTGGTGGAAGGATATGAAGTAGAGGGAATCGGAACCATCCAAGGAACCGGTATCCGCTTCCACTTTAACGTGACAGATCGATACAGTGACGGGCCTACTGATTTTTGTGAGGCCGAAGCGTGGCTGGATTGGTAGGTGGTGCGTGCCTTTTTTTGTTATCTTTAGACTATGTCTAGAAAAACTGTTTTCGTCACCTTCCCGGTCGTGCTGCTTGTAGCGCTTTATTTTTTGGGGCCAACGCCCGCCCAACAAACCTGGAGCCTTAGCCCAAAGGTGGTGCCGCAGACAGCCGATGAATTGGAGCAATACGTTTCAACCATTGAGTCTGCCCATCAGATTAAACCCGATAACGAGGCGCGAATTGTATGGAATGACTCTACGCGCACCAAAACGGAATACAGTGTGATTTACCTGCATGGCTTTTCGGCCAGCCAGGAAGAGGGCGATCCGGTGCATACCGACTTTGCCAAAGCGTTTGGATGCAATCTTTACCTGGCCCGCCTGGCCGACCATGGTGTGGACACCACGGAACAACTGCTTTATTTTACGGGAGATCGTTTTTGGGAAAGCGCCAAGGAAGCGCTGGCCATCGGCAAGGCATTGGGTAACAAGGTAATTGTGATGAGTACTTCCACCGGAGGAACGGTGGCCCTGATGCTGGCAGCTTATTTTCCCGATGACGTACATGCACTGATCAACATGTCGCCCAATATCGCCATCAATAACCCGACTGCGTGGATGCTGAACAACCCGTGGGGGCTGCACATTGCGCGAATGGTGCTCGGAGGCGACTACCAGGTTATTCCCTATGAAGAAGCGCGGCAACAATACTGGAATGGCAAGTACCGTGTGGAAGCTTTACCTCAACTGCAGGAACTGGTAGAGGCGCAGATGAACCAAACGCTTTTCAAGAAAGTAACATGTCCCTCTTTAACCATGTATTACTACAAGAGCGAAACCGAGCAAGACCCCACGGTGAAGGTAAGTGCTATCTTAGAGATGCATGCGCAATTGGGTACTCCCGAGAACCTAAAAATGGCAGTGCCCGTGCCGGAAGCAGGCGGGCACGTAATTGGTTCACACCTGGTTTCCAAAGATATATCCACCGTAATACAGACCGCCATCCAGTTTGCGGTCGACAAGTTGGGCATGAAGCCTGTCAGCGCTTCTTCTGAAATTCAATGATCAGGTGCTTGCTGAGCAGCACCGACACCGATGTGTTAATGGAGAAGATTTCGCGATAAGTTGCTGCGTGCGCTGGATTTTCTTTCATTTGCTTCTTCAGGTTCTTGCGGCTGAAAAAATAGATAAGGGGATAGAAGATCATCAAAAGTGCAGACGTGCTGCTTGCACCTGTACGGTGTATTTTTTGGATAGAGAGCGATTGCAGTGCTGCCAGCGTTCGAAGCCTGAGGATGCCACTGATAAAGAGCCTGCTAAAATACCCCTCCTTACTTTCCGGCCAGCGAGTGAATGCGTTCCATTCATTCGGAGCCGGCTGAGAATAGTGTTCGCTCTCCATTAAGAATTGCGAAAACCGGCTGCGCAAGGAAGAACTGTTGGGTGTGGTCAAAAGCAAAATACCGTTGGGTTTCAGTATTCTGGCCACCTCCTGAAAGAAAAAATGCTGGTTGGGGAGGTGTTCAATGGTTTCTGCGCAAATAGCATAATCTACACTGTTGTTTGGCATTGGAAGTGTCTTTTGAAGGTCCACTCGGCTACAAGGTATTTCGCAGAATTTGTTTTGTTCCGGAAACAGGTCGAACAATAAAACCTGCGCGCCTGCCTTGTGAAATTCATTTATGATGAACCCGCTTCCCGCGGAAAGGTCTGCCACCGTTTTGTTCTGAAGTGCGGTTCTATGCTCCTCAATGTATTTCAGAAAAAACTTAACCGCATTTTCGCGCGAATGCGGTACCTCTGGCAAAGAAGCACTCATTTTTTCCGAAGCCATTGCAGGGCCTTCTCCAGGTCTTCGGGGGTATCTATTCCTAACGTTTCCAGTTTGGTCTCGGCCACGTGAATGCGAAAGCCGTTCTCCAGCCACCGCAGTTGCTCAAGCGATTCTGCTTGCTCTAAGGAAGATACAGGCAACCGGGTAATCTGCGCCAGCACGTCTGCCCGGTAGGCATACATGCCAATGTGTTTGAAGTGAATGTTACCAGCCAACCACTTTTGTTCCGGCAAGTTGCGCATGTGCGGTATGGGCGAACGGCTGAAGTACAAGGCCTCGCCCGATTTATTCATCACCACCTTCACCATGTTCGGATTAAACAAAGCGGCCGTGTCGGTGATTTTTTTGGCCAACGTAGCCAGTTGCACGTGCCCATCGAGTAAGGAGGCCAGCAGCGCTATTTGTTGCGGGTCGATAAAGGGTTCATCGCCCTGAATGTTGATGACGTAATCGTAGGCTTCCGCCTGCCGGGTAAGCGTTTCGTAGCAACGATCGGTGCCGCTGGGGTGATCGGCCGAAGTAAGGCATACGGCTCCACCAAAGGAGTTCACGTGTTCCATAATGCGGGCATCATCTGTGGCAACTACCACTTTTGTGAGGTGAGGGCTTTGGGTTGCTTGCCCATATACCCGCTGCACCATCGACTTGCCGGCAATGTCCACCAATGGTTTGGCCGGAAATCGGGTGGACGCATATCGTGCCGGTATCACTCCAAGTATCCTCATACCTGTTTTACTTTTAGCGAAGCGCCCTCCGTACCGATTACTTCAACCGCACTGCCTTTTTCAATGAATTCTCCCCGAGTAAAAGCATCATACAACTGATCGTTCAGCATGATTTTGCCGCTGGGCCGCAACACGGTGTAGGCCATTCCTTTTTTGCCCATCAGCGAGGCGGCATCTGCATTCACGGTAAAACCTTTTGACTTATCCTGTGTGTCTGTAAGCGCAATTTTTTGAAACGCTTTTGTTTCGGTTAAGCGTGCTCCGCCAAAGAACAATAAAAGAAAGCCACCCGAAATGCCACCCACGGTGGCAAAGAAAGCTACCACAATATCGCCCAGCGGAACGAAATCGAAATTGAAGAAATCGTTGTTGAGCATAATTAGCACCAGCGATGCAACGGTGAGTGTGATGCCGGTAATGCCGGCTACGCCAAATCCGGGAATCACAAATATCTCGAGGAAGATCAAGGTAATGCCAACAAACAAAGCAATAATTTCCCAATAGGCAGCCAGGCCGTTGAGGTAGTAAGGCACCAGGTATAATATCAGGGCAATGGTGGCGGCAATCAACGGAAATCCAACGCCTGGGGTTTGCAATTCGAAATAGATGCCACCGATAATGATCAGAATTAACAGCCCGCTGATGAATGGGTTGAGAAAGAAGGCAATGATTTTCTCTGTGTAGCTCAGTCGAAATATTTCCAGTTCGTAATTCTCGACTTTGTTCCGGTTCAGTATTTCTTCAATAGATTCCACCTTTGCTTCACAATAACCATTTTCAATGGCTTCGCTGGTGGTGAACGTAATTACTTTACCTGCCTGCTTCACGCTGTCAATCACCACATTTTCGTCTACCATGCCTTCGGCTATGCGTGGGTCGCGGCCATTTTCTTCGGCTGTAGACCGCATGATCGAACGCATATACGATTGATACTTGTCGGGTGCGGCCTCACCACCTGCCCCGCTCACCACCGTGGCAGCCCCAATGCTGGCCCCGGGCGACATATAAATGCTGTCGCAGGCAATAGAGATCAGCGCTCCGGCCGATGCGGCATCGGAATTGATGAACACCCAAACGGGTTGTTTCACATCCATGATCATGTCAACAATTTCTTTCGCATCGGTAAGTACCCCGCCATAGGTGTCCATATCAACAATAATGTAGTCGGCTTTGATTTTTTCTGCGTTTTCAAGGGCCAGCTTCACGTAGCGTGTCATACGGGGGTCAATCTCTGCCCGTATCTCCATCACCATTACCTTCTTCTTTTGGGCAACGGCCGGCAAACTGCAGCAGGCCATCAAAACCCATGCGATTTTGAAAAGTAGCTTCTTCATGAATTCCCCTTATTTTTCATAAAAATAGCAGGATTGACACAAAATAAAATTGGCACGGAATTCATTAAAGAATAGTAAATTTTGGAGATTTTTTGAGTTATGATTAAGACCATTTTTCTTCTGGCGCTGGCATGGACGGATGGGCCGCAGGCAGATTCTTTGCGGTTGGAAACCATCAATGGCCAGGCATTTGTTATTCATGAGGTGGGTGAGAGAGAAACGCTTTACGGACTGTCGAAGCGTTATGGCGTAACCGTAGCGCGGGTGTTGGAGTTCAATCCCTCCGCAGATGGAGGCCTGGAGGTGGGACAGATTTTGAAGATTCCGTATCAGCCCAAATCTCGTGTGCAAACAGCTGAAGGAACCGTGCACAAAGTACAGCCGAAAGAAACATTGTTTGCCATTTCGCGCATGTACAATGTAACGGTAGACGATATCAAGACCTGGAACAATCTGAAAGATAATTCCTTATCTACCGGCCAGGAGTTGTTGATCAAGAAAGGAACTGCGGCCACCACCAAAGTAGCGGAGCCGCAAAAATCTACCAATGGTGTGCACACGGTGGCGGCAGGCGAAACACTCTACTCGCTTTCGCGATTGTATTCGGTAACGGTAGACCAGATCAGAGAATGGAATGGCCTGACCAGTTCGGAACTGAAATTAGGACAAAGTTTGGTGGTGGCAGACCCGAACAAATCGAACAAAGTAGTGCCTGTGGAAGCAACAAAAGCAGAACCGGTTGCGGTTACGCCCGTGGTAACCACACCCATTCAAATTACCGAGTCGGTGGCAGGCACAGACGAAGTGCGCGAATCGGGACTGGCGGAATTGATTGAGGGCACCGAGGGAAACCGCAAATACCTGGCGTTGCACCGCACGGCCAAAACCGGCAGCATTTTAAAGGTGCGCAATGAACTAAACAACCGCGAAGTATTTGTGCGCGTGGCCGGTCAGTTACCCAACACAGGGGTGAATGACAAGTTGGTGATTAAGATATCCAAATCGGCCTACGATCGCCTCGGGGCCATCGACCCCAAATTCAGAGTGGAAGTAACGTATTATAAATAGCGGTTGCATCGTTTATGATGCACCCCCGCACTAATCTCTATGCGTGTACGCCTGACTGGCCTGGCATGTTTGTTCTTTGGCGCTGCTGCTGTGGCGCAAAACCTGGTGGTAAACCCCGGGTTTGAGGAATATTTCCGTTGCCCCTCGTCTTTCAGCACCGATAGCCGCGACTTTTTTTTGCCTGGGTGGAGTTCAGCCAACATGGGCACACCCGATCATTTTCACCAATGCAGTTGGAGCGATAACGATGTGCCCTTTAACTGGGCCGGCCAAACCAATGCGCACTCTGGCCTGGGCTATGCCGGTATTTACACCTGGAATAACAACGGCAAAAATTACCGCGAATACATTCAGTGCGAGTTGGTCAGCCCGTTGGAGAAGGGCATTCGGTACCGAATCGGATTTCATTTTCAATTGTCTTCGTATTCGGTATATGCTATCGACCGCATTGGGTTGATTCTCTCTGATTCGTTACTCACCCGAAAAGACGATAAGATCATTCGCCATGCTGCCACTTTGCAAAAAACCAAAGAAGACTTTTTTACCGATCGTGATTGGCAGGAGGCAAGCACCGAGTATGTAGCAAAAGGCGGAGAACAATATCTGGTCATCGGAAATTTTTCTGACGACAAGGCAACCCACCATCAGCAACTTACAGCGCGCAAGGGTAAGAGTTTCATGCTATCGGCCAGCGCTTACTATTACATTGACGATGTGAGTGTGGTGCGATTGGACCCCTTGCCGGAGCCCGTGCCGCTGTGGACGGATGGCAGGGAAATTGAACCTAACGAAACCTATATCCTGAAAAACATTCAATTCGAGTTCGACAGCTATCAGTTGCTGTCGGTATCTTTTCCGGAATTGGACAAACTGGTAGAGGTGATGAAGTTAAAACCCGATTGGGATGTGGAACTGGCCGGCCATACCGATGACCAGGGTTCTGAAGATTATAACCTGGTGCTCTCGCAAAACCGGGCGCGCAGCGTGGGCGAATACCTGGTAACCAAGGGTGTAGATCAGAGCAGAATTCGCACCACCGGATTTGGCAAAAAGCAACCACTGGTAAGCCGCACCGATGAGGCAGCCCGCAGCGTGAACAGAAGGGTGGAAGTAAAGTTTTTAAAATAGTCCTTTGTTTTGTTCTTGCCTTTATGAAACGCAGGCCGCTGGCAGAGTTAAAGATTTTTTTAGATGAAAAAGCCGCTCAATACAACCAGCCCGGTTTTATCGCAAACGACCCGGTTTCCATTCCGCACCGTTTTTCGCGTAAGCAGGATATAGAAATTGCCGGGCTGTTTGCGGCCACGCTGGCATGGGGGCAGCGCACCACCATCATACAAAATTGCAGTCGTTTATTGCAATGGATGGATCATGCGCCTCATGAGTTTATGCTTCACCACCAACCTAAAGACTTAAAACGATTTAGCGGGTTTGTTCACCGCACTTTCAACGATACAGATGTTTTGTACTTTATTCACTTTCTCTCTCATTATTATCGCGGAAACCAGTCGCTGGAAAGTGCTTTTGCTGTGAACGGGGGTGCTGAAAGTGTAGAGTCCGGGTTGATCCATTTTCACAACCTGTTTTTTTCGCTGCCTGATTTTCCGGCACGCACAAAAAAGCATGTGGCCACGCCCCTGAGAAAATCCGCTTGCAAGCGGCTGAATATGTTTTTAAGGTGGATGGTGCGCAAAGATGCAGGTGGCGTTGATTTTGGATTGTGGGCCAGCATTGCACCCGCTCAATTGATATGTCCCTTCGATGTGCATGTGGCACGTGTGGCGCGCAAACTCAGGCTGGTTACGCGCAAGCAGTCCGACTGGCAGGCGGCTCTTGAATTAACCAATCGCCTCAAACAATTTGATGCTACCGACCCCGTGAAGTACGACTTCGCCCTCTTCGGGTTGGGTGTTGAGGAGAAATTATAGATCTCTCAGAAGAGAGTTATGCAGATGTCAGGTAAACCGGTTAGCGGCAGCAAAGAAGACGTCACATGATAGTAAGGTGAAATACTTCTTTTGCTGCGGCCAACTCGGGTTCAAACAAAAAATCAATTATCGCCTTTTTTCCAGTCGGGTAGTCTGCCCGGTGTGTAGGGCGCGCCCGCCTTCTCCAGGCTTTGCTCGAGGTTTTTCAGATCGGTGTTAATAACCTCTTTCAGTTGTGTCAGCGCCACTTCAAATTCTTCGCCTGCAATTTGCAGTTGCTCTTTCATGGTAGTGGTAGGGTCTGACGTGGAGTTGTTACCATCGTAGATGGCGCCAAACAACCGGCTCGAAATAGATGGCGGAGTATCGATGTCAAGTCTGCCTGCCGCGTTGTCTCCATAGAATTTTTCTGAAACGGCCCGCAGTTTGGAGTCGATGGCTTTGGCCTGTGTGGCGAAATCCTGATTGGGTTGGGGAACGCTAAAGATGGCATCGCGCAGGTATCGCAATTTAGTGGTGGCATCGTTCAGCATGGCCGAGGCAGCCTGGTAACTGCGTTGTAACTCAGCAGCCTGACGTTGCCACGCTACCATGGCTGGCCGGTTAACCGATGGCAGGGTGGTGCCGGGCAAAACTTTTGCCTCAAATTTTTCCGGCCCCGCTAAATCTGTGATTACGCCATCTACCGACTGAGAAAGCGTAACTGTATAGGTGCCGGGCGCCACCAGCGTGCCTACATCGTTGGGCTGAAAGGGGTTGTCGTTGGGTTGCGGGTTAATGTTGATCGGATTGGATGACGGATAGCGGAAATCCCACACCAGTCTGTTGACTCCTTTTTTGGGTGAAGTTTTCAGTTTTCTCACAATTTCGCCTTGCGCATTGCGAATGGTGAAAAGCAGGTAGGGCGATTCCTCCTGCGATTCTGCCTTCAGATTTTCAAGAGCAGGATAGAACACATCTTTTCCGTCTTTGTATAGCTTAGCCTCATCGTCTTGCCGTTTCTCCTTCCGAGTTTTGATTTCATTCTTCAGGTAGTAGGTAAACGTAGCGCCTACAGGCGGGTTATCGGCCCGATAGAACGACTCACCCATAAACCCTTTGCCTCTTATTCCCAACGGGCTGTTTTCAATAAACATCCAACTGTCTTTCACCGCAAAAAGATGAGCCTCTTTGTTTTCGGCCTGCTTCAGCTGGCGCAGAGGCGAGTAATCATCGAGTACATAAAAGCCACGCCCAAAGGTGGCCAGCACCAGGTCGTTCTCTCTTTTTTGAATGGCCATGTCGCGCACTGCGATGGTGGGTAAGCCCGCTTTCAATGGTTTCCAAGTTTTGCCGCCATCGTTGGAGAAATGAACACCAAACTCAGTTCCGGCAAAGAGCAGGTTGGCATCTACATGATCTTCCAACAGACAATAGGTGGAGCCACGCTCAGGTAAGTTGCCATTGATGGATGTCCACGTTTTGCCTTTGTCGGTGCTTTTGAAGAGGTAGGGTTTGAAATCGCCCCGCTTGTGATTGTTAAGCACTGCGTAGATTACATTTTCATCGTGTTGCGATGCTAACACATGATACACATAGGTCATGGAAGGAGCACCGGGGAAGGCCTCTGTTTTTTTCCAGGTGGCGCCACCATCGGTGGTGATTTGAATCAGGCCGTCATCTGTGCCGGCTACCAGTAGCTTTTCATTTTTGGGCGACTCTGAGAAGGCGCTGGCTAGGCCGTAAAGCGCTGTGCCGCTGTTTTTTCCGGGCGCTTCCATGCCCCAAACACGGCCCATCACCGTGAGCTTGTTTCTGTCTAAGCCACGCGAAATATCTCCGCTGATTACTTGCCAGGTGTTGCCATAATCATCGCTCCTAAAAACTTTCTCGGCAGCGAAATAGATGCGGCCTTTCTGGTGTGTGCTGGTTTGCAGCGGTGAGTCCCAGTTCCAGCGGTATTCGTTTTCGCCTCTGCGCGGCTTGGGTTGAATGCCGGTGGCTTCGCCCGTGGCTTTGTCGAAACGTACTAAGCCGCCATGCTGCGATTGGGCGTACACAATGTTGGGATTGTGCGGGTCAATCGCGCTTTCAAATCCATCGCCACCGTTGGTTACAAACCAATCTGCGTTGGTGATGCCACTCTCGTTGCGTGTGCGCGAAGGACCGCCCAAACTGAAGTTGTCTTGTGTGCCGCCATAAACGAAGTAGAAGGGTTCGCTGTTGTCTACTTCTACTTTGTAAAACTGCGTTACCGGCAGGTTGGGTTTGTACTGCCAGGTTTGGGCACCGTCCCATGTCTCGTAAATACCACCATCGCAACCATTCAGCATGTGGTTGGTATTGGTGGGGTCAATCCACATTACGTGGTTGTCTACGTGTTTGTGTTTTTCGCCCAGGGTGCGCCAGGTCCTTCCGCCATCGTCTGTCACCTGATTAAACACCGTCATGGAATGAACGCGGTGTGGATTTTTCGGATCGCAGAAAATTTCTGAGTAGTAGTTTCCTCCGCTTTGGTGGCTGCTGCGCTTTTCCCAACTGGCTGCGCGGTTGGTAGAGCGGTAAAAACCACCTTCACCTTTAGCGGCCTCTACTATGGCATACAAGTATTCCGGGTCGGCCGGGGAGATGGCCAATCCAATCCGCCCTAAGTCTACGGCAGGCAAACCGATGTTGGCTTTCGCCCAGGTCTTGCCGCCATCTGTGGTTTTATATATGCCACTGCCCGGGCCGCCACTCACATAAGCGTAATCGTGGCGCCTGCGCTGAAAGGCAGCCGCATAGATTACATCTGGGTTACGTGGGTCCATCACTGCATCGGTTACGCCTGTGTGTTCATCTAACTTCAATACCTGCGCCCAGGTTTTGCCGCCATCTTCTGTTTTGTACAAGCCCCTGTCGCCACCCTCTTTCCAGAGGGGGCCAATGGCGGCCACATACACCACTTGCGTGTTGCGCGGGTCGATCAGAATTTTGGCTATGTGCTCTGAATCTTTCAGGCCCACGTTTTTCCATGTGGCACCACCGTCTTCCGATTTGTACACGCCATCGCCATACGCCACGCTTCGCTGGTTGTTATTTTCGCCAGAGCCTACCCACACAACGTTGGGGTTAGATGGATCTAACGTTATGCAACCAATAGAATAAGAACCCTGGCCGTCAAATACCGGCTCGTAAGTGGTACCTGCATTCACCGTTTTCCATACACCACCCGAGGCGGTAGCTACATAGTATTCGCTGTAATTGTTGGGGTTTACCGCGAAGTCGGAAATACGACCGGAGGTAAGGGCTGGCCCAATGCTTCGAAACTTTAATCCCGACAGACTGATGTCGTCTTTTTTTTCCGAAGATGCGGGTGCTGCATTTTTGTTTTTTTGCGCTACCGCGAAAAGGGTGAGTACGAAAAAGAAGCCGAGGAGTAAATAATTTTTCATCTGTTAATAATTTTTGTTTGGGGGCAGATCGTGTATCCAGGCCCGGAGATCACCCGGAGGATGTAGGCGGAGCGTGGATACTTCATCGAGGGATTTGTTGGTGATCAACGCTCGAAGTAGCTAAAAAAGAAGGGCTACGCAACCATGTGTTGACAAAGGGTTGTCACGGAGGGAAAACGGTTGTAAAGTGAAATGATGGACTGCGTTACTTCCAGTTGGCGGGGTCGAGTTTCCAGGATTTAACGTACACCAGTTGGTCTTCGTCTAAGTACTTTTTGTTTACGGCCTCTTTCAGCAGGTGGCTGAAGTCGCTCAGGCATACCAGCGGAATGCGGGCGGCATCAAAATTTTTTTCGGCCACTTCAAATCCGTAGGTAAAAATGGCCACCATACCTATCACTTTAAAGCCGGCATCTTTTAGCGCTTCGGCCGCCTTCAAGGAGCTGCCCCCGGTAGATACCAGGTCTTCAATCAGCACCACCTTTTGGCCGGGCGTTACTTTGCCTTCAATCAGGTTGCCCATGCCGTGCTCTTTGGGCTTGGGACGCACGTAGACATAGGGTAGTTGAAGTGCGTCTGCCACCAACGCACCCTGTGGAATGCCGGCCGTGGCAACACCTGCAATACATTCGGCAGAAGCAAAGTGCGTTTGCACTGCGTTGGCCAGCGCTTGTTTAATGTAGGTGCGTATGGCGGGGTAAGACAGCGCCAGTCGGTTGTCGCAATAGATGGGCGATTTCCAGCCGCTACTCCAGGTAAAAGGCTGTTTGTGATTTAGCTTGATGGCTTCAATTTCCAGCAATTTATCGGCCACGGGGCCAGCCGTTTCGCCTACAATTTGTACCCAACTCATGCGGCAATTTATCACGAATTTTCAACTCGTACAGAAATTTGAGCTACAATCCCCTTATTTTCATCGATTAGGGTTCTAATATTACAGGGGGGTTGATTCATTGAAAATATTTTATGTTTTTGCAAACTGCACTTGAGTGGCCGAATCATGAATCTGTTCATCAACGACATCCCCGTAATGATTCTGAAACCGGGGGAAGAACCCCAGTCTGGCCATTACAACACCACCATTAATGCGGCTACGGAGCCCATTCAGAAGGCATCGCTCATACACCATGTGTGGATACAGCATGCGGCCGTGCAGCACCTCGATACGGTGCTCGATCTGATCAATACCCGGGTGCCCTCTAACCTGCTGTCGCTGTTTATTACGGTGGAGGAGTACAACTCCATCAAGTTGTACCTGAAGAAGAAATTCAAGGTGGTGAAGGCTGCTGGCGGGTTGGTGCGCAAGAAAGACCGCTTCCTGATGATCTACCGCATGAAGAAGTGGGATTTGCCGAAGGGCAAAAAAGAATGGGGTGAACGCTACCGCCAGACGGCCGAGCGCGAAGTGGAGGAAGAATGTAATATGGATGTGAAGCTGGGTAGAAAGATTTGCACCACCTGGCATACCTACACCATGAACAAGCGGGCCATGCTGAAAAAAACACGCTGGTATGTGATGGATGTGGTAGACGACTCGAAGATGAAGCCCAGTCTGGAAGAAGATATTGAAGAGTTACGCTGGATGACCCAGAAAGAAGTGTACCATGCGCTGGAAAACTCGTACCGCTCTATTCGGTTTGTGATTGAAAGCTATTACAACATTTCTGAAAAGGCCTGAGTAACCTGCTTACAACGTGTAGGGTAAGAAATCAGACACATCGCCTTTGTAGCGGTGTACTTCGCGGATAATAGATGAACTGACGGAAGCAAATTGGGGAGAGGTGATGAGAAACACCGACTCAAGTTCGGCATTCAGGTGGCGGTTAACCTGCGATATACCATTCTCGTATTCGAAATCGGTGGTGTTACGCAGTCCGCGTAATAAAAAACGCGCGTTGTTTTTTCGGGCAAATTCTGCCGTTAGCTCAGCATAGGTTTGCACGCTGATAGCAGGGTAGTCTTTAAACGTTTTCTGGATGCACTCCACCATCAGTTTTACATCGAAATAGCGGTTGCTTTTCTGGCTGTTGTAGCCGATGGCTATAATGATCTCATCGAACAGTTGAAGGCCGCGCAGCACAATATCCTCGTGTCCCTTAGTAAACGGATCGAACGAACCTGGAAAAAGGGCGATGCGCTTCATGGCTATTTATTGAGAAATTTAGATAAGCAGGTGGATAGAGTAAAGGTCGAAGAAGTGATGTTCTTGCACTTCGTCAAACAGGTAGCCAAATGTAAGGTGCCCCGGCCTGGAACCAAAATGCACGTTGCGCACATACTTCACAAACTCGTGGTAATGCGGAGAGTTTTTTCCGATGTAACCCCACAAAATTACCTGGCTATTCTCCTGGCTCAGCCCCAGCGCATTGATTACAAGCATAATGTACTTCACATAGTCTGCAAAGTGTTTTATCGGAAACTGGTTGTAATAAACCAGCTTACCGCCTGAGGCAGAAAGTATGTGGAGTTTAAACCTGTCTACATAGAGAAACAAGGGAGATTGCCCCTTGTGCTGAGGGGCCACAGCCAGCACACCTTCTATCAGTGCAGCCGACTGGTGGATAAATTGAATGTTCGTGTTCTGATAGAGCGATGAAAGCCACTGATGCAGGTCTTGGCCCAAGGCAAAAACTGTAACGGCATCCAGTTGCCGGTTGCGGCAATGCAACACCATTTCTTTCGCTGTATCGACCTGTGCATTAAAGCGCAGGTATTCTAACGCAGAGTCTTCAACAAACAATGAGGCCGGAACCTGTGCGTATTTATTGTTCTTGATGGCGAAAGTTACATTTTTCCAAAAGCCCGCGGTAAGCAGAGGGTGTGCATCGTATACTTCCTTGGTAACCTGAAGCTGCTCTTTGGCCGATTGAATTTCGCTAAATACGTAGTCTTCAAAAAAAAGCAGGCGTTGGTCTTCCGATACAACGCCTACTTGTAAATCTCTTGCACCTAATTGCACCATCAAAGAGTATTGATGAAGGTTTTCTTCATCAAACTTCTCGTCTTTGATCTTTTTGATCAGCTTATAACTGAGCGATGTGGCCTGCAAGTTTTTATGTTATTCCCAGTTTCCGGCAGTAGATACATCTGTACGCGATCCAAAACGCAAAGGCTTACGGTTTTTCTGCTCGTTAGTTTCTTTACGATTTGGGTTGTCGGGCGAAGGGTCTTTTACTTCAATTACCTGCACCATCACACCGGCTTTGTCTACCTTACCTACAAAGATGTCGAAATATTGATTAGTGCCCGGCTTAATGCCGATTTTGGAAAGGTCCGTATTGGGATCGAACACATAATCCCAATAGCTGATTAGGATTTGCCCTTTGGTTACCTGATCGCCAGGATTAAGGGGCGCCAGGCTGTCGATCGTTCCTTTTTCGGTGAAGGGAGGCTGGCTTTCGCGATCGCCTACTCTAAGTTTGTAGGCGCGTTGGTTGCGTATTACGTTATCGCCCACCTTCACATTATAGCCCAGGAAGGTACCATTGTCTGATGCGTTCAAAGTATAGTTTTTGCGGAAAATTCTTTCTTTGGCGCTGATGAAACCGAGGGTGTCAATTTCCACTGTTACCTTTTCACCGCCATAGGCCAGTTGCTCAATAATTTCTCTGCGTTCCAGTATGGGTACCTGTCCGTGCTGAACAAAATCACTGAGGGAATCCCAATTGGCGGTGTAGCGGCCATTTACTTCCAGGAAGACAATTTCGGCTTCTCGAATCAGCTTCAGCCGTTCGGTAACCGCAGCTTCTATGCTGGCAATGGCTTCACGGTCGTCTATCACTTTCTGAACGCTTCCGTACAGGTATACGAAAAGCGCCACACTGGCACCCAGCAGAACAACGGTCAGGATTTTGGTAACAGAATTCATTTTCAGTAGTCAGGTTTAGCCTGCAAGTATAAATATTTTAAAACTTTAATACACAACCAGTCATAATTTAAAATACCCCCTTAAACCGGCTATTTGGGCAGTTTTTGGGGCAAAACCAAACAGGCCGTGCCGCTGGTTGGGTGGCACGGCAGCCAGTTGATTGTCATCGAAAAAACGTGCCTCTTCAACTATGGTAAGAGCGCCCGTTTCCGGATCGTGGCCGGTGCGAAGGGTGCCACCTCGTACCTGCGCCAAAAAAAATAATTCTACCGCGTGGAGGGGAGGTCGAAGCACTTCGCACACAAATAAGAAATCGCCTACCGACACGGTTAATCCGGTTTCCTCGCGCACTTCGCGGGCCACACACTGCCGGGCATCTTCGCCAAATTCAAGCCCACCGCCCGGTGGCGACCAGAAGTCAGAGTTGGTGATGTGTTTATGGTTGACCAGCAGCAACCCAGCCTCAGTCATACAAATTCCGCAGGCCCTGATTCTTGCTTTGTTTCCGTAAATTTCGTGAACCGGATTGGGCATGGATACGTTTGGTTACCAGTTTTTATACGATCTGATATATGGCGCACGTTGTAGTCAATGCGATGATAGTTGGAAAATCACAAATTATGAAGGCTTTGTTATGGCAAGTAGTGTTTTGCCTGGCAGTTGGCACGGCCTTGGCGCAGGATGGTGCCGCTGCCGCACCTGGGCAGGGGGCCGTTATAACCTGGGAGCAGAACAGCTACGATTTTGGTGATATTCAGCAGGGCGAAAAGGTGGAGTATACTTTCCGCTTTTCGAACACCGGCACGGAGCCGCTGATTATTACCAACATTACCACGCAGTGTGGTTGCACCACCCCCAAAGGTTGGCCCCGTGATCCGATTCTGCCCGGTGGCAAGGGCGAAATTACACTGGCGTTTAACAGTGCCGGCAAGTATGGCCGCCAAAACAAAGTGGCCACTATCGTCTCCAATGCAGTAAATGTGGGCGGCCGCCAGTTAATATTATCGGGCACGGTGGTGCAGAAAAAGCCTCAGTAGTTTTATTTGTACATTCTGTGCACACCCACGGCAAGCAGTGCCCAGCCTGCCAAGAGAAATAATCCACCTACGGGGGTAACCAATGCCACTGTGTTGGTTTGCGTTATAGCCATGGCATAGAGGCTGCCGCTGAAGAGCACCACACCCGCCAGAAAACACCCACCCGCCAGGCGAAACAGTTGGTGGGTTTCCTTGGCCATAGCAAGGCCGGTGGCCAGCAAAGCAAAGGCGTGGTAGAATTGGTACCTCACTGCCAACTCGTAGGTATCAACACGCCCTGAGGCTGTGAGCATCGGTTTCAACGCATGTGCCCCAAAGGCACCCAGGGCCACACCCAGCAACCCCAGAACCGTGCCCGTTAAAAGTATTTGTCGCTGTGTCATAACTGCGGGTAAGATCGTTCTCCAAAAATGGCAGTGCCAATACGCACCAACGTGCTGCCTTCTTCTTGTGCAATGCGGTAATCGCTCGTCATGCCCATGGATAGTTCTTGCATGGTTACCCATGGCGGTAGCGGCAACCGTTTGATTTTTTCGAAAAGTATTTTGAGGGTGCGGAACTCGCGCCTGATCTGTTCCTGATCGTTGGTAAGGGTAGCCATGCCCATCAGTCCCTTAATGTGCACGTGGGTGTAGCCTGCCAGCTTTTCTGGGCGAAGCAGGTCGAGCAGTTCAGCTTCATCTAATCCAAATTTGGTTTCTTCTGCTGCAATGTGCATTTGCAACAGGCACGGCACCGTTCGGTTTATTTTTTTTCCCTGCCTGTTGATTTCCGCCAGCAGCTTTTCGCTGTCTACAGAATGAATGAGTGACACAAACGGAGCGATATATTTTACCTTGTTGGTTTGCAGGTGCCCGATAAAGTGCCACTCAATGTCTTTGGGTAAAACCTCGTACTTGGCCACCATTTCCTGCACCTTGTTTTCTCCAAACAGGCGCTGGCCGGCATCGTATGCCTCGTGTACTGCTTCTGCGGGGTGCGTTTTGCTTACCGCTATTAACCGGCAGCCGGGAGCCAGCGTTGCCCTTATGTTTTCTAACTTTCTTTTAATCTCCATTTGTATAACTTTGGCCCCCTACTGGTTTCAATTTCATCCACAAAAATATGGCGATCTTAGGTACGTTGCTCAAAAAAGGAATTAAACTAAGTGAAAACCTGGAGCAGGAATATTCCTTTCCTTTCGAGCTGCAAAAAAAAACGCTGAAAGAATTGCTGATAGAGGCTGCTGACACCGAGTTTGGCAAGTATTACAACTTTCACGATATATTGAGTCATTTCCGCAAAGGTCACAAAGATTTCTACAAAGTCTTCCGCAGCACCATACCCATACACGACTACAATAAGATATACAAAGATTGGTGGCAACTGTCTTTGAAGGGAGTAAAAAATGTGTGCTGGCCGGGGCGCATCAAATACTTTGCGCTCAGTTCAGGCACTTCCGAGGCGTCTTCCAAGTACATACCGGTAACCAAGGAAATGACCAAGGCCATCCAGCGCACCAGCATTCGGCAGATTATGTCGCTCTCTAAGTACGATTTACCTGCCGAGGTGTTTGAAGCGGGCATTTTGATGATTGGCGGCAGCACCCACCTGAACAAACGAGGCAGCTATTTCGAGGGCGACCTGAGCGGCATACAGGCTGCACGCCTGCCGTTCTGGTTTCAGCATTTTTATAAGCCCGGCAAGCGCATTGCCAAAACCAAGAACTGGGCAGCCAAACTGGAAGAGATTACGCTAAAGGCACCCGAGTGGAACATCGGCATTATTGTGGGGGTGCCCGCGTGGATTCAAATTCTGCTTGAGAAAATCATCACTTACCACAAACTTGAGAACATTCACGAAATATGGCCTAACCTGCGCGTGTACGTACATGGAGGTGTTTCGTTCGATCCGTACCGAAAGAGCTTTGAAAAACTTCTGGGGCGCCCGATCTACTACATAGAAACCTATCTGGCCAGCGAAGGATTTATTGCTTATCAGGCGCTGCCCAACAAACGGTCTATGAAGTTAGTAACCAACAATGGCATCTTTTACGAGTTTGTTCCCTTTGAAGAGAAAAACTTTGCACCCAACGGAGAAATAAAGCCAGAGGCAGATACCCTGACCATAGATGAGGTGGAGGAAGGGAAGGAATATGCTCTCCTGCTTTCCACCTGTGCCGGTGCCTGGCGCTACCTCATTGGCGATGTAATTAAGTTTACTTCAGTCGAAGATTCAGAAATTATCATTACGGGCCGCACCAAACATTTTTTAAGCTTATGTGGCGAACACCTGTCGGTGGACAACATGAACAAAGCCATTGAGTTGGTGGCTGATGAAATGAATATTTCTATTAAAGAATTTACCGTTGGCGGCATTCCACACGACAACCTGTTTGCCCATCATTGGTACATAGGCACAGACGACAAAGTTGATAAGTTGGTGTTGAAGGAGCGCCTCGATCATCATCTGAAAATTTTGAATGACGATTATGCAGTAGAGCGCAGTGCTGCACTGAAGGAAGTGTTGGTAGATGTTTACCCTGTAAAGAAGTTTTATAGCTGGATGGAATCGAAAGGAAAGGTGGGGGGGCAAAATAAATTTCCGCGGGTGATGAAAAAGGCGCAGTTGGAGGAGTGGGCCGCCTTTCTTGCCAATCACCAAGAATGAGTATTATTTTCAACGGCATTAAACTGGGCGTAGTGCTGGCCTTTTTGATAGGGCCGGTATTTTTTACACTGATTCAAACCAGTATTGAACGCGGCTTTTGGCGTGGCGTTATGGTAGCGTTGGGTGTCTCGCTCAGCGATTTGGTCTACGTGGTGGTTTGCTACCTGGGGTTGATGACGTTGCTGAGCGATGCCGACTTCAGGAACTATATGGGTTACACCGGGGGCGGCATACTGATACTTTTTGGATTGTATTACCTGGTGGTGAAGAGCAGAAGAAGCCTGACTACTGCCGCAGCAGCAGTTGAAAAGAAACACTATCGCTACGTAGTGAAGGGGTTTCTCATTAACGCCTTTAGCCCCATGGTACCCTTGTTTTGGATTGGCACCATCAGTATTGCCACCATCGACTTTGGGTATACCGACACAAGTCAGTTCGTGGTGTTCTTCACCGCATTGTTGCTAACGGTATTGGTTACCGATATCTTGAAAGCATTCCTGGCAGGCAGGCTCAGGAAAGTGATCACGCCTGCATTGCTGCGCTGGATGAACATAGTGGTAGGCCTGGCGCTGCTGTTGTTCGGCTGCCGCCTGATCTGGTTCAACGAAGGAACCTTGCCTTTTTAATCCTGTAGGATATTGTTCAGAAAAGTGCTCTTCAGCAAAAGCCACAACAGAAACAACATCATAACCCACTGCAGGTATATAAAGTAGTAATCGCTGGTATCTTTAAACCGCGTTTCTTTTATCTCGGCTTTCTCATACTGATCGATACGGCTAAACACGCGCTGCAGCGCCTCCATATCGGTTACGCGGAAAAACTCTCCACTGCCAATTTCGGCTATTTTGCGCATGGTTGTTTCGTCTACGGTGTTTTCTACCATTTGCGGGCGTCCGAAATAATCCTTGCCGAAGGGTACCATGCCCTCCTTTCCCACAATAATGGTATACATTTTTACCCCGTAGGCAGCGGCCAGTTCTGCGGCCGTAAACGGATCGATGTTGCCTGCAGTGTTGTCGCCATCACTTAGCAGAATGCATACTTTCGACTTAGACTCCGACTCACGCATACGGTTGGTAACCACGGCCAGGGCGCTGCCAATGGCGGTACCCCTGTTTTCAATCATGTCGAAGTTCATATCATCGATGTATGAATTCAGCAACTCATAATCGGTGGTGAGCGGTGCCAGCGAGAAGGCATCGCCAGAAAACACCACGATGCCGATGCGGTCTTGCATGCGCCCCTTGATAAAATCGCGCGCAACGGATTTGGCGGCTTCTAGCCGGTTGGGCGAAAAATCTTCTATCTGCATCGACTGCGAGATATCAATGGCCAGCATGATGTCTATGCCCTCCGTCCACTGCTCCACCTTTTCATTGGTGCGCTGGGGCCGGGCTAATGCCACCAGTATCAGCGAGGCAATCATTACCAACAGCAATTCGGGCACCAGGCGAACCAAGTTGAGAGGTGAACTTTTTACATCGCTTTTTACCAAGGCAACCGGTAGTTTTTGGTTGAAGGCATACCGCAGCAGCCAGCGCACCATCAATACCAGCGGCACCATCGGTATGCCCCACAGAAAAAGAGGATTCTCCCACGTGAAGGACGCAAAAGTGGCTGGCGAGAACCAGTAAAGCGAATACCAGGCTTCCATCAGCGAACTAACCTCACTCATAACGTATGGCCTCTATTTTTTGATGGAACCTGTTCTCAGAAAAATTTAGCAGTGAAGCAAAGGTGTCTACGTTTTTACCTGCGCCTCCGTAAATCATGCGGTCTATCTGCTTGAGCGACTGGGCCAGTACTTCATCTTTCTCGTGCTGTGTAATTTCGCGCGAGGTGAATTTGGTGAAAGGCTTGCCTTCCAGATCTTCCATGTACTGCTTCCATAGTACCAGCGCCTGTTCTGCCTTAATCGTTGCATAGCTCTTTCTCAAGCCATCAACAGCAAGGGCGTACTGATGGAGGAATTGCTGGTGATGACGCTTAAGCGTTCGTATCTGGAAATATTTACGGATTCTTTTGCCAAAGAAAATCCACGTAAGTACAGCCAACAGCATTAGTGCCGCCATAACCATCAGCAACACCGGGTAGTTGAAAAGCCACTTCACGTTAAGGTAAGAGGTCTGCGTTTTGAGGGGCAGTTGTGGTGCGGCCAGCGAATCGGGTATGGATTCTACCAGGTGCTTTAAATAGATATGGTCTGCTTCGGGCATCACGGTGGTGCAATCGCTGGTATGGATTACAAACACGGGCAGTTGCAGTTGTTGCACGCTGTCTATTTCGTAAGAAGAAACATAGTACACCACACTGTCGAAACTGGTTTCGGCATCCGACCGGGTAGGGAAAAACTCTTTGCGTTCGAACTCAAACGGAGCGAACTGATAAGTAGAGTCGGGAAAAACCAGGTTGAAAGATTTCGGATAGCGTGCCGTGAGGCTGTATGGCACTGGCTGGCCAATCTTCAGGCTGTCGGCATAAAAACGGCCACTTACTTCTACCTGGCACACGCCTGGCAACCACATCAGCAAAAGCAAAACAAAAGCAACCCCGCCCTTAAACACTCTTCATCGATTTATTTCGCACTTTAAACAACTTCAATAACTGAGGTACATAGTCCTCATCGGTATTTATACTCAAAAAATTGATCTGATGTTTCCTGCTGAACTGTTTTAGTTCTGCTACCCGCTCTTGGTGGTGCGTGGCAATGCGCTGGCGAAAATCTCCGAACGATGTATTTACCCACAGGGTGCGTTTACTTTCCTTATCCAGCACGGGTATAATGCCCAGTTTAGGTAGGTGGGTTTCGCGCTTGTCGCTGATGTGAATAACCACCAGGTCGTGCTTGCGTGCCAGCGATTTCATATTGTGGTAAAACCCCTCATCTATGAAGTCGGAGATCATGATGATGACACTTCTGCGCTTAATAGAGTTCAGTGCGAATAAGATGGCCTGCGCCAGGTTTGTTTTGGCAGATTTGGGCTTCAGGTTCACCAGATGATAGACCATTTCATACGCCTTCGACATGCCCTTGGCCGGTTTGATGTACACCTCGCGCTGATCAGAGAATCCGATCAAGCCCACCTGGCTCGATTCTTTGGCGCCCGCCAGTGCCAACACCCCACAAATCTCGCGGCCGATGTCGAACTTGGTGCGGCCCGGTGTGCCTATGTTTTGCGAGGCGCTCACATCAAGGATAAAGAAAATGGTTTGTTCTTTTTCTTCGCGGAACGTTTTTACAAATGTGCCGTGCCCCTTGGCCGATACGTTCCAGTCGATGGTGCGAATATCATCGCCATATTGGTAGGGGCGCACATCGTCAAACTCCAGACCGGTGCCTTTGAAAATGGAATGAAAGTCGCCCTGCATCTGGCTGTTGATAGCCTTGCGAATCTGAATTTCGTACTTGCGCAATTTTTTTAACAGATCTTTCACGCCCTCTGCTGTATAAACGGCAGCAAATTAAATTAAATTATAAGTAATTTGGCACCCTTTATGGGTGAAGAGCAGAAATGACGCGCGCTGGGTTAATGGCCTTGATATCGATGGTTTTGTTATGGGGATGCGGAGGCGAAGCACTGCCTCCCGGGGTGCTCACCAAAGAAGAGTATGCCGCCTTTCTGATGGAGGTGTACCTTGCCGAAGCGCGCATCAACAACCATGCGATTCCCCGCGACAGTGCCACAGCCCTGTATTTCTCTTTCGAGGAGAAACTACTGCTGAACAAGGGACTTTCTGATTCGGTGATCAAAGCCACCTATCAATACTATCTAAACCGGCCGCAGGAGTTGGAGGAAATATACACCGCGGTGGTCGATTCTCTCAGCTTGCGCGAACAACGATACAAGGGCACGGTTGACCAATAAACATGACTTACCCTGCGGACTTTGAAAAAAAACTGGGGTTTGATCAGATAAGAGAAAAACTGACCAGTTACTGCCTTTGCTCGTTGGGTCATCGGGAGGTGGAGGCCCTCTCGTTTCGCAATACATTGAATGGTCTGCTGCCCGATCTTGAAGCCAGCCACGAAATGGTGGGCCTGCTTCAAACGGGAGACTCGTTTTCGTTCAACAACTTCTTCGATCCAACGGAGCTGTATCAGGTTATTGCGTGGGAGGGGAGTTTTCTGGAAGAGGATGTTTTCAGATACCTCATACTTTCACTGCAAACTATTTTTGAAGCACAGAAATTCCTGAAGAACCAGGAGCGCTACCCGCGATTGGCCGCGCTGGCCGAACCCGTAACCTTACCCCGCAGTGTTCTAACTTCTCTTCAGAGTAAGTTCGATGACTTTGGCAAAGTACGCGATAATGCCAGCAGCGAACTTCAGCAAATACGCAGGCGACTGTTGGAGGAGCAGGGCCGGGTGCGCAGAGTGGCTGACGCCATTTTCAGATCTGCGTCAGAGCAGGGCTGGGTACCCGAGGGGATGACTCCTTCGATACGGGAGGGGCGTTTGGTGATACCCATATTAGCCGCGCACAAGCGCAGAATCCGTGGTCATGTAATGGATGAGTCGGCCACGGGGCAAACGGTATTTATTGAGCCTGCCGAAGTAATGGAGGCCAACAACGAGCTGCGCGATTTGCAACTGGCCGAGCGGAGGGAGGTGGTAAAGATTCTAAAAGAGCTGACGGACCTGCTGCGCACACGGCTGGAGGAAATAAAAGTGGCCTACCATTTCATGGCGCAACTAGACCTGAACCGTGCCAAAGCCAAGTTGGCAATAGAGCTGGAAGCCACGCTGCCGGAGATAGTGGAAGTACCGGCCTTGAAATGGGTAGAGGCAAAACATCCGCTGTTGTTTCTGTCGCTGCGCGGTAAGCGCCCGGTGGTGCCGTTGAACATAGAGCTCACCAGTCAGCAGCATTTACTACTGGTATCTGGCCCGAATGCGGGGGGCAAATCGGTGTGTCTCAAAACGGTTGGGTTGCTTCAGTACATGCTGCAGTGCGGTTTACTGGTGCCCATGCAGCCTCACTCCAGAATGGGCCTGTTTCAGCAAATCTTTCTCGACATTGGCGACCAGCAGTCCATAGAAAATGATCTGAGCACTTATAGTTCGCACCTGACGAACATGGCGTGGTTCCTCACGCACGGCAACGCCCGCACTTTGGTGTTGATGGATGAATTGGGCTCTGGCACAGATCCGAACTTTGGTGGCGGCATTGCCCAGGCCATTTTGGCGGAGTTGGCATTTAAAAAAGTCTGGGGCGTGGCTACCACGCACTACTACAACCTGAAGTTATTGGCAGAGAGCACACCGGGCCTTGTAAACGGGGCTATGCTTTTTAACACCCAGCGGCTGGAGCCACTGTTCATTCTTGAAATTGGTAAGCCAGGAAGTTCTTTTGCCTTGGAAATAGCGCGCAAAATCGGGTTGCCGGCACAAACGGTGGCATCCGCGGAAGCTATCATCGGTAAAGACCTCACTGGGTTAGAGGTGTTGATGAAATCGGTAGCAGAAGAAAAAATAAATAACGCACGCAGACAGGCTGAGTTACAGAAGAAGGAACAGCAGTTGACCAGCCAGTTGCAGCGGTACCATGTATTATCGGAGGAATTGGAGACAAGAAAAAAGGAGATCATAGAGAAGGCAAAAACAGAAGCCGCCCGGTTGCTAAAAGAAACCAATCGCGAAATAGAAAAAACCATCAGGCACATCCGCGAGAACAAGGCAGAACGCAAGGAAACGCGTAAAGTGCGCGAAGGATTGAAAGGGCTTACCGAAAAAGTAAAGATAGAAACACCGGTGACGGTGCATAAGACTGCGCCCTTGCAAGAAGGTGACAAAGTTCGGTTGCGGGGTCAAGAGGTTACGGGCACCATAGTACAACTGAAGGGTAAGACCGCCATTGTTCTTTTTGGAAGTGTACGCAGTCAGCTAAAGATCGATCAACTGGTGCGCAGCGATCAGGCCGAGCCCCTTGCGGCAAACCGTCCAACACGTGCTATTGGAATAGACCTTGTAAAGCGACAGGCCCATTTTGAAACTACACTGGATGTTCGGGGAAAACGGGCAGAGGAAGTGGTGCCTTTGTTGAGTCAGTTTTTGGATGATGCCGTTCTGCTGGGGCATGGCGAACTGAAGATTTTGCACGGCAAAGGCGAGGGTGTTTTGCGAAATGTAGTGAGAGATCATTTAAAAAAAACGAGCGCGGTAGCCTCGTTTGCCGATGAGCATGTGGAGCGGGGTGGGGATGGAATTACAGTAGTGGTGCTGAAATAAAAAAGCCCCGAAGGGCTTTTCCTTATTTTCTACCTCGGATCCCGCAATTACCTTGTGAAGGTAAATACCCACGTGCCTTTCACGTTAGAGGTACGTGCGGTAAAACCGTTGCCACTGTAGCTGAAGGTGAGCTGAAGCTGCGTATCGGTTACAGAATAAGTCATGGGCAATTCATCGGCACCACTGTCGCGCACAATTTGTGTGGCCGGGTCGGTGCCAAACTTCCAAGAGCCGCTTGCCGGCCACGGACTGACGTTTGGCCTGCCTACGGTAGAGTAGCCGAAGGAGGGAGCTCCCACCGTACCGGTTACTGTTAATTGAAATTGCGGATAATCGCTAATCTTACTCACGTTGTCGAGTGTAACGTTCGAAATCGTCCAGGTTGTGGTGAGCTTGCCTAACTGAACTTCTTCTACAGTAGGTTCGGGCGGGTTTCCGGGGCCGCAGCCAGGGAATAGCAGCAGAGTGGCCAAGGCACCCATCAAGAGAACGGACTTGAAAATCGATTTCATGTTTGAACTTTAAAATGCCTTAAACTTACAAAAAGTGTTGTTCGTTTGAAAGGCCAGCCTGTGGATAGCCCTCACACGCTCTTAATAGCGCCAGCGGTTAACTTGTAACCACGGCTTTGAAATCCAAAATATTGATTTTTTTGGCTGTTTCGGGGTATTCGTGTTCCTGGTTGGAGGCAATGATCACCAAAGGTGCCTGGCAGGAGGCCAGGTTGTTGAGGTACCAACGGGTTGCATTTTTGTCGAGGTTGGTGGTGGGTTCATCCAGAAAAATGATTTCTGCCTCGCTGAAGAAGGCCAATGCCAACTTCAACCGTTGTTTCATGCCCGAAGAAAACTGTCGTATGAACTTCGTGCGGGCATCAAGTAGTTCCATTTTTTCGATGACTTCAGTGGTGGTAAGCCCCGCCCGCACCTTTTTGAATTTGAAGTGAAAGCGTACCATTTCTTCGAGCGTAAACTCATCAATCAATTCGAGATAAGGTGCGGCAATGACCAGGTGTTGGTGTATATTTTCATGATCGATGCCGGCATCTGCGTGCATGTAGCGTAGGGAACCTGCACTGGCCGGCATCTGGCCCCAGAGCACCTGCAGCAAAGTAGACTTACCCGACCCATTGGGGCCAGTGATAGCGTACACCCGGCCCGACTCCAGCGTAATGGTCATGTTTTTGAAAATCCATTCGCGGTTAAACCGCTTTCCCAGATTTTCAGTAACGATGCGCATCAGTCTATAGACGTGCTGGCGGTGAAGCCCTTCATAATACCGCGTTCCGACTGGCGGATGAAGCTTACGATGTAGTCGCGCTCAGCAGAAGCAGGCAATTCTTTTTCTATCAGGTCTAAAGCCTTCGAGTTGTTCAGGCCTTTCAAAAAGAGGTAGCGGTAAATTTCCTGAATCTCGCCAATTTTTTCTGCCGAGTAACCCCTGCGCTTAAGGCCCACTGAGTTAATACCGGCATAGGCCAGCGGCTCCCGTGCTGCTTTGGTGAAGGGCGGAATGTCTTTGCGCACCAGCGAACCACCCCCAATGTAGGCGTGCGCCCCAATTTTGGAGAACTGCTGCACAGCGCAGGCACCACCAAAAATGGCGTAGTCGTCAATAATTACGTGGCCTGCCAACTGGCAAGTGTTGCCTAAAATGCAATAGTTCCCAATAATACAGTCGTGGCCAATGTGCGCATACGCCATGATGAGGCAGTTCGTGCCGATCACGGTTTTGTACTTATCTACCGTGCCGCGGTTGATGGTTACACACTCGCGGATGGTGGTATTGTCGCCCACCTCAGCGGTGGTGTCCTCACCGCGAAACTTCAGGTCCTGTGGGATGCCCGAAATTACTGCTCCGGGAAAAATCTTGCAATTTTTGCCGATGCGGGCACCACTCATAATGGTACAATTTGGACCAATCCAGGTGCCATCGCCAATTACCACGTTGTCTTGAATGGTAGAAAAAGGCTCTATCACCACATTTTGCCCTATCTGGGCATTGGGGTGTATGCTGGTTAACGGGTAGTTGCTCATGAATCTTTTCGAACGATACTGGCTGTCATGGTTCCTTCGCACACCAAAGAGTTACCCACGTATCCGCGGCCCCTCATTTTGGCAATTCCTCTTTTTATGGGTGCTAGCAAATCGCATTGAATCACCAGCGTGTCGCCCGGAAGTACCATTTTGCGGAACCGGCAGTCGTCTATTCCCAGAAAATAAGTCCAGTAGTTTTCAGGATCGGGTACGGTGTTCAGCACCAGAATACCGCCCACCTGCGTCATGGCTTCTACTTGTAGCACACCGGGCATTACCGGGTTGCCAGGAAAGTGGCCCTGAAAGAACGGTTCGTTCATGGTTACGTTCTTTATGCCGCACACCGTTTCGTTATCCAGGTAAATGATCTTGTCGATCAACAGAAACGGATAGCGATGGGGCAGCGTGGCAGCAATCTGGTTGATGTCCATTACCGGAGGCAGACTGGGGTTGTAGCGGGGTACACCCTTCTTGTCCGACTCGGACATGGCCTTTTTTAGTTTCTTGGCAAAGGCCACGTTGGCGGCATGGCCCGGACGGGCGGCCAGTATTTGTGCTTTCAGTGGTCTGCCTGCCAAGGCCAGGTCTCCCACTATGTCTAACAGCTTGTGGCGAGCCGGCTCGTTGTTGTATCGCAGTTCTATGTTGTTCAGAATTCCTTCCTTCTTTATTTCCACGGTTGGCTTGTTCAGCATTTTGGCAATGTTCTCCAACTCATGGGGCTGTACCACGCGGTCTACAATTACGATGGCATTGTTCAGGTCGCCACCGCGTATCAGGTTGTTTTTATACAACATTTCGAGTTCGTGCAGGAAGCAGAACGTACGGCACGAAGCAATTTCTTTTTCGAACTGACGTATGTTGGTAATGGAGGCATGCTGGCTTCCTAAAACGGGCGAATTATAGTCAATCATTACCGTTACGCGGTAGTCGTCCAACGGTAAAGCTGCTATTTCCACATTGCGTGCGGCCTCGCGGTAGAAAATGCTGTCCTGCACTTCAAAGAAATCGCGTAAAGCGTTCTGTTCTTCTGTTTCGGCTTCTTTTAAGGCTTCGATAAATTGAATCGAACTGCCGTCCATAATCGGGCATTCGGGGCCGTCTAATTGTATCAGCACGTTGTCGATTTCTAGGCCCACGCAAGCTGCCAGCGTATGCTCTATGGTGCTTACCCGAGCGCCACTTTGCTCGATGGTGGTACCGCGCGATACATCTACCACATTGTCGCAGTCGGCATCGATAATGGGAGAGCCTGGGAGGTCTATTCGCTGAAACTTGATTCCATGGTTGGGCTTAGCCGGAACGAACGTCATGTTTGTTTGCACACCTGTGTGAAGCCCCACACCTGAAATGGTGACAGATTTCTTAATGGTTTGCTGCTTGTAGTTTAGCATTTTTTGGTAAAAGAGGGTGCAAATTTAACCGCTAATACCCGGTAAATCCAAAAGTGTTGAATTTTGATGCCTGAAGCCCTTTTTCGGACTTAGGAATGGTGGGTGGTGCCGTTCATCTTCTCCTCGAGTTGGCGCAATCTCAATTGTATATCGGGCAGCTTGCGGAACACCGCATACGATTTAAAATACTCTTTTACCTCTACGCCTGGGTAGCCAAAAAGCTTTTGACCTTCTTTGGTGGATTTGGAAATACCTGTTTGCGCCCCCACGCTGGTATTGTTAGCCAACACCAGGTGGCCTGCCACCCCAACCTGGCCTGCCAGTATGCAGTTTTCGCCAATCTTTGTCGATCCCGATATGCCGGTTTGTGCGGCAATCACCGTATTCTTTCCTATCTCCACATTGTGAGCTACCTGAATCAGGTTGTCCAGTTTTACACCTTTGCGTATGATGGTGAAGTCTCCAAAAAGTGTGGCACAATCTATTACGGTGTTAGCTCCTATGGTAACGTTATCTTCTATAATGACATTGCCTAACTGCGGAATGGTTTTGTAGGTGCCATCTTCCTGTGGGGCAAATCCGAACCCATCGCTACCGATTACCGTGCCCGAATGGATGGCGCAATTGCTGCCTACACGAGTGCCCGCATACAACTTTACGCTTGGATGCAGAATGGTATTGTCGCCAATTTCTACCCGGTCGCCCACGTATACATGCGGGTAGATTTTTACATTGTTGCCAATCTTTACGCCATTTCCAATGTAAGAAAAGGCACCGCGGTAAACGTTGGCACCCAAGGTAGAACCCTCACCCACAAAACTGGGCTGTTCAACCCCTGTTTTCTGAAAGCTGATGAGCTTGTGATACTCTTCGAGTAATGCAGTGAAGCTGCTGTAGGGATCATCCACCAGAATAAGGGTGGTGGTAAGCTCTTTGCGTGGCTGGAAGTCGCGCTTTACAATAACGGCTGTGGCCTGTGTGGTGTATATAAATTGCTCGTACTTAGGGTTGGCCAGAAAGGCCACCTGACCAGGCTTGGCATCTTGTATTTTTGCCAGCATGTTGATCTTCGCCTCAGCGTTTCCCTTCACTTGCCCGCCCAACATGGCAGCAATTTGTTTCACCGTAAACTCCATAGCCAACTCGTGCAAAGACCTGTTTTAAGGTTTGGGGCAGGCCATCTACAAAGATACATTTTTAGGCCAGCATAGGTAGTTTTTTTTCACGATTTTGCTCATCGCCTTGATGTGCGGCAGGTCAGAAGCGTGCGCTATGTCCATCACTTTCCCTTGCTTGGTCTGAATCAGGATGCCGGGCTTTTCGGTAACGTAAGCCTCGTTGGTGAGAAAGCCCTGCGAAAAGAAATAGGCCGCATCTTTTTTTAATGTGCCATATTGCCGGGCAACCGCATGTCTTAGTTTTTCCAGCATTGGCTTCGATATAGGTTCGGGCGTTAGTTTCATCCTAAACAGTTGCCGGCTCAGCAGCATCTGGCACAGTTGTGCCAATAGGGGGTCTTGGTGATCTTTCCAGAATTTGATGGCCCCCCAAACATCGTGGTCATCCAACAGACCATAGGTTTTTAGCAGGGTGGGTCTCTCTTGGAAATCGGCCAGTGTATAGTTGTGCTTGAGAAAAAATTTAAGCGCATCCGTGGCAACAATCTTTTCGCCCGATTGCGCCAGGTATTGCGCTCTCTTAATAATATTTACCAGCATGCGTTCGGCACTTACTGAAGTTTTGTGCAAATACACCTGCCAGTACATCAGCCTGCGTGCGTTCAAAAAATGTTCGATGCTGTAAATGCCCTTCTCTTCCACCACAATGGCATCGTTGTGCACATTCAACATTTCTATGATCCGTTCAACACCCACCGCGCCTTCCACCACGCCCGTAAAGAAGCTGTCCCTGCGCAGGTAGTCCAGGCGATCCATGTCTAACTGGCTGCTTACCAACTGATGGAAAAATTTCCTTTCGTAGCTGTTGCGGAAGATTTTCAGCGCCAGCGCCAGTTGGTTGTCCATTTGTTTGTTCAGCGCCTGCATAAACAGGTACGACAGGCTTTCGTGGTGAACCTGTTGCAGCAAGGTTTCTTCTAAAGTATGCGAAAAAGGGCCATGCCCGATGTCGTGCAGAAGAATGGCAATTTGCGATGCCTCCATCTCTTCTTTGCTTATCTCGATTCCTTTCTGGCGCAGGCTTTCCAGGGTGCGCGTCATCAGGTGAAGGGCACCCAGCGCATGGTGAAACCGGGTGTGCAAGGCCCCCGGGTAGACTAATTCCGTAAGGCCCAACTGCTTGATGTGGCGAAGCCGCTGAAAGTAGGGGTGCTCGATGAGTTGGTAGATTACCTCATTGGAAACGGAGAGGAAACCGTAAACAGGGTCGTTGATAATCTTTCTCTTTGCCATTAGCGAAGGGTAACCGGAAAATGAAATGTAAACGCTTGTCGCAACGATTACGTAAATTTGACTCTATGCAAAGATATACCATTTTGTGGGCAGACGATGAGATAGATCTGTTGAAGCCGCACATACTGTTTTTGGAACAACGCGGCTACGACATTACACCGGTTAACAACGCAGCCGAGGCGGTGGAGCTGAGCGAGGAGAAGCACTTCGATGTGGTTTTTCTGGATGAACACATGCCCGGCATGTCGGGGCTGGAGGCGCTGGCACTTATAAAAAATGCCAGACCCACGTTGCCCGTGGTTATGATTACCAAAAACGAAGAAGAACAAATTATGGAAGAGGCCATTGGGGCCAAAATTGACGACTACCTGATAAAGCCACTCAACCCCAGCCAGATACTGCTATCCGTAAAGAAAATATTAGACAACAAGAGATTGGTATTGGAGAAAACTAACCTGAACTACCAGCAGGAGTTTAGAAAGATCTCCATGGCATTTCAGGATAACCTTACGCACGAAGAGTGGGCCGACATCTACAAGAAATTGGTATTCTGGGAACTGCAACTGGAAATGGGCGATAACCACGACATGGTGGAGGTGCTGGATACCCAAAAAGTGGAGGCCAATGCAAACTTTTGCCGTTTTGTGAAACGCCACTATGAAAGCTGGCTGAACAACCCCAACGTAGAGCGGCCGCTGCTCTCGCACCAGTTGATGAAGCGCAAGGTTTTTCCCGAATTGAAGGCAGGGCAACCGTTGTTTTTAGTGGTGATAGATAACCTTCGATTCGACCAGTGGAAGACCATTGAACCCATACTGGCCGATTATTTCAACGTGGAGCGGGAGGAAACATATTACTCCATACTGCCCACCACGACTGCCTACGCCCGCAATGCCATCTTTTCGGGAAGCCTGCCTTCGGAGATGGCCAAAACGCACCCCGATATTTGGGTAGGCGAGGATGAAGACGAATCGAAAAATAATTATGAAGAAGAGTTCTTAACGCGCCAACTGCGAAGAAACAACCTGAGCCCTAAACTGTCTTACAAAAAAATAAAAAAACTGGAAGAGGGCCGCGACCTGGTAGAAACAGTGAATAACCTTTTTGGGAACGACCTGAATGTGATTGTCTACAACTTTGTAGACATGCTTTCGCATGCGCGCACAGATATGGCCATGATACGCGAACTGGCCCCGGATGAAGCAGCCTATCGGTCCATCACCAAATCATGGTTTGAACACTCCCCCCTGCTCGACATCCTCAAAAAGATTGCAGAGAAAGGCAGCCGGGTGATTATTACAACCGACCATGGCACCATTCGCGTAAAGCGGCCCTTCAAAATTGTGGGCGATAAAAACGTGAATACCAACCTGCGCTATAAGCAAGGAAAAAACCTAGGTTATGAAGGCGACAAACTATTGGAAGCGTTAAAGCCCGATCGGTTCTTTTTGCCTAAGCCCAATGTGTCTACCACCTATGCGTTTGCCATTGAAGATCAGTTTTTTGCTTACCCCAACAATTACAACTACTATGTAAACATGTACAAAGACACGTTTCAACACGGAGGAGTGAGCCTGGAAGAGATGATCGTGCCGTTAATTTTCTTATCTTCGAAGAATGCCTGACGTGGTAGGAAAGGAAGTTTTTGAATTGAGCGAAGTGCCGTCAGTGGCCGCTCGTTTACTGCACGTGGCGGGCGATTGCCGCGTGTGGCTTTTTGAAGGCGACCTTGGTGCGGGCAAAACCACGGTCATAAAATCCCTCTGTCATTTGCTGGGCGTTACGGCAACCATGGGTAGCCCTACGTTTTCAATTGTGAATGAATATCCGACACCACACCACGGGCCGGTATACCATTTTGATTTTTACCGTTTGAAAAATGAAACCGAAGCACTGGATATTGGCGTAGACGAGTATCTCGATTCAGGTCACTATTGTTTTATTGAGTGGCCGGATCGTATTGAAAACCTGATACCCAAACAGCATTTTAAAATTTCACTCACCCACCGAAGCGATACTTCACGATCTTTAGAATACCAAATTCATGACTGAGAAGAAGAAAACAGGCTTTGAGGCACTGGCCAAAACCGGTGTTTACACCCAGGAACAATTAATGAAGGTGAAGAAGTCCAATCATGCCTTCTTTATTGGTTTGCCACGAGAGATTTCGCTGCAGGAGAATCGCATCAGCCTTACACCCGATGCGGTGGCGCTGTTGGTAAACAACGGACACGAAGTGTGGGTGGAGACGAAAGCAGGCGAGGGCTCCAAATTTACCGACAAACAATACAGCGATGCCGGAGCCAAAATTGTGTACTCGCCTTTGGAAGTGTACAAAGCCCAGGTTATTCTGAAGATTGAGCCGCCCACCATGGAAGAAATTGAGTACATGCGGCCGGGGCAGACGCTTATATCGGCTCTGCAGGTGGGCCACCTCGATCAGGAACTGGTATCGGCCCTGGTGAGAAAAAAAGTGACGGCCTTGGCTTACGAGTTTATTGAAGACAAAGTGGGTGGTATGCCCATTGTGCGGGCGATGAGCGAAATTGCGGGCAGCACGGTTATTTTGATAGCAGCGGAATACTTAAGTACCTCCAAAAAGGGGAAGGGTGTCATTTTGGGTGGCATCACGGGGGTTCCGCCTACTAAAGTGGTGATAATTGGAGCGGGTACGGTGGCCGAGTATGCAGCCCGTGCAGCACTTAGCCTGGGTGCCGAGATTCAGGTTTTTGATAACCATCTGTATAAACTCAGGCGCATCAAGCATACGCTGGGGCATCAGGTCTACACATCTACCATTGATACGGTAACCTTGAGCGAAACTCTGAAGACTGCCGATGTAGTGATTGGTGCGTTGCGGGCTGAGAAGGGCCGGGCGCGGCATGTAGTTTCGGAAGAGATGGTGAGCAAAATGAAGCCCGATTCATTGATTATTGATCTGAGTATTGACCAGGGCGGGTCGGTTGCTACCTCAGAAATCACCACTCACGATAAGCCCGTATTCAGAAAGTATGATGTTATTCATTATTGTGTACCCAATGTGGCCTCGCGTGTTGCCCATACGGCTACCACTGCGTTGAGCAACATCTTTACACCTACCATTTTACGCGCGGCCGAGGAAGGCGGGGTGGAGGAAATGATTTTTTCGCACAAGTGGTTTATGAAAGGCGTTTACACCTATAAAGGAAACCTGACCAACGAGTACGTAGCCCGGAAATTCGGGATGAAGTTTAAAAACATAGAATTGTTGCTGGCGGTGCGGGTATAGCGCGGTACTTTAGAGCATCATAACTATGGAATATTATCACTACCTATACCGTGCATTTGTATAACGTATATGACAAAATCTACCATTTCGTATTTGGTGCTGATGAGCTTTACCCCTCTGATTTGTCTCCGTGCGCAACAACTTATCCCAAATCAGCTTCGGTCTCAAATGACGATGGAGATGGTGTCAGATGTAAATGCCATCGGAAGAAATGACATTTTATATGGCATACCCGCTGAACCTGGCCGAACAATCGGTGATTATTATCTGAACGAAACCTGGAATTTGGGAACAATTGCGCTGCATGGAACGGAATTGATGATTGAGAATAGGTTATTGAAGTACGACCTTAAAGAGGGTAATATTGAAATTTTGGTTGGTAGTTCGATAAAAATACTTGAGGTAAAAAAAATCCGTACCCTTTATTGGACCGATTCAATATCGAGAAAACCTGTATTCTTTATCGATGGCTCTCGTTTTAGATTTAACGGGGCCCCTGTTAACAAATTACTTGAAGTGGTGTCAGATGGAAAAATTCCTTTGTTAGCCGCACACGAGTTGGTTGTGAAGAAACCTACTTATAATGCTGCGCTTGACATTGGATCGAAAGATGTAACGATTTTGAAAAAGAAATCTTTTTATTTTTCGCAGGGTGAGGAGTTGGTGAAACTAGGGTCGAAGAAAAAACTCTTACCTGTCTTTGGCACTCAATCAGGCAACGTTGAGGAATTTATAAATAAGAATAAACTGAGTATCGGTAATCCGGACCACTTGAAGCAGATTTTCGATTATTTTAACTCAATTACACCAAAAACGTAGGTATGCCGCACAAAAAAAGGTCATTTTAGGTCAAAAAATACCTCTTTGTAGGTATTTCCAAAGGGGTTATGGGCCCCTATTTTTGTTTCGCAGTTACAATTTTCTCTCTCATTTTAAGGTTTTAGGTTTGGTGGCCCTCTCCAAGACGTGGAGAGGGCCTCAACATTTTAGGGCATTTTGGAAACAATGGGCTGAATCATCCTGACGGCCACATTTCCTCCTCCTTGCCGGCCTGGTTTCCATTTGGTAAGGGCCAACACACGAATCGCTTCGTCATCGCAGCCAAAGCCGATACCCTTTACCACCTTCCCATCTTGGAGCGTGCCATCTGGCATCACCGTGAATTGTATAAAAATCCTACCTTCTACCTTGGGCTGCCTGTGCCTTGCGGGGATAATGGAGGTTTTTCTTAATCACCTTGTAAAATGACGCCAGCCCACCTTCAGGCATGGGCATCACTTCTGCAAAATCAAGGGGGCATCCGGTGCTTCTTCGGGCAGCGGTTCTGGCAGTAGCAACAGCCTGACGGGCGCGGGGTCGGGGCCCGAAAGCAACGCTTCTTCTACCGGCTCTGTGGTCTCTTCAATTTCTGCGGGCAGTTCAGCTACTGAAATTTGCCTGGTCTGTGTGGGTGCAGGTATGGAAGTTTCGCTGATCAAGGGCGGGTTGAATGTCCAGCCTCTGAAAGCCGGATCCGGCTGCGGCTCCGGTCTTGTCTTCTTTTTCGTTTCCCACTCAACAGCAGAAATATTTAATGCAAGGCTAAGTATTAATCCAACAGTAAAAAAGGTGCTGCGATAGCGGTGCACATCGTGCATGGGGTTTTTCTTGGTCTCCATACGTTTGTTGTTTAGGTGTATGGAGATAATGCGGGGGCTCACTTTCAGTCACGCGAGAGCGCCATTCGTTTGTCGTTTTAGATTGTACTTCGGTTTTTTTCTCAATTCGCACGAGTATTATGATGAGCATTACCAGAATGAGGATAACGGCAAAGAGTGTAAACACGCGCAATATTTTTTTCAAACGCATTTCCTGCTCATGGCGCTGCAACACCGCTCCGTAGTTGCGGAAGCGCTCGCTGCCCCGGCCTGTTAGCCGCTGTCTTCTCAATCTTATTTCATTTCTACTCATCGTACTTTACCCTTAGATTGAAATTTTTGCGTAGTTTATCCAGTGCGCGGTAGGTTCTCATCTTGGCACCGCTTTCGGTAATATCCAGAATAAAGGCAATTTCTTTAAAATCTTTGTCTTCAAAAAAGCGAAGCTCCAGCACGTGCAGCATTTCGGTGGGCAGGTCTCTCATAAAGTGTATCAGTTTTTGTATCATCTCCTCATCCCAGCTTTCTTCTGCCTGCGCAATCAGCTCTTTCACCTTCACTTCTTCTATGCTGAATATTTTTTTTCTTTTGTTCTTGCGATAATACTTATTGGCTTCGTTGCCGGCAATTTTGTAGAGCCAGGCCGAGAAGGGCACCCCCCTGTATTGGTATTGCGGCAGGTGGCTGAGGGCATTAACAAAAGTCTGGGCGCATAAATCTCCCGCCAGTTCTTCATCATCGGTTTGGCGCAGCAGGAAATAATATATCCGGTCGAAATATTTTTCGTAAAGCTCTCCGAAAGCCCGCGCATCTTTTTTGGAGCGCTCAATAATCTGCAACTCTTGCTGAAGTTCGGTTTCGGTCATGCAAGGAATTTAACCCTAGCGTAATAATCCGAAGGTATGCTCAAAGTCACAACAACCTTGGCGGTAATACCGCTTTTTAGGGCGACCAGATTCGATTTATAGCTGTGTTGATTTTGTTAGGTTTTCACACGATTCCCATCAGAAGTCGGCCTGCTGTTTCGGGTGCGAACAAAATAGTTCTATTTGACGTAAATTGGGGTACACGGAGGAAGCGCGCCAACGCCTAATTTGCAGGACAGATGGGAAGAATAATTGTATTTGCTGCCATTCTTTGCGGTGTAAGCTTTGCAGTTTATTCCCAGCAATACTCACTTCGTCAATACACTGTGCTCGATGGCTTGCCGCAGTCGCAGGTAAACATGGTTTTAGAAGACAAAAATGGGTACCTGTGGATTGGCACCCACGGTGGGGGTTTGGCCCGGTACGATGGACGCGAGTTTAAGGTGTATACTACCCGCGATGGGCTTTTGAGCAACATCGTTCACTACCTGAAGCTGGATTCGAAACAAAACTTATGGATTGTGCACCCTGTGGGTATTACCCGTTTCGATGGCGTAAACTTTTTTCCGTTTCAACCGCAGGCTGCCACAGCGTCAGCGCGCAGGGTGCGCAGAGTGTTTGAGATGAATGATTCTATTTTTTTTATGACCAACCAGCGAACGCTCGGCATGATACATGGCGATTCGGTTTACTACTGGGACAGGCCTGTGTTAAAAAACAAAATGGTGTTGTATACCCACCTGTTGCCCACGCGCGACATAGCCCTCTACCTGAGCGACAGCAGTTTTATGGTAAAAACAAAAAAGAGTGGGTTTCAGGTAAAATACAAAGAGCACTTCAACAGGGTAATTAACATGTTCAATGTGGGCGATGAAGTGTGGCTCAATACAGACCAAGGCTATTTCACCTTTAATTATTTACAACGAACATTTTCTCCGAAAAAAGCAGTCGTATCTAATCACGTGGTGCAGTACGATTCTTCGCGTAAGGTTTTCTGGACCCGGCACGACAACCACTTGATGCGCGAGTATTGGGTAAATGATGTTCACAAGGTTGATACCGTGTTACGCGATGTTAACATTACACAGGTTTTTGTTGATTCGGAAGGCAATACTTGGGTTGGCAGTTCGGGCAATGGTTTGTATAAGTATTTCGTGCAGGATTTCAACCGTTGTGCCTCGCAAACGCTTACCCACGTATATGCCATCCAAAAAGATAGTGAAGGCGCCTCGTGGATTGGGTCGGGCAACCAGGGACTTTGGAAAATGCACAATGGCAAAATAAAGAAATTCGAGGTGGGCGATGTGATCGAAAATGGAATAACCTCTATCGCACTCAGTCCCACCAACGAAGTATGGGTGGGTGCATTTGGCGGACTTGGCCGCTATAATAAAGAGGCAGACGCGATCCGCTGGTACACGCGGTCTGACGGTGTTCCAAGTCCTTATGTTAACCAATTGGATTTTGATGGCGATGGAAGATTGTGGTGTGCCACCAGCGGAGGGGGGGTAGCTTTTTTTGATGGAGGCGTTTTTACAGGCATTTCAGAAGAACAAGGGCTGCAGAGCCGCAATGCGTTGAGCGTTCGGTACATGCCATTTAATAATTCTGTTTATGTAGGCACCGACAATGGCCTTCATGTGATACGCGAAGGAAAGGCATACCCGATAGCTATTGCCGAACTGGAAAACTCGCCTATTTATTCCGTCTCTGTATACCAGAAAGAGTTCTTGCTGCTGGGTACGGGCGGTGCAGGTGTTATTGTTTACAAACCATCTACACGGCAGCGAAGTTTAATAGATACGCACGTGGGGCTGCCTTCAGACTTTATTTATTTTGCTGGTGTAGATGCGGAGGATAGGATATGGATAGGTACCGAAAAGGGCATCTCCAAAATAAAGCTGAACGACCAACTCGGCATATCTGAAATTCTTCATTATGGCTTCGACAATGGACTGGCGGGTTTGGAGACGAACTACAATGCTTACTACCTGGGTGATGAAAAGTATTTCGGTCTTAAAGACGGCATCTACCAATACAACGATTTGCGTAATGAAGACTGGCATTCGTTTCCTGTACACCTAACCGATGTGGAAATATTCAATGGGCAGTATTCGTCTCGGCAGTTTGCCCGGGCCCAGACCGGTTTCTTTAAAGTGCCTGTTAACCCCAACATGCCGTCAGATAAAAATCACATCACACTTCGTTTCAACCGGGTAGATAAGCGCTACCCAAAGTCGGTGCGCTACCAGTATTTTCTGAAGGGTTGGGACAAAACCTGGTCTATACCTTCGGCCACGAACTATGTTACTTACAGCAATCTTCCGCCCGGTGATTACGAATTTCAACTGAAGGCAACCAACAACAAGGGCAGTTGGGACGAGACCCCTGTTACTTATGCCTTTACCATTGAGGCGCCCTTTTATCAAACAGCCGCCTTTCAGGTAGTGATGGCGGTTATTTTGGCGGGTTTGTTCGGTCTATACCTTTTTTACCGCGTACAGTCGCGGTTTAATAAGATGGTAGAGTTGCAGCAAATACGGCAACAAGAGCAGGATAACCTTCGGAAAGAAATAGCGCGCGATTTTCATGATGAAATGGGCAACCAACTCACCCGCATCATCAACTACATCAGCCTTATGAAGTTGAATGGCAATGGGCACACCGTAGATTTGTATAATAAGGTGGAAGAATCGGCTAAATATTTATACACTGGAACACGTGATTTTATTTGGAGCATCGACCCCGTGAATGATGAGTTGTATAAACTGTTCATCCACATTCGCGACTTTGGCGAGAAGCTTTTCAGCGAAAAGGACATCAATTTCAGGGCTTACAACGAAGTAAAGGAGAAAAAAGTAACGGTTCCGTATGGTTTTAGCCGCGAAGCCAACCTCATCTTCAAAGAAGCCATGACAAATTGTTTCAACCATTCCCTCGCAAAAAACGTATCATTTACTTTGAGGCAAGATGGCGACCAGTTTGAGATGACCCTGGAAGACGATGGAAAGGGCTTTAACCAGAGCGAACAGGGCAAGGTAAATGGGCTGAAGAACATGAAAAACCGGGCCGACCGCATTGGGGCCCGATTGAACATTCAAAGTGAATCCAACCAGGGTGTTACCATACAATTGATTTTTTCAATAAATAAAAAGAAAACCTCCTATGAACTCTCCGTTTAAAAAAAGGGTACTGATTGTGGAAGATGACCCCGAAATCAGAAACAGCTTTGCGCTGATTGTAAATAGCTCGCAAAAGTTTTACGTAGCCAACTCATATGGTTCGTGCGAAGAGGCCATCAAGCACCTCAACAGCGACCGCCCGGACATTGTATTAATGGACATTGAACTTCCCGGAGGCATGAACGGCATACAGGGAACCAAAATCATTAAAGAAAAACACCCGCATGCAGAAATTGTAATGGTAACGGTGTATGAAGACAGTGAACTTGTTTTCGAGGCGCTGAAGTCGGGTGCATCGGGTTATATAACAAAGAGCGCCAATTACCTGGAGTTGCTCACAGCATTGGAAGAGATTATTAAAGGGGGTGCGCCCATGAGCAGCAAGATTGCCCGTCTGGTAATTGATAATTTCCACGTGAACCCCAACAGTCCGCTTACGAAGCGCGAAACGGAAATTCTACAACTGATCTCTGAAGGAAAAACCTATACCCAGATATCAGAAGAATTATTTATCTCGAAAGAGACTTCGAAGACGCACATTAAGAACATCTATTCCAAACTGCAAGTGAAAAGCAAGTCGGAGGCCATTGCGAAAGCCAACCTCGAAAAGCTGATTTAAACAGTGTAACAGGCCACAACTAACCCACGCGGGGCGTTCCGTTTTTGAACGCGAGTGCTCACATACGCCCCAAGAAACCGATATTGAGCGAAACCACTGACCGTGGAATGGCTGCCGAAGTTTTAAGCATATTTTTTCAAATATCTGCTTGACTAATCTGGGTACTAACGAATTAGGATAGTCATGTACAAGGTAAATTGCCACCCCGTATGAATCGGGTGCTGCAGGAAAGTGGACCGGGAGTGTTGCACAGACCCATGTGCGAAATCAGGTTACAGCTCCTTAAAACCAATGCAGTCAATATCTCTTTTTGCGGTATTTTTTTTGCCTTTTTTTAACGTGCTGTGGGTGTCGGGAATGAGCAAAGAGCTCTTGAATTTTAGGACAACCAAATCGCCTCTATGGGCGTGTTGGGAGAGTTAACAAATCACTAAATCAAAAAATACATGAAACTAGTTTTACAACGGTTCGCTATCATTCCACTGTTGTTATGTGCGGGGCTGGCATGGGGTCAGGAGCGGATCGTGTCGGGAAAAATTACAGCCGATGACGGAAGTCCGCTTCCCGGGGTAAACATTGTGGCGAAGGGAACCACAACGGGTACCATATCCGATGCGCAGGGTAACTACCGAGTTACTGTTCCAGAGGGTTCAACGGCCCTGGTTTTTTCTTTTATCGGATATGTGAACCAGGAGGTGCCTATTGATGCACGAACTGTTATTGATGTGCGCCTGTTAGCCGATGTTACCGAACTATCTGAGGTAGTGGTGGTAGGGTATGGCACACAGATCAAACAAGAGTTAACTGGCAATATCGCCCAGATTAAGGGCGAAGACCTGAAGAACGTGCCCGTGCCCAACTTTACCCAGGCACTGCAGGGCAGGGCAGCGGGCGTATTTGTAGAAAGTGAAAGCGGCCGGGTGGGCGAAGGCATCAAGGTGCGCATCAGAGGAGCAGGCTCACTCAATGCCTCAAACGAGCCTCTTTACGTAGTAGATGGTATTCCTATTAACACGTCAGGGCTTTCGTCTGCACAAAACGGTACCACAATTTCTAATGGAAGCGCTTTGGCTTCACTTAACTTTAACGACATCGAATCTTTTGATATTTTGAAAGATGCATCGGCCGCAGCCATTTACGGTTCGCGCGCATCAAATGGTGTAGTGTTGATTACCACAAAAAGGGGTAAAGCAGGCAAAACGAGTTTCAATGCCAATTTTCAGTATGGATTCAACAGCCCCACCAACGATAATCGTGGATTTCTGAATGCTGCCGAATACATTGAGTTTTTCAGAGAGGCGGCTGTTAATGGTGCCATTTACGATTACAATCGCAATGGAAACCCCGGTGAATATCTGTCAGAGCAGGAGGCAATTGATGATTACGTTGGCTTCGTTGAAAGCAGATTTACAAGGTATTCGGGCCATTCGGACTGGACAAACCTGGAAACTAACACCAACTGGGAGAAAGAAGCCTTCAAGAAAAATCCCCTTACACGCATTGTTAACCTTTCTGCTTCTGGCGGAACAGACAAGACTAAGTTTTTTGTAAGTGGCGAGTACACCAACCAGGATGGTATCCTTATCGGCAATGATTTCGAGCGTATATCCACCCGCCTTAACCTCGATCAGGAGGTGAGCAAACTTTTTAAGATGGGTGTAAACATGGCATTGTCCAAAACAGAAACCGGCCGCATCACTCAAGATAATGACTTTGGCACGCCCATGCAGATTGTGGCACTGGCACCGATAACGCCCATCCGCGATCTCAATGGTCAACTTTACGATCGCCCGGTTACTACGTATTATAACCCCTTGCTAAATTTTGAGAATGGCGACTATACCGCCACGACTTTCCGCAACTTGGGCGGTTTGTATGGCCAGCTCAATTTAGCGGAAGGCTTAACATTCCGTTCTGAGTTAGGTTTTGACCTCCTTACCCAGAGCGATGAGCAATTTTTCGGGTCAAGAACTCAGTCCAGGTCCACCAATGGTTTCGGGCAATCTGATTGGTTGCGCACTTTTAATTATAACACCAATAATTTCTTCACCTATTCAAAGAACTTTGGCACCAGTCATGTGCTTGATGCCACTTTGGGCATGTCATTCCAAAAAGCGGTTACTGACCAGACACAAGTACAGGGCCAGGATTTTCCCAGCGATGATTTTCGCAAACTGGCCAGTGCCGGTGAAATTACGGGAGGTTTTTCATTTGCCACGCAGTATTCGTTCCTGTCGTACTTTTCGCGCGTCAACTTGAAGCTTTCAGATAAATATCTTTTTTCTTTGAGTGGCAGGATGGATGGCTCTTCGCGTTTTGGCGTTGAAAACCGGTACGGGTTTTTCCCCGCTGCGTCTGCGGGTTGGATTCTTTCAAATGAGCAGTTTCTTAACACCAGCGACCTGCTCAGCTTCCTGAAGTTACGTGGCAGCCTGGGCCTGGTGGGTAATGCCGAAATTGCAGAGTTTCAAGCGCTGGGGTTGTGGGGAGCCGGAAAATATGGTGGAGCGTCCACACTTAACCCTACCCAGTTGGCAAACCCCGAGTTGGGTTGGGAGCGCGCCACACAGGTAGATATTGGTATTGATTTTGGATTTTTCAACAACCGTTTGTCTGGCGAATTGGATTATTATGTAAAAACCACAGATGATCTGTTGTACAATACACCCGTGCCCGGTACTTCGGGTTTTACCAATCGCGTAAGCAACGTAGGCTCTATGGAGAACAAAGGCTTTGAGTTAGTGTTGAACAGTGTAAACATCGACAAAGGCGGATTGAAGTGGACCACCTCACTCAACTTTTCGCACAACCGCAATAAGGTTACCAAGCTAGACGGAGAAGCGCGCGAGATACCGGGCAATGATGGAAGGTATCTTAACTCTTTGATAGTGGGCCAGCCTATTGGTGTATTCTATGGACCTAAATATGCAGGCGTAGACCCTGCTACCGGTGACGCTTTGTATTACCTGCAAGATGGCGAGAGCACTACTAACAATTACAACGCGGCAGGAAACTTTATCGTGGGCAATCCCAATCCTGAGTACATTGGTGGATTGAATAACACCGTTACTTACCGAGGCTTCGATCTGTCAGTGCTGCTGCAGGGGGTGTACGGTAACAGTATTATCAACGGTGCGGGCGGCTTCATGTCGGCCAATGGCGATTGGTTCGATAACCAAACCCGCGACCAGTTAAACAGGTGGAGACAACCCGGTGATGTTACCAATGTGCCCCAGGCGCGCCTGAATCTGTCTGGACAGATTCCCAACGGTATTTCGGCCTCCAGCCGTTACGTGTACGATGGATCCTACCTGCGTGTAAAAACGGTTGCATTTGGTTATACCTTACCCAATACGCTGGTTAACCGCGTCAATCTGAACAACGTTAGGGTTTATGTTACTGGCCAGAACCTGTTTACGTTCACCGATTATCCCGGGTGGGACCCCGAGGTGAACTCTGATTACAGGGCACAAACCTCTGCCGTAAATCAGGGTAACGACTTCTATTCTGCTCCGCAGATTAAGTCGTTGATTTTCGGTATCAGTGTTGGATTTTAAACCTCGGAATACATGAAAAATACGATGAAAAAATATGTTCTGGTATTGATGGTTTTGTTGGGAGCCTGTGCCGATCAGCTTGACCTTAGCCCGCAGCAGTCGATTTCTGAAGATGTGGCCCTGAGTAGCGATGCCAACGTGAAGAAGGCACTGGCGGGCGCTTACGATGGACTGTCGGGTTACAATTTTAACCTAGGTCTTCCGAATGCAGGTAACTTGTGGGGTGGAGATTTGGCTTTGTTTTCTGAACTCCTGGCGGCCGATGGCGAAATTTCATGGGTAGGTACATTCAGCGAACCTCGTGAAATATTCGGAAAACGCATCCTCACCACAAACCGTTTTGTGCGCGACAATTGGTCGGGCGGTTACTACACCATTAACATTTGCAACAATGTGTTGGGGGCAATTGATAAAGTGTTGGCAGACGACCAAGATCGCGTAGAAGGCGAAGCACTCTTCATCCGGGCGTCTGTTTATTTTGAGTTGGTACGCTACTTTGCCAAGCCTTACACGGCTGGTAACACAGGCACAAACCCGGGTGTTCCCCTTGTGCTGGAACCCACCAGAAGCATCAATGAACAAAGCAAGGTGGCCCGCAACACGGTGGAGCAGGTGTATCAGCAAATTATCACCGACCTCGCCCGGGCTGAAAGTCTGCTGCCCACAAGCAATGGTGTTTTTGCCTCCAAGGTAGCCGCTGCGGCCATCTTATCGCGGGTTTATCTGCAGATGGAAAATTTTGCAGCCGCACGCGATGCAGCCAACCGAGCGATTGGCTATGATGAACATACGCTGACGGGCACTTTTGCAGAGGCGTTTAACAATGTTTCGAACTCTACGGAAGATATTTTTGCACTTCAGGTAAATGCGCAAGATGGAAACAGCAACATGCAAACCTATTGGTCTATACCCGACTTTGGAGGTCGCGATGGTGATGTGGAAATATTGCCTAAGCACCTAAGTCTCTACGAAGCGGGTGATGATCGCCTGGCCCTGTTTTATGTTGGCAATGGCGCTGTGCGTAGCGGCAAATGGAAGAACCAGTTTACGGTAGTGCCCGTAATTCGTTTGGCCGAGATGTACCTTACGCGGGCCGAAGCTAACTTCCGGCTTGGTACCAATACAGGTGCTTCGCCACTGGAAGATGTAAATACTATTCGTCTCCGTGCGGGGCTCGATGAGCTAACCTCAGTTACGCTGGCGGATATTCTGCGGGAGCGCAAGCTGGAACTGGCGCACGAGGGCCACGCCATACACGACCTGCGCAGGCTCCGTGGCACAGCAGATGGTTTTGCTTTCGATGCGAATGAGATGGTATTCCCCATCCCCCAACGTGAAATCAATGCGAACCCCAGTTTGGTTCAAAACCAGGGGTATCAGTAGTTTTTACGCCATGTATTTAAACAAAAGCTGCCCGGCAACGGGCAGCTTTTGTTTTGGGTTATCCCCATTGATTAGGTATTTCTTGTAGTTTTTTTTACCCTCCTTGCCGTCATTCTTTTCGTTGACAATACCCTGAAATTTGGTTTTAACACTTCGGTGTAACAATACCGAGGTGGAAATTTATCAACAACTCAAACCAAACAGTATGAAGAAGTTTTTACTATTCTGCTTCGCATTTGCTGTAGCCCTTGGGGGGTATGCCCAGGAAAGAATCATTTCCGGCAAAATCACCTCGAAGGAAGACGGCTCTGCGTTACCAGGGGTAAACATCCTGGTAAAAGGCTCAACAACGGGTACCGTTACCGATGGCGATGGAAATTATCGGTTAAGTGTACCAGCAGGGAATGTAACCCTGGTATTTTCCTTTATTGGCTTGCAAACGCAGGAACTGGACTTGGCCGGTCGCACTACGTTAGATGTGCAGATGGCGGCTGACGTGCAGCAGCTCTCTGAAGTAGTGGTAACTGCTGTGGGTATCGAGCGCGAAAAGAAGGCGCTGGGTTACGCGGTAACCGACATTGGGGCTAACCGCATTCAACAAAAGGCCGAGCCCGACCCTGTGCGCGCCCTGCAAGGAAAGGTGCCTGGCGTAAACATCATTGGTGCCGGTGGTGCTGTAGGCGCAGGCACTAACATCACCATTCGCGGTAACAAGTCGCTGCTTGGCAACAACCAACCCCTGTTTGTAGTAGATGGCATTCCTTTCGATAATACTACCTACGCTACAGGTAGCTTCACGCAGTCAACCACTGCTACTAACCGTTCCTTCGATATTGACCCGAACAATATTGAGTCGATGACGGTGCTGAAAGGTGCAGCCGCGGCTGCTCTGTACGGATCGCGCGCCTCTAACGGTGTAATTGTGATTACCACCAAAGCTGGCAAGAAGTCATCGCGCAAAGGCTTGGAAGTGGCGGTAAACTCATCTTATTCGATTGAAGAGGTTTCTAACATACCCGAGTTTCAAACGCAATATGGTGGTGGAAATAACCTGTTGCATGTAAACGGGAACTTCGGTACGTGGGGCGCACCTTACGATCCTTCCAGCCCTTTGTGGCAAATTCCGGCCAATGCCAACCTCATTCGGGGCGTAGACCCCGAAACGGGTTATAACCTGTTGGACCACCCTTATCTGCAATACACCAATCCCAACAACTCACCCTATTTCCCTGAGTTTGTGGGAGCCACTTATGTTTATAAACCGCATGACAACGTAGGAGACTTTTTGCGCAGGGGATCTTTGAAGGAAATGGGCGTGTCGTTGGCTGGAGGAAATGAGAAGGCAAACTTCATAGCCGGTGCATCCAGAACGTGGAACGAGGGCATTGTTCCTTACAACGAACTTACGCGCACCAGCCTGAATTTTGGCGGTAATGCCACGTTAGACAATGGTTTGTTCATTGCGGGCAGCATGACCTATGTAAATACGGATATGACCTCGCCTCCTTCCTCGGGTTTAAGTGCAGGGGGTACCTCAGTTACAGAGCGGTTGCTTTTCTTGCCTCCCAACCTTCCGATGAAGGACCTTCCCTTTGAAGATGCAAGAGGTGTTCAGGCTATGTATCGTCCCGACAATGATAACCCTTATTATCTGGCGAAGTACGCACCTAACACCAGCGATGTGGATCGCTACTTCGGTAACTTTACCTTAGCCTACGACATCAATGAGTGGTTGAATGTGATGTACCGCGCGGGCTTTAATGGATTCACCGATCGTAAGTTAGAAGTGGTTCCAAAGACAAGTACCGATTTTCCGCTGGGGCAGCTCATAGAGGATGAAATGAGACGTCTGGAATTAGATGGTAACTTTCTGGTAACCGTTACCAAAGACCTTACCGAAGACCTCAACCTAAAAACCATTATCGGACACAATGCCAATAAGAGGTCTATCGCGCGCCAGTCTTATTTAGGAACGGGTATTATTGTTCCCGGAATAAACGACATGGATAATGTGGCATCGGTTACACCAAACGGGGGAACGCGCAACGACCGTGCTTACCAGGCAGCCTTTGCCGATGTGTCACTTTCGTACAGAGATTGGGCTTTCCTAAACCTCACGGGTCGCAATGATTGGACTTCTGCTTTGCCCGAAAATAAGCGCAGCTACTTCTATGGCGGATTCAGTAGTTCCGTAATTATAACCGATGCGTTGAACATCAATTCCAATCAACTGTCGTTTGCCAAATTGCGTGCAGGATGGGCCCGCGTAGGTAGCGATCCTCTGCCTTATCAAACACAGTCTACACTTTATACTACCAATCCTCAATTTGGAAATAATATTGCCAACATCAACTTCCCATTCAGGGGCTTCAATGCGCAAACCCAATCCAATACGCTCGGCAACGGTCAGCTTACGCCCGAATTCTCCAGCGAGATTGAGTTAGGTGCTGACCTGAAATTTTTTAAGAACCGCGTGGGGTTAGATGTAACATGGTACGACAGATCAACAACAGATCAGATTGTGCCCATCACCGTTTCAGCTACTTCGGGTTTTGGTGCTGCGGTGGTAAATATTGGCGAGGTGCAGAACACAGGCTGGGAAATTGGCTTGAATGCTACCCCGGTTATGCTGAGCAATGGCTTTACCTGGGAGGTAAATGCGGCCTTTACACGAAATCGGAACATTGTGGTTTCACTTACTGAGGGACTTGAGGAAGTATTTCTGAATGGATTTGGAAACGGCATTCGTTCTGTGCAGCGGGTAGGCGAGCCTTATGGACAGATAAAGGGTACCGTTGCTGAAAGGTATTCGCCCAATCCCGATGCCCGCTGGGATGAAGGAGAGCTACTGGTAGACCCCAACAGCGGTAAATTAATTACCTCGGCAACTGAGGAAATCATTGGCGATCCCAATCCTGACTTTTTGCTTGGGGTAACAAATACATTTAGTTGGAAAGGCATTACTCTTACTGCGTTAATCGACTATAGACACGGTGGCGATATGTTCTCATCTACATTTAACCAGGTATATGGCAGGGGTATAACTCCGGGCACCATCCCCAACGGGCCTCGGGGCCGCGAGATGTCTTTTGTTATTCCGGGCGTAGTGGGCAGCGCTCAAACCCAAAAGGCTGTATTGGATGCAAACGGCAATCCACAACCTAATACCGTTCAGTTGCACGCAAACGATTGGTGGTTCATTAATACGTTTGGTTCAGCAGGTCCGCAAGAGTTTTCTGTGTTTGATGCCACTACCATCCGCTTGCGCGAGATTTCATTGGGTTATGAAATTCCCAAAAAGTGGCTCGCGAAAACTCCCTTCGGATCAGCCAGCATCATGTTTACCGGCCGTAACCTGTGGTTCGATGCGGTTAACTTCCCAGACGATCTGAACTTCGACCCTGAAACTAACTCTTTGGGCGCTGGAAACGTGGAGGGGCTAAGTCCTTTCCAAAATGGAAACGCGCAGGGTATCGACTTGGGTATCATTCCTACAACCAAGCGTTACGGTGTTAATTTACGATTCACCTTCTAATTGATTTAAAATGAAAACTACAATAAAAAAGTGGTTGTTGAAGGGAAGTCTGGTGCTGGCACTCAGTTCATGTACTTCTGATTTTCTCAATATCAACGTAGACCCTAACAACCCGTCAACGGCCTCGTTAGATTTCTTATTGCCTGCAGCGCAAGCTTCGGCCGGATTCTTTTGGTCGCGCAATATTCATCAAGATGCCTCCATCTTTGTGCAGCATTTTTATGCGCTCGCGCCAAGCCAATATAACATTACCGGTAGCACCTATGGTAATGACTTTAACGGCACCTACAATGCAGCGCTTAAAGATTTTGACGGCATTATTAAGCAGGGCACCGAGCGCAACTTTAAAGGGTACGTAGGCATTGCCAAAGTAATGCAAGGCTACTTGTATATGATGTTGGTGGATGCTTTTGGCGATGTGCCGTTTAGCGAAGCGCTGCAGGGCGAAACGATTAAGTCGCCTAGGTATGATGACGATGCTGAGGTGTATGCCGGTGTAATTACGCTACTAACCGAAGCCAAAGCAGATTTGACAGCGGCCATTGCAGCTAACGAGCCGAGGTTAAATTCGGATCTCGTTTATGGTACCTCCGCCAATGCCGCTACTCAGTACAACCGATGGATAAAGGCAGCTAACACCATTTTGCTGCGTTTATACTTAAACCTGGGTAACGTCAATCCATCGCAGGCAACAACTGGTATCAATGCACTCATCACCGAAAACAACTTTATATCGTCTAATGCTGAAGATTTTCAGTTGGTGTATGGTTCCACACAGGCACCACTTACTCGCCATCCTCTTTTCCAGCAGGAGTACGCAGGCGTGGGTAAAGGTTTTTACATCACCAATTACTTCATGTATCATATGTTGTTAAAGAACGACCCCCGCCTTACTTACTATGTTTTCCGCCAGGGCACAGACGCGCAGATAACGGCAGATGCCCAGTTGCGCCCCTGCCGCAACAAACCTAATTGTGTGTATGGTTGGCTGAGTGTAGACCCGGGTAATAAAGGGCTTACGCCCCTTGATCCTGCCCTTGCCAACGGCTACATCGGCCGGGATATGGGTGATGACAGCGGTATACCTGGCGACAATCAGGTGCGGGCAACGTTTGGTGTTTACCCTATTGGTGGATCTTACGACCGGGGCCCCGGTGGTGGTGCAAGAACCATCAACTCAGGCGCAACAGGTGCAGGTGTTATTCCTTTCATGACCAACTTTATGCGGGCCTTCATGCTGGCAGAAGCGGCCATTACGTTAGGCACACCTGGCGACCCGCGTGCGCTGATGTTAGAAGGTATTGATGCCTCTTTTGCCAAGGTGGAAACATTTAGCCGTGCTAACGATGGGGCCGCGCCCGTTATGGCAACGGCTGCAAAAGACGCCTACAAAGCTTTGGTCACCGGTCGTTACGATGCCGCTAACACAGCAACTGATCGACTGGATGTGATAATATCGGAAAAGTATTTTGCCAATTTTGGTAATGGCATGGAAACTTATACCGATTATCGCAGAACGGGTATGCCGTCTAATTTACCGGCACCCATCGTTCCGCTAGGCCCCCAACCGCGCAGGTTTCCTTTGCCCCCTGCTGAGTTAAATGCCAATGCCAATGCACCGAACCCGCCCCCTTTAGTGGTCGATCGTATCTTTTGGGATAATAAATAGTAAACATCAAACGCTATAATGTTTATGCAAAAAGTAAGAATATATTCGATAGCAGCCTTGTTAATATTGGTTGTAACCATTTCGTGCCGGGACGATGACTGGGCACCCTACCCCGATTGGAACGAGAATGTGGGTGCAGCTACCAAGATTACCGTTAACGCTTCCCGAAACAGTTTTCGCCTGAGCAACGGCCTGGCAAATGAATTCTTGGAATTTAATCTTGACGTTGACGGCTATGAGGTTACTCAGGTTGCCGAAGTAGAGTTGTTATTTACTTTCTTCGATGCCACACCGGGTACCACACCGGTAGGACCTAAGTTGCTCAAAAAGGTGAATGCATTCCCGGCTACTGTTCAAGTAACGGCCCAGGAAGCAGCCGCTGCTATTGGCAATGGATTCACGATCAACGATTTTGCAGCAGGCGACAATTTCCGGCTCACATTTCCGATCATAACCACCGAAGGAAGACGCTTGACGGTTGCCCTGAACTCGCAACTTTGCACGGAGCCTGCCCAGCCGCTTTACAGAAGCTGCCAGGTACAGTGGAACGTTGTTAATTAAGGTAGGCTTTTTACCCCTCTCTTTTTAACCGCCCCCGGCTTCAGCCGGGGGCGGTTTCTTTTTTGCGGTTGGCAATCCAGCGGATAATCTTTAGCTTTTGCGGTTTAAAGTCCAAATTTAGCCTCTATGAAATTCCTTTTTCTTGTTTGCTTGGCGGCCGCCCTGTGTGTGCCAGGCTTCGCTCAAAAAAAGAAAAAAACGGAAGATATTCCGCCCCAGGTTAGTCAACCGGCACCCGGTGCCATTCAGGCCAAGGTGGCAGGCATGAAGAAGTTTGAAGGCTTTTTCGAATTTTATTATGACGACAAGCAAGACAAGGTTTTTCTTCTAATAGATCGGTTCAATACCGATTTTCTTTACATCGAATCGCTTACGGCCGGTGTAGGCTCGAATGATATTGGCCTCGACCGCAATCAGTTGGGCGCTGAGCGCGTGGTGCACTTCGATAGAAGAGGCCCCAAGGTGCTGTTGGTGCAGCCCAATCAGTTTTACAGAGCCATTAGCAACAACGAAGCTGAACGCAGAGCCGTGGAAGAAGCCTTTGCACAATCGGTGTTGTGGGGCTTTACCGTGGCAGCCGAAGAGAATGGTAAGGTGCTGGTAGAGGCCACCGATTTCTTTTTGCAAGATGCGCACGACATTGCCGGAACCCTTCGCAATGCCCAGCAGGGGAACTACTCATTGGATAAATCCCGGTCGGCATTCTACCTGCCCCGCACAAAAAACTTCCCGCAGAACGCTGAGTTTGAAGTAACCCTTACTTTCAGCGGGCAGCCTGCGGGGCAATATATTCGCAGCGTTGCGCCCACACCCTCCAGCGTTACGGTTAGGTGCCATTATTCTTTTGTGCAGTTGCCAGATGCAGACTACCAACCGCGTGCGTTCGATCCGCGTGCTGGGTACTTCAGCACATCATATTACGATTATGCAACGCCCATCAGCGAACCCATCGAGAAGCGTTTCATTACACGCCATCGCTTGAAAAAGAAAGACCCGGCAGCCGCGGTAAGCGAACCGGTGGAGCCGATTGTCTATTATATGGACCCCGGGGCACCGGAGCCTATACGCACGGCCTTAATAGAAGGGGCACGTTGGTGGAACCAGGCCTTTGAGGCCATTGGCTACAAAGATGCATTTCGGGTAGAAGTACTGCCTCCCGATGCCGACCCTATGGATGTTCGTTACAACGTGATCAATTGGGTGCACCGCTCCACTCGGGGGTGGTCGTATGGTGCCAGCGTAACCGACCCACGTACGGGCGAAATCATCAAAGGCCACGTTACCCTGGGTTCGCTGCGGGTTCGGCAGGATTTTTTAATTGCGGAAGGATTGCTCGCTCCGTATGAAGAAGGCAAACCTGTATCGAAAGAAATGGAACAAATGGCGTTGAACAGACTGCGGCAATTGGCTGCGCACGAAGTAGGACACACTATTGGCCTGGCGCATGCTTATTCATCCAGCACGGAAAACCTGGCATCAGTTATGGACTATCCGCATCCGGTTGTAAAACTGGTAGATGGTAAAATTGATTTGAGCGAAGCCTACGATCTGAAGATCGGTGCTTTCGACAAAGTGGCCATTGCCTATGGCTACCAGGATTTTCCAACAGGTACCGATGAGAAAAGGGCCCTGAATGACATTATTCAAAACGGACTGAAGGCAGGACTTACTTTTTTGAGCGATCAGGATGCGCGCCCACAGGGTGGAGCACATCCTTATGCCCACCTGTGGGACAATGGCAAAGATGCAGCAGACGAATTGCTGCGCGTGCTATCCATTCGCGCCACCGCCCTGAAAAATTTTGGCGAGCGCAACATAAAGCCGGGCGCACCCATGGCCACAATAGAGGAAGCTTTGGTGCCTATTTATTTTTTTCACCGCTACCAAACCGAAGCTGCCTCAAAAATAGTTGGGGGCCTGAACTACCGGTATGCGTTGAGAGGGGATGGCCAGCCGGTGGCGGAGTTACTAACCCCACAACAAGAGCTGAAAGCACTGGATGCCCTTTTGAAGACAGTGGAACCCGCCTCGCTCATGCTGCCCGAAGGTTTATTGCGCCAGATTCCGCCCCGGCCGCTGGGCTACAACAGGCACCGCGAACTGGTGAAAGGAAAGACAGACCTTACGTTCGACCCGCTGGCAGCTGCGGAGTCGGCAGCCGATTTAACGTTTGGGCTACTGTTGCATCCGGCCAGGGTGAACCGGTTGTTCGAACATCACTCCCGCGATGCAAGGCTACCCGGCTTGGAAAATGTGTTGGATAAAATCATTGGTGCCACCTTCAAAGCGCCTGCAAAAGGCGGCTATGAAGGAGCCGTACAGATGACGGTAGACTATGCCCTCTTTCAAAACCTGGCCAAAACGGCTTTGCACCCCAACACTGCGGCTCCGGCCAAAGCCATCTTGTTGTTTAAGTTAGATCAGCTTCGCCTTTGGCTGGGGCAAAGAACCTCGGCAATGGCAGACGAAGAATGGAAAGCATTTTACCTGTATATAAACACACAGATAGAGCGGTTCCAGGATGATCCGGAAGAATACAAAGTTGAAACCCTCTCCACACCTCCTCCCGGCCAACCCATTGGCACAGGCGAATGGTGTGGTTATTAATTAGGGGCACAAAGCTGGTTGAATGACGGTCTATGAAAATATTACTTTTGACTGTATTGAATTTGAATTGAAAGAAGGGGACTACCCTGCGAGGTAACTACAATTGAACATGAAACCGTACGTAATTTGCCACATGCTTGGTTCGGTAGATGGAAGAATCAGGCAAAACATCTGGGGTTTTAAAGACCATCACAAGTATTTTGAAGAGCCTGCATCTAAAATAAAAGCAGACGCGTGGCTGGTGGGGCGTGTAACCATGCAGGAGTTTTCGAGTAAGAAAAAATATAACCTCGGCAAACAGAAAGGTCCCATCCGCAAAGATGACTTTGTTGCGCTGCAACCCTCCAAAACTTTTGCAGTGGTAATCGATCCTTCTGGAAAATGCTTTTGGGATAACAACCAGGTGTATACCGAACATGTAATTGAAGTGCTGAGCGAACAGGTTTCTGGTGCGTACCTGGAGCACTTACGCGAAAAAAATGTGTCGTACATTTTTGGAGGAAAGAAGGAACTCGATCTGGAGTTGGTGTTGCAGAAACTTTACCGCCTGTTTGGCATCAAGCGCGTGCGTATTGACGGTGGCGGCCATGTGAACGGCTCGTTTTTAAAGGCTGGTTTGATTGACGAATTGAGCCTGGTGCTGGCCCCGCTGGCGGATGGTACCATCGGTGCGCCAACTATTTTTGAGGCAGAGGAGGGTTACGGAAAGCGCAAGGCTACCCAGTTTAAATTAATTTCGGTGAAAAAAATATACGATGACTTTTTGTGGCTGCGCTACGAAACCATTCGCGATACAATGCCAGACAGATAGGCATTAACCGGCACCATCGAACCAATCTTTGAACTCACTCACTTTTTCGCGGCTCACAATAATTTCATCGTCCCACTTAATGTTGGGCGTAATACGCAAACGACTGTTGGAGTAAACCACCACATCCTGAATGGCGGCAATGTTCAAAATATACGACCGGTTAACCCGGTAATACATTTTTGGATCGAGCAATTCATCCAGATTTTCGAGCGTATAGTCGATGATGAATTTTCTTATCTGGTTGGTAACCAGGTAAACATCTCTGCCATCGGCATGAAAGAAACTGATCTGATCGGAAGTGATGGAACGAATGTGGTCGCCTAATTTTACCATGAAGCGGTTTTTATACGCTTTGGCAGGTTGTTCAAAAGCCTGGATTACCTTCTCCGACTTTTCTTCGTTCCACCGCAGTTGCTCGCGCAGCGTTTCCACCTTTTGCAAGCTGGCAGACAGATCGGCATAGGTTACCGGCTTAAGCAGGTAGTCGATGCCATTTACTTTGAAAGCATCGAGCGCGTATTCGTTGTAAGCGGTGATAAAGATTACAGGCTTCTTTACCTGCACTTGCTGGAAGATCTGAAAGCTGAGTCCATCTTTCAGTTGAATATCCATGAAGATCAAATCCACTTCTTGCTGGTGTGCCCCAATCCAGTTCACAGCTTCGGCTACAGACCCCACGATAGCCTTCACGGAAATGCCGTTGCTATATTTCTGCAGGTAGCGTTCCAGTTTTTCGGCCGCAGGCGTTTCATCTTCAACAATCAGTACTTGTAAAGTGAGCGGTGTGTTCATGCCGGTTCCGTTAGCTCTTGTGCAATGCGAATGAGCGGAAACTTAATAAAGTTTTCTCTTCCTGCCTTTACCTGCACAAAAGGTTTGTCGCTGAAAAATGAATAAGATCTTTGCAGTCTTTGAAAAGCCTGCAGACTTTCCTGATGCAGCATCAGCTTATCGTTCAGTGTATGTTGCAAAACCAGGTAGTCGTCCTCTTCCTCCAGGTAAAGCCGTATCACCAGGGGCGATTTATTGGAAATGAGCGTGTTGCGCACAATGGCATCCAACGAAACCAACAGCGAGCCGGGTATCAGAAATACTTCGTCTTCGCCACTGATGTCGGACACCAGGTTGAGCTGCTGCTGGTAACGATAGTTGAGCAGGTTTAAAAGATTTTGTGCAGCATGCCGCTCTTCGGCCAGGCTTATCAATTCTTTTTGCCGGTTTACCAGGCTGTAGCGATAAATGCCCGCCAGGTAGTCAATCTGTTCTTCTGCCTGGTCTGCATTGTGGTGTATGGTGAGAATCAGGTTTTCCAGGCTCTCGTAAAGCAGATCGGGGTTAATCTCGCTGCGGAAACTTGCGAAATCAGCTTCCACTTTCTCCTGCAGCCTTTTCTCTTCTTCCAGCCGCTGCTTGTTTTCCAGCAACAGGTAATAGTGGCTGAAGTACAACAGATTATAGAGCAAGCCTGTTACGCCATAAATCACCAGAAAAAGATACAGTTCGTACGTGCCAATGCTAAAACCGATGGCCATCAAAAAATAAGATGAGATGGCCGCGTAGATCAACGTTAGGTTTAAAATTAACGTGGCAACGGTTTGAATGATGATTCGGTTGCGAGGCGTCCAACGGTGTTCATGCTTTTCTATCCACCGTATGGCTAACCGCATCGACTCGAACGAAATGTAACCCAAACCCATACACACATATAATTCCTGGTTGCTGAAAATTTCTGTAATACCTCTCACAGAATTGTTCACCAGCAAGATCACCAGGTAAACCAGCACGCCTAGTATGGGCGCAGCGCTTATTCTGAAAACAATATGGTGTACAAACAACCGGTTCATGGTGTGTATCCATTTTTATGTTTCACGGTTGCATTTTTAATAACCGGCAAAACCACGGTAAATCGTTCTTCATTCTTTACCACTACTTTTTCTTTTGTAAAAAAACTGTAGCGGTGGCGAATATTTTCAAGGCCCACTTGAAAACTGGTAATTGGTTGGGTTGGTTGTGTTTTGGTGTTGGTAATGTGTATTTGTGTATTGTCTTGTGCAGAAATATAAATCAGCAAAGGTGTTTCTTTCGAGATTTGGTTGTGCTTTACGGCATTCTCTATCAGGAGTTGCAGTGTAAGCGGTGGCATGGTGGTGTCGAGAATGTTTTTGGGAAGGTTGATCTCCAGTTTCAGGTGATGCTCGTAGCGAACCTGAAGCAGGTAGTAGTAGGCTTTTACAAACTCAATTTCCTGCCGAACGGTAACCAGTTTTTGTTTTTGGTGCGTTAGCACATAGCGGAAGGTATCGCCCATTCTGCGGATAAACTCTTCGGCCATGTGGCTGTCTTTATAAAGTAGCGATGAGATGGTATTGAGGCAATTGAACAGGTAGTGTGGACTGATTTGATTTTTGAGCGACTGAAATTGCAGTTCCAGTTGCCACCGTTCGGAGCGCAAGTGCTCCACCTGCGTGTGGGCGTAGTATCGGTAAGAGTAAAACCAGCCGTAGAATATTTCATAAACAAAGATGCAGATGACCAGCAGCACACTTAGTTTAATAATTTCTTCAGTGTCGGCCTGAAAAAGATAGATGCCGCTGGCAGTCATCAGCGCGATGGCCAGCAGGGTATTCACAATAAACCCGGCCAGGAAACGCACCAGGAAATGCTGGCGCCAGTGCAGCACCTTGTCCAGCAACCGGTCGGCATTAAATACCAGAATGCAGCCCAACAAAGTAAGCGCTACCGACAGGGCATATTTGTCGAATGCTTCGCGCAGCGAAGGAATTCGCCCCACTTCGCTGAATGCCACGTACACATAAAACAAAATACCCAAAACAAGAGCAATGATGCTGAGGAGAACATACTTACGCATCGTTTCCCTGTTCAGGGCCTGGCTGGCAAACATCATGAAAGAAAGCTACTCATTTCTGCTGGTAAAAGTAATGCTGCCGCAAGCTTAAACTTTGTGCTTGTGCGGCAGCATGGGTGGGTTGTTATTTTAGTCCAGTGCGCGTAAGGCGCGGCCATAGTATGTTTCAGAACTAATCTGGCGGGCGGCACTGCGGTACGCATCTTTTAGATTGGCGCTTCCACGCTTCACCAGGGGCGCAGCGTGCACCAGCACCTCAGTAAGGTAGTGGTCGGAGTCGATACGCGAAGCGGCAGACAAGATGCTGGTTGTTTTAGCTTCATTCAAATCATCTAACTCAAGTGCTGCCTGTAAAATGATAGAAGCATAGTGGTCGCTGTCTACATCGGCTGCGCGGTCAATCAATCGCTTAAAGGCCTCATCGTTCAGGTCTTGTCCTTCTAACACTTCACTGAAAACAATAGACAAGTAGTGATCGGAATCAATGGAGGTACTTAAATCTACCAACGTAAACACTTGCTCTGTGGGCAACTTGTTTTCCAGCAGCTTTTTCAAAACTTCTGTTTTGTAGTGATCTGATTCAATGTCGCGAACGGATTCCAACACTTTTTGATAAGACGCGCCTGACAGCCCCTTGTAACCCAGGGCTTTGGTAAGCACCACTGTGCGGTAATGGTCGGAGTCGATGGTGCGGGTGGTGGCAATCATTTCATTAACTACCGGGTCTGAAAGCTTGGGTTGCCGCATCAGCGAAGTAAGCACTTCTGTTTTGTAATGGTCTGATTCAATTTGCGAGGAGGCAGCCAGAATGCTCCGGATGGCATCGGGCGAGGCGGCCTGCGTGCGAAGCGCCTCTTTGATGATCTGAGTCTTATAATGGTCAGAGTCCATTTTACGCGTGGCGGCAAAAACAGCATCAGCCGATTCCTTGGTGCTCAGGAACTTATCCATGCCCGATTGCAGGAACTCGGTGAGGTAATGGTCGGAATCCATGCCCTCTGCTATCGAGTTGATGATGGGCGCATAATCTTTGGTGGTGATGGCGGGCACTTTCATCAAGATGTTGGCATAATGGTAGCGTACGTAGTCGCTTTCCATAGAAGATATTTCGCGCAGCACTGCATTTACTCCGCCTTGCCGGTAGAAGCGGTTTACCCTGCTTTCCGCACCAATAGTAGTAGAGCGGATGAGCTCGGGCATGATTTCGGCCAGCCACTTGCGGCCTTCCGGTTCGTAAGGTATGGCGGTTCTGCCTTCATAATATTCCCGTTTCAAACCATTTGCCTGCGGTGTAATAACCAGCGTGCGTCTGCTTCCAAAAACCGTTTTGGTAATTTCCAGGTAGCCATCGGGCGACATGCTCTTGATATCGCGGTCGTCATCGGTCAGCTCAATCTTTCCGCGCGTTTCCACATTAAAGCTGTTGAAGCCATTGGAGTGGCGAATCACGGTTTTATTTTCACTGTGCGAAGTGCTCCGGCCGATCAGAAAACCATCATCCTGGCCGCTGGCTGTCAGCGCGGTCGTTACCCAAAATGCCAATGCGAAGAAGCGGAACGATTTCATAAAACTTGATTTTTACCTGTAATACGGGGCAAAGGTGGTATAGAGTTGGCAGTCGTTAAACAGTATTGTAACCAACCGGCAGATCATTGTATTGAATTGTAACATTAAACCGCTGCCCGGTCAGCCCCACTCAAATGCCACTCCTGTAAGCTTAAATGGGGCAGTATTTCAAAACCGATACCTTGCCCAATTAAGTATTCAACCAAAACCTGAACTTATGATGAAGTGTACGCTACCGTTATCATTCGGTCGAAGAATGATAAAGGGGCTGGTTCTGATTCTGTTGTGGCCCGCTGTGCTGATGGGGCAAGACGAACTGGCGCCCGTTTCCCGAACTTACGCCCTTAAAAATGTGAACATTGTGCAGGCCCCCGGCCGCAAGGTCGATATGGGTGCCATTGTCATCAAAGATGGTATCATCCAGTCGGTGGGCAAGGGCATCAACATTCCGGCCGATGCCATTGTGATCAAAGCAGATTCCATGTACGTGTATGCGGGCTTTATCGATGGCCTGTCGCGTGTGGGTGTAGAAAAGCCCAAAGAAGAAAGGCGCGAGCGCCCCAAAGACCCGGGCAACCCTACGCCTGAGCGTGCCGGCATTACACCCCAGAACGAGGTAAGAACAGCGCTGAACACCAGCGATAAGTCGGTGGAAGAGTTGCGCAACCTGGGCTTTACGGTGGCCCAGGTGGTGCCCTACGGCCATCCGCTACCCGGCCATGCCGCGCTGGTTTTTTTAAGTGGCAAGGCGCCCGATCAATCGTTGTTGCTCAACAAGTCTGCATTTTATGCAGAGCTTACGCCCGTGCAGGGTGCTTACCCGGCAACGGTGATGGGTGTGATGGCTAAGTTCCGCGATTTGTATCGCAATGCCGTGCTGAACAAGAATTACGAAACCACCTACGCCTCTAACCGCAATGGGTTGGAAAGACCGGTGAGCGACCGCATTCTGGAGTCGTTCTACCCGGTAATCGACCAGCGCCTGCCGGTTCTGTTCAAGTCGGAGCGGCTGCTGGAAACGCAGCGTGTATTCACACTTAAAAACGAGTTGAACTTCGCACTCACCATTGGCGATCTGAAGGAAGGGTGGGCCATTACCGATAAGGTGAAAGCGGCTGGCGCCAAAGTTTTCCTCTCGCTCGATTTGCCCGAAGAACCCAAAAAAGACGACAAGAAGAAAGACGAGGGCACGAACTCTGCCGAGCAGCAGGCGCTTGATAAACGCAAGCTGGAAGCCATTGCCAACTTCACGGGGCAGGCCGCAGCATTCAGCAAAGCGGGTATTCCATTTGGCTTTTCTACCCTCAGTGCCAAAACAAAAGATATACCGGCCAACCTGCGCAGAATGATTGCAGCGGGCCTTACGGAAGATGCTGCGTTGGCAGCCTTAACAACCACACCTGCCCAACTGCTGGGCTTGAGCGACCGCCTGGGTACAGTAGATAATGGCAAGATTGCCAACCTGGTCATTTCAGATAAACCTTACTTTACCGAGAAGGCCAAGGTGCGCTATGTGTTTGTAGATGGCGATGTGTTTACACTCGAATCGAAACCGGAGAAAAAGTCGGATGGCAAAGCCAATGCTTCGGGCTCCTGGTCGTACACGGTAGAGTCTCCACAAGGAGGCAGCGGCAAAATTGTGATTAAGGACGATGGTGGACGACTGTCGGGCACCATTACCAGTATGAACCGCGAAAGTGAATTGCAGGATGTTTCGCTGGATGGAAGCACACTGACCTTCTCGTACACGCTCGACTTTGGCAGCAACAAAATCAACATACAGGTATCTGCCACGATCGATGGCGACACCATGGAAGGAAACCTTACTGCGGGCCAGATGGGCAGCTTCCCGATGAAGGCATCGCGCGATCCTAAAAAGTAAAAAGTGAGACCTATGAAGAAACTGACGATACTATATGCACTTGCCTTTTTGGTGGCCGGTGCAACCTTTGCCCAGGTAGAGAAGGGCAACATGCTAATTAAAAATGGAACGGTGCTAACCGTTACCAAAGGCACACTAGAAAATACCGATGTGCTGGTAAAAGATGGCAAGATCAGCCAGATAGGCAAAAACCTGGCAGCACCGAGTGGTGCCCGGGTGGTGGACGCCACGGGCCTTTTTGTGATGCCCGGTATTATTGATGCGCACTCGCACATTGGTCTGGATGCCATTAATGAGGGCACCAATGCCATTACACCCGAGGTGAAAACGGGTGATATGGTGAATCCTTTGCAGGTAAGCATCTACCGTGCGCTGGCAGGTGGTTGCACCATTTCGCACGCACTGCACGGTTCTGCCAACTCCATCGGTGGCGAGAGCGAAACCATTAAACACCGCTATGGCACCTTCGACCCCGAGTTGATGAAGATGGAAGGTGCGCCCCGCACCATCAAATTTGCGCTGGGGGAAAACCCGACCAATCACGGGCGCAGAGACGGCACACAGCCACAATCGCGCATGGGTGTGGAATTCGTTATTCGCAAAGCCTTCAGCGAAGCCAAAGAATACATGGAGAAGTGGGATGCTTACAACAAAGCCAAGGCCGTAAAGGGCTTCCGTGGTACGCCTCCTGCTTACAGCCTGCGCCACGAAACACTGGCCGACATTCTGAAAGGCAACATCATTGTGCATTGCCACAGCTACCGTGCCGATGAAATAAATATGTTGTTGAATGTGTGCAGAGATTTTGGTGTGAAGAAAGTGGTATTTCAACATACCAATGAAGGATTTAAAGTGGCCCCCGAGTTGGCAGCGTTTGGCGCTGGCGCCTCGGTGTTTAGCGACTGGTGGGCTTACAAGCTGGAGGTATATTACTCCACAGCTTACAATGCCGCCATATTGGTGCGTAACGGGGTGGTAACTTCTATCAACTCAGATTCTCCCGATCTGATTCGCCACCTCTACCACGAAGCAGGCAAAACGCAGAAATATGGCAACCTGACGGACGATGAAGCCCTGTCGTTGATCACGATCAATCCGGCTAAGCAATTGGGAATAGAAAACCGCGTTGGCTCTATCGAAGTGGGCAAGGATGCTGACTTTGCTATTTTTAAGAACCACCCGCTTTCCATATATGGCGTGCCACAATACACCATTGTAGACGGTATTGTGCGCTTCGATCGTGCCAAAGACCCGGCCGACATGCGGCTGTTCCCCGATCCGAAAGAAACCATTGAGGTAACCATTCATGGAGCAGCCGGCCACAACCACGAGAATTGCATGCAGGGAACCGATTTTGAATACATTTTCGGACTTAACAGATAATGAAGATTATGAAGAAGAATTTTCAACTCATGTCGGGTATCATGGCCGTTTTGGTAATCGTATCCATACTAAGGGCGGAAGCGCAAAGTCCGAAAGCCAAAACCGGCACGTTCGCGCTCACCAATGCTACCATCGAAACGGTAACCAACGGAATCATTTCCAACGGTACGCTCATTATTCGCAATGGCAAAATTGAGGCGGTGGGCACCAATGTGGCCGTGCCACAAGGGGCTGAGGTAATTGATTGCAAAGGCAAATTTATTTACCCCGGCATGATTGACGGAGGCACCCGTTTGGGTTTGATGGAAATTGGCCAGATACCGCAGGCATCTGACGAACGCGATTATGGCGAAGTGATTCCGCAAATGCAGGCATTAACGGCAGTGAATCCCAACTCTGCTGCCATACCCATTACACGGGTAAGTGGTGTAACCACCGGCCTCACCATTCCCGATGGTGGGCTGCTGCCTGGCACTGCCGCGCTGATTAATCTGCATGGCTACACGCCCGATCAAATGTATGCGGGTTTCCAGGGTGTGGCCGTTAACTTTCCCAACACCGGCCGCAGGGGTTTCTTCGATCGCAGAACGGACGATGAAATCAAGAAGGCAACAGAAAAGGCTCTGAAACAGCTGGATGACGCCTGGGAGAAAGCCAACCAGTACCACCGGCTTGATTCGGCTACTCAAGGCAAAGGGGTAGGTTACTACCCCGAATTGCAGGCATTGGTTCCGGTGGTTCGAGGGGAGATGCCCATGATGATTGAGGTGAATGCAGCCAAGGATATCAAAGCGGCTCTTAAGTGGGTGGCCGATCGTAAAGTGAAGAAAGTAATTCTGACCGGAGTAAGCGAGGGCTGGCGCGTGGCGGAAGAAATTGCAAAGGCAAACATTCCCGTTATTACCGGGCCGGTAATTGCCATCCCTGCCCGCGAGTACGACCGTTACGATGCCGCCTATGCAAATGCGGGCCTCATGAAGAAAGCCGGAGTGAAGGTGGCCATCCGCTCGATGGAGGACGGCAACTCCAACTACCGTAACCTGCCTTACCATGCCGGCTTTGCGGTGGCCTATGGAATGAACAAAGAAGATGCACTGAAGGCCATCACCATTGTTCCGGCAGAAATTTTTGGCGTGGCCGATCAGTTGGGGTCTATTGAAGTGGGAAAGGTAGCAAACCTTTTTGTTTGCGATGGCGACCCTTTCGAAACCAAAACGCAGGTTTCGCACGTATTTATTGAAGGTTGGCAAATGCCCATGGTAAGCAGACAAACCCTGCTTTACGATGAATTCTTGAAACGTGAGCCGGGGGTGAGCAAAGACTGACGACAAATACTGCTCCGCACAAAAGCCATCCCAAAATTGAGGGATGGCTTTTGTATTTTAGCACAAATGTCTACACGCGAGCGATTATTGGAACTACAGCGGCTGAGGCTGAGGCGCATACACATCGAACGGGTGGTGAAAGATATTTTCTTCATCTCGCTTGGTATTTTGTCTGCCGGATTTGGCCTCAAGGGATTCCTGCTGCCAAATAACTTCCTCGATGGTGGTGTGATGGGCATTTCTTTGCTCACCCAATTGCTTACAGGTGTTCCTCTTTCCTACCTGGTAGTACTTATTAACCTGCCATTTATGGTGATTGGTTATAAACAGATATCACCTATTTTTGCGTTCAAGTCTTTGGTAGCTATTTCGGGCCTTGCCTTAGCCCTTGCCTTCATCGACTTTCCGCTGATAACCTCGGATAAGCTTTTGATTGCCATTTTTGGGGGCTTTTTTCTGGGCGCAGGTATTGGCCTTTCTATTCGAGGAGGCAGCGTGTTAGACGGAACCGAGGTCTTGGCCATTTACACCAGTAAAAAAACAACACTTACAGTTGGCGATATTATTTTGTTCTTCAACATACTTATTTTTTCAGTAGCCGCATTCTTGCTAAATATTGAAACTGCCATGTATGCCATACTCACCTATCTGGCAGCATCTAAAACCGTGGATTTTGTAGTTCATGGCATTGAGGAGTACACCAGCGTGATTATCATATCCGACAAAAGCGATGAAATCAAACACGCTATTATTCAGAAGCTGGGGAGAGGGGTAACGATTCTGAAAGGTAAAGGAGGATATGGAAAACAGGGCCTGCGGGAAAAAGATCAGGATGTTATATTCTCTGTTATCACCCGACTGGAACTTCAGCGATTAAAGACCGAGATCATCAAAATTGATGAACATGCCTTTGTGGTGGAAAATAGTGTGAACGACATCAAGGGAGGTATGATTAAGAAGCGTCCGCTGGATTGAAGTTCAAAAGATGATCGTAAAGGTCGTGCCCTTGTCAACTTCGCTGGCAACATCTATACTACCACCCATGGCGTTGATTTGTGTTTTGGTTAAGAATAACCCCACACCTTTGGCATCGGGGTGGGGGTGGAAGGTCTTGCGCAAGCCGAAAATCTGATCGCCATATTTTTTTAGATCAATACCAAGCCCATTATCAGAAAAAGTAAACATCACTTTTTCTCCGAGCGGCCGTGTGCTGCATTTAATTTTAAGCTTGCGCGCGGGTGAGCGATATTTCAGCGCGTTACTTAACAGGTTAAGTATGATACTCTCGAAGTAGGTTTTGTTGTAGAAAATTTCTGGTGCCAGGTTAAAGTTGGCTTCAATGTCTGCATGCGATGATATCAACTCACCTATTAGATCTTTTCTTACCTGTTCGAGGGTTTCCGCAAAGTTCAACAATACCCTTTCTGTTCGCGAAGCCTTGCTGATGTCGAGCGTATCCACCAGGTCGTTCAGGGTGCCCTGCAAGCTAGTGGCGGTAATTTTCAGATTTCGAAAGATCTCGCGATAGTCTGCCATGGTACTCTGTTCGTTCAGCAGGCCAATCAGCGCACCAATGTTAGCTACCGGAGAACGAAGGTTGTGCGACAATATGTGTGCAAACTGGTTGAGTTGGTGGTTTTGATCCCGCAGTTCTTCAGCAGCCGACTCCAGGTTTATTTTCGAAACCACCAGGTTCTCTTCGGTTTTTTTTCTTTCGGTAATATCGATGGCGGTGGCGTATATCAATTCACGTTCCACATCGGTAGAGCTGCTCCACAGCAGCCAGCGGTAGGTGCCATTTCTGCATAGGTACCGGTTTTCGAATGATGCCACATCTTCTCCTTTCAACAATTGGCCGAAAGCAGCCTGGGTGGAAGTCCGGTCATCCGGGTGCACAAACTCTACAAAAGGTTTTTGCTTCATTTCGCTGGCAGACCAACCCAATATCTTTGCGCAGGCCGGGTTTACCTTTTTAAAGAAGCCATCGTAGCCGGCAATTACCTGCAGGTGTATGGAGTAGTTAAAGATGCGGTTGTTTTCATCCGCCATCTTCTTAAGGCTCAACTCATTTTTTTTCCGTTCGGTAATGTCGCAGATGAATCCTTCTATCAACGCCAGTTCTCCATCACGATATACGCCCACGCCCACTTCTTCCACCCACCGGCATTCGCCATTTTTGTGTTGAATGCGGTATTCCAGGTGAAAGCTCTTGCGCAACGCCAATGCTTTGTCCACCTGCTCAAAAACGGCCGGTGCATCATCCGGGTGATACAACTGCACAAAATGAACGGAGCCTGCCAGAAATTCGGTGGCCTTGTACCCGGTTAGTTCTTCCACGCGCTCGTTCAGGTACACCATTGAATAGCTTACATCATTGCGGCACAAATAGATAACGCCCGGAATGTTTTCTGCCAGCAGCCTGAACTTTTGCTCACTTTCCGCCAGTTGCTGCTCGGCTTTTTTCTTCTCTTGCTCCTCGCGTGCCTGCTCTGTCATGTCGGTGGCAATGCCCAGAAAGCCGATGGCTTCACCTGCTTCGTTAAAGATTCCCGATACAGATAACAACACCGGGAAGCGGCTTCCATCTTTGCGTACGTACGTCCACCGCCTGCGGTCGGCTTGCTTGGTGTGTTTGGCTTTGGCAACAAACACATCAAAGCCCGGGCTTATGGCAAAGCCCAATTCTTTGCTTAGCTCTTTGGCGCGTTGTTGTTTTTCGTGCGGGTCGTGAATGATAACGGGTGTTTTCTTGCCAATCAACTCCTGCGCGGTGTAGCCCAGTAATTTTTCTGCAGCCGGATTTACGCTGTTGATGATGCCGTCTTTGGTTACGGAAATAACTGAAAGTTCGGTGGAATTAAGAATGGCGTCCTGAACCAGGTACGATTCGGCCAGGGAGTTGAGGAACTTATCTCTCGATTCAACGTCTTCCGGTGGTTGCAGTTTACCCATTCCGGAGTTCTTTAAGGTTTAAAATAAAGTTACAAAAAATGAGCTAAACTGCAACGAACCCCCGCTGTCTGCGCGCCTCGAACACCACTACGGCCGCAGCGGTAGAAACGTTCATCGAGTCGATTTTGCCCAGCATGGGGATAATGATGTTGGCTGTGGCATTTTCTACCCACTGTTGCGAGAGGCCTGTGGCCTCCGTGCCCATTACAATGGCACAGCCTGTCCGGTAGTCTACCTCGTGGTAGGGTCGCGAGGCATGCAGGTAGGTGCAATAGATGGCTACCTGTTGTTTCTTCAACCAGGCAATGGCTTCTGATGAGGTGGTGGCCGCTATTTGTTTGGTAAATACGCAACCAATGCTGGAACGAATGGCATTAGGATTGTACAAGTCGGTGTGCGGGTCGCACACAATAACGGCATCTACGTTGGCGGCATCGGCCGTGCGCATAATGGCACCCAGGTTGCCCGGTTTCTCCACCGCCTCTAAAACCAAAAGCAGCGGATGGCTACTCAATTGTAAATCTTCCAACCGGTGCATTTTCATTTCCGCCACGGCTATTACACCGCCAGAGTTCTCGCGCACCGCTATCTTATCGAATACTTCTTTCGAGACGGGTATCAACAGCTTTTCGTGCACCATGCCGGGCAGCGCTTCCGGCAGGTTTACCAGTTCATCGCAATAAAAGAGGTTGCCGATTTTATAACCCGCTTCCAGCGCCAACTTTAGTTCTTTCAATCCTTCAATAACAAAGAGCTGTTGCTTTCTGCGTTCGCGCGGTTTTTCCAGCGCCAACAGACTTTTTATTTTGGGGTTGGATGTGCTGGTGATTTTAAAGTGAGGCTGCATGCTGTCAGGGCTGAAGCAATAGCGCGGGTGTTTTAAATACGTACTTCTGATTGTCGCTCAGCGTAACCTCTACGGTAAAGGTATGCCTTTGCTCCTTGATAATTGATTGAAAGATGCGCAGTGAATATTCGTACAACGAAGCGTCTATATTGGGCGATGCCAGAAAAGATACGAGCTGCCCTTCGCCATAGGGGCCGTTTGAAAGAAAGAAGATACTGTTCAGGCTTTGGCCGGCTTCAATCGTTGTGTTGGGTAGCAGAAAATCTTGCTCGCTGGTAATGGCGAAACTCAGGATGTTTTGAGTGGGTGCCGGTTCGGGAGGTGAGCAGGCATAGAGCGCTTTGAATGCACGATGATCGGCAGAGATGAATTCAGTTTCGGGCGTTAGCACCAGGCGCAGGTTGGTGGCCTGCACAGATTGATTGGTAACCGTTACCAGCGTACTGCCATCGTAAGTGGAGAGGTCGTATCCTTTAATGCGGTAGCGGGTGGAACCTTCGGTGTTGCCACATCCGCACGTGTCAATCACGCAACAGGCGGCTTCCAGCACGGCAATGGCGGCAAATATCAGCAGCGATTTATAGCGAACAGGTTTCGTCATGCAAGGTGGCAACGATTGCACAAAGTTCTATAACTTTCGGCAACATCCCAACTTAGATGCAACTACTTTACCCCTCTACCTGGAAAGAATATGAGCTGATAGATTCTGGCCACTTCGAAAAACTGGAGCGCTTTGGCAAATATGTTTTGATCCGGCCGGAGCCTCAGGCCATCTGGCAACCAGCCCTGGCACCAACCGAGTGGAAAAAAATGGCGCATGCCCATTTTACCCGCGAGCAGAAAGACAACTACCGTTTTACAGACGAAGTAAAGGGCGGCTGGAAGCGGCTGAAGGAAATGCCCGAGAGTTGGAACATTGTTTACCGCAACACAGATTTTAGCCTGACGTTGCGTTTGGCGCTCACCGGCTTCGGCCACGTGGGTATCTTTCCCGAACAAGGCGAAAACTGGAATTTTATCTACAGCACCGTACGGTCGTGGGGGCTTCCCCAGCCACGTGTGCTCAACTTGTTTGCCTACACCGGTGCGGCCTCTGTAGTAGCCAAGATGGCGGGTGCCGATGTAACCCATTGCGATGCCTCACGCCCAGGCATTAACTGGGCCAATCAAAACATGCAGCTAAACCATCAGAAAGACATTCGGTGGGTGTATGAAGATGCATTGAAGTTTGTGAAGCGCGAAGTGAAGCGGGGTAACAAATACAACGGTATCATTATGGATCCGCCACCTTATGGCCGTGGTCCCGAAGGCGAGAAGTGGACCTTGCAGGAAAAGTTAGACGAATTGGTAGGCGGTGCCGCGGCATTGCTGGAACCATCTCAATCTTTTTTAATTCTTTCCATGTATGCCGTTGGCCTTTCTTCGCTGGTAGGGTTAAACGTAGTGAAAACACATTTTGGAAATATCGATCCCGCATACGGAGAATTCTTTCTTCGCTCTCTAAACGGCAGCAATTTGCCAATGGGTACTTTTCTGAGGTTTAGAAGGTAAGTTATTGTGGTGCTTACGGGGATGAATGAGAAATACCTTGTTTGGGAAATTTGTATCTTTAGCTTGTGAAAAAACTTATTGAATCGCCACCCAGAACCATGATGGAGGTATACAAAATGCTTCCCGAGGGAACTTTGGCTGAGCTTATTGACAATGTGTTGTATATGTCACCTTCGCCAGTTTCCAAGCATCAGTTGGTATTGAATAAAATCAACAATATTCTTTACAATCAATTCGAAGCAAATGGTAAGGCTGTATTGTTCATCGCTCCATTCGATGTATATCTTGATGAAACAAGCAATGCGGTGCAACCTGACATAATCGTTGTACTGAGCGAGAATAAAGGCATCATTGAACCAAACGGGCACATTCATGGCGTGCCGGATTTGTTGGTTGAAATTCTTTTGCCAGGCAATAAAGACTACGACCTTGTTAAGAAAAGAAACCTTTATGAATCGTTTGGAGTAAAGGAATATTGGGTTGTAGACCCTGAGACAAGATTGGCACTGTGCTACCAACTTTTGGAAAAAAAATATATTTTGTCTGGTAGTGAAACCGGATTAATAAAGTCGCCTTTGTTGCAGTGCGAAATTAGGTTTTGATCACTTTGCTCTGTCATTGGCCTAAATCCGGCTCCCTTTTTAGCCAAGCCTCACAATAAAGTCCTGAAATTAACCTACCTTTGCGGCCTTATTTCAGGAAACAGAGGTCATGGACGTTCAAAAAATCAGGAATATCGCAATTATTGCACACGTAGACCACGGTAAAACCACACTGGTCGATAAGCTTTTACATGCGGGTCATCTCTTCAAAGCGCACGAAAATCCGGGCGAATTGATCATGGACAGCAACGACCTCGAACGCGAACGGGGTATTACCATTTTGGCCAAAAACGTTTCTGTTCGTTACAAAGACTATAAAATCAACGTGATAGATACCCCAGGCCACAGCGACTTTGGGGGCGAGGTGGAGCGCGTGCTCAACATGGCCGATGGTTGCCTGCTGCTGGTAGATGCTTTTGAAGGGCCAATGCCCCAAACGCGCTTTGTGTTGCAGAAAGCGTTACAATTGGGTCTTAAGCCCATTGTGGTAATCAATAAAGTAGACAAGAAAAACTGCACCCCCGATGAGGTGCACGAGGCTGTTTTCGACCTGATGTTTTCGCTCGATGCCACCGAAGATCAGCTCGATTTCCCCGCCTTCTATGGCTCGGCCAAACAAGGCTGGATGAGTACCGACTGGAAGAAGCCCACCACCGACATTACCGCTTTACTCGATGGCATCATCGAGCATATTCCAGCACCTAAAGTGGAAGAAGGCACCCTCCAAATGCTGATTACTTCGCTGGAGTATTCTTCTTACATCGGTAGGGTGGCTATTGGGCGTGTGCACCGCGGTGCTATAAAGGCCGGCCAGCCGGTTGCTTTGATGAAACGCGATGGGGGAGCAATCGTAAAGACCCGCGTGAAAGAATTGTACACCTTCGAAGGTTTCGAAAAACAGAAGGTAGAAGAGGTAAAGGCGGGTGAAATTTGCGCCATTGTGGGGTTGGAAGGTTTTGAAATTGGTGATACCGTTTCTGATGCCGACAACCCACAGGCTTTGAAGTCTATTGCCATCGATGAGCCTACCATGAGCATGTTGTTCACCATCAACAACTCGCCCTTCTATGGCAAAGAGGGTAAGTATGTAACCTCACGCCACATTAAAGACAGGCTGGACAAAGAATTAGAAAAGAACTTGGCACTTCGCGTGGGCGACACGGGCTCCGCAGATTCTTTTATGGTATTTGGGCGCGGTGTACTGCACTTGTCGGTGCTGATTGAAACCATGCGCAGGGAAGGTTACGAGTTGCAGATTGGTCAGCCACAGGTAATCTTTAAAGAAATTGACGGGGTAAAATGCGAGCCGGTGGAAGAACTCACCATCGATCTGCCGGAAGCCGATTCGGGTAAAGCCATCGAGACGGTATCGCAGCGCAAAGGCGAAATGTCGAACATGGAGCCGAAAGGCGACCGCATGATATTGAAGTTCATCATCCCTTCGCGCGGAATTATTGGGTTGCGTAACTATTTGTTGAACGTTACCGCGGGCGAGGCCATCGTAACGCACCGTTTCAAAGAATATCAGCCTTACAAAGGCGAAATACCGGGCCGCATCAACGGCAGTTTGATTGTGATGGAACAAGGCGAGGCCATTCCGTACAGCTTGCACAACCTGCAAGATCGCGGTAAGTTTTTTATCGAACCGGGCGAACCTGTGTACGAAGGCCAGGTAATTGGCGAGCACAGCCGCAGTGGCGACCTGGTGGTAAACGTTACCAAAACAAAGAAGCTCACTAATATACGCGCCTCCGGTTCAGACGAAAAGATGCGCATCGCGCCTCCTATCAAGTTTTCGCTCGAAGAAGCTTTGGAATACATTCAGTCTGACGAATACGTGGAGGTAACACCCAAGTCTATTCGTCTGCGTAAAATTCTACTTAGCGAAAACGAACGCAAGCGCGACAGAAACAAGGCGCTCACCAATGCCTAAGTTGCTTTCTTTCTTTGCATGTTTGCTGCTGGCGCTACCTGTTGCCGCGCAAGCGCCTGCCTGGAAAAAGTGGGAAGCACAGGCCGATACGCTGATGGACCGGCAGGATTTTTCCGGTGCCATCCGCTACTATACCAAGGTCATCAAAAAAACAAAGTTGAAAGACCGCGATGCGTTTGGATCGCTCTACAAACGGGCAGTGGCCTATTACAGCATGGGCAACTTTCCACATGCACTGAGCGATCTCGATGCCTTTATTCCAGCCTACCCGCTTGTCCCTCAGGCGTTTTTGCTGCGCGCACTTACCCACAAAGGGTTGGGTAATACCGAAAAACAACTGGCCGACCTGAACGAGGCCCTTCGATACCAGCAAGGCAATGCCGGATTGCTGAAGTGGCGCGCCAGCCTTTACCTCGATGCGGGTGAATATGAACTGGCGCTGAAAGACGCCCTGCAGGCAAAAGAACTGGAAGACGATGCCGAAGTAGAAATGTACCTGGGCTTTGCACAATACAACCTCAATCAGTTCGAAGAAGCCATTGAAAGCATCAACAGGGCCATTCAGTTCGATGCCACCTATCTGCCCGCCTACCTTTACGCGGGTTCGTTTTGCCTGGAGCAGGAGCAATACGCGCGCGGGCTGGAATACCTGAACTTGGCGCTGCGCCTCGACCCCAACAACATAGCCGCCACGATGTATAAGGGCGTTGCACTGGTAGAACTCGATCAGTTGGATGAGGGCTGCCGCTGCCTCCGCAAGGCCTTCTACAATGGCGAAGACCAGGCGGGCGAATACCTGAAGGAGTTCTGCTACGGACTCAGCAACTAATCAAACTTTGCGCCCCGTAGAGATCCCGAATCAAGGCACTAATCCAACCATTTTTGCGTTTCTTGTGTCCAGAGAAGCGAGGTTATGAAGAGATATTCCTTTTTATGGGTAGCCCTGTTGGGCGGGTGCATGAGCCAACCCGATATAGGTGAACTGGTGCAAGACATGGTGGTGCAAACCACCTACCAGCCTGGTGTCAACTTCGGCACATACAACACCTACACGCTCCCGCTCGACACGGTGGGGCTGATTTCTAACTCCAGCAACCGAAACATCATTGTAGATGCTTTCAGCAGGCGCATAACGAACGCCATCAAGCGCAACATGGATGCAACCGGCCGAACACGGGTAGACCTGGATGAAGATCCTGACCTGGGCGTGAATGCTTACATCGTAAACGATGTAAGCGTCTATCAATCGGTTTCCTACCCGGGCTATTGGGGCGGCTACTATGGATACGGAGGCTTTTACGGCATACCCATTGTAAGTTTCTATACCAGCAACACCGCCATTTTGGTAGTAGAGATTGCCGACTTGCGCCAGATTGACCCGCAGACCAACCGGCCCCGCATTATTTGGATAGCCAACCTGGGCGATTTGATCACCTCCGTGGATAGAGATGCGAAAGTGGTGGAGGCGATAGATCAGGCGTTCACACAATCAGCATACCTTAAAAAATGAAAAAGGCAATTATTCTTAGTCTGTTTGCACTGGTGGCCAGCGCAGCCCAGGCTCAGTATTTCGATAAAATGTACTTCGTTAACTGGGCAGGCAACCAACCGCTCTCCAATACCGATTACGCTGGCAAATTCAGTGCGCGTGGCGCGCGTTTGGGCTATCGCGAATTGATTAACGAAAAGTTTGCCGGAGGTATAGACCTGAGTTGGGCCACTTACGATGACTACATTGGCCGGCAGACCTACCAGACCGGCAATGGCGCCCTGACCACCGACTTCTTCAAATACGTTGAATCCTACCAGGGAACTGTAGTGTTCGATTATTACTTTTTTTCTGAACGGAAGCTGATGCCCTATGTGGGCATTGGCCTGGGGGCAGGATATTACAACTTCAAAATGTATTACAATGTCTTTTCCACCTCCAGCGGAGAATGGGGCTTTTTAACCCGGCCACAGGCGGGCGCGTGGCTGCGCCTGAGCGAGCGGAAGCCATGGGCACTGCACCTAAGCGCCTATTTCGATTTTGCCACCGCCAGCAGCGAAGATTACGAGTACAACAACTTCAGTAACATCGGCTTGCAAATAGGCCTGGTTCACCTCGATTGGTAATTGCGGGTATCTTTGGCGTTGTTCCTTGCGCTCTGGCCGGAACCGCTTATTTTTGCGCATGCCAGAGCAAATTCTCATCCTCGACTTCGGTTCGCAGTACACACAATTGATTGCCCGCAGGGTGCGCGAACTGAATGTTTATTGCGAAATACATCCATTCAGCAAAGTGCCCGCCCTGGGTAGCCACATCAAGGGCATCATCCTGTCGGGTAGCCCCTGTTCGGTGCGCGATGCCGGTTCTCCCGATGTGGATTTCAGCCTCTTCGGCAATTTGCCTGTTTTAGGCATTTGTTATGGCGCCCAGTTAATGGCCCACAAAACAGGCGGCACGGTAATGCCGTCCACCATGCGCGAATACGGAAGGGCACGCCTTACCACTGTAGATCACCACAGCGAACTGCTGAAAGAAATATCGCTCGACTCGCAGGTGTGGATGTCGCACGCAGATACCATCGCCTCGCTGGGCAACGACTATCAGATCATCGCCAGCACGCCCACGGTAAAGGTGGCTGCCTTCCAGAAAAAGGGAACAAATCAATACGGCATTCAATTTCACCCCGAAGTAACGCACAGCACCGAAGGCAAAAACCTGCTACGCAATTTTGTGGTTCACATTTGCGGTTGCGCCCAGGATTGGACCCCCGATCAGTTTGTGGAATCCACCATCGATGCGTTGAGGCAAAAAATCGGCAACGACAAAGTGGTGATGGCCCTTTCCGGTGGGGTAGATTCCACCGTGGCCGCCATGCTCATCCACAAAGCCATTGGCAAAAACCTCTATTGCATTTTTGTAGATAATGGTTTGCTGCGCAAAGACGAATTTGCGCAAGTGCTTACCTCCTACGAGGGCATGGGCCTGAATATCAAAGGGGTGGATGCAAAAGAAAAATTTTACACTGCCTTGCATGGCTTGACCGATCCGGAGGCCAAACGCAAAGCCATTGGCAAAACGTTTATCGATGTGTTCGATGAAGAATCGCACCGCATTGAAGAGGTGAAATGGCTGGGGCAGGGCACCATTTATCCCGATGTAATTGAGTCGATTTCTGTGAAGGGTCCCTCCGTCACCATCAAATCGCACCACAACGTGGGTGGCTTGCCGGAGAAAATGAAGTTGAAGGTAGTGGAGCCGCTGAATACCCTTTTTAAAGACGAAGTGCGCCTGGTGGGCAAAACCCTGGGCATAGACCCCGCCATTTTGGGCCGCCACCCTTTTCCGGGCCCCGGGCTGGGCATTCGCATTTTGGGCGACATTACGGCAGAAAAGGTACGGATATTGCAGGAAGTGGATAGTCTGTTTATCGGAGCTTTGCGCAAACACAATTTATATAATCAGGTATGGCAGGCTGGTGCCGTTCTCTTGCCCGTACAATCGGTAGGGGTAATGGGCGATGAGCGCACCTACGAAAAAGTGGTGGCGCTGCGTGCGGTGGTAAGCGTAGATGGCATGACGGCCGACTGGGCACATCTGCCTCATGAGTTTTTGAGCGAAGTATCGTCTGATATTATCAATAAAGTGAAAGGTGTAAACCGCGTGGTGTACGACATCAGCACCAAGCCACCGGCCACCATCGAATGGGAGTAATGAAATTCAGTCTGAACGATCTTAACACCCAAACCAGAATATCCTGTAAGGGGGTGGCCATTTTGTTGCTGGCCATGGTGCTGGTTTTGTCGGGCTATGGCCAGGACTTCAGGCGCCTGTACCGAAATGCCAAGGAGTTGTTTGAAGACAAACAATACAACCTGGCCATGGAGGCTTTCAAACCCCTGATTGTTTACGATCGCAACAATCCTTACCCAGAGTACGCCTCTTTTTACTACGCATTGTCTGCTTATCACCAAGGGTATGCGGCCGTGGCCAAAGACATGCTGTTGCAGATACGCAAACTATACCCGGAGTGGGAGCAAATGAACGAAGTGAATTTTTGGTTAGCCAAACTTTACTTCGATCAACGCGAGTACTTCCAGGGCCTGTTGGTGTTGCGCGGCCTTTCCGATAGTACCATGGAGAAAGACATTGCCAACATGAAGCGGCATTACCTTGCACAGATTGAAGACCCGGAAATCATTCGTATGATGCTGGAAAACTATCCGGCCGATCGGGAGGTGGGTAGGGCTCTGTTGCGTTTGCTGGCGCGCAATGCCAACCAACCCGAAGTATTGCAACAGTTCGATTCGCTGGTAAATTATTTTCAATTGAACCGCGATGAATTTCAACTGAACCAGGGCCCCGTTAGTACCATGAAAGATCGGTACGTGGTATCGCTCTTGTTCCCGTTTCTGGCGGCCACGCTCGAACCTACCCCCGCCACCAAGGTAAATCAGCAAGTGCTGGATTTGTATCAGGGCATCCGCATGGCCGTAGATTCGCTGGAAGCAAAAAACATCCACATCGATTTACGGCTGTACGACACCGAACGCAGCGTAGATAAACTGAACGAAATTTTGGAAGCCGAGGAGCTGAAAGATTCTGATGTGCTGGTGGGCCCCATTTTTACAGATATCAAAAAGGTACAGGAATTTTCGATGGCCAACGAGATTGTGATGGCAAGCCCCGGCAATGCGGCAGAATATGTGGGCGAAAATCCTTTTGCCATACTCTTTCAGCCCAACCACAAAACCATGGGCATTCGTGCGGCTGAGTTTGTAGCCGAGCAGTTCCCCAAAGAAAACTGCATTGTCTACTTTGGCGATACACCTAAGGATTCAGTGCAGGCTTTTGCTTTTATGCAACGCGCGCAGGAGTTGGGAGTACCGATTGTTTTGGCTGAGGAGCACCACCGTGAAACGGCTGTAAACATCATCTCTACCCTAACGGCTGCCACCGAGTACGATGAGTTCAAAAATCCCACCCAATTTGTGTTGAAAAAAGATAGCATTGGTGTGATTTACGTGGCCACAGACGACCCGCTGATCTACTCCAAGGTAAACAGCAGCGTTACCACCCGGGGCGACTCGGTGGTGGTGATTGGCAACGAGTCGTGGATTTCGCCTGAAAATACCTCCACCAGTTTCGACAATTATGAAAGAAACCACGTGGTGCTGGCCTCACCGCGTTTTTACTCAGAGCATGCACCGGCCTTTGTAGCGTTCAGAAAAGCATACCTGGCCCAGCATGGCGTGTACCCACGCCCCCAAGTTATTACAGGCTTTGAATTTATGATGTTGATTGGCAAAGCCCTGGCCCGCCACGGTACATATTTCCTACCGGGGCTGGCCACGGATGGCTTCCAGCCGGGCTCTATATATGCTGGGTTTAACTACGCGGGTGCACAAGACAATCAATTTGTGCCCTTTGTGCGATTCAGAGGTGGACAATTAGAAGCCATCAACCGCCCTAAGTAAGGTTTTTGCATAATTTCCACATTGGCAGACCAGCGGTTTTATCTAAATTTCGCTGTATCTGGCCCCCTCATGAAAAATAAAAAGGAGTTTTACTATACCCTCTCCGTTGTAACAGCCGGGCTAAGTCTGGTGCTGTTCTCGGTTTTTCTGGAATTCAGAACCGCTTCTGCCCGTCTGGACAAAGAACCCTACCTGCTCATGGGGTCTTGGGTGCAAGCGCAGGTAGATGCCGCCCGCGAAAAATGGGGCGAGCACTTGCAGTCGGGGGCCGACCTGCAATCCACCTTTGCGCCTCCGCTACAGAAAGCGAAGACCGCGCTGCAAACGGCCTTCGAAGGTGGCGCCAGCGAATGGGGAGCATTTACGGAGTTTACCGATGATGAGGTGCTTACTCTGTTGCGCCAGGCTGCTTTAGATTTGGACGAGGTGCTGGCGGAAGCTGCAAAAATACGCGAACTCCAACAATTGGAAGGGCAGCCGGGGCTGAGAGATGTTGAAAGGAAGGTGAGCGAGGTATTGGGAAAAGTGAGCGTATCCATGGCTACCCTGCAGGCCATTACCCAAAAAAGAATGGACGGTGAGCGGCAGTTAATGAAGACGCTGTTTTGGATTTCGATCGGTTTGGTGGTGTTGTTGTTTGGCGTACTGTCTGTGTGGATATTCCGTCTTCAGCGCAAGCGCAACCAGTTAGAAAGAGAAACATCGGAAAAACTGCAGCGCGATGAAGACCGTATGAAGCAACTTACCGGTTTTATTGAGGCAGTGTCTGCAGGAGATTTCAGCTTTAACCTGGATGAAAACAGCAAAGACCATGTAACGGATACGTTGGTGCGTATGCGCACGCAACTAAAAGAAAATGCTGAGCAGGAGCAACGCAGAAACTGGACAACCACCGGAGTAGCCCAGATTGGCGAAATTTTGCGCAGTGCCGCTTCGTCCACCGAGTTGTACGACAACATCGTAAAGTTTATCGTTAAGTACACGCGCAGCAACCAGGGTGGCCTGTTTCTCCTCAACGATGACGATGCCCAGCAACCTTATCTGGAGTTGGTGGCCTGTTATGCCTTCGAACGTAAAAAATTCCTGACCAAGAAGATCGACATCGGTACCGGCTTAGTGGGGCAGTGCTACTTAGAGCGTGAAAAAATTCACCTGACCGAAATACCAGAGGGCTACATAAACATTACCTCGGGTCTGGGGGGCACGCTGCCCAATTCGCTGCTCGTGGTGCCTCTGAAGGTGAATGAAGAGGTATTGGGAGTGCTAGAGCTGGCATCGTTCAACAACTACCAGCCGCATGAGGTAGAGTTGGTTGAGAAGTTTGCCGAGAGCATCGGGGCCACGGTGTCGTCAGTAAAGGTGAACCAACGCACACGCGAGTTGTTAGAGCAAACGCAACAGCAGGCCGAAGAAATGAAAGCGCAGGAAGAGGAAATGCGCCAGAATATGGAAGAGCTGTCGGCTACGCAGGAGGAACTACAGCGGCAAATGCGCGAGTCGGAGGCAGCTAAAGAGCAGTTGCTGCAACGCGACCACGTGTTTGCCCTTACCACAATCCTCTCCGAAGCAGACACCTTTGGCACCATCACCTTCGTTAACACCAAACTCTGCCAGGTATCCAAATACTCGAAAGAAGAGCTGATTGGCCAGGGACACAATATCTTCCGCCACCCAGACATGCCCAAGGAGTTGTTTAAGCAGATGTGGCAAACCATTAAGAGTGGTCAGGTTTTCCGTGGAATCATAAAAAACAGGGCCAAAGATGGCACACACTATTGGGTGGACGCCACCATTGTGCCGGTGGCCGACACCGAGGGCAAGGTGATGAAATACATTGGCGCCCGTTACCACATTACCAACGATGAACTGGCAGAGAAGCTGTACGCCCAACAGGCAGTGCAGTTGGGATTGCCAGCGCAGCAGGTGGCTTAAGGGAATATTTTTATCTTTGTAGAATGAAGAGGACTTACTTCTTATTGTTTGCGGCCCTGCTGGTGGCGCAGGTCACTTTTTCGCAAAACGACCGCTCCGATAAAACAGCGGTCACTTTCGAAGAACTGTATGATGAGCCCTTCTCCGTAAATAAACTTTTTGTGGGATTTCAGCCCTTCTACGGAGAGGTTTTTGCCACCAACGTAAACGCAGGCTTTGGCGTGGAGGCTCATTATTACCTGAAAGAGAAGGCCGACTTTAAGGCACACATGCGCAAAAGTTACAGCCGCTCGTTTTACGACTTTAACCGAGACCTGGCAGCGCGAAACAGCAATGTAGAAAACAAGCCAGAGGTATTTAACTATTACGAAGTGGGCGGAACCTATCACGTTAAAGATTTCGAGACTAGTTCCAAAACCAAAATGGCCCTGTACCGAAACAGCTATAAGGGCAACAAGTGGGCAGCCCGCGTGCCCTTGCATGCCGAGGTGCCCTGCAAGCTAAGACAAATTTATGGTGTGCGCCTGGGTGTAGTGGCGTGGAATGGAACGACTGATTTAAACCGGGTGTTGGAAGACCAAGGTCTAACCAATGCCGACCTGGTGAACGAAAACGGTGAGGGCCTGCCACTTACCGATCCGAACAACGGACCTAACTCACCCTTTAACGTGTTCAGCAGCATCTATTCAACATCCATTTATCTGGGTGGCTCCATGTCGTGGATTCGCAACATTGCCGTAAGCTTTGATAAGTATGAGGAAGGAGTTGACGATGGTATCATGACTGTTTTTTTTGATTTGCAATATGCGCCTCACCTTACCTTAGACCCCGTTCGTTACAATGGCCAGGAATATGCCACCACGCCCATCAAAAAGAATGCGATTGGTGGTCGCATAGGTATCGATGGGAAATTTAATCGCACCCTGAGTTGGGCCTATGGAGGCGAAATTGGTTATCGCCCCAGCGTATCGGGTGGGGGATTCTTTGCCATGTTTAAAATCAGTTTCCCCATCTACAGTACCAACCTCGATTACAAAGTGGAGTCGTTTGGCAAATAACAGCCACACGTTGCGTCCGCTTTCCGCGTAATTTCCGGCAAGGAATGATGATTTCAGAAATAGTAATTACCAACATAAAAGGGTTGGTGCAGGTGCGCTCATCCACACCTGGCTTTGTGGCGGGTTCTGCCATGTCGCAGTTACCGGTAATAAACGATAGTTACCTGCGAATCAAAAGCGGGCTGATCGATTCCTTCGGGCCCATGAGTGAGTTCAGGGAAGCCGGTGGGCACGTGATTGATGCCACGGGGTGCTTTGTGTTTCCTAGCTTTGTTGATTCGCATACCCACCTGGTGTTTGCCGCCACGCGCGAGGAGGAGTTTGTAATGAAAATTAAAGGCGCCACCTACGAAGAAATAGCGGCCCGTGGCGGAGGCATACTGAATTCAGCGCGCAGGTTGCAGGCCCTTTCGGACGATGAATTGCTGGAACGCACCTTGCCGCGCGCCTGGGAAATCATTGAGACGGGTACAGGCGCGGTTGAAATAAAAAGCGGCTATGGGCTTACGCTGGAAGATGAACTAAAAATGCTGCGGGTAGCCAGGCGCATCGCCAAAGAAACCCCGCTTACCGTTAAAACAACTTTTCTGGGTGCCCATGCGGTGCCAGCAGGCACTTCTAAAGCAGACTATATTCAAAAGATTGTAAACGAAATGATACCGGCCGTGGCAGAAGAGAAGCTGGCCGAATACATCGATGTGTTTTGCGAACAGGGTTTTTTCAACCCGGCCGAAACGGAGAAAATAGTAGAAGAAGGAAAGCGCTACGGCTTAATACCCCGGCTGCATGCCAACCAACTTTACCGGTCGGGTGGTGTGCAGGTGGGCGTGAAAACAGGCGCCATTAGTGTAGACCACCTGGAGAACATGGAGGAGGAAGAGATTGAAATATTAAAAGACACCGCCACCATGCCCGTGGCCCTTCCTGGGGCGGCATTCTTTCTCAACCTGCCCTTTCCCCCGGTAAGAAAAATGATTGAAAAGGGTTTGCCCGTGGCTTTTGCCTCCGACTATAACCCCGGCAGTTCACCCAGCGGCAACATGCCTTTTATGCTTTCGCTGGCCTGCATTAAAATGCGGATGACACCCGAGGAGGCCATCAATGCATGCACCATCAATACCGCCTATACGCTAGGCCTGTTAGGCACGCATGGAAGTATCACACCCGGAAAAGTGGCCAATATTTTTATTACCCGGCCCATGCCTTCCCTGGCCTATTTGCCCTATTCGTTCGGCAAGAGCCTAGTCGATCAGGTGATTTTGCAAGGCAAGATCATTCGCGGGTAGGGGGCTCCACCATCACCGAAAAGGTAATTTCAGACTTAAGCGATGAGGCTACCGAACAATACTTCTCGAGCGAGAGGTGTGCCGCCTTCTGCAATTCGTCTGTGGTTACTTCGGTTGAATACACTGTAAACGTGCAGTGAATGGTTTTGAAATAACGAGGAGGTGTGGCATTGCGGTGGCCGTCAGTAATAATGGTGAGGCCATGGAAGTTCTTTCGTCTTTTCCTCAGGATGGCCACGATATCTACCGCGGCACATCCTGCCAGGGCAGAGAGCAACAGTTCCACAGGCGATTGGTGTTGTTTTTCGGTAGCAGGCCGCATGTCTATCAGCACCTCATGGCCTGCTTCATTGGCCGACTGGTACAGTTCGTCTTCGAGCAAACGTGTTTCTATTCGCATAGTAAGGGTTGTTTCGGTGCTAAACAGAAAATAGGGTTTACGCTTAGTTGCCGGCATCTGCAAACTAATCGTAAACAGCTGTGCCTACATTGAGAAATCTTTTGCGCAGCCACTGGTTGAAATTGCGTTAATTTGCCGCATGCAATTAGCTGAAAAAATCAAGATGAATATCCGCGAAATACACGATTTTCCGAAGCCGGGTATCGTCTTTAAAGATATTACGCCCGTATTGGCGCAGGCGGCCCTCCGGCAAGAAATTGTGTTGGCCATAGCCGAAAACTTCAGGCAACAAGCCATAGATGCGGTGGCGGGCATCGAAGCCCGTGGCTTTATACTGGGCGGCATGATTGCGCAGGTCATGGGCCTGCCGTTCATTCCCATCAGAAAAGCGGGTAAGCTACCCTACAAGTCCATTCGCGAAGAATATGCGTTGGAATACGGGCAGGCCGCCATTGAAGTGCACCAGGATGCAGTAGCAAAAGGCCAGCGGGTGCTGGTGCACGATGACCTGCTTGCCACGGGGGGCACAGCGGCAGCCGCGGGCAAACTGGTGCAGAAGTTGGGGGCGGAAATAGCGGGCTTTTCCTTCCTGATCAACCTGTCGTTTTTGCCTGGAGAGCAGCAATTGATCAGAAAATTCTCTCAAAAACCTTTTTCGCTGGTAACGTTTTAGAGTGCATTAAGGTAACCTTTTTCGGGGCTTCATGTTTAAGGTGTTGTGTCAGAACTGATAAAAATACCCATGTTTCCGCTCTCCATTTTTCCTTTGCCGGGAGAGCTGGTACCCCTTCATATTTTCGAGCCTCGCTACAAACAGTTGCTGAACGATGCCGAATCGCGCGATATTTCCTTCGGCATCTATTTCAACCACATCGCCAACGAAGAAAAACTTGGGTCGCTGGTAAAGCTGGAAAGTGTGCTGAAGCGGTACCCTTCGGGCGAATCGGACATTATTGTAAAGTGTACCGACTTGTTTTCCATGGCAATGCTCTACCGCACTTTTCGTGATAAACTCTATCCGGGTGGCGAGGTAAGTCTGTGGAACGTGGAAACCAGCCACCCGCTAAGCCCATTGCTTTTGCAAGAGTACACCGAATACCGAACACTTTTGAAGATCAATAACCAACACAACTCGTTAGGCTTTTATGATGTGGCCAATGAATTGAATCTGAGTTTCGAAGAACGCCTGCGCTTTGTAAAATTAGATGCCGAAAAAAAAGAAACTTTTTTATTGACACGCCTTCGCTACCAAACCAGGTTATTGCACGAGGTTGAAAAATCAAAAGACTTGTTTCACCTCAATTGAACGCCTTTTATTCGAATTAGATGTAAACGTTTGAACCGTATAAGAACGGGGTTTTTAGAAAAGTGTTGCGTTAATTTTTTTCAACTTCCATTTTAATCCTAATTAACACACCGGCTGCAACTTTTAACCTTGCCCTACCGTCTGAAGTACAAAAAGATCAAGGTTTATGAAAAAATTATTAACAGCAGCAGCTGTACTGGTAAGTGCAGGTGTGTTTGCAGGCGTTGGTGAAGACAATCCAACCAGCGCTTCGGGTGTAGCGGTAATGAAGAAAGATGGAAACAAGTTTCATCTTATCTACAAAGCTGAATCAACAGCCAACGTAAAGGTTTCCATCTTCAACGCTAAAAACAGATTGGTGTATAGCGAAACGTTGAAAGATGTAGATGGCTTCCTGCGTCCTTATGACTTCAGCGAACTACCCGAAGGCGAGTACACTATTTCTATCTCCGATGGAAGTACCAAGCAGATTGAAAAGGTGGACTACCGCGCAGGTAAGGTTTCGAAGCTGGTGAACGTGCTGAAGGTGGGCGGAGCTGAGAACAAGTTTTTGGTAACGGCCGTAGGCAAAGGAAAGGAATACCTGACGGTGAATATTTTTGATCAGAACGATCGTTTGTTACATACCGAAGCAAGACTAACCACCGGTGATTTTGCACAGGTGTACAAGGTTGCCAAAGTAAGCGGCACGCTTACCTTTGAGGTAATACACGAGAACGGAGAAGCAAAGAAGGTTCAGTACTAACACGCTGCAATTGGTTTAAGAAAGGCTCTTCGGAGCCTTTTTTTGTTTTTTTTGGGGTATAGCGCAAACGTTGGCGAAACCACAACCCAATGAAAGTCGTGCCAACGAACTGTTTACCCGCTCATTTCAGGTCACGCTAATCATCGAATTTTTCGCAAACGTTTTTTTGAATTAAAAATCAAGTTTACTTACAACTTTCAGCCGCGCCTTGCGCAGCCACGTACATTTGCACCATAAACATGAAACAAAAAATATTAACACTATGAAAACGAAATCTATGTTAGTTGCAGTAATGGTACTGGTTAGTGCTGTTGCTTTTGCAAAAGACCCTGTTACTCCGCGCCTGGTGGTGGTAAACCAGAAGTCGAATGGCATCTTCAAGGTTATTTACGAAGGTGAGAAGAAGAGTTCTGTGAAGATGAACATTGTTGATGCCAAAGGGCAGGTGATTTTCTCTGAAATTGTGAAGTCGGTAGATGGCTTCATCCGCCCGATTAACTTTGCCGGAATGAAGCCCGGCCAATATACTATTGAAATATTGGATGGTAATGGTAAGGCCGTTCAAACGGTTAACTATACAACCGACCACTCGATTACCAACGTGCACGTTGCCAAAATTGCTGACGAGGGCAAGTACCTTCTGGCAGTTGCTAACGAAGGTACCGAAGAGATCAATGTGAAGATTTTCGATGGTTTCAATAACCTGGTTCACGATCAAAACATTACGGTGAGTGGTTCTTTGGGTTTGGTTTACAACCTGACGCAAGTAGTGGGCACACCTACCTTTGAAGTAACCGATAAAAACGGTGCTGTAAAGACAATCAAGCACTAATTTTTCGAAAGTTCGTAAAAGCCTGTTGCCCGTGGCAGCAGGCTTTTTTATTTCTCACGCTGTGTGTTTTTAGCCTGCTTTTTGAAATACCTCCGCGTAAGAAAGCTGTATTTCAAGGCCTCCATATTTTCATCAAACTTTTTAATGCCACTGTTCAAATGTGTTAACGTTTGGCGCAGGTGGGTAGCCATCGTGGTGTCCGTCATTAGAGTGGGTATGGCTCCCTCGCTTTGCTTCCACCTGGCCATCAGCAACTGTAGATCGGCAGCACTTTCTTCAACTCGACCAGAGGCGGTATTCAGTTGCTTGAGCGCATCTACTATCTGACCCTGCGCCACGGTATCGGTAAGCATCCAACCCGCAAGCCCCTTGCCCTTCTCTAAATCCGCAGACACCTGTTGCAGGGTACTCATCAACTCATTGGTTTTAGCGGTGGTGGAAGCCAGGTTTTGTATGCTTCGATCTAGTCTGGCTGTAAACAGGGTGTCGTACAAAAGGTAAGATATGATGCCTTTTCCGTGCCGTACGCTTAACAGCATCTCGAGCAAGTTAGAGGTTAACAGGGCAGCATTTTCATTAGTAACATTCAGCGTCTTCAATATATCGTCCGTCTTTATGCGACTGTAGGTTTTCAGCAGGTCGTTGTCTTCCACAGGTGGTGCCATACCTGCACCCGGGTTGATGTTTACAAGCATGTTTCCCATCAGGCCATCGGTGCCAATAGAAACAAATGCATTTTTCTTAATGAAAGGTCTTATTTTTTCCTTTATGCGAAGCACCGCTTCTATAGTGGTATCGTTTTGAATAGTAATGGATAGCACGGAGCCCACGTTGATGCCATTGAAACGAACGTTGTTACCCGGTTGCAGGCCGTTTACATTGCCGAAGACGGCACGCAACTGAAAAGTGTTGCTGAATAGGTCTCGCTTTTGTCCAATCAGGTATGCAGCGGTAGTAAATACTACTACTCCTACAATCACCATTATTCCCAGTCTGAAGGTTCTGCCTGTTGCTTTGTCCATGATCTTACCTTTAAGAAAAGAATGCTTTAACAATAGGGTCTTGCAATTCATTCAGCTCTTCGAACGAACCTTGGGCGTAGGCCACCCCATCGTGCAACAGAACAATGCGGTCTGTTGCCAGTCGGGCGCAAGCAAGGTCGTGAGTGATAACAATGGCAGCAGCGCCATAGCGCTGTTGTATGTCGCGAATCAGCCGGCTGATTTCACGCGAAGTAACAGGATCAAGCCCACTGGTTGGCTCATCATACAAGATGATGCGCGGACGAAGTATCAATGTGCGTGCTAACGCGATTCGTTTCTTCATTCCGCCCGAAAGTTCGGCAGGCATCAGCTCAATGGCGTCTAGTAAGCCTACCGCCTCCAATACTTCGCGCACCATGCTTTCAGTGCTTTGGTCGGCCGCTATCTTATTTGGGTGCCTTCGCAAAGGAAACTCCAGGTTCTCGCGAACGGTCATAGAGTCATACAAGGCACTTCCTTGAAATTGAAAGCCCACATCGCCCCGTAGTTCATCCAGCTGTTTGCGACTCAGCTGATTCACATCTTTGCCCAGCACATGCAGGGTGCCCTTGTCTATTCCCAATAAACCAATCACACACTTAATTAAAACCGATTTGCCAGAGCCCGATTTACCAATTACGGCCACGGTTTCGCCATCCCAAACTTTCAGGCTAAAACCACGCAGCACGTGGTTATTTCCAAAAGATTTGTAAACCTGATCGATGTCGATCATCAACTGCCGGTCGGTATCGTGGCGGGCGGCTGTCACAAGTCATAAAAGATATCCGTTACCAATACCGCTATAAAGTCGATGATGAACACCAGCATGGATGCAATAACGACTGCTTCGTTGGCAGTGCGCCCCACACCCTCGGTGCCCTTGGTGGAGGTAAACCCTTTGTAACACCCTACTATGGCAATGGCAAATCCGAAAAAGAATGACTTTATGACAGAGGGCATTAAATCGCCAAACTGTAAAAACTCGAATACTTTGGCGAAATACAACTGCATGGAAACACCACCCTTTACATACTCTACCAATGCAGATCCGAAAAGAGAGATAACGTCCGACAGCAGCACCAAAATGGGTAATATTATAGTAGTGGCTGTTACTCTGGTGATCACTAAATACTTGAAAGGATTCGTGCCCGACACCTCCATGGCATCGATCTGTTCCGTCACTTTCATAGAGGCGAGTTCAGCGCCTATGCCCGAGCCAACTTTTCCTGCGCAGATCAGTGCAGTGAGCACAGGCCCTATCTCGCGTACGATGGCAATGCCTACCATGGAGGGCATCCACGAAACGGCACCAAATTCTATCAAGGTAGGGCGCGTTTGCAGCGTAAGCACTACGCCCATAATGAAGCCCGTTAAGCTTACCAACCCGAGCGATTTGTTGCCAATGAAATAACCTTGCTTCAGCAATTCTCTGAATTCATAGGGCGGAAAGAGTACTTCCCGGAAATAGCGAATGGCAAACTCGCTGATTTCACCCGTGCGTAAAAAGAATAGCCGCAACTGTTCAATCATACCCTCATAAAGTTAGAGTCATCCGATGAACGGAAACCTGACGATTGTCAGGTGAAGAAATGACGTTCGGAATGGGGTGAAAGCCGAGGCACCTGTTTAAACAAAAATCTCACACCCGTTAGCAGGCGTGAGATTTTTATTTATGGAAAAAAGAGGAGCGTTTACATATTTCTACGGTATTGTCCACCCACTTCAAACAGCGCTTTGGTAATTTGTCCCAGCGAGCAAATCTTGCAGGCTTCCATTAGTTCTTCAAAAATGTTTTTGTTTTGAATGGCAGCTTGTTGTACGCGGTCGAGCAAGTTGCTGGCTTTGGTACCCTGAAAGCTATGCAGGCTACGCAGCATCTGAATCTGATATTCTTTTTCTTCCGTGGTAGCGCGAATTACTTCCTGCGGAATGATGGTGGGCGAACCTTTGGAGCTGAGGAAGGTATTCACACCAATGATCGGGTACTCGCCTGTATGCTTTAGTGTTTCGTAATACAGACTTTCTTCCTGAATCTTTCCGCGCTGGTACATGGTTTCCATGGCACCCAAAACACCGCCACGTTCGGTTATGCGGTCGAACTCGGAGAGCACGGCTTCTTCTACCAGATCCGTCAGTTCTTCAATAATGAACGAACCTTGCAGCGGGTTTTCATTTTTAGCTAGCCCTAGCTCTTTGTTGATGATGAGCTGAATGGCCATGGCCCTGCGCACACTTTCTTCGGTGGGCGTGGTGATGGCCTCATCGTACGCGTTGGTGTGTAAGGAGTTGCAGTTATCGTAAATAGCATACAAAGCCTGCAGCGTGGTCCGTATGTCGTTAAAGTCAATCTCCTGGGCATGCAAAGAGCGGCCCGATGTCTGTATGTGGTATTTTAACATCTGGCTACGTGCGTTGGCACCGTATTTATTTTTCAACGCCTTCGCCCATATTCTGCGCGCCACCCGGCCGATGACAGCATACTCAGGATCCACCCCGTTGCTGAAGAAGAAAGAGAGGTTGGGTGCAAAGTCGTTGATGTTCATGCCACGGCTCAGGTAGTATTCCACGTAAGTGAAACCGTTGGCAAGGGTGAAGGCCAGCTGCGTAATGGGGTTGGCACCCGCCTCGGCAATGTGGTAACCCGAAATAGATACAGAGTAGAAATTACGAACGTTGTTCTGGATGAAGTACTGCTGTACATCGCCCATGAGGCGCAACGCAAACTCGGTAGAGAAGATGCACGTGTTTTGTGCCTGGTCTTCTTTCAGAATATCCGCCTGCACCGTGCCGCGTACCTGGGCCAGCGTTTCTTTCTTGATCTTTTCATATACATCTGCCGGCAATACCTGGTCGCCCGTTACGCCCAGCAACATTAGGCCCAGGCCATCGTTGCCTTTGGGCAGCGGCCCCTGGTAGGTGGGGCGTTGTTGCTCTTTGCCCTGGTAAATTGTGTCAATTTTCTTTTTTACATCTGCCTCCAGGCCGTTTTGGCGAATGTAGATTTCACATTGCTGGTCGATGGCTGTATTCATGAAATAACCCAGCAACATGGGGGCGGGGCCGTTGATGGTCATGGACACAGAAGTCTTGGGGTCGGCCAGGTTAAAGCCGCTGTACAACTTTTTAGCATCATCGAGGCAGCAGATGCTAACCCCGGAGTTGCCTATTTTTCCATAGATGTCCGGCCTGTAGTCGGGGTCGTTGCCATAAAGAGTAACCGAATCGAAAGCGGTAGAAAGGCGTTTGGCCGGCATGGCCATGCTTACGTAATGAAAACGTCTGTTGGTACGTTCCGGTCCGCCTTCGCCTGCAAACATGCGTGTAGGGTCTTCGCCCTCGCGCTTGAAAGGATAAATGCCAGCCGTGTAAGGAAATTCGCCCGGTACATTTTCCTGCAAAGACCACTGCAGCAGATCGCCCCAGGCTTCGTAGCGGGGCAGCGAAACCTTAGGTATTTGCAGGTGCGAAAGCGATTCGGAATGGGTTTGAATACCTATCTCCTTATCGCGTACTTTAAATTTGAAAACAGGTTGGTGGTAGTTGGCTACTTTTTGTTTCCACTCCTCCAGCAGCTTCCAGTTCTTAGGGTCGAGGTTGAGCTTCAGCCGGTCGAACTCTGCCTGCAGTACTTTGGCCACGTCTTTGTTTTCGGGGCCTAAGCTAGCGATGGTTTTTTCAATGGCATACAACTTTTGCGCTACCTCTTTTTGATCTTTCACCCACTGGTCGTAGCCTCGGTTGTTTTCCGAAATTTCGCTGAGGTAGCGTGTGCGGTGGGGCGGTATCACAAACACCTTCTCCGACATTTCGCGAGTGATGGTAAAGGTAGACTTCAGTTCCGAACCCGTCTTCTCGACAATCTTATCCATCAGGTGCTTGTACAATTGGTTGGTGCCGGGGTCGTTGAACTGCGAGGCAATGGTGCCAAACACCGGCATGTCGTCCGGTTTTTTATCCCAAAGCTGGTGGTTACGTTGGTATTGTTTTTTCACATCGCGCAAAGCATCCAGGGCACCGCGTTTGTCGAACTTGTTAAGCGCAATGACATCGGCAAAATCCAGCATGTCGATTTTTTCGAGCTGCGTAGCTGCACCATACTCGGGCGTCATTACGTAAAGGCTCACATCGCTGTGATCCAGAATTTCCGTGTCGCTCTGTCCAATGCCCGATGTTTCTAAAATGATCAGGTCGTAGCCGGCCGCTTTCAGCACCTGTATGGCTTCCTTTACATAGGCAGACAATGCCAGGTTGCTTTGGCGCGTGGCCAGCGAACGCATAAACACGCGCGGGTTGTTAATGGCATTCATGCGGATGCGGTCGCCCAGCAAGGCTCCACCTGTTTTTCTTTTGGAAGGATCGACTGAAATCAAGCCAATGGTTTTGTCTTTAAAGTCGATAAGAAACCTGCGCACTATTTCGTCCACCATCGAAGATTTGCCCGCACCACCGGTTCCGGTAATGCCCAACACGGGGGCTTTTGAGGTAGCCGCTTTCTTATTCAGCTCTTCGAAGATTTTTTTATGTTCATCGAAATAATTCTCAGCCGCGGATATGTATTGCGCTGTCAGAACGTGATTGTCAACGGTAAGTGTTCCGGTGCTGATGGTTTTGCCGGTAGGGTAGTCGCTCTTTTCTACCAGGTCGTTGATCATACCCTGAAGCCCCATCGCGCGGCCATCATCGGGCGAGTAAATGCGAGTAATGCCATAGTCCATCAATTCTTTGATCTCGTCAGGCAGAATAACACCACCACCGCCTCCAAAGATTTTTATATGCCCTGCTCCCTTTTCTTTCAGCAGATCGTACATGTATTTAAAGTACTCGTTGTGCCCACCCTGGTAGCTGGTCATGGCAATTGCTTGCGCATCTTCCTGAATGGCCGTGTTCACTACTTCTTCCACGCTGCGGTCGTGGCCCAGGTGTATCACTTCGCAACCGGTAGCCTGAATGATTCTTCGCATGATGTTGATGGCCGCATCGTGGCCATCGAACAGGCTGGCTGCTGTAACGATCCTTACCTTATTTTTTGGCTTATACGGTTCGGTGGCCTGATGGCCTGCCAGGTTGGTGGCTGGTTTGCTTTTCTTCTCTGCACTTGCGGTTTCGGAGCTCATTCCTTTTGCATTAAGGCGTCAAAATTAATGAACAGCGGCAGATTAAGCTAACGGCAGTTAGTCTAAAGAAACGGGCGACCTATCTTGAAAAATCTTGCTTTTATCGGTGATTGAGGCCTTTTGTCTTTGCGGAGCGGCATTCATAGATCACTAATGTGTTAGTTTGGGAATAACTTCTAAAAAAAGCGATCTCTATGAAACAACTGAAATGGATCATTCCGATGGCGTTATTTTTTTCGGTAACAGGTGCATGGGCACAAGAAACTGCCTTTGGCTTGAAGGGTGGTGTAAACCTGACCAACCTGAAAGTGGACGACCCGGAAGCCAGCTATGACTCGCGCACCGGCTACCACGCGGGTGTGTTTGTGCGCAGCAAGTTCAATAAAATTGCGCTGCAGCCGGAGCTCTTGCTTTTTACCCAAAGTAATGAGGTGAACTATGCAGGTGGTTTTGGTGCCACGCAGCGGTTTACCTACCTGAGTGTTCCAGTTCTACTGAAATTTTATCCGGCTATGGGCTTAAATGTGCACCTGGGTCCGCAGTTTGGTTTTTTGGTCGATGGCGAAGAGGAGGTGCGCAGCCTTTTGTTTACGGGCACACGCGACATATCAGAATCGTATAAGAGCAGCGATGTTTCGCTCTCGCTGGGAGCGGGGTGGGATTTTGATTTCGGTTTATCGCTGGACGTACGTTATAACCTCGGCATAAAAGACATCAACAACGTGGCCGATGGAGAGGAAGCCCGTAGCCGAGTGTTCCTCCTTTCGCTGGGCTGGAATTTTTTGAAATAAAGCGAAAGGTTTTTAAAACCTATTGTCATGATGAGCGTGAGCGAACACTCTCATATGAGCCTGATGAGGTGTTGCTTACGCTCAGCATGATGCTAAGATTTTATGACAACTGCGTCTTCTCTTTCCTCAACTTACGGATGAGTTGCCAGTATTCCTGGCCATATCCCACCAATATCTCTTCGCCTTTGCGGATGTTGCGGCTCGCTTCGATGAAACACCGCAGGCCGTCTACTACGTACTCAGCATTGTTGCGCAGGCCGCGCACGCGGGTAAGTCCCCGGGCATCGTTGGCATAGCGGCCCATGCTTCGGGTGGCAGGCAGGGCATCGATGGCCATGGTTCGGCTTAGGCGCAGCAGGTAGCCGTTGTGCCCGTCTTCATCTTTTACATCGCGCCACCGGCATAAGCGGCCTTTGTACTCCGTAATTCGTGCTCCTTTTTCAAAGCTTACTTTAGCAAACAAACCATAGCCGGCCCCGGCCAGTTTAGACTTCATTACTTTCAGATATTTGTTTTCCAGCTTCATTCCCAGTTAGCGAATTGGTAAATATCATATAAGTTTTGAGATTCTGCTGACAATGATCAGGTTTTGACTGGCCCTGTGCGCTTACTTTAGTGGTGAAATCGTTTTTGAGGTTGTTGAGTGATATATTAAATCAGGCAAAATGAAAATCGTTTCTTTCATGATGTTGATGGGGTTGGCTACGAGTTGCAGTATTAAAGTACAAACCCTGTACGATAGGAAGGTTGATTTTGCTAAGTACAAAACGTTCTGCTGGATGAAAGGCTGCGAGTTTCAATTTACCGGCCCCGCCTACCTTAACGAACCAGAAGTGCGGCAAAAAATACAAAATGCCATTGTTGAAGAAATGGCCGACAGGGGGTTGGTGCTGAACAACGACCAACCCGATTTGCTGGTAGATGTGCACGTTACGGTGGAGGATGAGAAAATTCAAACCTACCACCGCACCGAAGAGAAGGAACTCTACTACCGGCTTTTTGATGAACCGACCGAATTACTGTTGTTAAAGGGCACGTTGGTGATTGACATGGCCGACAAGAATGAAGGCCGCATGGTTTGGCGTTCGGTAGCTGTTTCTTACCTCGATTTGCACCCGCAACTCACCGAGCGAAACATCAGGCGCGCCATGAAACGCACCCTACGCGATTTTCCGCCCCGGAAAAAAACTACTTCGCCAGCGCCCTGATCTGCAGAAGGGTATTTTCCACTTCTTCCTCGGTATTGTAAACGGCCATGCCAATGCGTGTTACGCCACCCTGTTCCAGCAGGCCCAATACTTCCATAGCGCGAATAGCATAGAAGTGGCCATCCCATGCAAAAATATTTTCTGTGGCCAAGTGCCTGCAAACTTCTGTTGCCGTTTTGCCGCGCAGGGTAAAAGAAACCGTAGGAGCGCGGTGAGGCGATGAAAAGTCCTGCCCGGCAATGGTAACGCCCGCTATTCCCGATAGTCCTTCATACAGCCTTTTGGCCAGCGTTCGCTCGTGCGTTCCTATCTTTTGGTAGGCATCTTCCAATTGTGTGCGCAGCGTTGTTCCTTGCCCCAAAGAGGCAATGAAGTCGATGGCTGCACTTACACCCTGAATGGCTGCGTGGTTCAGTGTGCCGGTTTCTATCTTGTCGGGGGCGGTTTGGCCTGCCGTGCGCAGGCGGTCGGTGTTTAGTCTGTCTAACAAACCCGGGCGGCAATACAGCAAGCCTACGTGCGGCCCATAAAATTTGTAAGCCGAACAAAGCAGAAAGTCGCAACCCAGCGCTTGAACGTCTATAGAAAAATGAGGTGCGTAGTGAACGGCATCCAGCAACAGCCATGCACCCACCTTGTAGGAGAGTTGGCGCGCCACTTTTACATTGTTGATGGTGCCCAGTGCGTTCGATGCCATGCCCATGGCTACCAGGCGCGTGCGCTCCGTTATCTTTTCTGCCATGTCATCGTAGTCCAGCGTACCGTCAGGCAGCAAATTCACTTCGCGCACCACTATGCCGAAGTCGCGCAGCATCAACCATGGGCCGCGGTTGCCTTCATGGTCCAGTTGCGTAATCAATACCTCATCGCCCGGTTGCAGCGCGCGCGCAATGGCCCGCGCCAGCGCAAAGTTCAGCGTGGTCATGTTTTGCCCGATGGAAATGCAGGACGGGTTTTCGGCACCCAACAGGATGGCCACCTGCTGACGCATGGTGTGCACCACCTGGTCGGTTTCGTGGGTGGTCAGAAATTCGCCATGCGTGTTGGCATTCGATCGTTTATAATAGTCACTGATGGCGTCAATGACTGCATGGGGCACCTGTGTGCCTGCGGGGCCATCTAAAAATACCAATGGTTTTTGGTTGTGGATGCGCTGCAGCGCGGGAAACTGGTTGCGTACAATCGGGGAGTTGATCATGTGGGCGACTTTATTGCTGAAGGGTTAATGCTCCTACAGTTGGCTATAGATTGACTTTGGTAATTTCACTACGCGAAATAGTAATCATCTTTCTGCCTTCGAGTTTTTTCAGCAGGCGCGAAATCACTTCGCGCGATGAGTTCAAGTCGTCTGCAATTTCCTGGTGCGTAACGGTAAGCGGTTGCCCTTTGCTGGCTTCGAATTGGCGCTTCAGGTAAAACTCCAGTTTTTCGTCCATGGAGTGAAAGGCTATTTGGTCGATAACAGTAAGCAGTTCTTCGAAACGGTTTCGGTAGTTTTCCAACACAAAGTAGTACCACTTCCGGTAGTCGCGCATCAGGCCATCCATGTGTTGCAGAGGTATGGCAAGCGCCTTTACTTTTGTCATGGCTTTTCCTTTAATGACGCTGGTCTCGTTGCGAGTGGCGCAAATCATAGACAAAGCACAGGCGTTGCCCGGTTCCAGGTAGTATAAAAAGAATTCCTCACCGTTGTCTCCCTCGCGGTACAGCTTTACGCGCCCGTCCAAGATCAACATCGAATTCTTAAAATATTGACCTGTGCGCATCAACATGGTGCCCTCTTCAAACTCAACCACTTCACCAATCTTTTCCAGGTGTGCAATCAGGTCGGGGTCGAACTGAGGAAATATTTTTTGAAGGTCAGTCATGATAGAAATATTTTGGCGCAATTTAAAGAGCAACCATTACAATAAATTCTGCACAGTTATTAAATGCTCCTGAACATAAACGAATCCGATCCTATTGCTGAATCCGTGTACCGGTTGCCGGTCAGTTCGCGCTACTCAGTTGAAGTGGTAGAGAAAAATGATGGTAGCCGTAAATGCCGGTTTCGGGTTGTCTTTTATCTCCAGGGTAACATCCATCTCGGTTTTGGTAATGCCGCGCAAATTGGTGAGGGCTTTCAGTTTCACACGCAACCTTACTTCGCTGTTTACCAACACGGGCTGGTTAAATTTCAGGCTTTCAATGCCATAGTTGATCAGCATCTTGTAATTACGGATGTCTGCAATTTGTTCCCACAGGTAAGGCACTACCGACAGGGTGAGGTAACCGTGGGCAATGGTGGATTTAAAGGGGCCTTCGGTGGCTGCCCGTGCAGGGTCGGTATGTATCCATTGGTGGTCGAGCGTGGCATCCGCAAATCGGTCGATCTGCTCCTGGCTGATTGTCAGATAATCTGAAACACCCAATTCTGTCCCGATATACTGTTCAAATTCGGCAAAGCTGCCGATAGTTACTTTTGGCATAGCGTTTTTCAAAAATCCGCGTTGAATGTACTTTTTTTATCGGTACAAAAAAAAACTCCCTTCTCCGCGAACCTTATGCGATAAAACCGGGGTTTTTACGTCTTTGGTTATCTATCTCCGTCTTTACTCCCGTTATGAGTCAAAATAAAAAGCAAAAGATGTCCCTGAGCAAGGTGTTCCGAACCATTGTTGCACCGCGCTGGCGTATTCTCACCGTGGGTTTTTTCCTGATCGTTATTAGCAGGTTGGCGGGTTTGGTGCTGCCGGGGGCTACCAAATACCTGATGGATGATGTGATTGGTAAAGGCGACCTGCCCTTGTTGAAGATACTTTTAGCCGTGGTGGCCGGGGCCATCCTGCTGCAGGCCGTTACTTCGTACCTGCTTACTCAACTGCTCAGCGTAGAGGCGCAGCATCTTATCTCGAAGCTGCGTGCGCAGGTACAGCAGCATGTGCTCCGCCTGCCCGTGCGCTTCTTCGACAACAGCAAATCGGGTGCGTTGGTGAGCCGCATTATGAACGATGTGGAAGGCGTGCGTAACCTGGTGGGCACGGGGTTGGTTCAGTTGTTTGGCGGCATACTTACTTCTGTGATTTGCCTCGTGCTGCTGATTGGCATTAGCCCCATGATGACGCTGTATGTGCTGGTGCCAGTTGCCATTTTTGGTGCCATCTCACTGAAGGCTTTTTCCATCATCCGGCCGATTTTCCGCGAACGCAGCATTATTAATGCGGAGGTAACCGGGCGCCTCACCGAAACACTGAATGGCATACGGGTAATCAAAGGCTTCAATGCAGAACCGCAGGAGATAAAAATTTTCGAACAGGGTGTGGACAAACTTTTTCGCAACGTAAAGAAAAGCCTCACCTCCACCAGCCTGGTTACCAGTGCGGGCGCCTTTCTTCTGGGCCTGGCCAGTACGGGCATCA
>JBMOLS010000016.1:0-115103 GCA_049324055.1 Bacteroidota bacterium | reverse complement strand
GGTATTCTGTTACAGAGAGGTCGTTTAACAATACCTGCACGGTAAGTTTATCAGAGCCGGGCACGGTCAGGTCTTTCAGGAAAGGTGTGTAGGGAGGCGCAAGTGTAGGTGTGATGCGCACCGGGAAATTTTGTGCGGATACAATGCTCGGGAAAAAACATCCGACCATTATCACCAAAAACAGCAGCCATCTTAAAAAGGATGTGTCATGTACCCAAGGTTTGGCAGTTGGAAGAGGAAATCTCATTGTATGGGCCGAGGCGTGAGATGGCCGCGGTCGTTCCCTGCCTGCCCGGCAGACAGGCTCCCTCGCCATGACGGTCGCTACCATTTTTAAGAGGACTTTCATAAGGTAACGCAGCCGCACTTCTTTGATGCTGATAAAGAGATTGCTTCGGTCGATCCCTGCCTGATCGGCAGGCAGGCTCCCTCGCAATGACGTTCCCACCTTTGCCGATACTAACTCCAACCGTGTGTATGTACCAATGCCTTTCATTACACTCAGTATTTTACCAACCGCCACAGGTGCTTCTCGTCTCCGGCCTGCATCCACACCAAGTAAACGCCTGCGGTAAGATGCGACAGGTCGAAACCAAACGTGAAGTGCTGACGCTCCATGGCCTGTTGATCGGCCACGATCCTCCCCGTGAGTGGCTCTACCACCCGAACATGTACCGGAACAGCGCGCGATGTCTTTAACTCCAGCTCAAAAACCCCGTTACTGGGGTTGGGGCTTAGTACGGCATCGGTTACAATACCATCAAACCCGAGGCGCCCATTGGGATCTTCCTCTGCGTCTCTCACCCGCACCAGCAATTGCTTTTCTTCAAATGCCCGGCAATCGCCCAAGAAGGATCTCATCACCACCTGATAATCGCCCGGCTCGGTGGGAATGAAATGGAGGAAGTCATCGGTTTCAACGAGCTTGCTCATCACAGAAGGATAGACCCATTGCGTACTGTCGGGCAATGGCCAACTGATGTCGATGGCTACCAACGTATCGCCCACCACGGCCTCAGTCTGCAAAATGAAAGCTGCCTGCAGCAGATCGAGGGAGGTACGCAATTCGAAGGTGCCCGTGCCCAGGCAACCGATATTATTAACCGCATCGATGCGGTAGATGCCCTCCTGCTGAATGGTTACCGCACGGTCTTTGCTTTCAAATCCATTGTCTGCCACCCAATGCACAGTCACCCATTGCGAGCCGGGATCCAGTTCTTTCTTCTGCCCGACACACAATGTCTCCACCTCTCCTAAATCAATGGCCAGTATTTCACCTTCGGGCACAGTAAACTGAGCTTCAGCCAGGCAGCCATTGGCATCCTGCACAGTTACTTCATAATCACCGGGGCACAGTTCGTTAATGACCGCCTCACTGCGCCCGGTATCCCAGGTGTACAAGTAGCTGCCGGTTCCGCCTGTGGCAGTGGCCGAAAGGGTGCCATCGCACCGGCCCAGGCATACGGGCGGGGTGGCCACGGCTGCCACTGTTAACAGATCAGGTTCATTCAAGGTGATGTTCTCTGTTAACACACATCCCTGGTCATCTGTAATGGTTAGCTGATAGTCGCCAGCGCATACATTGGCCAGCTCCGATTGGGTTACGTTAAAATCTCTCCAACTAAATTGATAGGGCGCGGTGCCTCCGGTAGGCGATGATTTCAGAAGGCCGTTGCAATCGCCCTGGCAGAGCGGCACCGTTTTAACAATGCCCGCCCGCAGCGCTTCGGGCGAGCCAATGTTGAACGATTGTATGGTTTTGCAACCGAGGTTATCCGTCACTGTTAGAAAATAGTTGCCCGCTGTCAGGGTTGTGGCGGTACTATGGGTGGCGTTGGACGACCACAGGAAACTGACCGGCATCTCTGCGCTGATTACCCGCACAGATGCTTCTCCATCGTTCCCGCCAAAGCACGATACATCGCGAATGTTTTCTATTTCAAATTCCGCTCCTCCAATGCTGGAGACCGCCACCCTATCGGTTACCTGGCAGCCACGCGCATCCGTTACCGTTACGCCATAGATACCTGCTATCAAACCCACCAGGTTGGCTTCACTACCCAGGGGTGTTTGGTCCATGTCGTTTACCCAGGCAAATTGATATCCCTCATTCCCCCCAGCGGCCACCGCCAGCACCGACCCCACCGGATCGTTGCAGGCAGCCTTCACAATACTTTCAGGTGGAAAATGTACTTCCAACACATCGGGTTGCGTGACCATACCCGTTGTGGATGCCTCGCACCCGTTCTGATCCATCACAAAAAACCGCTTGGTGCCCACCGAAAGCGTATCGAAATAGCGGGAGTTCTGCCACGTGGCCGGGTTCATGGAATACCGGTAGTCGCCCGCGCCACCTGCACCCTGTAATCGGAATACACCATCTTTCAGACCAAAGCAACTGACTGCTTCAATTTGTTCGCCCGTAAGCGAAAGAGGCGGAGGAGCTGTCACTTCAATGCTGTCTTTCTTCACGCAGCCATTCAGGTCAGTTACCACTACGTGGTATTTACCAAAACCTATGTTTTCATTCAATGGGTCAGTTATTCCATTTGACCAGGAATACGTATAGGGCGCAACGCCTCCAGACGCAGCAGCAACGACCGCCCCATTTTCATCGCCAAAACATCGCACCCCAAAACCACTATAGTCTACCGCATGCGAAACCATGGAAGTGACTGCCGCTGGTTCGGAAATCTCTACTGAATTGTGAACCACGCAACCGTTGATGCTGGTAATCAACACTTCATAAGTGCCTGCAGACAGGCCAGACACGTTTTGCGTGGTGGCCCCATTCGACCATTCGAAACTTTGGGGTACGCCTTCCAGTATGGAGAGGACCGCTTCGCCATCGTTCGCCCCAAAACAACTCACACCGGCACCGTTAAAATCGCTCGTGGTTATCTCGGTTTGCATCACTGGCGGATCGTTAATAGCCAACGAGGCAGTAGCCTCACATCCTAACGCATCTCTTACCGTTACCCGATAGGTGCCTCGCGCCAGGTTATCAGCGGCTTTGGTAAACACTCCGTGGTCCCACTCGTACGTGTAGGTGCCGTATCCGTTTAACGGGAACGCTTCTATGATACCGTCTGCTGCTTCCGGGCAACTGATCTGGTCTCCGTTGTAGTTGGAAACCACTTGTAGGTTCGGATCAATTTCAGGCGGACTCGTGATGGTGAGAAAACCATCATCCACACAGCCGTTTCCATCGGTAACCGTTACTTTGTAAGTGCCCGCTGCCAATCCATCGATAGTTTCTGTTTCGTTTCCATTGAACTCCCATAGGTAATATATCCCATTTCTTGCGTTATGTACATTGGTCACACGCCCGCTTCCATCGGAACTGGTGGAGCAAGAGGTAGCATAGCCGTTGGGTTGCGGGGTTGCCAGTGTGTTTACGATGATGCCGGGGTGGGGTGAGAGGTCTTCTGTTATCGCGGCAATGCAGCCATGGTCATCAACCATTTGCACCCTATACCTGCCAGCGCTCAGGTTTTCCGCTCTATAGTTGTCATTAGGTGTAAAGGGCACATTGTTTCTCGTCCAGACCGTAAGTGCTTCATTTACGAATCTTCCGGGCTCGTTACTGGTAGTTACACTGATGATGCCATCATTATTCCGGCAGGATACATCAAAACCACCAGTTATATCTCTGGAGGGTTTGGTACTATACATATTAAAATACTCATCGGGTTCCTCCAACTCAACCACGATTGCATTGGGATTCGAACACCCCCCCTTCGTCAAATTTAAGCGATACGTTCCGGCAAATAGATTCACGATGTCTTTCTGGTTCGAACTAAACGAAATTGGACCTGTCCACTGGTAAGTGTAACTGTCGGCCGCACTTCCTCCGGAAGGGTTGATACTTATTGCCCCTGTATTTGCACCTTTGCATACAATATCAATTGTCTCAGTGAGGGTTGCAGAAATGGCAGGCGGTTCAACAATAGTAATCGGTGGTGTTTCATCTGACCAACATTCTAAACCAACTACGGGTGTATGCATCACTTTGAAACGATAAGTGTTTGGAGCCAGGTTGGCAAACAAAGGTGTACGGGAACTCGGGCTATGAGCTGAAATTGAATTGAAGATACCCGATCCCCCTACCGCATATCGATAAGAAAATAAACCACCTCCATTGGCGATGTTTAACGTGATAGATCCGTCTTTGGGGCCCGAATCATTGCCGTTACAAGGTGCATCTACTTTGGTATTTAAGGTGGCGGTAATCTTTGGAGGGTTTGTTAAAACTATATTATCACGTTCGGTACCACATGATCCTTCTCCATCGTTTTGAATCCTTATTTTATAGGTACCCGCAGGGATATCATCAAAAGAATGCCCAGCAGATAAATTGCCATTAGTGAGGACAATAGGGCCACGCACATCAAAGCCATCTTGATCGCGTAAAACCACACTGTAGTTAACTGTCTGGGTATAACCTGTAAAAGAGGCAATGTCGATGCGACCGGTGGCGGTTTCAGTACACAATGGGTCGGCCTGATTAGTTACAAATGAAGGGGGCGCTGCGTAAAAAATAATTGGCCCAACGATATCACTTACTCTTTCATACGAACAAACAGTTGGGCGCACCCTGATGTACCTGCGCTGACCGTAGGGTGACCCACCAAATGACGGATCGTGAAGGGTTTGCGCAGTGATTGTAATTGCAGTTGCTCTGGCGCCAACCCCTGAAATCTGAATCCAGTTTGAACCGTTGTTACTTTTTTCCCAAATAAACCCGCTGCCTGTACCTACGGTTGAAATATTAATACTATTAACCCCACAAGGAGCAGTAAAAAAAGCATCGCCACCAAAACTATCTGCGCTGGGTCTTGTCAGTCTCGGAGGGGTGAATGTAACGGTGAGTGTGATTGATTGGCCAACACCTGGAGTGTGATGAAAGGTCAAGGTTCTGCAGTCAATAGCACCCGTCAAATCGAAGTTGTCGGTAAATATGATCTCCAACGACTGATTCGTTGTTGGACACACACCGGTGGCGGCAATGGTAACTAAACCCTTAACTGTTCCAGGAGTGTCGTAAGAAAAAAACACACCTTCCCCCATTTCCGTACCAGCGAATCGATCTATGTCACTTAATTCTATATCGTAGTTCACAGTCATGTTGGGAATGTTGCAGTTCGTTGTCAGACCAAAATCAATTCTGTTATTAGTCTGAGCAAACAACCCAACTCTTGCAATCAATGTTAGAGTCAAAAAGATGAATATTCTCATATCTAATGTTATAACCGCTTGAATGGAATAATTGCCACCGAAAGCTGTGATTCGATACCCGGGATAACGTACATAAACTTAACATTGTGTACCTCATAAGATAGCTCCGGAAGCGTAGCAGAGATCAGACTTTTAGTCTGCGAACTTGTTTGTCCAGGATAGCTAACATAGAAGTTGACTGCTTGATTTTGTAAATCCCAAAGGTCCTTTTGTATGGTATCGACCAAATGAACTCGAATTCTACCTCTCACATCGACAACCGGAGTATGGATGCTAGGTACTTCTTGCTGACTAATAAACACACCACGCACCGGGGGTACACCCAATATCCAATCTTCACGATTCTTCAAAGTCAATTGCCCCTGGAGAGGATAGCCTTTGTAGACTACTGGCTCAACCTGATTCTTAAACCAGTTTGAAGACAGGTCTATTTCAGGTTTTATCAAAGCCGTGGATGTCAAGCCGAGTTCGTAAGCATCAAATAGCTCAGGACCTTGGGTCTGCCTTTGTAGAAAAGTGAGACCGGCAGAGTAACTTTCCAAATACGATACACCCATTTGCATATTCTGAATCTTCTCCCCAAACGTTCTATACCGGCTGGTGCGGAATGTGTGGCTATGAATCTTCTTCTCTTCCCGCAGGTTTACCTGCCCCTCTACTTCTTTGGTGGTGACCTGGGCGGTGGCCGGATCTACCTGTGCCAGTTCGCGGTCTATTTTGGTAACGTTGGCATCAAGTTGCGCATTCTGCGAGGGTATGTTTACCAACTCCATTTTGTGAACGGTATTCAACACGAGATCGGTAGGCATGGTAAAATTGATTCTCATGCGACCTTCATTATAAGTGAATGCAAAATCGTGAAACTGCCCGGAGGCTTCGTTAACCACCCTGGCCTTTTGTTGCCAACCAGCGCCAGGCGAAAAAAGGTAGGGCTGCCCTTTATGTAACTGAATAAACCCTTGGGTGAATTCCTGCGGGTAATAGTTGTATTGCCCCAACAAAGGGTACGACAGGGCGATATTGGAAGCTGGGATATAATCGGGTGCCTCGCCTGTAGTAAATTCTGTTTCGGCTATCTCTGCTACGGGTTGCCCCTGATAGATCACCGTTTGCCATGTACCATTGATGCGCTCTTCAAACACTACCCGCGCACGCACGGCAATCTTTTTATTAGATGGCAGCACATCGCGCGAGTCTTTCACTACCACGTCATTATTTGCATTCCACTTTAAGGTGCCTTCAATATCGGTAGGGCCATCCTTCACCGAAAACTCTTCCAACCGTGCGCGATACGTGTGGCGTTTGCTCTCCTGGTCGTTGATCTCGAAGAGCTGACCAATGGCTATATTGAAAGCCACCTGGGGTGCGTTGAACACATCAACGTCTGTGAGACCTTTAACAGGCGTAATACCGGCTATCATACTAACATCAGCCAGCAGGTTGGTCTCTCCAACTGGTGTACACTTTTTTCCTACCGTTACATCAAAATTGCAATTGCCTTTTACGAGTCCTCCCAGTATACTGTAATAGCCACCCACCGAACCTTTCATCCAAAACGGATTTGGACCCTTAGCATCCAACATGGCGGCTGCTCCGATAGTAAGAATATCATAGTCGCCTTTATAAAATCGCAGGTCTACTTTAATACCAATCTTGCCTTGCATATAAGCATACGCACGACCTTCCGCAAACCAGCCGTTGATACCTACGGGGTCGTTGGTTCCTGCACAGAGTGCATTACCCCAATTCATCAGCATCATATCGAAACCTGCGCCCGCATTAAATCGTCCGTAAAACATGAGGAAGCGCAAGTCGCCTGTGTCCACACTGAAATTCATACCCATGGCAAAACCGTTGCCTCCCACCAATGCGCCAGTATTCCGTGTCTCATCCGGGTTGATCAACCCAAATTCCTGCAACACCTTGGGTGGTGGGGCCATGGTGCCCGGCAAGTTCTTGCCCATCATAAAATAAGACTGGGCCGTAAACAAGCTGGCCACGCGCAAGCCCATTGGTTGCGTGGGGGTGCCCACCAGCACATGCCATGTATCGGACGCAAAATAAAGCTGCGCCCAACCGGCCCGATTGTTCTGGCCAGTGCCACGCACAACCCCTCCCAGCACATTCACATAAATATTCAGGTTACCTTGAAACACCTGCTGTTGCGGAACGAATGTCATATTCAGGTCTCCATACACCTGGGCACGCGGGGCGAGTGCATCTGCCAAGTTACCTGCACCACTTACCACATTTTTGGCAGATGCTTTTACTGCATCCAGATTGATATCCATGCCAGGTGTCATCAGGAAAGCCCTTCCTGCAAGGCGCACCAGGCTGATGCCTCCCGTGGGCAACAGTGAAACGGTAAGCGTAACATCTCCATTGAGCGGTTCTTTTTTTGGATGGGCGCCAAATTGCATGTATGCTTTTAAGCCTATGGACTGCTGATCGGGAACATAGCTAACGCCAGACTGCGTTCTGCCTATTGCGGATGCTGAGGCTAGCTCTGACTGTTTCATGCGGTAGTAAAATCCTCCACCAAAGCTGTAAGCAGCAAGGCCGGGAGCCAACAAAACGCCATTATCCAGAGTTACCACTGCATCGCCAAACCAGTAGCGATACGTAGGTGTTCTACCAAACAGAACGTCCATCCCAATACCGATTTTCACTTTTTGCAGCGCCCCCGCTACAGAACCTTTGAACCCATCGCCATACACCGGGTCATTCTCAAAAAAGCGAACTTCCCCTTCTATCTCGTAGACATCTGGCTTTTTTACCGATATTCCAATGGCTGTTATTTCAACATTTTCAAATTCCCACCCGCTTTTGCTTTCAGCTGGTTTTTCCGGGCTTGAAACGGGTTGATTCATCTTGCCCCAAACAATCAGGCCCGCAGTACCCGAAAAACCTTCTCTATTGGGATCATCACCTATATTCACCCGCACATCCAACGAAAGGCCTACCAACTTCTCTGCCGGATTCGATCTGATACCAATATTGCTGATAACAATGGGAAAGCCAGAAGCCTTCGAGCCGGATTCATTGCTGCCAATGCCAAACGTACCGGGAATGAAGTAGGGCTCTTCGGTTGATATTACCATTTGTTCGAACCGAATGCCGCTAACGGAGGTCTTAGGTCCTTTGGTACCCCGTATTCAGCGATAGCATGCCGTTAAGGCGGGCGGAAGGATAAAAGCGATTGTTCTTCTCCGTTACCTGAACGGAAGATCCCTGATCTAAGGTGAGCGAGGCAGCCCACAAAGACATTTCCACTTTGTTCTGTAATGAAATCGCAAACAAGTAATTTCCCTCAGCCGACAACGATGCACGATAACCCATCTTGGCCGGTTCGCCTTCAATCTCAAATGCTGGCACCGTTAATTTGCCGCTCAGATCGAACGTTTCTAATTGGTTAGATACGACAACTAACTGAAACCGGTCAAGTGTATAGCTCCACCCACTCATATCGCCCTGGCGAATCAGATTTTCTACCTGCACGCGGCCCGAAAAGCCGGTATCATCCAACACCATGTTTTCGATAGCTGCCGTTAAGCGGGCTGTATCTAAACCTTCTTTGAACTGAGGCGGAAACCTGACTTCCGCCCGCTTCATATAGAAGCCTCTCCATAAGTTGTTATTGCCAGATTGCAGATAGGCTGACTCGTAACCAATAGGAAATGCCAAACCTGCAGGATTGGTCAGATCACTCCAGTCGAGGTAAGCTTCGCGAACATAAAAGCCCACACCTGGAAGCCCTGTAAGTTGAAATGGCGGTACACTTACCTGCACCATTAGTTCATTCCAATCTTGCACGTACGTTTGAAACCCAACGTTTACGCTACCATCAATTATTTTGCCTTGGGCATTTTCTGGCTTCATCAGGCTTCTCGGAAAGGTCATCTCCGCATCAATCATCATCCCCTTGAAACCATTGCAATCTATTTCCACAAAAGAGCCGCGGTTGTAGCTCCCCTTCAGCGTAAGCACTGTAGAATCCTGTAAGTGGATGAAATGATCGCCCAAAAGGAATATTCTGGCTGTGCCCACCAGCCCCCCCTCTGCCGACAAAGGTATTTTGCCGCCAAAAGCAATACGATTCTGCCACTGAGGAAGCGTAAAGGAAACAAATACCTCCATCACAGCGCCTGCAGGGGTAAAATTGATTTTGTCGATCAACACCGTATAGTCGATCAGGCCACCCGCACGATTTACACCAATCGGCAGATCAACAATTGTAAAGGCATCCAACGATTCGCGGTAGCGCTGACTTTGCTCAATGGTTTCGCGAAGGCTGTGTGCCCTGTTGCGTTTTTCTATTAGTGAATCTGCAGGCAACGGAAATGCTTCCGCATGATCAGCCTGGTTCTCCTCGAGTGCAGTAAAGTTGAATGCGCGGTAAGATGCAGATGGTGTTTGCACCAGTGCCAACGAATCACGATCCGTGGGTCTTGCTTGCGCCAGCAACGAAAGTATGGCCACTGCGAGAGTTAAAACACTGCGGAAATTCAAAAGGCGATTTCCATTTTTACGACCATGCGCTAACTCGTTACGGCCGACTTGGGGCCCCTTCGGTCGTACCCTGCCTGATCGGCAGGCAGGCTCCCTCGTTATGACGAACCCACGATTAGCCCAGCTCATTATCCAACAAAACCTTCTCATCAATACATATCGCGGTTATTGGTATAAGAATCAACATGCTTATCCAACCAGGTGCGGGCCTCCTGCAGTGCAAGCGGATAGTCGCGGGTTTGAATATCTCCGGAAGGACCAGCCTGGAGCGGGAACTTTTCTATTACGGGCGCCAGCATTTCCATTACACGGTAGGCACACAGCATAGGCCCCGATTGGTCGGGGTCGGCCGGACTGCAACCTGCTTCATCCGACTGCAACACTGTAACCAGGTAATCGATCAACAGGCGATGGCGTGTGAAGATTAAATCAGGAAAAACATCGTACACCACATCGTCCTCCACCGGCAACCTTTGTATTTTTCTTAACACAACTTGCGCGGCATCGTCATCGCCCATGCGGGCAAGAGCCAGCAAAGCTGCCCAACGCAAGGTGTTGTTTTTGTTTTGACCGCCTGACAATTGTTTTATGGCTGGCTGAAGGGTTGATATTCCTATAAAACCTATCAATCGAACCAGGCGATCCAGATACAGCGGCTGGCTGGTGAATAAGTTTATCAGGGTTTGTTGCGCCTCTGTATTAAAGTCGCTACGCTGGTAACATGTTAGCATGGAATATACCTCCGCAACATTTGCACCTTGCGTGTCGGTGGCGGCCCGTGCAAGTTGTGCCACGCAACGCTGTCGCACAGTAGCGTCTTTCGACTGAACGCCCACACTATTTGCAATTTGGTTAGCCGCACTTCGCACTGCCGGCAAAGAGTCGGACGAGTATGTAATCAACGCGGTTAACAATGCATCAGGCTGCCTGAAAGGCGGCCACGTGCCGGGCAAGCGGGTGGCGTGACCTTCACGCACCTGGAGCATGTATTGAGTAAGCTCAGGCATCGGTTGCGCCACCACCGCGTGTACTGTGCATATCGCAATCACTAAACTGAAAACACCGCCAACTATTTGGACTGACTTTTTACCCATTGGTTATATTCTTGAATAATGGTGACAAAATCTTCGCGTCCGTATTCACCGTTCTGCACTTTGGCTACAAGGCCAGTGTGGTTGGCCACCAGTTTCGAAACGCCTTTTTTAAAATTGAGAAAGCCTGCAGTGGTGATAGCGCCATCTGCTTTGTAGAAAGTTGATTTTTCGATCCATATTTTAGTGGGATCAGTTGAAGACGATTTAGGTGTATAACCTACATAAAGAGGAATGGCCCCATTGACCACTCTCTTCACAAACATGCCTTTTGTTCTGCTCGTTGGATTTTTATCTTGAAAATCGACCCAGGTGTAAGTTTCATAGCATTTACCCTGATAAGAGTAGGCAATAATGTCTGTAGGGAGCAATGTTACCTGTCGGCCATCTTCCCACACCATTACTTTTTCTTGCATCCAGACCGAATCGCCATGTGGCATGGTCGATGCCGGAGGCAGAATAATCTTAACAAACACTGTATCGCCCTTGCGATCCACCAGATAGTCGCGCGTAACGTTCGCACCAGCAGAGGATGTTACAACCGGAGAAGCCAAAGTAACAGTTGTGGAGGAGGCTCGTAATTTTTTATCGGCAATAGATGCATTAATATTTGCCTGAAATAAACGCATGGAATTGTCGGGCGTTGGCATCTCGGCAAAATACTGCTCGACCACATCGTACTGCTGCGCGGCATAGGCCGTCAGCACCAGGTTCTGCCATATCATTTCTGTTACCTTGGGATTGATGCGGGCTTTCTTCTCGTTACTGGCCTCTTGCAGCGCTGCTTTCCATATGGCCACAGACTGATCGCTCAGACTTTTGTATTGATCATCAAGATAATGTTCTTTGCCCTTGGCGTATAATAGTGCTTCGCGGAACCGTGCCATGGCTTCACTGAGATCAGCATATCTACCGTCTTTATCCTTCACATAACCCACATTAAACTCCTCGGAAGCGAACCCGTAGCCATAATGGCTGAACAACCACTGTCTTATGGCGTTGGCTATCTGCTCTACTTTTTCAGCACGCTGTTTGGGAAGAAAATACTGATCGTTGGCCCACTCTTTTTCGAGAGATAACTTGCTATTGCGATCCTGGGGATAGTACTCCGCCCCATAGGCTGCCGAACCAAAGTCTTGTTCGGCTATGAGCTGGCCGCCAGCCGACAGACGCAACTTCATCAAGTAGGAATAAGTAATCTGGTACCAGTATTGGTGAACAGTTACCTTGTTGCCATTTTGGGTAGTTTCGAGGGGCACGTCTTTTACTTCCTTGGATGTTACAGAGAGCGGTGCAACGACCAACTCCACTAAAACATCGGGTTGTGTGGCCACCCGTTCGAAGCCGGGCCACTTGATTTGGCTATCGAGGTATTCGTACTGTTGCCTGCTGACGCCTCCACCGATATCCTGAATGTGGAGCGACCAGGTTTTCAAGTCCGGATTTAGTTTTTTGAGTGGAAGACGGTAGAAGGTAGTAGGTACCACTTCCACTTTCAGATTTTGTGCCCGCAAGCCAGGCGGGAAGGCATATAAAAGCAAAAGGCACAGGCTTTTCAGCAATGAGCACCTCATACGGCTGGGGTTAGGTTACGAAGTACAATTCAAGCCGTTGCCCGTATTGATGCCGGGCATAAGGCGGGATTTCCTTACCAGCCAAAAAATACTACTAAAGGAGTATAGGGAGGGCGTTGTAAGTGCGCCCAGAGGGGTAGGTGGGCTGGAAAAGTAAAGAAATGAGGGAAAACATTACATGGCTTGCTTCGGCTCCGCTCAGCAAACACGGCTACGCTAAGCAAACTCAGCTCCGCTCAGCAAAAACCGACATAGCTGTTATTACTCTAATAGCCGAGCCTGGTTACTTAAGGAGTGCTCTGACCGCTAAGCTTACGAGTGGACATTGGTAAAACATAAAACACACCCAACCTCGATTCATTTTGATAAATGCTCACCCGCCCGGAAATGGGTTGGTTAGTGTGGTAGAAACGATAATTCCCTTCGGCCGCTGGGCTACCGTGGCGAATGTATGCGATGCCCACGAGCCATGAGCTACTTAACTTGTAATAAGCAGCCACTTTCGATAAAATAGAAAAACGGTTTGCCGGGCTGTTCATTTCTCCATCGAATAGCGCAATAAGGTTGTTATTGGGAGAAAGTACTTCTACGCCATATTGTGAAACAGGCACAAAACTTCCGTAACAAGTAAGCCCTACACCTCCTCCAATCTGAAGTTCACGTTGGAAAAGGAAGAGTTTATAACCCAAAATGAATTCAGCTGAACCAAAAAAAGTTGAGTACTCAGGAAATGGTGTTACATCGCCATTCGCTCCGAGCGTATCTATCATGATTACATTTAGTTTATAACCAAGCACACCTGCCACCAGATCATATCTAAAATTCCATCGACTATTTAGTTCACGATTCTTCCCCCAAGAAACCGCGAGGGATGGCGCCAGCGCATTTTTGAAGACTTGCGGATCGGTATAGTGCTGCCTGTTTCCTGCGGTGACTAAAATACCAATGTCAGTCTGTGCGTTGGCAAACACGCCAGCCAACGTATACAGGCCAACAAAAAGAAACCACCGGAGATTCCTCCGGTGATTTCTAAAGTTTGCATAAGAAATAATTACTCTAACCATTTTTGCACAGTACCTACGCTTGAATGATGGTGAGTTCCTAAAATTTGTCGCTCCTTTACCTTTCCGTGGTAATAGTTTTTCGTTTTCACCTTTCTGGCCCTTTTACTTTTGTAAGGTGTTTCGATGGACGCACTGTAGGTACACGAACCATCCCAAATAGTTCCCGCTGCGTAAGCAGCGATTTGCGCTTTGCGTTTTTTCCATTTGCCATTTACCTTTTTGTAAGAACGCGTTATGGCTTTTAAGTGAGCGCTACCTCCAAAAGGACCATTGACTGCCTTAATTTTCCATTTCATGCGCCATGTTCTGGCCGAATTGTAAACAAAATCAGTCGACTTGATTACATTCTCGCACGAGCCAGGCCCGATTATGATTGCTGAAGGCTCTGGCTTTACCACCGTGACACCTATGGGCAACTTATCTTGATCTTTGCGATTTCTTAATTGAGATGTGGTAGCCGCCACACAGAGAGAACATCCACCATCATCATAGTATTGATAATAGGAACCATCTTGATTAAACATATAAATATAAGACCCGATCTTAACCTCCCCCCAATAATTCATCAAAGCCATCTCATCGTCATCATCTGTATATCCCTCACTGGGATCAAAGCCAGTTTCCCCATCGGTATTGGCAAGCCATTGCTCCTCCTCGTAAGCAAGTCGAGCACGCAGAGAATAAATCCCATACGCATTTTCAAAATTAAGGTACGGAATATTGTCATTAAAGCCAGTTGACTCTTCCACCTGAGAAAGTTGTTCATCGGTTAATCCAGGGTATTGCGAAGCAAAAGCGTCACTATATTGCTCATACTTGAATTCCAAATATTCCACTGCCTGTTCGAAATCCACAGCACTATTGAACACAAATCTCCCATTTTCGACTGTAAAATAAGGAAGAGGAGGCTCAGCGGGACCATAAATTTCAACTTCGTTTAACCTGCCATAAATTGTCTGATTTGGCGGGCCAAGTTGACATATAATCTGAATCTCAAGAACTGAAATTGTACTGAATGAATGGGTTCGAAAAACTGACCGGTTTCCAGTTACAGTAAGTAAGGTAACCCATGAGGCTGTAGTCGCTGTTCGATACTGAATTGTGTAATTTTGAAGTTCATACCCAGAACTTGTGTAAATATCTATTCTGTCGATGGTCTTTAATGAGCTGAATTTAAGAAAGACACTTTCAGGCAATTTGCCGTTGGCTGGAAAATTATTTGCCCAGCTATAAGATGGTCCAACCGTTGTATTCCGACTACCGTCCTTGATCTTTTGAACTGAATAACCTGGGTAGGTCGATTCCGCTGTAACGGTGGCTTGCAGTGCATAGTTAACATTGCTTGAGCTGGCTTGAGTCACGTCTGACTGACTAGATTCACTAAGGGAAAGCCCGTGAAGAATCCGACTTTCTGCATTGATAGTACTATCTCGTAATTTCTTCGACAACACTGCCCTTGAGCTCAAATCAAACTCCTGACTTGGCAATTCTGTTTTATTGGCGACATCGAGTTCAGTACACCCGAAGTACGTTACGGTTATCGCAAACAGAATCCAACTAAACCGAAAGCATTTTTTACTATTCATAGGTTTATTGTATCGTTTTGAAAAATTTATAAAATCTAAGTGCGCTTGTCTTTGCTTGACGTAGACTTCATTTTTATCCCTAAGGCAATGCACTTTAAACCTGTTGAAGCAAATACATTATCGATGATGACTAGAAAGGCATTGCGTCATATATCTGGGGTTAGGTTACGAAGTACAATTTATGCCGTTGCCCCATTTGATGCTGGGCATAAAGCTGGGTTTTCTTACCAGCCAAAAAATACTACTAAAGGAGTATAGGGAGGGCGTTGTAACTGAACCCGGAGGGGTTGGTGGGCCGGAAAAATAAAAAAATGACGAGAAATATTACATGGCTCGCTTAGACATCGCTCAGCCCATATACTCAGCCTAATAAGTGAAACTCCGAACCCACAAAAAAAGGGAGCTCCTCGCTCCCTCTTTTTGTATCTGCAACGCTTTCGCTGTTACGCCACGGTTACCCGCTTGAACTCTGCCACGGTAAGGCCTTTGTTTACGCTATCCAGGTACTGGGCAATGGTCTTGCTGTTGTCTTTCACAAAAGCCTGGTGCAGCAACGTGCTCTCTTTGAAGAACTTGTTCAGCTTGCCCTGTGCAATTTTCTCTACCATGTTCTCGGGCTTGCCTTCGGCCAGAATCTGTGCCTTGGCAATCTCCAGTTCTTTTTCAATCACGGTCTTGTCTACCGACTTCTCGTCTACTGCCACGGGGTTCATGGCCGCAATCTGCATACCCACATCTTTGCCTGCCTCAGTCACGTCTTTGCCATTCACACCCTTTAACGACACCAACACGCCCAGCTTGCTGCCTGCGTGAATGTATGGCACCACGGCTTCGCCTGTCATGGTTACGTATTCTTTCACCTCAATCTTCTCTCCAATTTTACCCACCAGCTCGGTAATCTTGTCGCCCAACGTCAGGTCTCCCGCTTTCTCTGCCAGCAAGGCTTCTTTGGTGGCGCTCTTCTTTGCGAAAGCCGTTTCGGCAATCAACTTGCCCAGGTTCTGGAACTCATCGTTCTTGGCTACGAAGTCGGTTTCGCAGTTTAGGGCAATCAATACAGCGGTCTTGTTATCATCAGATGTTTTTACAAACACCGATCCTTCTTTGGCTTCCTTGTCGGAACGCGATGCAGAAACTTTTTGCCCTTTCTTGCGGAGTATCTCGATGGCTTTTTCAAAATCGCCATTGGCTTCCGTCAATGCTTTCTTACAGTCCATCATGCCGGCACCGGTCATGGTGCGCAGCTTATTCACATCTTGTGCGGTAATTTCGGCCATAACTTTATTTACATTTTATAATATTACGATTTTTTTGATTTTGAATTCACACCAGAACTGCCCTTAAAAAATTAAACACCGGCTTTGGACCGATGTTTAATCATATCTGAAGCATTAGCCCCTCATCGGCTAATGGGCTACTGTTACGCTTCTTGAACGGCCTCGTCTACTTTGCGCTTTTCTTCTTCCTCCTTCTTCATGCCGGCTTCTTCCTTGTCTTTCTTGCGCTCCATCAATCCCTCTTCGATGGCTTTACCCACGTACTTGGTGATTAATGAAATAGACTTGAAAGCGTCATCGTTGGCAGGGATGGGGAAGTCGATGTCCGAAGGATCTGAGTTGGTATCCACCATGGCGAACACGGGGATGTTTAACTTTTGCGCTTCCGACACGGCAATGTGCTCGCGCTTTACATCCACCACAAACAATGCGGCAGGCAAGCGGTTCAGGTCGGCAATACCGCCCAACTGCTTCTGCAGTTTGTTCTTTTCGCGTGTGGTCATCAACTTCTCTTTCTTCGTCAGGTTGTCCCACGCTTCTTCCTTCATCATCTTCTCAATCTGCTGCAATTTTTTTAGCGATTTGCGGATGGTGGCGAAGTTGGTGAGCATACCACCCAACCAGCGCTCGGTAACGAAGGGCATATTCAGGCGCGAAGCCTCTTCGGTAATAATGTCTTTAGCCTGCTTTTTGGTGGCTACGAACATAATTTTACGACCTGAACGCACAATGTTCTTCAGTGCGTAGGTTGCTTCTTCCAGGCATTTCATCGTTTTATTCAAATCGATGATGTGGATGCCGTTGTTCTCCATGAAGATGTACTCGGCCATCTTGGGGTTCCACTTGCGGGTAAGGTGCCCGAAGTGAACACCTGCATCCATTAAATCCTGGGTTGTTAATTTTTCTGCCATGCTTCTTCTATTAACGCTTGCTGAACTGGAATCTTCTTCTTGCCTTTCTGCGGCCCGGCTTCTTACGTTCTACCATGCGGCTGTCGCGGGTAAGGATGCCCTCTTTCTTCAAAGCGGGGCGGTTTTCGTTGTTGATGTTTACCAAGGCACGCGCAATGGCCAACCGGATAGCTTCCGCCTGACCTTTGATGCCGCCACCTTCTACATTTACCGTAACATCGTAGTTGCCATCGGCCTTTGTAAGAACCAGGGCCTGCTTCACCAGGGTTTGGTGAATTTCAGACTTAAAATAGTCTGCCAACTCTCTTTCGTTTACCGTAATCTGACCTTTACCGGGCTGCACATATACGCGCGCAACGGAGGTCTTTCTGCGGCCGATGGTATTTATGATTTCCATTTATCAGAACTTTATTTCTTTAGGTTGTTGTGCTGTGTGAGGGTGCTCGCTTCCGGTGTACACGTGCAGGCTGCGGAACACCTGGCGGCCCATGCTGTTTTTGGGCAACATGCCGCGCACGGAGTGCTCTATCAGGCGCTCGGGGTGTTTGCTACGGATCATGGTAGGCGTTAACTCACGCTGGCCACCAGGGTAGCCCGAGTAGGTAAAGATCACGCGGTTTGTCCATTTCTTACCCGTCATGCGCACTTTTTCGGCATTGATTACCACTACATGGTCGCCCATGTCAGTGTTGGGTGTATAACCCGGCTTGTGCTTACCACGCAAAACACGGGCAATCTGGCTGGCTACGCGGCCTAAAACCTGGTCTTTGGCATCCACCAATACCCAACCCTTTTCTGCGGTTGCCTTGTTGGTATTGAGCGTTTTATAGCTGTTATGATCCACTTTTTTACTGTTAAAACTGACTTACAAACACTTTACCCCTTAAAAAAGGGACACAAAAGTAGGTGCAAAAAACTGATTATGCAACAACAGGCTAAGAATAGGCGCTTTTTCAGAACGGGGGCGCTGCCAGCCGATGGGTAATTTGTTGATTTTCAGCGCAAATTATTCTCCAACTGCTTTACCAGTGCCTTAAAATCTTTCGGATAAGGCGCTTCTACAGTAATTTTTTCTCCCTTCAAGCCCTCGAAAGCCAGCGAAAAAGCGTGCAGGGCCATGCGCTTCATCAGGGGTTCCTCTTCGGTGCCCTTTTTCAGGTTAAAATCGCGCTTCAATGCCGACAGCAACACGGGGCTGCCACCATAGGTGTCATCGCCTGCGATGGGCGCCTGCAGGGTAGCCAAATGGATGCGTATCTGGTGCATGCGCCCCGTAACGGGCCTGCATGCCACCAGGGTGTGTGCCTTATAGCATTTCAGGGTGGTGAAAAAGGTCTGAGCGTCTTTGCCTTCGCGGGAAATTTTTACCGTGCCATCATTCTGCTTCAGAATCGGCTTATTCACCTCTACCTCCTCCCAGCGATGCAGCCCGCCCACCACGGCATGGTAAATTTTCTTTACCTGCCGGTGTTCGAATTGCATGCTCAGGTGCCGGTAGGCTTCGGGATGGCGCGCGATGGCTAACACCCCCGAAGTGTCTTTATCGAGTCGATGGCACACCTGCGCATCGGGCTCCACCAGGCGCACTTCCGACAATATATTAACGGTGTCGTTGCGGTCTTCTAGGGTGGAAATGTGGGGAGGCTTATTTACCAGCAGGTAATCCTCATTTTGAAACAAGATGGAATCGGGGAGGTAGAATCGGGGTGCTTTCACGGTGCAAAACTAAGAGAATGGCCGCTTCCGGGTACTACGGATGTCGATCAGTTGTATCGGTTTCCTCCGGGGTTTTACCCGGTAGGTAACCTTGGTTAGCGGGTTGATAGGCCCTCTTCTTGTGTTCTTTAATTTAGCAGATTGTTGGAGTATTTCAGGGGACTCCGATAACACCTTAAAAAAGTCGTCCGCTTGATTTAGAAAATTTTCAACCTCCCGTTCCGTAAAGTTGTCGTGTAAGTACCGTACAATCTCTTCAAAGCCTTTTTGGGCACGGGGAGTCCAGACTATTTCGAACGCCATTTTACGTACCTGGCCATTACCTTGGTATGTGGAATAACTTCACCCCGGTCTGCTTCCGCCATACCTTCTTTGATTTCACTGCGTTCTTCTTCAGTGATTTCATCCCACCAGTCTTTCTGCTGCTCCTCTTTCAACAGGAGTAACCGTTTGATGAGCCTTTCATCGTTCAACTGGGCCACCCAACTTATCAACTGAAGTTTTTCCTGCTGAATATCCATACTCATAAAGAAGCAAATATTTGCCGCGCTCAATCTCCCTCCGCTTCGCTTTTGGCGCGCGGCAGCTTAAAGCTGAAGGTAGAGCCCTTGCCCACTTCGCTCTCTACCTCTGCCCGGGTGTTGTGGCCTTCCAGAATATGTTTTACGATGGCCAGGCCCAGGCCGGTGCCGCCCTTCTCGCGGCTGCGACTTTTATCTACCCGGTAAAATCGTTCGAAGATGCGGTGTATGTGCTGCGGTGGAATGCCCTCGCCTGTGTCGGTCACCAGCGTGGTGATGTTCTTCTTGCCCGCATCGAAGCGTATGGTCACCTCGCCCCCCTCGGGGGTGTAGTTGATGGCGTTGGAAACCAGGTTGGTAACTACTTGCGTAATGCGCTGCCAGTCGGCATGAACGATTAACCTGTTGTGCGGCTCGTGGGCCATTTTTAACCTGATCTTTTTCTTCTCCGCTTTCTCTTCAAACTGATCGATTACTTCGGCACATAACTTATACAAATCAACCTGATCGAAGTGCATTTTTATGTCGCCTGTTTCTATTTGCGAAAGGGTGAGCAAATCCTGCACGAGCACATCGAGGCCATCCAGGCTGCGGGCCGCCTTCTTCAGAAATTTGGTGCGCACGTTCTTATCGTTCACGGCACCATCCAGCAGGGTGTGCACAAAACCCTGTGCGGCAAAAATGGGTGTCTTCAGTTCGTGCGATACATCGGCAATAAATTCTTTGCGAAAAGCCTCCAGCTTGCGCAGCTCGTCAATTTCTTTTTGCTTCAGCGTGGCGAATGAAAAAATCTCTTCGTTGATGTCGCGGATGGGGTTGAGCTTGCCCGACTTCTGCTTGGTGATGCCCGACAGTTCTTTCTTACGCAACTTATCCATCAACTTGTAGATCTTGTTGATCTCGCGGAAGAACAAAAATTCCAGCACAATAAACACCAGCAGGTACGAGGCAGAAAAGCTGATAACGGTGGCCACGGCCAGCACGGTGCTTCCCACTTCTTCCAGCAGGGAGAGAAACAAAAATGTAACAAGGGCAATGGAAACTGCCAGCAGCAGAGCCAACGTACGGGCGCTATAGACCATGCTTAGTTGAGATTGAACTTATACCCCACTCCTTTTACGGTGGTAATATAGTCATCTCCTATCTTTTCGCGCACTTTGCGTATGTGCACATCTACCGTGCGGGCCAGCACATACACATCCGATCCCCAAATATTCTGCAATAAATCATCGCGGCTAAATACCTTGTTAGGGTTCTGCGCCAGGAAAAACAAAAGTTCGAATTCTTTTTTGGGCAGGCTGATTTCTTTGCCTTTTACTTTGATGGTATAGCTGGTTCTGTCAATCACCAGATCGCCAATTTTGATCTGGCTTGAGTTGGATTTCTTTTTGGAATCACGCCTGAAAAGTGCGCTGATGCGGCTCATGAGCGCGCGCGGCTTAATGGGCTTGGTAATGTAATCATCGGCACCCACATCGAAGGCCGCCACCTCAGAGTATTCTTCTGCGCGTGCCGTTAAAAATACCACGAAAGTATTCTGCAACTCGGGTATGGCCCTGATCTGCCGGCAGGTTTCCACACCATCCATCTTAGGCATCATGATATCCAACAACACCAGGTCGGGGTGAAAACGCCTGGCTGTTTCTACGGCTGTAAAGCCATCGCTGGCGGTTCTTACATCGTAGCCCTGCTTTTCGAGATTGTATTTTAGTAATTCCAGAATGGGTTCTTCGTCATCTACAACGAGCACTTTTTGCGAAGGCTTGCTACCCATAGTTGCATGATTTTTTGATGATTTAAAAGTAGAGAGAAATTAAGCCAATTAAAAACCAGTGTTATCAACTTAACAATTCCATAATTCAAAACCCTGTGTTTTTGATGTTGAATTATCATTTCGCTAAAACGAGATTAAAGAGAAGTAAATTTTGTACTTAAAAACTTAACATAGGCGCGCAGGTCGCCATGGAAGAGGCTGTCTAATTCCTTCTCGAACACAGTTTGTTTAGACTGGTAATGGCGGTAAGCCAAAAAGTAAGCGTTGTTAGGCAGCCGGTGCGAAAACCGTTGCGAGGGCCTGGCCACCAGGTGCAGGTTCAACGTGTCCATGTGCGCAACGATGGCGCGTATCATTTGCTCCTTCTTTGCCTTCTTCTCCTCCACCGGCATGGCTTCTGTGTAGGTACCATAAAGACTATCCAGCCGCTGCGATGCCTTCAGCACGTAGGCAGAATAAGTCCGATAGTCTTGGTCTTCGTAGAGGTAGGTGCGGTATTGGTCTGAGTCTGCGCCATACTTCCACGCCAGAAACTGATAGGCGGCCGTATCACCAATGAAAGAGGCGAGGTTTTCATTAAAGGTAACACTGTCTTTCACCCAGAACGTGGCGTGCACCATTTCGTGAATGATGAGGCTGGCCAGGTCGCCTTCCGATCGCGTAAGCATGCCCGTAAGAATAGGGTCTGTAAACCAGCCCAGGGTAGACCAGGCGCCCGGGTTGCGCACACTCACATCGTAACCCTCGGCTATCAGCTGATCGCGCTCGGCAATAGCCAACTCTTTATTGAAATAGCCTTTGTAGGGAACGGTGCCCACCACGGGGAAATGCCATGTTTTGGGCTTGAGTTGAAAGGGCTCGCTGGCGGTTACCACCCACATAATCTCCTGCCCTTTCTGGTCGAATACGGTGTGGTAATTTTCTGTGTCTTTCAGGTGCAGCGAGTCGATGGCGAACTGGCGCACTTCATCAATCAGCCTTAGTCTTGCTTTCAGCGAATCGGGAAAAGCAGGGTCGTTCAGGTAGTACTCCACAGGCCTTGCATTCCACACGATGGAAAGTTGCCCCCACCCCTGCCGCAGTCCATAAACCAACAGTGGCCCATAAAACACCAGTGCCACCACCACCACCAGCAACAGTACAAAAAGCCAGATCTTGCGCTTCATCTTCAAGTAGCAAATAAAACAATTACACCTTACTGGTTAAAGATAAATTAGTTGCACGGCAAGGCGGCCGGTCTGCGCAGAAACATTCTGGCCGATCATTTCGGAATTAGGTGTGAAGTACTAATTTCAGCCCACTTTGCCGGAATCGAAAAAATAAAACAAGCTATATGAGTAACGCAAAAGAAAAGTTGAAAGCCCTGCAGCTAACCATCGACAAACTGGAGAAAACCTACGGAAAGGGCACCGTAATGAAACTGAACGACTCGAAGGTGATGGACGTGGGTGCCATCTCTACGGGGTCGTTGGGATTGGACGTGGCCCTGGGCATCGGGGGTATCCCACGAGGCCGTGTTACTGAAATCTACGGACCGGAATCTTCGGGTAAAACCACGCTTACCCTACACTGTATTGCCGAAGCCCAGAAAAAGGGCGGGCTGGCAGCCTTTATCGATGCAGAACACGCCTTCGACAAAAGCTATGCGGAGAAGCTGGGCATTGATACCGAAAACCTGCTGATTTCGCAACCCGACAATGGCGAGCAGGCACTGGAAATTGCCGAACACCTGATCCGCTCTGGCGCCATCGACATCATTGTGATCGACTCGGTAGCCGCGCTGGTACCCAAAGGCGAACTGGAAGGCGAGATGGGCGAAAGCAAGATGGGCTTGCAGGCACGCCTGATGTCGCAGGCTTTGCGCAAACTCACCGGCACCATCAGCAAAACGGGTTGTGCCTGTATCTTCATTAACCAGTTGCGCGAGAAAATTGGTGTGATGTTTGGCAACCCTGAAACCACCACAGGCGGTAATGCATTGAAGTTCTATGCTTCGGTGCGTTTGGATATTCGCAGGATTGGTCAAATCAAAGAGGCTGCCGATGACATTACCGGTAACCGGGTGAAGGTGAAAGTGGTGAAAAACAAAGTAGCGCCTCCTTTCAAGGTGGTGGAATTCGATATCATGTACGGCAAGGGCATTTCAAAGTCGGGCGAGATTGTGGACATTGGTGTGGAGATGAACATCATCCAAAAATCGGGTTCGTGGTTTTCTTACAATGGCAACAAACTGGGCCAGGGCCGTGATGCAGTAAAACAATTGATTGAAGACAACCCTGAATTGAGTGAAGAGTTGGAGAAGAAGATCAAAGAAAAACTGATGGGCGGTGCTGGGGCCGTGAAAGAAGAGAAAGAATAAATTAAGTTGAAGCAAAAAAGGGATTGAGCAACCTGGGGCGCTCAATCCCTTTTTATTTCAACGCGTGGTCTTTACTGAGTAGGCAGGTTGGCATTAATTGGCACGTATAGCCACTACCGGATCGAGGCGGGCCGCTACGGCTGCCGGCACAATACCTGAAATAACCCCAATGGCCGAAGATACGCCCAACCCCAACACTACGTTTTTAAACGAGAGCACCACTTCCAGGTCACCAAAGGGGGCCAATGTCATCAGAAACACCAGGAAGAGACCGCCCAGCCCTCCGATCAGACTCAGAAAAACCGCTTCGAACAAAAACTGAAAGAGGATGAAATAATTCTTGGCACCCAGCGACTTCTGCAAGCCTATAATGCTCGTGCGTTCTTTCACCGACACAAACATGATGTTCGCAATACCGAACCCACCCACCAGAATGGAGAAGCCACCGATGATCCACCCGGCAACGCCAACCACATCGAAGAGTCCACTCACCGCATTTGCAATTACCTCAGGCCGATTCACCGCAAAATTATCTTTTTCGGCTGGCCGCAAGCCTCGCTTGCTCCGCATGATGCCCTTAATCTCATTCTCCAATTCTACCAAGCCTATGTCGTTGTCGTATCCTTTTACGCCAATGCGCGAAGTGGTTTCATTCCACGCACCTGTTCCTGTCTGGTAAAGCCTTCTGAAAGATTGATAGGGAATAACGGCACCATAATCGTTGCTGGGTGTTCCCAAAAAGCTCTGCCCCTCCTTCTGCACCACGCCCACCACTCTGTATTTCAGATTTTTGATCTTCACGTCCTGGCCAATGGGGTCTTCGTTGTTCGGAAAAAGTGCATTGGCTACTTCATAACCCAAAACCACCACGTTGCGGCCCGCCTCTACCTCATCGGAAGTAAGGTAACGGCCCCGCTCAATGTTCATTTCAAAGATATCATCGTAACCGATACTACCCCCCCGCAAACCGATCTGCCCAATGCTGCTGGAGCCGCGCTTGATGATGGCATTGCCTCTTGCCGCAAAAATGGTGATGGCACTGGCATGTTGCAGCGAACTCTCCATAAGCTTAAACTCTTTATAAGACACATTAGGTCGTCTCAGGTATTCCCACCAAGGCTCATCGCCTGTAACCATAAACGGCCATTTTTCAACATAAAGAACACCAGCGCCCAGAAAATCGAAGCTGTCTTTGATGTTCTTCTCGAGCGAATCCACCAGCGTAAACACCGCTATAATGGCAAAGATGCCCACGGTAACTCCCAAAAGAGACAAAATGGTTCGGAGCAGGTTGGCCCGGAGCGCACGCCAGGCAAACTGAAAGCTTTCTACAATGAGGCGGAAGGTAAGCATGGGCGTTTAAACGACTAACATCGCGATAAAGGTTGCGAATTTAAAGCAAAACACTTCTTTTGACGCTGAACGGGGCCCAATTGTTACGGATGGGAACGGTTTATTTGCCTGCGGCCACCAGAAAAAGAGAGATCGAAGGCCTTGCTTTTCAAAATCTTGCAAATCGAAACCCTTTCTTTATTTTTGCGTCCTTAATTTTAAAAATTGCGTCCTGAATCGACCAGGACAAAGCCCGTAAGCTTATGAAGTTATCAGAATTCAAATTCGACCTCCCCAACAACCTTATTGCCTTAGAACCTGCCGAAAACCGCGATGAAGCCCGCCTGATGGTGGTGCATAAGAGCACCGGCAAAATTGAACACAAAATTTTCAAAGACATCGTCAGCTATTTCGATGAAGGCGATGTGCTGGTTGGTAACGATACCATGGTGTTTCCTGCGCGCCTCTATGGGCGCAAAGAAAAGACCGGTGCCAAAATTGAAGTATTTCTGCTGCGCGAACTCAATGCCGATATGCACCTGTGGGATGTGCTGGTAGACCCGGCCCGCAAAATACGGGTAGGCAACAAGTTATACTTTGGCGATGGCGACCTGGTGGCCGAAGTGATAGACAACACCACCTCGCGAGGGCGCACCATCCGCTTTCTTTTCGATGGCGACTCCGAAGCGTTCAGCAAAGTAGTGGAAACACTGGGCGAAACACCGCTACCCAAATACATCAAGCGCAAAGTAAAGCCCGAAGACAAAGAGCGCTTCCAAACCATCTATGCCAAAAACAAAGGTGCTGTGTCGGCCCCCACAGCGGGTATGCACTTTACGCGTCAGCTCTTGAAGCGCTTGCAAATTAAAGGCGTGGACATGACGTACGTAACTCTGCACATTGGCTTGGGCACCTTCCGCCCGGTAGATGTGGAAGACCTCACCAAGCACAAAATGGATTCAGAAAACTTTATTGTGGGTGCGGAAGCTGTGAAGATGGTAAACCAGGCCCTGGACAATAAAAACCGCGTGTGTGCCGTAGGTACTACTACCATGCGCGCGCTGGAATCGGCCGTTTCTGCCACCAACCGCCTGAAAGAGCGCGAAGGATGGACCGATAAATTCATCTTTCCCCCGTACGATTTTAAGATCTGCAACGCCATGATCACCAACTTCCATCAACCGGAGTCCACTTTGCTCATGATGGCCTGTGCCTTTGGCGGTTTCGACCTGGTGATGCAGGCTTACCAAGTCGCGAAGAAGGAGAAATACAAATTCCTGACGTATGGCGATGCCATGCTGATCATCTGATCGGAGGAAAAACAATCAATAAAGGAGTTCGAAGTACCGCTGAACTCCTTTTTTTATTTCAATCCGCGCACCAGGTAAATAAAAAGCGAAACAGCCACCGGGTAAATAAGCATATAAGTGGGGCTGGGGCGCACAAAGCCCACCACAATGGTAACGGGTGCCAGCAGCAGCAAGAGGCCGGCAATCAGTACAATCGCTTTGCGCGAACCGGGCAGCGGCAATTGGTAAACCTGCAGCAGGCGGTAAACCAGGTAGGTGATAATTGCCACATTGAAACCGAGTAAAAGCAACCGAAGCAAAGGCATTTCTAAAAAGGTATTTTTGTAAATCTAAGAAATAAAGCATGACGGAATACGCATTGATTGTTGCCGGGGGCAAGGGCACACGCATAAAAAGCAAAGTGGCGAAACAATTTCTGGAACTGCGCGGACTGCCCATCCTCATGCACACCATCAATGCTTTTGTGCGCTATTCAGAAAAGGTAAAAATTGTTTTGGTGCTGCCCGAAGATGACCAGCACACCTGGCAGCAGCTTTGCCAGCAATATCGTTTCAACGTGCCGCTGCTCCTTCAAACCGGGGGCGACACGCGCTTTCAATCTGTAAAAAACGGGTTGGATTGCATTGCCGAAGACGGACTGGTGGCCATTCACGATGGGGTGCGGCCGTTGGTGAGCGAAGATATCATTGGCGCCTCTTTTCGGCTGGCGGCCGTGCACCAGTCGGCTGTGGCGGCCGTGCGGTTGAAGGAATCCATCCGCATGACCGACCAGGACAACACCAAGGCCATGGACCGTTCGCGCTTTCGCCTCATTCAAACTCCGCAAACGTTTCAGGTAGGTCTGATCAAAAAAGCATATCAGATAAAGGAAGATGCCAGCCTGACAGACGATGCCAGCGTGGCTGAACGCGCGGGCCACGTTATTTCTCTTTTCGAAGGAAGTTATGAGAACATTAAAATTACCACGCCCGAAGATCTGATTGTGGCCGAGGCGTTGATGGCCGCTCGCGAACAGCAGGCGCAAAAAAAATAGCCCGAAGGCTATTTTGTTGTCTATTTCGCAATAACGGTGCCTAATGATCTAATATTCGTCTTCATTGAAGAAGAAATCTTCCTTGGTAGGATAATCGGGCCAAATTTCTTCAATGCTCTCGTAAGGCTGGCCATCGTCTTCCAACTCTTGCAGGTTTTCTACCACTTCCAGGGGTGCGCCTGAGCGGATGGAGAAATCTATCAGCTCATCTTTGGTTGCCGGCCAGGGCGCGTCTTCCAAGTAAGATGCCAGTTCAAGTGTCCAGTACATAAGCTAAATCCTCCCGGTTAATTTTTCGCAAAAATAGAATTAATTACACCATAGTCAATAGTTGGCTTTCCATAGTTTAAGGCTTCGAAAAGTAACCGGTGGCGCTGCCTGCCTGGTAAACAGAAACCGTGCACTTGTCGTCTAAAACAGCCATATTTGCGCCTCTTTATCAAGTATTTAACCATGGCTGACGAAAAGATTATTTTCTCGATGACGGGGGTAAACAAAATTTACCCGCCTAATAAACAAGTTCTTAAAAACATCTACCTCTCGTTTTTCTACGGTGCCAAAATTGGCGTGCTGGGTTTAAATGGTTCGGGTAAATCATCATTGCTGCGCATTATTGCCGGCATCGACAAGGAGTACCAGGGCGAGGTAGTGTCTGATCTGGGCTATTCTGTTGGTTTGTTGGAACAGGAACCCCAACTGGACAAAACGAAAACGGTAAAAGAAATTGTGGAAGAAGGTGTACAGGAAACCGTGTCGCTGCTGAAGGAGTTCGAAGCCATCAACGAAAAATTTGCCGACCCCGAAGTGATGGAGAATCCCGATGCCATGGAGAAACTCATCAACAAGCAGGGCGAAATTCAGGAAAAGTTAGATGCCATAGGCGCGTGGGATCTGGACCACAAATTAGAGCGCGCCATGGATGCGTTGCGCTGTCCCCCACCCGATGCCAAAGTGGAACATCTTTCGGGTGGCGAAAAACGCAGGGTGGCCTTGTGCCGTTTGCTGCTGAGAGAACCCGATGTGTTGTTGTTGGATGAACCCACCAACCACCTCGATGCGGAGTCGGTACTTTGGCTGGAAGAACACCTGCGCCAATACAAAGGCACCATCATTGCCGTAACCCACGACCGCTATTTTCTGGACAACGTAGCCGGCTGGATTCTGGAACTCGATCGCGGGGAAGGCATACCGTGGAAGGGCAACTACTCTTCATGGCTGGATCAGAAACAGAAGCGCCTGGCGCAGGAAGAGAAAACCGAAAGCAAACGCCAGAAAGCGTTGGAGCGCGAATTGGAATGGGTGCGCATGAGTCCGAAAGGGCGCCACGCCAAAGGCAAGGCGCGTTTGGGTGCCTACGAAAAATTATTGAGTCAGGAAACGAAGGAGCGCGAAGAAAAACTTGAACTTTATATTCCGCCCGGCCCACGCCTGGGCAATAAAGTAATTGAAGCCAATGGCGTATCGAAAGCTTTTGGCGATAAACTGTTGTACGAAAACCTCACCTTTTCGCTGCCACCGGCAGGTATTGTGGGCATTATTGGTCCCAACGGGGCCGGTAAAACTACTTTGTTTAAATTAATCACAGGTCAGCTTCAGCCCGATAGTGGCACGTTCTCCATTGGCGAGACGGTAAAAATTGCCTACGTAGATCAGGAACATGACGACCTGAGACCGGAAGAGACTGTTTGGGAGGCCATTACGGGCGGAAACGAACTGATCGAGATTGGCGGCAAGCAGCTTAACTCGCGCGCTTATGTAAGTAAGTTTAATTTTGGCGGCACCGACCAGCAGAAGAAAATCAAAGAACTGTCGGGAGGTATGCGCAACCGCGTGCACTTAGCCATTGCGTTGAAACAAGGCGGCAACCTGCTTCTGCTGGATGAACCAACCAATGACTTAGACGTGAACACCCTGCGCGCACTGGAAGAAGCGCTGGAAAACTTTGCCGGCTGTGCGGTAATCATCTCTCACGATCGCTGGTTCCTCGACCGCGTGTGTACCCATATATTAGCCTTCGAGGGCGATTCGCAGGTATATTGGTTTGAGGGTACCTTCAGTGAATATGAAGAAAACAAACGCAAGCGCCTGGGCGATGATCAGCCCCACCGTATAAAGTACAAGAAGCTGGTTAAATAATTTGAAGATTGTGACAATGAATAAATTTGAAAATTGCGGAGTTTCCATTCTTAAGTTTTCAAATTTGTTCATTCTCAAATTCCCCCAATGAGAGCTTTCTACACCATCTTACTGCTCATCGCCTCGAATGCCTTTATGACTTTTGCGTGGTATGGCCACCTGAAGTTTAAGGAGATGAAATGGAGTCAGAATTTGCCGCTCCTCTCCATTATACTCATCAGTTGGGGCATTGCATTATTCGAATACCTGTTGCAGGTACCCGCCAACCGGTTGGGTTTTAAAAGCTACGGAGGTCCGTTTTCGCTGGTAGAATTGAAGGTGATTCAGGAGGTAATTACCCTGGTGGTGTTTGTGGTGTTCTCACTCGTGTTCTTCAAAACAGAAACCTTTCGCTGGAACCACGCCATCGGTTTTGTGTTTCTGGTTCTGGCCGTCTATTTCATTTTCAAAAAGTAAAAGGTTAGCGCTTTTTGTTTACGGGCTCGTTGCCAAGCCTGTACAGCAGTAATGCCACCCTTTTGGTTTGCCGCGGCAACCAGTTTACGTTGGCATATTCTTTTTCGGTATGGCCATAGCCGCCAAAAAGGCCCAATCCATCAATGGCCATGTCTACATAGCCAGCGGTAAACGATATATCAGCGGCACCCGCATCGCGTGGGTTTACCGCCTTTACCGGTCCTAAGCCAAGATCGACACTGACCTTACTGTACAAGTCCAGCAGTTGATAATTGCCGGGTGCAGGGGCCAGGGGCGGATAACCCTCGCCAAATGTAAGGGTGGCGTTGGTTTGTGGCAGGTTTGCTGCCACAACCTCTTGCATCACCGTTTGTGCATATTTCAGTTGTTCAGGCGAAAGCGCGCGTATGTCGCCCGTTACCATTACCTCACGCGCCACGATGTTGGATTTGCCATAGGCGGTACCTCCGTCCAGCACGGCATCGCTTTTCACTTCATTGCCTCCCACGATCATGCCCGGGTTAAACGTCAAGTCTTTTTCTGACGAAAGTCGTTCATAAAATCCGTTAAGTATGCGTGCTGCTTCATGGATGGCTCCTGCGCCAATCTCTTCAGTAAATACCTGCGATGAATGCGCGGGCTTTCCTGTTACCTTCAAACTCCAGCCCGATGCACTTCTGCGCGCCACCACAGCCGTCTCGGGCTTGCTGTCTCCATCTTCCAAACCAATAGCTATATCTGCCTGGCGCGCTGCTTCAATCAAATCTTTGCGCGCCAACTCCAGCGGCCGCCCGCTCAGTTCTTCATCGCCCGTCATCACTACAATCAGGTTCATGTTCTTCAGTGCGCCCGTTTGCTTCAACGCTTCGAGCGCATAAATAATTATAACATCACCTCCCTTCATATCGCTGATACCGGGACCGGTAGCAATAGAGTCGTTAACCAATTTAAACTCTTGCAACGCGCTGGAAGGTTCGAAGACCGTATCCAGGTGACCGATGAGCAAAATTGTTTTGCCAGTACCTTTGCCCGTATGGTAGCCCACCAGGTGCCCCGCCCTGCCAAACGGTTTTCCATCTACCCACCGCGCATCAAAACCCAGTGCCTCCAACCTGGCCTTAAAAATCTGACCTACCCTATACACGCCTTCGAAGTTCATCGATCCACTGTTGATGTTCACCACTTCTTCCAGCAGCTTTCGCGCTCCGGCATTGTTGGCATCAACGGCAGCGGTAACTTTTTTCTCGGCTTTCGAAATTTGCGAATGGGCCGCTACCGACAGGGCACATGCCCACACTATTAATAAATTCTTCTTCATACTGAATAGTTGGTAATTGCTACCTGACTTCCTCTCCGGGTTTGGTTTTCCATCGTTGATGCATCCACACCCATTGCGATGGATAGGCGCGGATGGTGTCTTCAATGAAGCGGGTGTAGACCTGCGTGTTGGCTACCATGTCGTGCTCATCGTCACCGGTGAGGATGAGCGGCAACTCGGGTAAGATGTGCATGTGTTGCATGCCGTCTTCGGCCAGGTGAATATAGGTGGGCACCACAGCTGCGCCCGTCTTCATGGCCAATATTGCTGCACCCACCGGTGTGGCGGCCTTCATGCCAAAAAAATCTACAAAGCGGCTCTTTACCTTCGTATCCTGGTCGATCAGAATGGCCACGGTTCCGCCCGTCTTCAAAGCCTTGATCAGGCGCAGTGTTTCGCGCCCCCGCTCTACCGCCACGGCTCCGTAAGCATTGCGGTAGCTAAACAGCAGGTCGTTCAGCCGGGCATCTTTCAAAGGAGTGCCTATAATATTGGGCTTCAGCCCACGCAACGACATGTTGGTAACCTGCAAATCGAACGCGCCCAGGTGGCACGTTAAGAAAATCACCCCTTTACCTTTCGCATTGGCTTTTTCATAGTTCTCGTAGCCATGGGTAACCAGAATTTGCTCCAGGTCTGTCAAATTCTTTACACGGATAGCACGCAGAATTTCCCCCGCGTTGCGCCCCAACATCCTAAAGGTTTCTTTGCTCAGTTCTTTTATTTCACGTAAGTCTTTCTCTCTGGCGAAGGCAAGCCCTAGGTGCAGCATAGTCTTTTCCCGGGTGTCGGGCAGCAGGTGGTAGGCAAGGCCGCCCAGAAAACCGCAGAAGCGCAACCACCACCTGCGCGGTACCACATTGGCCAAGCCAATCAACACCCGCACCAGCCAGTAGATCAGGGTGTATTTGGCTCTCTTACCAATCGTTCTATCGTCTGCCATGGTGCGTAAATATAAGCGTGTCTTTTCTAAATTTACTTTTCCATTCTGATGAAACGTTTACTATTAGTGAGGCATGCAAAGTCCAGTTGGGATGACCCAACTCTGGCCGATTTCGACCGCCCCCTGAACGACCGGGGTAACCGCGATGCACCACGGATGGGCAAACGCCTGAAAGAAAAAAACATTCATCCCGACATTGTTTTGACAAGCCCTGCGGTGAGGGCATTAAAAACCTGCCAGATAATTACCGGCATACTGGGCTTTGCTGAAAAGAAGATAAAAACCGACAGAAGTCTGTACCATGCCAGCTCGGAACAGATACTGCGAACGCTGCAAACACTCTCCGATTTGCCCGACCACGAGGAAGTGGTGATGCTGTTTGGACATAACCCCGGCCTCACCGACTTTGCCAATGAGCTGCTCAACGAAAACATCGATAACATACCCACTTGTGGAGTGGTGAGTTGTAAACTGCAGGTGGACCGGTGGAAAGACCTCGACTGGGGAAACGGCTCGCTGGAGTTTTTCGATTTTCCGAAGAAGTAGCGTTACAGCCGGGCCGTTAATTCTGGCAGGAAGTCCCAAATGCGTTTTTTAAAAATACCGCGCTCTTTGATTCGGTAGCCCACCAACATCTTAAAACTCGATGCGGCTGTAGTGAACTGAAACTGATCGAACCTTACCTCTCTGGATTGACTGATAAACCCTACGCCACCAAACCATCGGTCGCTGTTATAACCAATGGCCACCCGGCTGTCTACAAACGTGTTGATGGCAATATCGTAGTGAGGCGCGCCCACACCATCGTGATAATACACCCAATGGTGCGCGGGCCCCACCGAAAGGGTTAGGTTAACAAACATGCTGCGGTAAATTAAGTTGTACGAATAGCCCGGGGCGAGGCTCAGCGTAGTGTACCGCAGGTTACTAAAGGTATCATCCACACCCAACCGTGTCTGCAATTGTTGAGATAGCACAACCGAATCGGATGCAAGCCGGGCCGAACTAAAAATACCCGCCAGCATAACGGAGCCACCGCTTTTCAGTTGTCGTTCTGCATAGTTGTACGAAGACCGCAGCGAGAATTTTTTCTTGTTGAAAGCATAGATGCCATTCACACCAAAGTTCTGCAGCGAAATGTCAGGCCGCAGGGGGAAAGGCTCATTGGCCCCGATGGTTTGCGAAGGATTGGCCAAATAAAAACTGCTGAATTTTTGTGTAAAAAAATCAAAACCCCAGTTTTTTCCTATGATATTGGCTCGCAGGTCGCGTGTATCGGAATCGCCAAACCGGTTACGACTCTTTTCGTCTATGGGAACAGCCGCACCTAACTCTACCACGACATCGAAAACATAGAGTCCCAAGCCCATGCTAAATGAGTTGTTCGGGCGAAAATTCAATACGTCTGAACGGCCATTGCGATTCTGGACGTTGAACTGCAATGATCGCTGCCTGATGAAGGGCCAGATGAAGGAATAATCGGGGTAAGACTTTACAAAAGCCTGCCTGGTGGTGTCTGCCCTACCCTTTGCATTGCTGAAACAAAGAATGAATAATATGGCAAGCAAACACCTGCTCACCTTACAAAATATATTCACTCAAATCGCGGTTCTTCACCAACTTGCTCAGCTTCTCAGTTACCATGTTTTTAGTGATAACAATTTCTGCCTGCGCCTGAATCTTGTCGGGCACATCGAACAAAAACTCGTTGAGCAACTTGCTTACCACCGTGTGCAATCTGCGTGCGCCAATGTTTTCCACTTCGGTATTGATATGAAAAGCAGTCTGGGCAATTTCATCGATGGCATCGTCTTCAAAATGAATTTTTACGTCCTCGGCACCAAACAATGCCTGGTACTGTTTTACCAACGCGTTCTTTGGCTCCTTCAATATTCTGATAAAGTCATCTTTCGTGAGGTTTTCCAATTCCACCCTTATCGGAAAGCGACCTTGCAACTCGGGGATGAGATCGGACGGTTTAGAGATATGAAAAGCGCCTGCTGCAATGAACAGCACATGGTCTGTTTTAATAACGCCATACTTTGTATTGACAGCACACCCCTCCACAATCGGCAACAGATCGCGCTGCACCCCCTCCCGGCTTACATCGGGGCCACCGCCTCCTTTTTTAGAGCCAGACGCGATCTTATCTATCTCATCAATAAAAATAATTCCTGCCTCTTCGGCCCTGCGCAAAGCCTCCTCTTTCACCTCATCCATATCAATCAGTTTGGCCGCCTCCTCTTCAATCAATATTCTCCGCGCTTCGGCCACTGTTACTTTTCGCTTCTTTTGCTTCTTGGGCATCATGCCGTTCAGCATTTCCTGCAGGTTCATCATCGACACCTCATCGATCATGCCGGCACCAATCATGCCTACGTGGGCACCACCCGAATTCTTTATATTAATTTCAATCTTCCGGTCTTCCAGTTCTCCATTTCTTATTTTCTCGCGAAACAACTGTCTTGTGCGTTCATTCATCTCTTCATCGGTAGCGGGCGTTTCGTTTCCTTCTGCCTGAAAACCGGCTGCCTTAGGCGAACTTACTTTGAGCGGGGGTATTAGCGCATCCAGAATAACCTCTTCGGCTGCTACTGCTGCTTTCTCTTTCACCTCTTCTTTCTTCCGCGACTTCACCATGTTTACCGATTGCTCCACCAGGTCGCGCACCATGCTTTCCACATCGCGGCCCACATAGCCCACTTCCGTAAACTTAGAGGCCTCTACCTTCACAAAGGGCGCATCGGCCAGCTTGGCCAATCTTCGCGCAATTTCTGTTTTACCCACACCGGTAGCACCTATCATCAAAATGTTGTTGGGTACAATTTCAGCGCGAAGATCGCCCTGCACGTTCATTCTTCGCCACCGGTTTCGCAGCGCTATGGCCACGTTGCGTTTGGCTTCGTGCTGGCCAACAATGTATTTATCCAATTCACCCACAATTTGCTGGGGTGTTAAAAATCTACTATCCATCATACAAAATTTTATCTATGATTACTCGAAGGGGTGTCGATAGTGAAATCTACCGGATTTTTCACTTTTTCTTTCATTAGCGCCAGCTTCAATACTTCATCTACCGTGTTCACATAGTGAAACACCAGCCCTCTCACATATTGCTTTTCAATTTCCTCCACATCTCTGCGGTTGCGTTCGCTCAAAATAATTTCTTTGATGCCGCTGCGCTTAGCGGCCAGTATCTTTTCTTTGATGCCACCCACCGGCAACACTTTACCACGCAGTGTTATCTCACCCGTCATGGCTAATTTTGCCTTCACCTTTCTTTGGGTAAAAATGGATGCCAGCGAAGTAAGCATGGTGATACCAGCCGAGGGACCGTCTTTCGGTACTGCACCTGCCGGCACGTGCACGTGCAGATCGTATTGCTGAAATACGCGGTAGTCGATACCCAGTGATTGGGCATTCGATTTGAGGTACGACAAGGCGGCCATGGCCGACTCTTTCATCACATCGCCCAACTGCCCGGAAAGTGTCAATGCTCCTTTGCCCTTGCTTACACTCGATTCTACAAACAGTATGTCGCCACCAACCTGTGTCCATGCCAAACCCGTTACCACGCCCGCCAAATCATTGCCCTGGTAGAGCTCGTCATCAAAAATCTCTACACCCAACACTTTTACCACAAATTCAGCGGTAATTTCTCCAGGCACTTGCTCTTCCATTGCCACCGACTTGGCCACATGGCGCACCACCGATCCTATTTTTCTCTCCAGGTTGCGCACACCCGACTCGCGTGTGTAACTCTCGATAATCTTCAACAAAGCTTCTTTGCTGAATTTTACCTGGGTGGTTTTCAGGCCGTGTTCGGCTATTTGCTTCGGCACCAGATGGCGTATGGCAATCTGCAACTTCTCTTCTACTGTGTAGCCGGTTACTTCAATGATCTCCATCCGATCGCGCAAGGCGGGGTGAATGGTATCCAGTGAGTTGGCCGTAGCGATAAACAATACCTTCGACAAATCGTATTCAATTTCGAGGTAGTTATCGCCAAACGCATTGTTCTGCTCAGGGTCCAGCACTTCCAGCAAGGCCGATGAGGGGTCTCCGCGAAAGTCTGAACGTACCTTGTCTATCTCATCAAGGATGAAAACGGGGTTGGATGATTTTGCTTTTTTGATGTTCTGCAGAATCTTTCCGGGCATGGCGCCAATATAGGTTTTCCGGTGCCCGCGTATCTCCGCCTCATCGTGCACACCACCTAACGACATGCGCACATACTGTCGCTGCAACGATTTGGCTATCGACTTGCCCAGGGAGGTTTTTCCCACACCCGGGGGGCCATATAAACAAAGAATGGGCCCCTTCATGTCTTGCTTCAACTTCAACACGGCCAGGTATTCCAAAATGCGGTTCTTCACCTTTTCCAGCCCAAAGTGATCTTTGTCTAAAATCTTCCGGGCGCGCTTCAGGTCAAAATCGTCTACCGTATACTCTTCCCACGGCAGGTCGAGCATAAACTCCACGTAATTCATGGCTACAGGAAACTCTGCCGCCTGCGGGTTAATGCGCTGCAGTTTATCCAGCTCTTTATTGAAGTGATCGGCTGCCTGCTTGGGCCACTTTTTCTCCGCCCCCCGCTTGCGCAGTTTTTCTATTTCCTTATCGGGTCCATCGTAACCCAATTCATCTTGCAGCACACGTATTTGCTGGCGCAGAAAATAATCGCGCTGTTGCTGATCTATATCGGTGTGTACCTTCTTCTGAATTTCGTGCTTGATCTCGAGCATCTGAATTTCTTTCAGCATGTACTGCAGCAAAAGCGTACCCCTGTCTATGATGTTTTCGGTTTCCAGAATTTTCTGCTTGTCGGAAACATCTACATTCAGGTTGGAAGCCAGGAAGTGAATGAGGAACGAAGTACTCTGAATATTGTCGAGTGCCACTTGCGCCTCTTGCGGAATTTCTGGGTTGAGCTTTAAGATTTTCGAGGCTGCATCTTTGAGTGATTGCACCAACGCCTTTACCTCTCTGCTTTCCAGATCGAGTTCGGGTTCTGGATGGAGTTGAACACGGGCTGAGAGGTAGGGTTCTTCTTGCGTAAACGCTTGTATGCGGAAGCGGTTTTTCCCGTGGATAATAATGGTTGTATTACCATCGGGCAATACCAGCATTTTAATGATGCGGGCCACTGTACCGGTAAGGTAAATATCTTCTGTGCCGGGCTCTTCGTTCTGCTTATTTTTTTGGGCGATTACGCCTATGACGCGGCCGCCCTGATAAGCTTTTTTGATCAGACGTATTGATTTTTGCCGGGTAACCGTAATGGGAATAACTACCCCCGGGAAAAGCACGGTATTTTTAATGGGCAGAATAGACAGTTCGCTGGGCACATCTTCCGGCTTCAGGTCGGTTTCCTGATCGGGGTTGATAAGCTGCACCAGCTCTTCAGAGTCTTCTTGCACAATGGGATTTATGGCCAGTGATTTAAACATGATTTCGATGCCAATTTGACACAAAAAAATACAATCTCAACGCTAAAATGATGAGAACGGTAATGGGTCAATAGCAGTGCCAGCCTTTGTTATCCGGCAAAATTATTTCAACTTTCGTAGCAGCAAGAACCGAACAGCCCCTGAGACGTGCGCCTTACAACCACAATCTGCATTTTTTTTACCCTTTTTGCTGCCGAATGGACACCTTTATGTGCCCAAAAGCAGAAAAACAAGCTCAAAAAAGCGGGTGTTGTTCAACTCAGCGATTCATTAACCAGCTACAGCCAGTCTGACATATTTTCATTTCCCAATCTCAACAAATTGGCCTTCTATAACGATGCCAACAAACTAAAGACTATTCAAAGACTAGACGACTCGGGGCAAGAGAAACCCATGTACGAGGCGTTGAAAAAGTATGTTGCCAACTTTGGCATTTTGAATTTTAGTCGCAACGTGCCCATGATCTGGAAGTTGGCACAATTGTCGGAAAAGTTCGGCCCGCCTGGCGAAGCCGAACTGCTATACAAATTGGTACTCAAGCACCACCAGCAAGGCATCGACATTAAACAGGTTTTTAAAAGATATGATTCGGTAAACCGCGACAAGAAAGAATATTACGTTCCCCTGGACTACTACTACCAACTGGTAGATTATCGCAAAGACATAGATACACTGCGGCCGCCTCATGCTGTGTTGGTAACCATGGGCGATGACATCAACTCGCCCGCAGAAGATTATGGCCCTACCATTGGCAACGTAGATTACCTGATGCTATTTACCTCTAAGCGCAACTGGCACGACATAGGTTTGGAGCGAACGTTCGATGAAGATTTGTTTTTCAGCCTTCGCGTAGACGGCCAGTGGCAACCTGCGCAGGAGTTCAAAAAAATAAATACCAACTACAACGAGGGCTCGGCTTGCCTGAGCAGAGATGGTAAAATGCTGATCTTTTCGCGCTGCAACGCGGCAGACACGCGCGGCAATTGCGATTTATATGCAGCCACGTTGGGCCCCGACAGCACGTGGATAGACATTAAAAACCTGGGCGAAAATGTGAACAGCAACGGGTGGGATTCGCACCCCTCGCTGACTCACTCGGGAGACACTTTGTATTTCGCATCTAACCGAATCGGTGGCTTTGGGCTAACCGATATTTACTACGCTGTGCGAGACGAAAGGGGGAACTGGGGAAAAGCCCTTAATGCCGGGCCGCTGGTAAACACGCTGCAGAATGAGGTAAGCCCTTTCTTTCACCATCAATACAACGTGTTGTACTTCAGCTCCAACGGGCACCCGCTCAACTTTGGCGACTTTGACATCTACAAATCATACCAAACCCAAAGCGGGTGGAGCGAACCGCTGAACATTGGGCCGCTGGTGAATGGCGAGGGTAGCGAATATTACTTCACCATCGACTCTAAATCGCACGAGCTGTACTATGCCCGCTCTACAGGCGATGACAAGAAAAACCTGGATCTCTACTCCTTTCCGGTGCCCATGGAGGCCAAGCCCGATGCCGTGGTACGCCTAAAGGGAAGTTTGAAAAATGAAGAAGGCAAACCCTTGAAGGGCATTGTAAGCATTATTGACCTGGACGAAGGCGTGGAAGTAGCACCGAAGTTTCTACGCGAAGACGGCACGTTCGATTTCAGCCTGATCAACAAAAGGAATTACCTGCTGATCATACAAGGCGATGAGTTCTTCAGAATTGAAGAAGTCTTCTTTCTGGATGGCGACCGCGAAATCAGCAAAATTGCAGAGCCCATAGAGAGCAAAATTGCGTTTCAGTCTTTGGAGTTTGAAAATGGCAAAGCAGACATACTGGAAGCCATGCACAACGACCTAAATAAGTTGGGAAATTTTTTGATCGACCATCCTCACCTAAAACTCACCATCTCTGGCCACACCGATTCGGCCGGGAAAGAAGAAGCCAACCTGCGCCTTTCGCAAGCCCGTGCCGATGCCATCAAGCACTACCTGCAATACGAATTCAAAGTAGATCCTTCGCGCATAACAGCCATTGGCTATGGCAGTTCCAAACCCATTGTGGAAGAACTAACAGACGAACACAAACAACTGAACCGAAGGGTGGAGTTTGAAATCTCGAAGCAATAAAAAAGGCCGCCCACCGCGGCCTTTCATAAAAAGCTCAGGCGTTTAATTAGCCACCTGTTATCAGCTTGGCGATATCGTTGTAGAACACGAACACCATCAATATCAGCAGCAGCGCCATGCCAATCTTCAACGCAGTTTCGAAAATCTTCTCCGAAGGCTCGCGGCCGCTCACCATTTCATAGAGTAGGAACACCACATAGCCGCCATCTAACGCGGGTATGGGCAGCAGGTTCATAAATGCCAGCACCATAGAGAGTAGGCCCGTCATGCGCCAAAATCGCTCCCAATCCCACTCGGTACCAAAGGCCTGGGCCATGCCAATGGGGCCAGAGAGCGAACGCTTCAAAGACATCTCGCCAGAGAAGATTTTCTTGAACGCTTTCAGTTGCACAAAAATTACACCGAAGGCGCGCTCGGTACCTAAGCCCACCGATTCGCCAAAGCTATAGTCAATGTAGGCCAACTCTTTCTTATCAATTCCTTTGGGATAAAACCCAATGGCAGTATGCCCCCTAAAATCCTCTTTGAAGGAAAGCAATTCCTCGCCCCTTTTAATCTTCACCGCAATGGAATCGCGCGGGCCGCTCTTCACCAGTTTCACAACTTCATCCTGATAATAAACAGGCTGGCCGTCAATCTCCACAAACTGATCGCCCGGCTGCAAACCAATTTTGGCGGCAATGGTTTCGGTTTTAATGCCGTTGGGCATTTCTACCACTTCCGACACCAAGCCTACCGTTGCAGGTATGCGGGGTGCAATAAAACTTAAAGCCGCTTCTTTGTTGTTGAAATTTTCAATGAAGTTACCGGGAATGGGTATCTCCACTTCTTTGCCCTCGCGCAAAACGGTATAGTAAGAATTCTGCGACAGCAATACATCTGGTTTGGCTACATCCTGAAAATCGTCAAAATCTTTGCCGTTGATTCTAATTACCTGGTCGCCCGTTCTAAAACCCAGTTGTTCGCCCAGCTCCAGCGCTTGTATACCACCATTGGCGTTCACAAAATTTTTAGGAATGTAGGTATCGCCCAGGAAGAAAGTGAGACCCACAAAGATCAACACGCCTACAATCACATTCACAATGATACCCCCGAGCATTACGATCAAACGTTGCCATGCGGGCTTAGCGCGAAACTCCCACGGTTGGGGCGCAGCCTTCATCTGCTCTTTGTCCATGCTCTCGTCTACCATGCCGGCAATTTTTACGTAGCCGCCCAAAGGAAACCAGCCCACACCATACTCGGTATCGCCCTTTTTGAATTTGATAAGGGAAAAATTAAGCACATTGGCCATGGGGAACAGGAAATCAAAAAAGAGGTAGAACTTCTCTACCTTGATGTTGAACATGCGCGCGGTTACAAAATGCCCCCACTCGTGCACTGCAATTAAAATAGATAAACTCAGCAGTAGCTGAGTGGTCATTATCAAGCCTTCCATGTACGTTGTGCTAAAAAAATCAATTAATACTGGTTACCAAATCAAGGGCCTTCCTTCGGGTTTCGTGGTCTGTGTTCACATAATCATCGAAGGTGGGCTTAGCTATATAAGTCATTTTTTCCAAACATCGTTCCACCACTTCCGAAATCTGAAGAAAATGGATGTTTTCCTTCAGAAATTCAGCTACTGCCACCTCGTTGGCAGCATTGAGCACACAGGGCATGTTGCCACCTTGGTTCAACGCTGCAAAAGCCAGCGCAAGATTACGAAAAGTTTCTGTATCAGGTCTTTCGAAAGTAAGGGCCGGGTAATTTGCGAAATCAAACCTCGGGAAATCGGCTTTTAGCCGGTCGGGGTAGGTCATGGCAAATTGTATGGGTAAACGCATATCGGGCAGCCCGAGTTGCGCCTTGATGGACCCATCTTCGAATTGCACCAACGAATGGACGATGGACTGCGGATGCACCACCACCTCCACCTGCGCGGGCTGAAGGCCAAAAAGCCATTTGGCTTCTATCACTTCCAGGCCTTTGTTCATTAACGTGGCCGAGTCGATCGTTACCTTGGCACCCATGCTCCAGTTGGGGTGTTTTAGTGCTTGTGCCTTGGTAACTCCCGCCAGTTCGTTTCTCTTTTTTCCCCTGAAGGGCCCGCCCGAGGCAGTAAGGATGATCTTCTCAATGGGATTATGGAACTCGCCTACCAGACATTGAAAAATGGCTGAGTGCTCCGAATCTACCGGGTATATGTTCACGCCTATTTCACGCGCAAGTGTGGTGATCAACTCACCCGCCACCACCAGTGTTTCTTTGTTGGCCAGGGCAATGGTTTTTCCAGCCTCAATGGCTTTGATGGTGGGCCGCAGCCCCGAATAACCAACGAGTGCTGTCAGCACCAGGTCGATAGAATCCATTTGCACGGCCGAGGCCAACGCATTTTCTCCTGCAAAGACTTTAATATCGGTAGCAGCGAGTGCCTGCTTTACCTCCTCATAATGCAGGTCGTTGGCAATAACCACCGCGTTGGGATTAAACTGCAGGGCCTGTTGTATCAACAATGCAGCGTTGTTCTGCGCAGTGAGTAACTCCACTTGAAAATAATGTGGATTGGCCGCCACTACCTGCAGGGCTTGTGTGCCGATGGAACCTGTTGAGCCGAGTATGGCGATGTGTTTTTTTTTCACTCTAATGATTTGAGGATGTTGAGTACCTGATTTTTAAGTCGTGGCAGATCACGTTGCACCACATTCCATACAGTTTCAGCGTCCGATCGGAAATACTCATGAATAAGGATGTTACGCATGGCGACAATATCACGCCATGGATTTCGGCATGCTTTTCTTTGGTCTCTTTGCTGATTTTGGAAGATGCTTCTCCAATAATTTCAATGTTTCGGGTTACAGCATCCTGAACCAGGAAACTAGAAAGGAATTCTTCCTTGGTTAAACCGGAAGTATATTGCTCTATGCTATGAATAGAACCAAGAATATGATTCACCAAAACCCGATCTCGTTTCATCCAAAAATATAAATGAGATCTTTTTCCACGTAGGGCCTCAGGTATGGAGAAAGAGATTTTTCTGTTACAATATCAACATGCATACCCAACGCGTCAGATAAATTTTCACTTACGTGCGCAATATCCAACAGACTGGTAGGGTGTGAATAATTCAAATGCACCAATACATCCAGATCGCTCTCACTTTTGTTTTCGCCCCGGGCGTAGGAGCCGAAAATGGCCACCCGCAAAGGGTTAATTGCCTTCATATGCTCCAGAATAAGTTGCTTTTGCAATTCGGTTATCATTGTTTAAAGTTAATAATTGCGGGTCAATTTCAGATCAGTAACCTACCCATCGCTTGAATGAAGAACCTGTTCCAAATATTTCATTTATCTAAACGATGTACCTATTCAACTCATCGGCAATCTTTCTATCGTTGGAAAGACGCGGCACCTTGTTCTGCCCCCCAAGCTTTCCCAGCGATTTCATATAATCAATAAATGCGTTTTGCTTCAGGGGCGACAGTTTGAGGGTGCGTAAAATGTTGCCCGCAATCAGGTCATCGTAATAAACATTCAACTGGCGCAGTTGGTTATCTAATTCTTTAGAAAACATCCCGAGGTCGGTCGGAGCTTTGGCAAACTCTACCAGCCACTCGTGGTGCGGCAACCCTTCGCGGGGCGTTACCTGCGGTGCCACGGTAAACTCCACCAGTTCTACTTCGGGAAATTTTTGCATCGTGAATTTCATGGCCTTTTCCACTTCCTCGCCAATTACATGCTCGCCAAAAGCAGAAATAAAGTGCTTGATGCGCCCGCTTACCACCAACCGGTAAGGATCTTTAGAAACGAACTTTACGGTATCGCCAATGGAATAACCCCAAAGCCCTGCGTTGTTGTTAATAATCAGTGCGTAATTCTTTCCCAACTCCACTTCTTCAATGGTTAACCTTCGCGGGTTTTCATTAAAATATTCTTCGGCCGGAACGAACTCAAAAAAGATACCGGTGTTCAACAACAACAGCAATCCTTCAGCGCGCTGCGAATCCTGATAGGCAATAAAACCTTCGGAGGCCGGATAGGTTTCGATGGAGTCGACCTTTTTGCCGATGGTATCGAACAATTTGGCACGGTACGGCTCGAAATTAACGCCACCGTACACATACATGGAAAAATTCGGAAATACGTCTTTGATCTTTTTGCCGGTGCGCGCCTGTATGCGGTCGAAATACATCTGCACCCAGGGCGGTATGCCCGAAATCAAAGTCATATCAGCATGCAGCGTTTCATCAATAATGCGCTCCAGTTTTTCTTCCCAATCATCAATGATGTTGGTGGCGTAGCTGGGTTTTTGATTAGTGCGCAAGTAGCCTGGCACATGGTGGTTCACAATACCCGAGAGCCTTCCTGTTTTGATGCCTGCCGTTTCGTGCAACTCGGGGCTGCCCGACAAAAAGATCAAGCCGCCATCCAAAAATGCAGCCCTGCCCGTTTCGTGTACGTAGCTAAGTAGTGCGTTGCGCGCACTGTTGATGTGGTTGGGTATGGAATCGCGTGTAAGCGGTATGTATTTAGTGCCTGATGTGGTACCCGATGTTTTGGCAAAGTAGGCTGGTTTGCCGGGCCAGAGCACGTTGGCCTCACCCTTCAGCACCCGCTCTACGTAAGGTTTCAGCGCTTCGTAGTCGCGTATGGGTACTTGTTTAACAAAATCGCTGTGGCTGCGAATACTTTCAAAGCCATGGTCTTTCCCAAAAAGGGTATGCTTACCTTTCTGTATGAGCGATTGAAAAACCTGTTGCTGAAAATGGCCGGGGCGCGAGGCCCACTGACGCGTTTGGCTGGCAATATAAGCGGCAAAAGGCCGGGCCAGCATAGATCTGATTCCCATAGCATGCAAAGTTAATCGGCAAAAGCTATTCTGAACTGACAAACTTGCCGGGCACCACAGAATGGGCCGATTTTTGATAATTTAATAGAACTTTAACCGGGCGGGGAACATCCCTGTAGCACAACCGTTAAACACCGGTAGCAAAACTACTTATGAGGACACTTCAAACCATTGTTGTCGGATTTCTTGCAGGATTAGCAGGCGCTTATTCTTTCTACGCCTACCAGCAAGAAAAATTGAAACGCGAAACTACCCAGGCAAACCAGGTGCTTAACTACCAGCCCGATGACTCTTACCGGCCCAATATTGTAGCGCCCACCGCCCCCTCTACCATAGAAAAGGTAGACTTTAGTGAAGCCGCTGCCAAGGCCACCCCCAGTGTGGTTTACATTACCAGCATTTCGAAAAGCGGCACTACCTACACCATGTGGGACTTATTGTTTGGCGGGGGCGGATCGCAGATGCAGGTAAGTTCCGGTTCGGGGGTCATCTTCACGTCCGATGGATACATTGTTACCAACAACCACGTAATAGAAACGGCAGAACAGATACAGGTAATGCACGAGAAGAATGTGTATGATGCCGAGTTGATCGGCACCGATCCCTCCACCGATCTGGCTGTATTAAAGATCAAAGGCACCGATTTACCAGCCATTACCCTGGGAAGTTCCAAAAACCTGGCGGTGGGCGAATGGGTAATTGCAGTCGGTAATCCTTTCTCTCTCTCATCAACGGTAACCGCAGGCATTGTTAGTGCCAAAGGAAGGCGCATCAACATTGTGGAAGACAAATTCCCGATCGAGTCATTTATTCAGACCGATGCGGCCATTAACCCGGGCAACTCGGGCGGGGCATTAGTAAACAAAAACGGAGAGCTGGTGGGCATCAACACGGCCATTCTTTCGCGCACAGGATCGTACACGGGTTATGCCTTTGCCGTACCCATAGACATTGCACGCAAGGTGGTGGAAGATTTGGTAAAATACGGTGTGGCCCAGAAGGCCGTATTGGGTGCCGACATTACGGAATATGACTACCAAAACGCCAAGAAATACGGGCTTGACACCGAGGTGAAAGTTTTCCGAGGGGTGCTGGTGGCCAAAGTGGATGACGAGAGCGCTGCGCGCAAAGCGGGCCTTCAGGCAGGCGATATCATTACGCGCATCAACAACATAGATATTAATACCGAAAGTGCCTTCGAAGAGGAAATCAGCTACCGCTCGCCTGGCGATAAGGTAACCATCACCTATCAGCGCGGAGGCAAAGTGGCTACAGCCGAGGTAACCTTGCTGAATCGGTTTGGCGACACCAACCTGATACGCAGAAAAATTTACAGCGATGTTGCGTTGGGTGCCAACCTGGAAGCCGTAGAATACGGTGTGAAGGTTTTCAAAATAAAAGAGGGAATGCTGGCCAAAGTGGGCGTGCCTGAAAATTATACCATAGTGTACATTAACCGCCAGCGTGTGCGCGATCCGGAGGAAGTGATTGAATTCTTCAACAAATACAAAGGGCGCGTATTAATGCAAGGACTTACCAGTTCAAAACAACAATTGCCTTTGGAGTTCTATTTAAGATAGAACCAAAAAAAATGCCTCGATCGTGGTTTGCACGAGAGGCAGGTTTCTTTTTAAGGAAAGGCAGTGCTTAAGAAGCCATGCGCATCTTCAATTTCTTGGTAAGTTCATCCACCGAGTTTTTGAAGTTCGCATCGGTCTTCATCATGTCTTCCACCGATTCAAGCGCGTGTATCACCGTGCTATGGTCGCGGCCACCAAAGTTTTCGCCAATCAGTGCCAGGGTTAGCTGCGTGTAGCGTTTGCAGAAGTACATGGCTACCTGGCGCGGAATGACAATCTCGCGCTTCTTCACTTTGCCCTTCATGGCTTCCAACTCTACCTTAAAATAGTCGGCTACGGTTTTCTGAATGTAGTCTACGCTTACATCCGACTGGATTTCTTTTACGATATTTTTGAGCACTTCTTTGGCCAGTTCCAAGTCAATTTCTTTTTTCAACAAAGTGGCATGGAAAATCAATGAGTTCAGCACACCTTCCATGTCGCGCAGGTTGGTGTCTACACTGTAGGCCAGGTATTCGGCCACTTCGCGTGGAATTTCAATGCCATCCGATTCCATTTTGTTGTGGATGATGGCGAGCTTGGTTTCAAAATCCGGCTCCTGCAAATCGGCCGTAAGGCCCCACTTAAAACGCGACAGCAGACGCTCCTGGAAACCTTTCAGATCGCGCGGAGGGCAATCGCTGGTCATTATAATCTGCTTGCCAGACTGGTGCAGTTGGTTGAAGATGTGGAAGAACATCTCCTGCGTTTTTTCACGGCCCGCCAAAAACTGCACATCGTCCAGAATCAATAAATCTACCTGCAGGTAATAATTCTGAAACTCCTGAATTTTATGGTTCTGCAGCGCATTCAAAAATTGGCTGGTGAAATCATTCTGGTCTACATAGAGCACAATTTTGTCGGGCAGGTTTTTCTTTATTTCGTTGCCTATGGCTTGCACCAAGTGCGTTTTGCCTACGCCCACGCCTCCGTATAACATCAGGGGGTTGAAAGAAGTGACACCCGGCTTTTTCGCCACAGCCACCCCGGCCGAGCGGGCCAGCCGGTTGCAATCGCCCTCCACAAAATTATCGAACGTGTAGGCAGGGTTGAGGCGCGAATTGACGGTTTGCGGATTAAGTGCCTTGAAAGTAAATGGAGAATAGTCGTCCAGATTGGTACCATTTCCATTGGCGGGATTGGCGTTTCGTTTGAAACCGGTACCATTGGGGTAGTTCACCATCAAAGGCGGGTTGCGCTGGTTGCCGCTGTCTACTATCACAGAATATTCCAGGCGCCCATTTACGCCCAATACTTCATGAATGGCCTTTCTCAACACGGGCACATAGTGTTCTTCCAGCCACTCGTAAAAAAATTGCGATGGAACCTGAATGGTCAAAACATCTCCTTCGGTGCGAAGCGGGGTAATGGGCTTAAACCACGTGTTAAAATTCTGTTCGTCTACAGTTTGCTTTATTATATCGAGGCAATCGTTCCATACCGTGCTGCAGTCTACTTCCATGCGCATATTGACTTATTAATCAGAGGAATAATCAGAACTTCCCGCTAAGGGAAGGGGGACAAAAGTGTTAAAAAAAAGAAGAACAAAAAATAAATGCTACCCTTGACTTTTCTGATTTTTTTGCCGTTATAAAATGCTGCGCAGTTCGCCCGAAATAAGTATGAAAATTTCAAACTATTCGCTCATCTTGAAACCGTTTTCTATTCAAGCACTGCAATTATGCCACAATCTATTTGGAGTGAATTTGCGCCCACTGCGCCCGATAGCTGGATGCAACAGGCCCGGCAGGAATTAAATGGCGAAAATCCTTTCGAGAAACTAAAAATTGCGAAAGGAAATATTACCATTCAGCCTTACTACCATCAGGTTGTGCCCGCGGCCAGTCGGTATGCTTTGCCCGAGAGCGCTGAGCCGTTTCTGGGCGCACGTGGCTGGGCCAACTGCCCGCCTGTGTGGGTGCGCGATGAGGCACACGCGAATGAAAAAGCGCTGCATCATCTGAATAATGGTGCCGATGGTGTTTTTTTTCGGCTCGAAAAAGGTTCCACGGATGTTTCACGCTTGTTGCGCAATATAGAACTGCCCTATTGCAGTGTCTATTTTTCGGGAGAAGTGACGCCAGGATTCTTGGAGAACTTTGGTAAACACTGCCAGCAACAAAGCAATCAGAAAAAACAAGGTGCCTGCTTTGCTTCAGAACCCTTGCGTGCAAATTCAATCATATCTATTCCAGGTTTTCATTCGCTGGGCATTACTGTGAAGGAATACAGCACCACCGAAGAAACCATTGCACAGGCTCTGGCAGCCATGGTTCGTGCCGTTGAGTCACGCTCCGGCAAAACCCCACCACCGGCTATTGTTGAAAATATTGCATTTTCCGTTTCTGTACACACCGACTTCTTTCAGGAAATTGCAAAGCTCAAAAGTCTTCGTGCTTTGTACAGGCTTGTGGCGTCTGCCTACGGCTCAGCGGCACAAGCCCATGTGCACGTAACCAGTGCCGCTTATCAAAAAGCGGTCTTCGATCCCCACAGCAACCTGTTGAAGAGTACCACAGCCGGGCTTAGCGCTGTATTGGGTGGATGCGATGCACTGACCGTGGAACCTGCCGATCTGAATGACAGTAAACTGGAACGCCTGGCACGCAACCTCTCATGCGTGCTGCGCGAGGAAAGCCAACTTCACCACGTGGCCGACCCCACCGCAGGATCTTATTACCTCGATGCGCTGGTAGATGAATTGAATGAAAAAGCGTGGACACTCTTTAACACGTTGGTAGCATGAAACCCGACTTTTCAAAACTTTCTCCTCGTAATCTGCCACCGCTTACTGCGCGCGTTGCCGCGGCCGCATGGATGAGCCCCGAAAAAATTCAGTTAAAGACCCATTACTCTTCCGATGATGCTTCTTCGTCATTGAAGCAGTTCTCCGCAGGCGTGCCCCCCTACTTGCGGGGGCCTTACGCCACCATGTACACGGTGAGGCCATGGACCATTCGGCAATACGCGGGCTTTTCTACCGCCAAGGCTTCCAACGAGTTCTATCGAAAAAATCTGGCTGCCGGCCAAAAAGGATTGTCTGTGGCTTTCGATCTGGCCACGCACCGCGGTTACGATTCAGATCATCCACGTGTGGCGGGCGATGTGGGCAAAGCAGGTGTTGCCATCGATTCGGTGCTCGATATGAAAATTCTGTTCGATCAGATTCCACTCGACCAGATGAGTGTATCAATGACGATGAACGGTGCGGTGATTCCCATCATGGCTTTTTTCATTGTGGCCGCAGAAGAACAAGGGGTAAAACCTGCACAACTCAGTGGCACCATTCAGAACGACATTCTGAAAGAGTTCATGGTGCGCAACACCTACATCTACCCGCCCGCGCCCTCCATGCGGATAGTGGCCGACATTTTTGAATACTGCTCGCGCCACATGCCCAGGTTCAACAGCATCAGCATTAGCGGCTACCATATGCACGAGGCAGGAGCACCGGCCCACATCGAGTTGGCATACACCTTAGCCGATGGGTTGGAATACCTGCGCACCGGCCTGCAAGCCGGTATTGCCATTGATGACTTTGCTCCACGCCTCTCCTTCTTCTGGGGCATTGGCATGAACTTCTTCATGGAAATTGCCAAAATGAGGGCCGCCCGGTTGCTGTGGTCTAAAATCGTCAAGCAATTCAATCCACAGAACCCCAAGTCGATGGCGCTGCGTACCCATTGCCAAACATCGGGCTGGAGCCTCACTCAACAGGATCCTTACAACAACGTAACACGCACCTGCATCGAAGCACTGGCGGCTGTGTTGGGTGGCACACAGTCTTTACATACCAATTCGTTGGATGAAGCCATTGCGTTGCCTACCGACTTTTCGGCACGGATAGCACGCAACACCCAACTATATCTCCAAAAAGAAACAGGCGTAACGCAAGTGGTGGACCCACTGGGCGGAGCACATTACCTGGAACACCTTACCGAACAGTTGGCCACCAAAGCCTGGGCGTTGATTGAAGAAGTAGAAGGCCTGGGCGGGATGACAAAAGCCATTGAAAGCGGGTTGCCCAAGTTACGAATAGAAGAAGCGGCCGCTGCCAAGCAGGCGCGCATCGACACCGGGCGCGATGTGATTGTGGGGGTAAACAAGTACCAAACCGATGAGGCTCCCGATTTTGAAATCCTGGAAGTAGACAATGCGGCCGTGCGCAAAGAACAAATGGAACGCCTGGCACAATTGAAGCGCGAGCGCAACCAAGAGCAGGTAACGGCAGCGCTTCAGCACATTTCGGATTGTGCCGAAAAGGGTGGCAACTTATTGCAGGCAGCCATAACCGCAGCGCGCCACCGGGCAACGCTGGGCGAAATTTCTATGGCCATGGAAAAAGTTTTCGGTCGCTACAAGGCCACGGTGAAATCCATTTCGGGCGTATATTCGGGCGAAATGCACAACCAGCAGCAGTTGGATAAGGTGAGGGCGCTGAGCAACCAGTTTGCCGAACTGGACGGAAGGAGGCCGCGCATACTCATTGCCAAGATGGGGCAAGATGGCCACGACCGTGGTGCCAAAATCATTGCCACCGGCTTTGCCGATTTAGGTTTCGATGTAGATATAGGCCCGCTCTTTCAAACTCCTGAAGAAGTAGCCATGCAAGCGGCAGAAAACGATGTACACGTGATCGGTGCTTCCAGCCTGGCGGCAGGCCATAAAACGTTGGTGCCCGAATTGATTGCCTCACTCCAAAAAATTGGGCGCGCAGACATCATGGTAGTAGCAGGGGGCGTTATTCCCCCGCAAGACTATGACTTCCTTTACCGCGCAGGTGTAGCAGGCATTTTTGGGCCGGGCACGCCTGTTACCGAAGCCGCGCAAACCGTATTGAAAAAGCTGTTAGAGAATCATTAGTAATTCCACTTCGGGTAAACCATGCATCCGCATTCAGATCGCGGAGGCACTGATTGGGGTGTGCATGCATGTGCTACAGACAAAGCACGATAAAAAATAGTACCTTTAACTTGGAAAAATTTCATCAAGCCATGAAGTACATTCTTTCTCTTCTGCTGATTTGTTCGGCTTTGGTAACCACAGCCCAGAGCAAATACGAAAAATTCCTGAAGAAGGCAGACGCGGCCTATCAAACAGGCGACTATGATGGTGCTTTTAGTGCGCTGGAAAAATTCAAAAAGAAAGTAAACAAAAAAATGGGCGCTCAAAACAAATACACGCCCACGTACTATCACCGGCTGGCAAAATACAGCCTCGCTGCGGGGCTGGTGCTCGATTTCGAAGCGCACGCGGGAGCCGCGTTGGCGGCCAGCACACAATTGCAGAATAACACGCGCGAACATGCACTTTTACTGATTGACGTGTCCTCGCTGCACAACCAAAACAACTATTACCGCAAGGCCATAGAAACTTTAACACAAGCGCGTGCGCAGTTGCTGCAATTACAACTGAAGCAGGACGATCCACTGTGGGCCGCCTACGACTTTTCGTACGCTGAAGCACTCTCGGGCCAGGGATATTATAACCAGGCTGCAGAAATTCTGACAGGCAGGGCTCCCTATTTTGCCAGCAGGGCCATTCGGCAGGAAACCTTCGTTGACGAAAAAGGGAATTTGAAAAGCAGGAAGTTGAGCGATGAAGAGTTTAAACAACGCGCCACCGATTACAGCAACTTGCTGACCTTGCTGGGAAGAACATATGGCAGCCAGGGCGAACTTAAAAAAGCAGACTCTACGTTTGTAATGGCTGCCGGGTGGTTGCGAAAGAACCTCGATCGCTACGCTTTGCCCTATATCAGCAACCAGTTTCACAACGCCAATCTGCTGGTGGAAAACGGCAACGAAAACTTGCCCGATGAAATGGACTATGGCCGGTTGCTGAACAACCTAAAGGCCAATTACAAACCAACCCACTACCTGGCAACGCAAATTCAGGAGGCCTACATACGTCAACTGCTGCGCAATGGCTCCAGTCGATATTTCAACGTAAAACTGGAATATGAAAAACTGATTAACCGTGGATTCAAAAGCACCAGCGTATATCCCGTGCGCTTGCGGGCACTTGAGTACGACTCTAAATTGAGCAAAGACAAAACCAGAAACCTGGAAGCCAACGCCAGCAACTTATTGGCCAACGCCAAGGGTTTACCTAAGCATAACATGGTGGCCGTAGGACTGAACGAATTTCTAACAAGTCTATCCATCATCGATAAGAAATACACCAGCGCAGAATCTTATTTGAACGCCACAATCGATATCAAAAAGGAACTGTATGGAGACGCAGCTCCGGAGACCCACCTGGCCCGCATTCAACTGGCTAACTACTACCTGGACTATACCAACAAGATTGCGGAAGCAGAAAAAATCTACCGCGAAAGCTTTGAACAAGTGGTGGCCAAAGAAATCGGGGCATGGCACAAAGACCACCTGAATATCCTTAACCACCTGGCAGTTCTGTACGAACTCACCGACAAATACAAAGAAGCCTCAGCTACGCTTGACAAAGCGTTGGAGATTTCGCGTGCTAAGTACAGCGACACGGACTATGAATTTGGTAATGAGTTAAATCAGATTGCACGCTTGCAAATCAAACTGGGCGAGTACGAAAAGGCCGAAGATAACATCAACCGGTCGCTGAAAGTGCTGGAAGAATTTCGGAAGGATGACTCTAAAAAAGTATATCTGATCAACGCCATCGAAACGCAAGCCGTTTTGTTTGGGATAAAAGGTTTGTTCGATGAGGCGGAAGATGCGCTCGACAAGTCCGCCCGCATGATTGTGAAGTCTGATAACCTGATAGGAATTGACGAATTGGGCACGGCACGTGAAATGTCGAGCCTGTTCATCCAACTGGGTCGCTATTCAGAAACGGAAACACTCTTACAAAAACTGATTGCCGAATACGAAAAGCAGTTCGGCCCCACATCACTTCGCCTGATAGAGCCCCTGGTTAACCTGGGGCGCCTTACGCTTTTGAAAGGCGATTACACCGAAGCAGATAAAATTGCCAAACGCGCCAACGACATTGCCACGCAGGTTTACAGCGCCAACTCCACCAAAACAGCACCCACCCAAAAGTTATTGAGCGATATCGACTATCATATTGGGGACTACGACAAGGCAGAGGAAAACATAAGGCTCGCATTAAAAAGCCAGGAGATGCAATTCGGTCGAAACCACATCGATGTAGCCAAATCACTTTCACAACTGGCCCTCATCAAATTCTACAAGGGGGATGATCGCAAAGAAGTAGAAAAAATCATGATTGAGTCGCGTAACATTGTAGGTGACCGCTTAGGTACTGACAACCCGCAGTATGCTGAGATATTGAAGAATGTGGCCATTCTCTATATATCAGAAAAACGTTACGACATTGCCTTTAACTCCCTTACGCAGGCAGAGGCCATCTGGAAAGCCAAGACAGGTCGCAAGAACAACATCAATACCGCGAGCATCTATGCGCTGACAGGCGATGTTTACTACCAATTAAAGAACTACCCAAAGGCAGAAGAGTTTTACTCGCAGGCCAGAAACCTATACGAAAAGTTCTTCAGCAGTTCACACCCCGAATACGTGAAAATACTCTCCAAGCAGGCCAAGGTTTATTACATGGAGAAAGACTTCAAACGTGCCAAAAGAAACATAGAAGAGGCGTTGGGCAAATACGAAAGCTACATCAAACAATTTTTTCCGGCACTGAGCGAACGCGAGAAAGCCAAGTACTGGAATACCATTAAAGGCGACTTTGAATTTTACAATACGCTTGCATTCAGTCAACTGGAAGACTTCCGCGATCTGAGTGGCAAAGTGTACGATTATCAGTTGCTCACCAAAGCGCTGCTACTTAGTTCCTCCATCAAAGTAAGAGAGCGCATTATGAATAGCCAGGATGAAGGATTGAAACAACTGTATGGCACCTGGCTTCAGAAAAAGGAGTTTCTTACCAACGCACTCTCCATGAGTACGCAACAACTGGCAGACAATGGCATAAACGTAGGTGCGTTAACCAATGAAGTAGAGGCCTTGGAACGCGAGTTAAGCGAAAAGTCTGAATTGTTTGGCCAGGGATTCGAAAACAAAAGAATTACCTACGAGAACGTGCAGAAATCTTTAGATAAAAATTCGGTGGCCATAGAAATTGTGCGGTATCGCCACTTCGATCATTTCTTTACAGATTCAGTAATTTATGTAGCGCTATATGTTAAAAACGACAATGCGCGTCCTAAAGTGATACAAATGCCAGAGGGACATCGGATGGAAACCCGCTTCTTCAAATACTACCGCAACTGCATCACGGGTAAAATCCCTGACAACTTTTCTTACAAAGTATTCTGGGAACCTATTCAGGCAGGCATAGGTCAAAACAGCACTATCTTCTTATCGCCAGATGGTGTGTATAACCAAATCAACCTCGAAGCCATTCCCTCGCCCGATGGCAAGTACGTAATCGACAATGCCAATATTGTGATCGTAAGCAATACGAAAGATCTCTTCCTGCGCAAGGTAAAAGCCAAGCAGGCAGGTGCCACCTCGTCTAACAACACCGCTACCATGTTTGGCAACCCTACATTTTACCTCACAGCCTCGACAGATCGCAACATACCCCCGCTGCCGGGTACTGAGCGTGAAGTAAAAGAACTGGAGGATCTGTTGAAGCAGAAGGGATGGACCACCTCAGAATATATGGAAACTTCAGCCAGCGAAGAGCGTGTTAAGGAACTTGAAAGTCCCAAAATATTTCACATTGCAACCCACGGCTTTTATACGGCCGAAATTGAAAGAAACGGAACCGAAGAACTTACTGAAAATGAGGTGATGTTAGCAGAGAACCCGCTGCTGAAGACTGGCTTGCTGCTAAAAGGGGCTGGCGATGTACTCAACAAAACGAGATATAACTACAACTTAGAAAGCGGCATTCTTACCGCCTACGAAGCCATGAACCTGAATCTTGACAAGACAGACCTGGTGGTGCTGAGCGCCTGCGAAACCGGCCTAGGCGATATTGCTAACGGTGAGGGCGTGTATGGACTGCAACGCGCCTTCCTGGTGGCAGGCGCCAAGGTTTTGATTATGAGTATGTTTAAAGTAGACGATGAGGCCACTCAAAAATTGGTGCTCACTTTCTATCGCAAATGGTTGACCACCGGTAACATGCGCGAAAGTTTTATAGAAGCAAAAAAAGAAATCCGGGTAAACTATCCTGACCCGGTCTATTGGGGTGCGTTTATGATGATTGGTCTTGAAAACTAAGGATTGGCCTTTGAGTTGAAGTAGGGCTCGACTCAAAGCCTATGTTTGGAAAATCAGTTCAAAAAGAATGAAGGGGCGGCCACGTTAAGATAGCCCCCCTTCATTTCTAATGAATGGTAAACTTGATACCCACCGATGGATCGGGCGAAAAGCCCACATAACCTCCCGGACCCACCTCTACAAAAGGTTTGAAGTCTACACTGAAAGCAACCGGCAAGTCGTCAATGGTGTATTCCAGGCCGAGAATGCCATTCACACCAAAGGCCACTTCCCTGTGATCGTAATAATTGATATCGCGCCAGAAGCCATTGCGGTAGTAATACTTACCGTTGTAAAATGCTACGTGCCCACCGGCTCCATAGTAAAACTGCAGACCCCTGGTATCGAAGGCAAGTTGGTGTTTTTCAAGAAGGCAGGTAATGCTGGTGCCGTTTCCAAAAAAGCCGAGAATCCCCTCCACAGCCATATCCCTGGAATAAAAGTGCTTTACAGACACGCCACTGGTACCGCCCACGCGCACCCCCAGGCTGGTCTTATAATGCTGTGCACGCACCACCAGCGCCCCGGCCATCAATATCATCGCTAAACCCACTCTTTTCAACCCGTGTACATTCATAATGCTGCAATTTTGGTTTGTCATGTTCCTTCAAACGGAAATACGCCAACAAGTTGTATTGTACGCGTCTTTTCAACGATAAAAAGCCTTTACAACCGACAAACGCCCCGGGAGGAAGGGGCAAGTTTTGGCCAAAAGGCGCCAAAACGCGGGCATTTCCGACCAAAACCATCAATTTTATAAAGCTTTTAACAAAATTTATAAATCTCCGATGGCGCCAATCCGTACATTTGTTTGTTCATGAAGAAGTTAAAAACCTTGGGTGCGCTGGTATTGGCCTTGCTGGTGTTGCTGGCATCGACTCACTTCTTTGTGGATGTTCACTATTGTGGCGATCGGCTGAAAGCGGTTTCTTTCTTGTCGGAGGCCGATGGCTGCGGCCATTCAGAACTGCCTCCCTGCCACGGCAACCTGATGAAGGGCTGCTGCGAAAATGAACAGATTACACACGATGCCCAGGACCTGAAAAAAGAAGTGGTTGAAGTTCAGGTTCCAACCACATTCGGTGACCTTGTAGAGAACACCCCGTTGGCAGTCGAAGTTATTCCTGCCGTTGTACGTCCAAAAACATTCATCGCATCAGACCCTCCTTTGCCGGTAACCAATCGGCAGGCTCTCTTCTCTGTATTCCTTATTTAGACATCAGTAGCAAGAATTAAGCTGCACGATTAATTCGTCTGTCTTATTTCTTGTATCACACAAACTATCTAACGTTCTGTGTCTCACTACTCATGTCTAATTTATGATTGAAAACTTAATTTCCTTTTCACTTCGCAATCGTTTCTTGGTGCTGCTGGTTGCCGCTGGTATGATGGCCTGGGGCGCTTACTCTGTACAAACCAGTAAGATCGATGCCATTCCCGACCTGTCGGAAAACCAGGTGATTGTTTTTACCGAATGGATGGGCCGCAGCCCGCAGATCATCGAAGACCAGGTAACGTATCCGTTGGTAACTAACCTGCAGGGGCTGCCACAAGTAAAGTACGTGCGCGGCAGTTCCATGTTCGGCATGAGTTTCGTCTACGTAATTTTCAATGACGAAACCGATGTGTACTGGGCACGCGAACGGGTGTTGGAAAGACTAAACTATGCTACCCGGCTTTTACCGGCAGGTGTAACGCCAACACTCGGACCAGATGGCACAGGGGTAGGCCATGTATTGTGGTACACCCTCGATGCACCCGGCATGGACTTGGGCGAGCAACGCGCCATTCAGGATTGGTATGTAAAATTCGCGTTGCAAAATGTGCAAGGCGTGAGTGAGATTGCCTCGTTCGGTGGCTTTCAGAAACAATACCAGGTAACGCTCAATCCCAATCGCTTAAGCTATTTCAACTTGTCGGTACCCGAAGTCATTCAGGCCATCCGCAGCAACAACAACGAAGCGGGAGGGCGCAAGTTCGAAATCAACGACATCGGCTACATCATTAAAACCACGGGCTACCTGCAATCCAAAGAAGAGATTGAGAGTATTGCTGTTAAAACCATCAACACGGTGCCCATCAAAGTGCGCGACATTGCCACCGTGCAAATGACGGGTGAACCGCGCCTGGGTATTTTCGATATCGATGGAACCGGTGAAGTAGTGGGCGGCATCGTGGTGATGCGTTACGGTGAAAATGCCAACGAAGTAATTGGCAACGTGAAGAAGAAGATGGAAGAAGTAGCGAAAGGCTTTCCGCAGGGCGTGAAGTTCAATATTGTGTACGACCGCAGCGAGCTGATTGAAGAATCGGTGTCGTCCATCAAAACCACCTTAATTGAAGAAATGATTGTGGTTTCGTTGGTGGTGATCATCTTCCTGTTCCACTGGCGCAGCGCGGTGAGCATCATCATTCAAATACCAATTACCATCGCGGCCAGCTTTATCCTGCTCAATGCGTTTGGCATTACGTCCAACATCATGTCGCTAACCGGTATTGCATTGGCCATTGGCGTGATTGTCGACAACGGCATCATTATGGCAGAGAATTCGTACAAAAATTTATCGCACCGTTTTGAAGAACTGAATAAATAACATCATGTTCAAAAAGAAATCATACAACCCAATACCAGAGCAAGAGCGTCTCGAAATCATCGAGAAGTCGAGCAAACAGGTGTCGCGCGGGGTGTTTTATTCTACCATTATCATCATCACCTCTTTCCTGCCGGTGTTCATGCTCACGGGGCAAGAAGGAAAACTCTTCCATCCCCTCGCCTACACCAAAACGTTCATCATGATTGTGGATGCGTTGCTGGTGGTAACACTCGCACCCGTTATCATCTCGTTCTTCATGAAAGGAAAATTCAAGAGCGAGCAAAGCAATCCCTTCAACCGTGCACTGGAAAAAATATATGAGCCCGTTATCCGTGCGTGCCTTAAATGGCGCAAGACTACATTGGGTATTAACATCCTTGCGTTAGCAGTAAGCGTTCCGTTGTTGTTAAGCTTGGGCAGTGAGTTCATGCCCCCGCTGGACGAGCAGTCGATTCTCTTTATGCCGGTAACCTTGCCCGATGTATCCAATGAAGAAGCTAAACGCATTCTGCAGGTGCAGGATAAGATCATCAAAGATGTTCCCGAAGTAGATAAAGTGTTGGGCAAAGCCGGGCGCGCCAGTACCGCTACCGACAATGCGCCCATCTCGATGATTGAAACGATCATCTTGCTGAAGCCGAAGAGCGAATGGCGCGAAGGCATCACCAAGAAAGACATCATCAACGAGTTGGATGCCAAAATGCAAATCCCAGGTGTTGTCAACGGCTGGACACAACCCATCATCAACCGCATCAACATGCTGGCCACCGGCATCCGTACTGATGTAGGTGTAAAAGTGTACGGCCAGAACCTGGATAGCATTTATGTACTTTCCGAAAAAGTAAAGAAAGCACTCGAAGGTGTGCCGGGTGTAAAAGATTTGTACGTAGATCCGATCACAGGAGGTAAGTATTTAACCATCGATGTAAACCGCGATGCGCTGGGCCGCTACGGTTTAACCGTGAACGATGTAAACTTAGTAGCTGAGTCTGCCATTGGCGGTGCTCCGATTGGTCAAACCATCGAAGGTCGCCAGCGCTTCAGCATTGGTGTGCGCCTGGCGCAGGACTATCGCAACAGCATCGAACAGATCAAACGCATTCCCATCAAATCTCCGGCTTTGGGTATGGTGCCGCTTTCTTCTGTGGCCGACATTCGTTACGAAGACGGCCCGCCCATGATCACCAGCGAGAATGCCATGCTGCGCGGTGCTGTGCTCTTCAACGTTCGCGACCGCGACCTCGGTAGCACCGTGCAAGATGCCATGGCCAAACTTAACCACGAGCTGGGCGTGCTGCCCAACGGGTACTATTTAGAGTGGAGCGGTCAATATGAAAACCTCATCCGTGGCAAGCAAACACTCATGATCATATTGCCCGTAGTGTTGCTCATCATCTTCATTTCATTGTACCTCGCGTTTAAGTCGGTGCGAGAAGCATTCTTGAGTCTTATTACTGTTCCATTCGCGCTGATCGGTGGCGCCTACATGGTTTACTTCTACGGTGTCAATCTTTCTGTAGCGGTGGCCGTGGGTTTCATCGCGCTGTTTGGCATTGCCGTTGAAACCGGTGTGGTGATGGTGATCTATCTCAATGACGCCATGAATCAGTTAGTGAAGCTGCGCGGCAACTCGCGCGACACCATTTCCATGGAAGAGCTAAAAGAGTTTGTGATTGCCGGTGCCGCCAAACGCTTGCGGCCAAAAATCATGACCGTATCCGTTGCGTTGTTCGGTCTCGTTCCCGTGCTGTGGGCAACCGGTGTAGGCAGCGATGTAATGCAACCCATTGTACTGCCCATGATCGGTGGCGTGCTCACCTCCAGCACACACATCTTGTTGGTAACCCCGCTCATCTTTTTGATGACGAAAGAGTATGAATTAAAGAAACTCGGTAAACTGGAAGTATATGAAGTCTCTCATTAAAAATATGTTGGGCGGCTGCGGGCTATCCGCTGCAAGTCCTCGCCCCTGCGCACAGACCAGCGCTTCGCTGTGGGCTTTCCGCTTCTATCCCTGCCGCATCGGCAACTTGAAACTTGAAACCTGGAACCTGGATTCATCACACAATTCTCAAGTTTCAAATTTCAAGTTTCATTTTCCAAATCTCAAATCTCAAATCCTAAACCTACCATTCATACTTACCCTCATTCTCACATTCATTATCTCCCGGGCATCCGCACAGGTCATTTCGCTCGACAGCGTTCTCTCTGCCATCGACAAACAAAATCCCATGCTGCAAGAGTACGACAGCAAAGTAAAAGCGATGAATGCCTACACAGCCGGAGCAAAGAGCTGGATGGCGCCCATGGTAGGAGCCGGCCCCTTCTGGTACCCCTACCCCGGACAAATGCTGATGGAAGAACGCGACAAGGGTATGTTCATGATCAACGTAGAGCAAGACATTCCCAATCCACTGAAGTTAAATGCAAAGAAAAATTACTTTGCATCACGTGCCGGTGTGGAAGAAAAAGGCCGGGCCATTCAATACAACCAACTTCGGGCGGAAGCCAAAACCTTGTACTACGATTGGTTGGTACTAGAGAAAAAAATGAAAGTACTCCATGAAAATAAAAAGATAGTTGAGATCATGTTGGAACTCGCCCGCCTTCGCTATCCTTACAACCAGGGGAGCCTGGGCAGCATTTACAAAGCCGAAGGCCGCCTGCACGAAGTTGATAACATGCTGTTGATGACCCAATCAGAAATTGAAGAGAAACAATTCCGATTGAAGTCGCTCATGAACGTGCCGGCCAAAAATAAAATAGAAGTAGATACGCTGACGAAAGTTGCATTCGACCCGAACCAGGTTCTATACGATACGGCAGGCTTAAGCCAATCGCGCAGCGACATTCAACAAATCAACCGTTCCATCGAAGTGATGCGCCAAAATCAGCAGTGGCAGAAGTCGCAGGCTAAGCCCGATTTCCGCATTCGCTACGAACACATGCAACCGCGGGGCGATATGCCCACCCAATTTTCTTTGATGGCAATGGTGTCGATTCCGATTGCTCCGTGGGCATCCAAAATGTATAAGTCGGAAGTAACCGGTATGGGTTACGAAATTGAAGCGATGCAGAAAGAGAAAGAAGGAATCTTGTTAGAGAGCCGTGGCATGCTCACGGGTATGGCCTCCCAGATCATGCGTATGCAGCAGCAGTTGAATAACTATCAGGAAAAAATATTACCTGCCTTAAAGAAGAACTATGAAACCCTGATGCTGTCGTACGAAGAGAATCGGGAGCAGTTGCCCATCGTTATTGATGGTTGGGAAGCCTTGAATATGGCCCAAATGGAATACCTGAATAAGATGCAGGCGTATTACTCAATGATTGTGCGTTATGAAAAAGAGATTGAAAAGTAATAGTTGGAAATTGGGGAACGGTTATCCGAATCCAGTTTCAAGTTTCAAGTTTCAGGTAGCGTTACTTGTACTTATAGTTGTACTTGCCAGTTGTTCCACAAAAGAAACGGCACACGAACATGCAGACACCTACATCTGCCCCATGCACCCAACCGTTGTTTCGGATAAACCAAGTACCTGTCCTGTTTGTGGAATGGATTTAGTACGCAAGGCCAGACCGGGTGAAGAAGTGAAGATGACCGAAGAATTGAATAAGCTCATCAAATCACCGAACGAAACCGTGATTGCATCAATCCAAACCATTCGACCGGAATTCAAAGCCATGCCACTCAATTTGCAATTAACCGGAGTAGTATCGTACGATGAACGCTTCACCGGTACCATTGCCGCACGAGTTGGTGGTCGTCTGGAGAAAGTATTTTTGAAATACGAATATCAACCTGTAAGAAAAGGACAAAAGGTAGCCGAAATTTATAGTCCCGAATTGGTAAACGCGCAGCGTGAGCTGATCTACCTCGCGCAAAATGACACCAACAATACCAGCTTGATTGAGGCTGCCAAAGATAAACTTTCATTATTGGGTGCAACCGCATCACAAATCGATAGGTTACTACAAACAAAAGAAGTGCTCTATACTTTTCCGGTGTTTAGCCAACTGAATGGATATGTTGTATCGGAGAAAATTGCTGCACCTTCGGCAACCAGCACACCCAGCGCCAATACCGGAGGCGGTGACACCATGGGCATGGGTGGCCCTGCACCTGCTGCCAGCAATTCTGCTTCAGGTGTTGTTAAAAACTCTACGGATATAATCCGCGAAGGAAATTATGTAAGCACAGGCCAAACAATTTTCAAAATAGTGAATAGCCATTCCGTTTGGTTGGAGTTCCGTGCAATAGCTCACCATGGGAAATACCTGAAGGTAGGAGATGCGCTCACCACACCTGATGGGCGAAACCTGAAAATCGATTTCATCGAGCCTTTTGGCGAAGGAGGTGAAGACTTCATTCGCATCCGATCGTATACACGCGGGGAGCAGTTGCTGATTGGTCAACTCGTGGAAGCCTCGATTAAGAAGGAAACAAAAGAAAGCCTTTGGCTACCGAAAGATGCCGTGACAGAACTGGGTCTTGATCAGATTATTTTCATTAAGGAACGAGGCCAGTTCAAGCCACGCAAGGTGGAAACAGGAGCCGAATCGAACGGATTCATTGAAATCCGAAAAGGACTTGCTTCAGGTGATGACGTAGCGGTAAACGCGCAGTATTTGGTAGACAGTGAGAGTTTTATAAGGGTTGGAGGATGAAATTGGAAAATAGAAAGTGGAGACTGGAACGTGGAGACTGGAAAGTGGAGATTAGAAATTGAAAACTTGGAAATGGAAAGTTGAAAGATTAACACTATGCTAAAATTAACAGACTTAGATGTTTACAATTTGGCAGAGAAACTATCAGACATGGTCTGGACTGATTACGACATTTGGCCTGAGAAAGCACAACGAACGCTCGGCTACCAGGTCATACGATCATCAGATAGTATTGCAGCTAATCTTGCCGAAGGGTATGGAAGATTCACTCCTGCCGATCGAAAACTATTTTATCGATATGCCAGAGGATCTTTTGAAGAAACAAAATCCTGGTTGCGCAAAATATCCAGAAGGGATTTAATTACTTCAGAACGGTCAAAAGAATACGACACAATAATTGATGAGTTAGGACCCAAGCTAAATGCCTTTATCAATGCCACAAAAAAATAACCTAAGGTTCAAATTTGAAATTGGAAACTTTTCGAATTTCAAATTTCAAATTTCAATTCTTGCTTTGCTTTCATGCACACAACCGAAAGAAACCTCGCCCAATCAAACGGTTTCATCCAATACAACCAACGATCTGATGCTGACCGATACACAAATGAAATTAGCCAATGTAACCGTTCAAACGGTGAAAGAGCAAACCATTGGTCAGGTGGTTGCAATCAACGCGCAGTTGAAAGCCAATGAAGCGTTAACCGAAGTGATCAGCACGCGTGCTGCCGGAAGAATTGAAAGGTTGTTTTTCAAGGAAACCGGAAAACCCATCCGGCAAGGCGAGCCTTTGTATGAATTGTACAGCGAGTCACTCCTTACGCTTCAGAAAGAATACTTGCTGGCCAAATCGCAACTCGAAAAGCTCAAGGAAAGCCGGTACGAAAACATTCTGCAATCGGCCGAAAATAAGCTGTTGTTGTATGGGCTCACGAAAAAACAGATCAGTGAACTGGCTTCGTCTCAAGTACTTCAACCCAAAATCACTTTTGTCTCTCCTGCCTCCGGCATCATCAAAGAGATCAGCGTGGCCGAAGGACAATATGTGAGCGAGGGTGCCTTGATCTACCAGATTGAAAACACAAAACAACTTTGGATAGAGGCCGATGTTTACCCAAGTGAAAGCAAATACGTGAAGCGAGGAGACAAAATAAAAGTGGCCGTCAGTGGTTATGAAGATGAGCCAGTAGCCGCGACCGTTCATTTTATCAACCCTGCGTTGAAGGCGAATACACAAATTATGGTTGTGCGCGCAGCCGTGGCGAATCCCGATCAGAAATGGAAACCAGGACAGGCCGCCCAGGTATTCATTCAGCAGACTTCCAAGAAAGCCATCAGCATCCCGGTGGACGCAGTGATTCGCGATGGCAAAGGAACGCATGTGTATGTGCAAACCGATCAGAATACCTTTGCGCCACGCAGGGTTACTACCGGTATCGAGAATTTCAACCTGGTTGAAATTACCGATGGCCTGAAGGCGGGCGAACTCGTAGCTGTTTCGGGCGCGTACCTGCTCTACAGCGAAATTATTTTAAAGAAAGGTGTTGACCCAATGGCAACACATTCTCATCAGCATTAAAATTAAAAATCTATCAACAATTAAACTCCAAACAACTATGAAAATTAAAAATCAACTCATCGCAATTTTACTGGCAAGCGCTGCCGTTGTAAGCTTAAGTAACTGCGGAGGCAAGAAAGAAGAGACCAGTCACGAAGGGCATGAGATGCCTGCAGCCACCGAAGAAAAAGCACCGGCCGCCAGCGCACCTCAGTTCGCTGTAGATGCCGCCTTTCAAAAGCAGTTGTCTGCCGTATTCACTTCTTATGTTACCCTGAAAGAAGCATTCGTAGCTACGGATGCAGCAAAAGTAAAAGCAGAAGCTGCTACCGTTGCCTCATCACTGACAGCCACCGATATGAAACTTTTAACCGGAGCTGCGCACAACGACTGGATGACCTACTCTGGTGCGATGGATGCCGCCCTCAAAGAAATTCAAGCCACAGACGATATTGAAGCACAACGCACTGCTTTCAAAAATTTGTCGGATAACCTGTACAAGAGCATTAAGGCGTACGGTCTGGGTGGCGTAACGGCCTACTACGAATATTGCCCGATGGCGTTCAACGATACCGGTGCCTATTGGTTGAGCGACAACTCCACCATCCGCAATCCCTACTTTGGCGACAAGATGTTGAGCTGCGGATCAGTTGAAGAGACACTGAATTAAAAGAATCCGTGGTGTTGAGAAAATGCGACACCACGGATGCCCAAAAATTGCCCCACGAATTCCTCACAAACTCAAAAAAGAAAGGCAAGGGTCATCATGCGCCTTCAGGAAATATCGTGGTAAGTTTGGTTTTTCGCTGTTACAACCAGCAGCACCAAGATGATGACATGATGTTGAACTACACAATTACTGTATTGTTCATGAACAAAAAGATAAAGATACCCCCGCTCGTAGCAGCAAGTTTTGCCCTGCTACTGTTACCCGCAGGCTGCAACACCAGGTCTTCGGATACAACCTCATCCGAATCAACCACCGATATCCGAAAGGAAATACAACTCACCGATTTAACAGGCCAAAAAATCGATCTCGCACAGTATGAGGGAAAAACCATCTTCCTTAATTTCTGGGCTACCTGGTGCCGACCCTGTATTGAAGAAATGCCTTCCATTGCGAGTGCAAAAAAACAGTTCAACGAAAGTGATATCGTGTTTCTATTCGCCAGCGATGAAGAGATCGAAAGAATAGAATCATTTGAAAAGAAAAACCAGTTAGGCCTTACCTATGTACAGGTTGCCAACTTTAACGATCTCAATATTCAAGCGCTACCAACTACCTATATCATTAACGCCCATGGAGAGTTGGCATTTTCGGAAACAGGCTATCGAAAGTGGGACGATGCCACCAATCTTCACCTTATCCAAAACATCATAAACAACAAATGAATCATCTTTTCAACCTGGCGTTCTTTTTGTCTTTGCTTGCTTCATTTTTTTCCTGTGAAGTCAAGAGAAAAGAGCAACCCATTGCACTTCGTCCTCTTGCCTCCCCCACTGTAGCGCCCAGTGGCGAACCCTTTCTATTTACGGATGATGCTGATCGCGTATTTCTTTCTTGGATTGAAAAGAAGGGAGACTGGAATGAATTCAAGTATGCGGAATTAAAAGACACAACCTGGTCGCAACCGGTTACCATTGCTGCCGATAGCAACTGGTTTGTGAACTGGGCCGATTACCCCATGCTGGCAGCAAAGGGCGAACAATTCATTGCCCACTTTCTGGCAAAGAGTGGTGAAGGCACATTTGCGTATGATGTAAAAGTAACCCAATCGAATGATGGTGGGGCCACGTGGTCGTCACCAAAAGCTATTCACGATGATGGGAAACAAGCTGAGCATGGTTTTGTATCGTTGATTCCCTATGGCGATCATTTTTTAGTTACCTGGCTGGATGGCAGAAACACGGTGATGGAGGGAATGGAAAACCATGTAGGGCACGATGGGCACCATGGTGAGATGACGTTGCGTGCAGCGGTTATTAACCCTGCCGGAGAAAAATTACAAGAGTGGGAGTTGGACAATCGCACCTGCGATTGTTGCCAGACAAGCGCTGCGATAACCGACAACGGTCCGATAGTAGTCTATCGCGATCGTTCCTCAGAAGAGATTCGCGACATGTCGGTTACGCGCCTCGTCAACGGTTCGTGGACGGCCCCGCAAACCATTCATGCCGACAACTGGAAAATCGCTGGCTGCCCGGTTAACGGCCCGCGTATGCAAGCCCGGGGAAACACGGTAGCCGTTGCGTGGTATTCCATGCCCACTGAAAAGTCGGAAGTAAAAGTTGCCTTCTCCAAAGATGGAGGCGCAACTTTTGGCCAGCCCATTCAGATTGATGAAGGCAAAGCCATTGGGCGTGTTGACCTGGTGATGCTGGACAACGAACGTGTTGTAGTAACCTGGATGGAAGGCAACGTGATCAAAGCAGCGCGCGTAGATGCCAATGGCACCAAGGGCGACTCGTTCGCAGTGGCCGCTTCGTCCGAATCGCGGTCGAGCGGGTTTCCACAGTTAACCGCATCGAAGCAGGATCTTATCTTTGCGTGGACGAACAGCAATTCGAAGAACATCGACCTGGTGCGCATTCCCAAATCAACACTTGAATAACATGGTATGAAGAAGTTAATCACACTCGTAGTAGCCAGTTGGGTACTGTTTGCCTGCCAAACCAAAAAAGAAGAAGCGCAACACCAACATGGCACTAGCCAGGAAACCGCGCCTGCCGACACCGTAAAGAAGAGCATACCCAAGGAGGAACATGCCATGATGGGCGATGCGCATTTCACCATCCAATACCACGCGCCCGCGGTGCGCGGCCGCACCATTTGGGGCGGACTGGTGCCTTACGGAGAAGTGTGGGTAACGGGTGCACACCGGGCCACATCGCTGGAAATCAACCGAGACATTCTATTGAATGGCAACAGGGTGCCAGCCGGCAAATACGCCATCTTCACCATCCCCGGGAAAGATGCGTGGACGGTTATCATCAACAAAAAGTGGGATCAGCACCTGGCCGATGAGTACAGCCAGGCTGAAGACGTAGTGCGGTTTGACGTGAAGCCCGATTGGATAGAGTCGGTGCAAGAGAGACTGAACTATGCTATTTTAACGCAGGGCGAAGGCAAGGGCACGCTCACCTTCGCGTGGGAGAAAGTTCGCCTGGTTATTGCCATTGAAGTAGTTTAGAACCACGCTGTCAGGCTTCCTGACAAAAGTGTGCTATAGGTAGACGAACCGTTTGTCTTCTCGTAAATGTTTGCTGGCGCAAAATAGTGCCGCACTTCCATTCGGAACAACGCGTTATCCGTTACCTTCACATTCAGGCAACTTCCCGTTGTATAGGTAGAAAACCCCTCGAAAGGGTTGGTGGACGTCACTACCGCCTCCTTTGGATCATCGAAATACTCTATGCGGCCAGACAGCGACACCCGCCTGGTGAAATGATAACGTGCGATCAGGTTTACCTGCCACCAATTCAAAGCAGGCAGATTATTCTGGTTTTGTCGCCCGGCAAAGAAGCAACTGGTGACATCCCACTTTTCGTGGGGTTTGAAAATCATAAAAACATCAGAAAACAACCTGGTGCGGTAGTCCGGGCGTTGGGCCGACCGCTCATCGCCCCAATACGTGTTCCAGTTGAATAGCAAGTTTTCAGTAGGGCGAATCTCCACCTGCGTGCCAACTGATTTGCCCCGGTTGTTGTCTTCAATCACCTGCCAGCCATTGAGAAGATAAAGGTAGGCACTCACCTTAGCCGACACCGGCACGCTGACTTTTATCCCCGAAAGGTAATACGGCACATTTTCGGGGGCCAGCGAGCGGGTGTACATCAGGTGATCTTTTGAAACGGCACTCTCGTTGGTATACGGTGAGCCAAGAACACCCGCATCTACCCATATCTTTCTTTTTTCAGAAAGCAATACCCCCACGTTGGCTTCCACCAGGTGCTTCAGCGTTCCGGTTTCGTTCGCATAGTTGTCGTTTATGTAGGTGCCGAAGCCCGGCACCAACCGCGCACGCATACGATGCGAGCGATAACGTAAATCGACATACGCCAGGTTGATCGTCATTTCATTGTTTCGTGCAGAAGACACCGCGTAAGGCATAGACTCAGCTCGGGGGTTGGTGAGGTGGTAGTTCCAGTAGCTATCCACATATCCCCCGATGGCCACGTGGCCCAACACCGTGGTTTCCAGTGTATCCATGGTGGCCGTATTTACTATCTGGCAGAAGCCCGGAAAAGAAATGCAGGGAAGAATAACAACAAGAAAACGGAGCCAAAACAACAGCCTACGTTTCCGGCAAAAGGTCAATCGCTCAGATAGAGATTCCTGGCCTGTCACAGCTGCCATTTCAGTAGCTAACTGTTGCGTAACTTAGCCATAGATCGCATTCAGCACCCCCGCCAGGCGAACACCCGCCTGCAACATACGTTCTTTGGCAGTAGGCAGATTTTTGTAAGCGTACTTATACCCAAGATTTCCATCGCCCACGGCATATACCTGCGGGCGGTAGCTCATCGATTCGGTGGCCCACTCGCGCACGGAGGCACTTTGCCATTTTTTAACGGTGGCTTTGTCGGGCGTGCCGAGGGATTGTGCCAGTTCCGTATAGCTCAACTTGGTGTCATCAATCATATCGCTGTCCCAAACGCGGTGCAGGTTCGAATCGCCACGGAACCACTTCACACGAACGCGGTTACCGCCCTGGTCATCGCAGCAGCCCACATGCAGCGGCTGGTGAATGTCGCCCACCAGGTGCGCCAGTATTTTGATGGCTTCCACTTCTTTCTGCCCGCTTAACTTTCCCGACTTAAGCTCCGCAATTACGCGCTCTAACGTCATGATTACATCTCCATTGGGGTTCTTCTTCGACTGGTCGTAGGTTTGGCCCGTTTCCACCGTTACCCAATGCCAGTCGCTCATGTAGTCGTAAGTGGAATCAGAGCGAACTTCGTCCATCCAGGTGGTGATCATGGCCAGCGACTCGCCCTTCAGCAGCGCCTTCAACTTCTTCTTCGCTTTCGCATTCAGGTGCTGTTCGGCAATCCAGCCGGTGGCGCGGTGGCCGGTAGCGCCCCATCCAAAACCAGATTGTACCAATACAGTTAACAATAAGATAATGCCAGCCAGTCGCTTCATAGTTACCAGAGAAATTTTTGCGAAAGATATGATTTCCTTTCTCACAAAAAAGAAAATTCAACCAGCGCCTTCATTCGGTTATGGGTGGTGTCGTTTTTCGAACTGAAAATTATTTTCGCTATCTTTTACATATATGAAGAAGACGTTGAATCTGATAGCCGTACGGGTAGCAGCACAACTGGACATCAAGGCCATCAAAAGCCATCTGGAGGTGAAGCCGGTGGCGGAGTCCTCGGCCGAACTTTTCTACGGATTCGGGCCGCACAAATTCCAGCATTATTTTAATTACGGTGTCATTGTTTTTTCCGACTACACAGAAGATGAAATTGCTGCATGTGTTAAAGCCATCCTTGCGTGTTTGAAGAACCCGGTTACGCGGTGGCTGCGGGAAACTACCAACTTAAATGTGGCACCTGACACCACCCTTCAATTCGACTTTAACCAGGTTACCGTAGACCGGCTGGATGCACAGATTGTTCGCATTGCCATGCTGAACCTGGCCCAATCGGTAGCGCTCGATTTCTACCACGAGGTTTCAGAAAACCTGCTGGAGGAAGTAAGGGTATTTACAAACAACCTGGAAACAACAGGTAAACTTAAAATTTCGCGCACCAACATGATGAAGTTTATCGGCCGGGCACTCAATACCCAAAACGACATTGCCGACAACATCTATATTTTTGATGCCCCCGAGCAAGTGTGGGAAGATGAGTACCTGGATAAACTACACCAAGGCCTGATTAAACATTACGATTTGCGCACGCGTTTCAACGAAATAGAATACACCCTGCGCATCATCGAAGATAACCTGAGTGTGTTCAGGGAAATTTCGCACCAGCGCGAAAGCAGCCTGCTGGAGTGGATCATTATTATTCTGATATTGGTGGAAGTTTTTGACCTGTTTATTTCAAAACTATCTTAAATGTCACAACGCCAGGCACTCTTTCTCGATTTCGACATCAAAGCCCAACCCGATGAAGTAACCTGCGGCCCCACCTGCCTGCACGCCCTATATCATTATTATAACGACCCACTCAGCCTGAAAGAGGTTATCCAGCAAGTGAAACAACTTAAGTCGGGTGGTACGCTGGCCGTTATGTTGGGTAACCATGCATTGAAACGCGGCTACAAGGCCACCATCTATTCATACAACCTCACCTTGTTCGATCCTTCGTGGAGCAACCTGCCTACTTCCAAGATCATCATGAACTTAAAAAAGCAAATGGCCTACAAGTTCAAGCAGCGTAAGTTACAGATCGCCTCTAAGGCCTACATCAAGTTTCTGGAAGCTGGAGGTAAACTGATGTGGGGCGAACTGGATGAACACCTGATCAAAAGTTACCTCAACCGGTCGATACCTATTTTAACGGGGCTGAGCGCCACCTACCTGTATGGTACGCCCCGCGAAATTGACGCTACCAACAAGTACGACAGCATCAGGGGCGTACCGGTGGGCCATTTTGTGATCATCAACGGATACGATGACGCCAATAATTGTGTTTACCTGGCAGACCCCATGAATCCCAATCCGCTAAAAAGCCAGTATTACAACGTTACCTTCGACCGGCTGATCAACAGTATTATGCTGGGCATCGTAACCTACGATGCCAACCTACTCATCATCGAAAAAAAGAATAAGTAGTCTGTTTCTGTTTGGATGGCACCTTGTATATTTGATTCAAGACCCATCCGTTGCTTTTGATCTTCAAAACGGAAAGATCTATCCTGAATGCCAAAACTGATCGTTGTAGAAAAGCCTGAAGTCTGGAAATTCCGCCTGGAAGACGTGGAGGTTATTTCGCCCGACCGTTACATTACCGATGGTGCGTTTCAGGCCGTGAAAAACCTGAAGGTAATCAATCTCTGCAAGTCATATCAATACCAAAGCGAAGGCTATTACGTATCGTTGCTGGCCGAAGCCCGCGGACACAAAGTACTCCCAGGCGTTTCCACCATTCAGGATTTGCGCTTCCCTTCCATACTGCGCGAAGATTCGCTCGATTTTGATTTGCTGATCCAAAACACTTTCAAAGGCGAACCCTACGATCGCGTAGAATTCAATATCTATTTTGGCACCACCGGTGCCGAGGCATTAAACCGGCTTGGCCGCCAACTCTTTCAGTTGGTGCAGGCGCCCGCACTCAGGGTGGTGTTCAGCAAAAAAACCAAGTGGGTACTTACCAGCCTGCGGCCCATCAGTTTAAACGAGGTACCAGAGACTGACAACGTGCTGCTGGCCACCTCGCTCGAAAAATACCTGCAACGCAGACGCGACTACCGCCACGACAAAAAGAAATACGACCTCGCCATTTTGGTAAACCCCGATGATAAAAACCCGCCCTCAGACGACCGGGCGCTGAAACGATTTTACAAAGCCGCCATCGAAGCGGGGTTCAACACCGAATTCATCACTAAAAACGATTTCGACCAGCTCATTCAATACGATGCGTTGTTTATCCGCGAAACCACGAATGTAAACCACCACACCTTTCGCTTTGCCAAAAAGGCTGAGTCGTTGGGATTGGCTGTAATTGATGACCCCGGGTCTATCTTAAAGTGTACCAACAAGGTTTACCTTTTCGAGTTACTGAATGCACATAAAATACTTACGCCAAAATCGTACGTGATAACAGAAGAAAATTGTCAGCAATTGCCACAGAAAATGGCGTTTCCTTTTATACTGAAACAGCCCGATGGCGCCTTCTCGAAAGGCGTACACAAAATTGACAATCTGGATCAGTTCAAGGAAATTCGCGAACACATGTTCGAGAAATCTGATCTGCTGATCGCGCAGGAATTTCTACCCACTCCGTTCGACTGGCGTGTGGGTATTGTAGACAACCAGGTGATTTACGTTTGCAAATATTTTATGGCCAGCGAACACTGGCAAATTGTAAACTGGAGTGCGAAGAAAGAAGATTCGCGCGATGGCGAGGTGGCCTCCATTCCCGTAGACCAGGCACCCTCGGGATTGCTGAAAACAGCCCTGAAAGCCACTTCGTTGATCGGCAACGGACTATATGGCGTAGACATGAAAGAGATCGAGGGCAAGTATTACGTGATAGAAATTAACGACAACCCTAATATTGATGCCGGTGTGGAAGACCGGATTTTGAAAGACCGGTTGTATACCATCATTATGGAAGTATTGCTCAACAAGGTCAAGTTCGCCAAATGAAAACGGCCTCTCGTTGTATCTTTTCGGTAGAAAAAATGCGCACCACAGGCTTTCCAAATTTTAATTCAACTACATGAATCGCTTGCGTTTGTTTGAAGGCTACGGAGTGGAATTGGAATACATGATTGTAGACAAAACCACTCTGCGCGTAATGCCCATTGCCGATGAATTGTTGAAGCATGAGTTGGGCACTTACGGCAGCGATTTCGAAAATGGGATGATTACCTGGTCGAACGAGCTGGTTGCGCATGTTATTGAAGTAAAATGTACGAAGCCCGAGCAAAACCTGACAGAGTTAGGTAATGCCATGGCCAAAAACGTTCGGCACATTAACAGCATACTGGCGCAATGGAATGCTCAATTATTGCCAACGGCCGCCCATCCGTTTATGAACCCGTTAACTGAAACCAAACTATGGCCGCACGACAATAACGAGGTGTACGCCATCTACAACCAGATATTCGATTGCCGCGGCCACGGCTGGTCTAACCTGCAGAGCACCCATCTGAATTTGCCGTTTGCCAACGATGAAGAGTTTGGCCGCCTGCATGCCGCCATCAGGCTGGTGTTGCCGCTGCTGCCCGCCTTGTGTGCCAGCTCGCCCCTGCTGGATGGAAAGGTTACTGGCGCTGCCGATTCACGGCTAACATTTTACAAAAGCAATCAGGCCAAAATTCCATCCATCACGGGTGCCATCGTTCCGGAGCCGGTGTACACCGAAAAAGACCATGCAGAAGTTATTCTGAAAAAAATAGAACAAGATATCGCACCTTTCAATACCGAAAACATATTAGATCCCGTTTGGGTTAACTCGCGCGGGGCTATGTCGCGTTTCGACAGGGGTTCCATCGAAATACGCATCATGGACATACAAGAGTGTCCGTTGGCAGATATCGCCATCGTAACGTTGGTGGTGGAAACATTGAAAGCATTGGTACACGAAAAATACGCACCGTGGGAGGAGCAAAAGAAAGCCGACACCGGCTTGCTGGCGGATTTGCTTCAAACGGTTATTCATTCGGGCAGTAAAACCGACATCACCGATGCTACCTTCTTGCAATTCTGGCGGCTGCCTAAACCGATGAAAGCAATCGCCATCTGGAAACACATAGCCACCGAGTTGGTGCAGGGTGGTAACAACCAAGTTGCACGTGCCATGGATCACCTGTCCATCCTGTTCGAGCACGGAAACCTTTCTGACCGCATTCTGGCAGCAACCGGAGCTGCACCCACTGCCAAGCAAATTGAGAAAGTCTATCGCAACCTCGCTGGTTGCCTGCAAGAAAATACCCTCTTTATTTCGCGATGATGGATTCCCTGGTGCGTTATCCCTTTCGATTGCTTCAGCCATTGTGGATAACGGCCCTGGTGTGTGCACTCGCGCTGGCCATTCCAAGATTTATCTGGATGCTGCAGGATCGGTACAGCCACATCATCCTATTGTTCATCATCATGAGTAGCATTCCGCTGGTTTTATTGAACAAGTCGGGGCGTGCGCAAATAGGGCTCGCTCGCCCCTCTCTGAAATGGGTAATCGTCTCTTTTTTTGTGGGAGCGGCCGCGGCCATAACCATTTACCTGACTGGCTTGTTAGTATTTCCTGATTCGGAAAGCCATTGGTACCATATCATCATGAATTCATTCAACAAAGAAGACGTCATTGCCAGCATCAAGCTGTCTTTCTTCTTTTTTCTTCTCTTCGCGCTACCGTCTATGATTTTCAGCCCCATTGGTGAAGAATTGTTATTTCGCGGTTTCTTGTGGTTATTGATGATGGCCACCGCCAGCATGTTCTATTTTCTTCGCAGCAAGTCGGCTTCTGTTTGGGGCGCAGTAACCGCGCATGCGGGCTTTAACTTGGGTATGATGGCTTGCATTGTCTACCTGATCCACTGACCATGCATTACGATTTTATCATAACCGGAGGTGGATGTGCGGGGCTGAGCTTGTTGATGCGGTTGCTGCAATCGCCACGTTGGCAACACAAAAAAATACTATTGATAGACAAAGCTGCCAAAACAGCAAACGACCGCACCTGGTGTTTTTGGGAAACGAAGGCCGGCCTTTTCGAACCGGTGGTACACCACAATTGGGATCAGTTATATTTCTTCAGTGACCAAACGGAGCGACTCTTTTCCATTGCCCCGTACCGGTATAAAATGATACGCGGATCAGACTTCTACAGGCACGTGTATGAGTACCTGCGTAAGTATACCAATGTAACAACGGAATGGGGAGAAGTAACTGCCATTCAAAACACCCAAGATGCAGCACAAGTAACCGTGAACGGCCACCGCCACACGGCCGACTATGTGTTCAACAGCCTGTTGCTGAACCCACCCGATCTAACCGGCTACTATGCCTTGCAGCAGCATTTCAAAGGCTGGTTCATTCGCACCGAAAAGCCGCTATTTGATGCCGGCAAGGCCACGCTGATGGATTTCAGGGTTGGCCAGCAACACGGAACCACCTTTGTTTACGTGCTTCCCTTCAGCAGCACTACCGCGCTGATTGAATACACGCTATTCACGCGCGACCTGCTTGCACCCGAAGCGTATGACGAAGCGTTGAAAGATTATGTAAGCCGGTTTTTGAAAACCGACAACTACGCCATTGAAGAACAGGAATTTGGTGTGATTCCGATGACGAATTATCCGTTCCCCGCATCAGATGGCAGAATTATCAACCTGGGTACGGCTGGTGGGCAAACCAAATCATCGAGCGGCTACACCTTTCAGTTTATACAAAAGCATTCTGAAAAAATAGTGGCCGCCTTGGATGAAACGGGCAAGCCCTACATCAAACGGTCGCGGTCCGGACAACGGTTTGCGTTCTATGACGCCACCCTGCTGCACATTCTGGACAAGCGCAAACTGGAAGGGGCGCACGTCTTTACCGACCTCTTCCGCCAAGACGACCCCAGAACGGTGCTTAAATTTCTGGACAACGAAACCTCGCTGGCGGAAGACATCAACATCATGAAGCGCCTGCCCAAACTTACGTTTGCCAAAGCAGCCTGGCTGGAACTAACCCAATAACCCATATGCCGTGGATGATTACCTGCGAACACGCAGGCAATGAAATACCAGAAGAATACAAGTACCTTTTCAGTGCCCACCAACAGGTACTGGAAACACACCGTGGCTGGGATTTGGGTGCAAGCGAAATGGCCGAATACCTCGCGAAAGAATTAAGGGCACCGTTGTTTCAATGCTCCATCAGCCGTTTGTTGATTGAGGCCAACCGCTCGCTTCACAACCACCAGTTATTTTCAGAATTCAGTCATCCGCTCAGCGCTGCAGAGAAACAAAAAATAATCGAAACCATTTACCTGCCCTACCGCAACCCCGTAGAAGATCATGTGGGTGCGCAAGCACAACAAGTTACCCACCTATCCATACACAGCTTTACACCTGTGTGGCACAACAAAGAGCGTTTGGTGGATGTGGGTATTCTCTTCGATCCCGAAAGGGAAGTTGAACTCCGCTTCAGCGAAAGCCTGAAATCGCAGTTGTCGGGTCTGCTGCCCGGCTACCGCATACTTTTCAACGAACCCTATGCCGGCAAAGACGATGGCTTTGCCACCTACCTCCGCACCCGCTTCCCAGGCGAAAAATACATCGGCATCGAGTTGGAGATCAATCAGAAATATGTAGGGCAGCCCGCCATGCAAACCATTCAGCGCGCCCTGGTGCAAGGTGTAAAAAACCTCAGTTAGTTTCAAAGTCGGCCAGCAACTTTCGAAGCCGCTCTACGTGTTTGCCGTATAACTTGTCTACCACCCAGTTCACCAAAAAAATAGGTGCCAGCATGGCGACTGAAAACGACACCAGGAACAGTGCCCCCCGAGGTGATGCCACGAAGGCCATGATCCGCTCCGGGCCTTTTTCCAGATAGACCGCGAGTAAGCCCAGCACATAAAATACTGCCAGCGACAAGCGGTTGCTGAAGGTGTACACATTCAAAAATCCATCGAGCTTTTGAATAAGAACGGTGAGGTTATCGCGCAGGTTAGCCGCGCCAAAATCGAAGCGGGACAGCAGCCATATTCTGGAAGCAAAATAAATTCCAAAGCCAGCAAAGAATACAAACAGCATAACCATGAGCCAACGTATCGGGCCAGCTTGTTGGTAACCCGCCTGCAACATCAGCAACGTTAGTGCGACATAGGTCATGGTGATTTCTAACCACATGCTGCGCTTCAGGCGATCGATAATGGTGCGGCTCTTGCCCTTCAGTACTTCCTGAAGTTGTTCCCGGCTCCATTGCACATCGTGCGCGGAAGGTTGCGCCCATATCTCCTTTAAGTCGTCAAGTTCCTTCATGCGTCATCCATTTTTTTAACTTCTCGCGGGCACGTAACATGCGCACCCGCACATTGTTTTGGCTGATGCCTACCGTACCTGCAATTTCTTCGTAGGGAGTCTCTTCCAGCGCCAGCATCACAATAGCCCGGTCAATTTCGGGCAACTGCCGTATGGCCCGGTACAGCAGGGTAATCTGCTCTTCCTTTTGGCCGGACGGGGTATCGGCCACGTTATAGTGTGCCTCGCGAATTTCTTCGTGCACGGGCTTGCGCGTAGATTTTCTCCACCCCGTGATGGCGGTGTTCAGTGCTATGCGGTACATCCACGTTGAAAATTTCGCCTCTCCGCGGAACGTGTGATACGAGCGCCACAGTTGCATCACAATCTCCTGGAAAAGATCCTTGCGCTCATCAGGGGTTTCGCCATACAAGTTGCACACCTTGTGTATCAACCGCTGGTGCTGATTAATCAAATCAACAAACGTTTTTTCCGTTTTTTCAGCCAAAACCCTTATTTTAACTTCATGTGTCGACAGGAAATTAACATAATTACAACGGAAGGCTGAAATAAACTGCGGCTAAACATCATGTTTCGGATAAAGGCACTGGTTAGAAAAATATTTGGCTTCTCGCGCACGGAAACAAATGCCTTTGTAATCCTTATTCCTTTGATGATTTTGCTACTCGCCTCCGGGCCGGTGTACAGAAGGTGGCTCGTTTCGCAACCCTTCAGTAGCACCAACGACCGCGCCCGGCTCGATAGCCTGATTGCCACCTGGCAATGGGATACGACCCGTGTTGAAAACCCGGAAGCTGCACCCTCATTGTTTCCTTTCAATCCCAACACCGCCACGCAAGCCCAACTCGTTCAACTGGGTCTGAACGACAAGCTGGCCACACGCATACTGAACTACCGCGCCAAAGGCGGGTCTTTCAAAATCAAAAGCGACTTCAAAAAAATATATGGGCTGGACACTGCGCTGTATGCCATGCTCTATCCTTACCTGCAATTGCCCGAGAAGTTGGCACCTCCAAAACCATCCGAAGCCGTAGCATCAACAGAGGTAGCGGCCGCCCGTACGGAACGCAAGCCCTTCGACCTTAACCAGGCTGACACCACTCTTTTGAAATCTATTTTCGGCATCGGTTCCAAACGCGCCTGGCGCATTGTTGAATACCGCGAAAAATTAGGTGGATTGATCGATTTCGCGCAACTGACGGAAGTGTATAGCCTGGATTCGGTTGTGATAGCAGAGGTAGAAAAGCGCACGTTTATCTCGCCCGATTTTGTGCCCCGAAAGCTGCACATCAACACGGCAACGGAAAAAGAATTGGCGGCCCACCCCTACCTTACCTACAAACTGGCGAAAGCTATTGTTGCTTATCGCTTCCAGCACGGTCATTTTCAAACGATTGAAGACCTTGGCAAAATTACCCTGCTGCCTGCCGAAACGATAAACAAGATAAAGCCCTATCTTTCGTTTGATTAATCTCGTGCCGAACGACCGCACCAAAAAAATACTGAACACTTATTTGCGCAGGCTCACCAACCTGTCGGGCAACAACCGTTCTGTTTTTTTACCCCGCCTGGCTGCCGACCAGTTTATAGACCTGCACAGCTTTTCTTTTCTGAAAGGCAAAAATTCTTTTGCGATTATCCAGAGCCTGATTGCCGGCAAACCCATAACCATTGCAGCCGAACTAGACAGCAGACTGGAAGCCAACAATGAAGCAAGCAGCAAGCTGAAAAAACTGCAGCGCCTCGATCATTTTTTGTATGAAGAACGCGGCACCAAAGATTTGCATGTGGGCTGGCCATTTGTGCGCGGCCGGTTTCTGGACGATACGTTTGTGCGCTGCCCGCTGATTTACTTTCCGGTGGAACTGGCCCTGGAAAAAGGTAATTGGATTTTGAGGCCACGGCCGAACGCTGAAATGGCCTTTAACAAATCTTTTTTACTGGCCTACGCCTACTACAACAAAACGCAACCGGCCAACGAGCTGCTGGAAGAAGACTTTGAAGAAGCCGACCGCAACAGTGCCGTGTTTCGCACCTACATCTACCAGGTGCTGCAGCGAAACAACCTTGAAATCAACTTCAACCCCGATAACTACCGCGATGAGTTGGTTCCCTTTGCAACATTCAAGAAAGAGGAATTTGAAAGTGAAACTGAAAAAGGCCGTTTGAAATTGTTTCCGGAAGCGGTGCTCGGCATTTTTCCGCAGGCTGGCTCTTCGCTGGTGCCCGACTACCTGCAATTGCTCGAACAAGATGCCATCCACGACCTGGACGAGTTCTTCAGCCAACGTACCAATGCCAACGCGCAGGCCGTTTCCAACTTTCTCCCACTAGTAAAGGAAGAGAAGGTGTACACCGTTTTCCCCATGGATGTTTGGCAGGAGAACGCACTGAAGGGCATCAAGCTGGGCCACTCACTGGTGGTACAGGGCCCGCCAGGCACCGGCAAATCGCAACTGATCTGCAACCTCATCAGCGACCAGATTGCCAACAAAAAAAGAGTGCTGGTGGTATGTCAAAAACGGGTAGCCTTAGATGTGGTGTACCATCGCCTGAAGGAAAAACGGCTGGATGACTTTGTGGGGCTGGTGCACGATTTTCGCGAAGACCGGAAGGAGCTATATCAAAAAATTGCCCGGCAGGCCGAGCGGGTAGACGAATACAAAACACGCAACAACAGCCTGGACGCCATACAACTGGAACGAAAATTCTACGATGTGAGCCGAAGAATAGATCAGTTGGTGGATGAGCTGGAGAGTTTTAAAAAGTACCTGTTTGACGATGCAGACGCGGGCATTAGCGTGAAGCAGCTCTACCTGATGTCGGACACGGCCAATCCCGTTATCGAACTGAAACAGGAGCTATCGTACATGCGGTGGACCGAGGCGCAAGCGTTCAGACGCAAACTCAAAACCTACGCACGCCTGGCCGACCGCTTCCTGATTGACCATCCGTGGAAAGGCAGGAAGAGTTTCGCTGGCTGCACCGTAGCCTCACTGCCCATCATCAAAGACGTATTGAAGCAAATAAGGCCGTGGTTTCTCAGGGTAAACGAACAGATACAGGCGCGCATCAACGCTTCCATATCTTGGGAGCAAGCAGAAGCCTTTTTGGAAAAACAAACACAGGTAGACGAACTGGTGGCACTGCTGGATGACGAGGCGGTGTACCAAAGTATGCAGCACATGGCCCACGAAGCCGATGAAGACACCAGCGCCCTGTGGCTGGCGAACGTAGAGAAGATGTTGGTGGAATGTTTCGATGAAGAAGGCCCGGAACTTTCTGTAGCCGCAGCGCAGTTGGGTCAGTTTCAACTGGCCCTCTACCGGTCAATGAAATCGCGTAGAAATCTTTTTGGACTCATCCGGTGGGAGTTTTTTTCAACTGATAAATTTTTAATCAAAAGAACGCTGGTTGCCAACCACCTTCAAAACAACCGCAAAGGCTTCCGTGCCCTCGAAAACAAGCTGGACAGGCGGCTAAACCTGGAGCACAACCTTTCGAAGTTACGATCCGCAGCATGGCTGGGCGAAATACCGGCCTTCGGCACCGCATTGGAAGTAAAGCAATGGATGCAGGTGCAACAAAAAGCCATCAGGGCCAAAAGCATCCTAAACGCTTTCAGGGGTCTGAAAACGATTCTCAACCCCACTTACCACAGCAGAGCCGCTTTCCTGGGTCATCTGAAAAATATTTTTTCACAGCTGGCGGATTTACCATCCTTGCGCAACACCTGGCTGCAATGGCTCACCCCCATGCAAATTCGCGAGCTGGCGGAAGACGATGCCAAAACATCGGAACTTGAAAAATCGCTGCAGCACGATTTTGACACGCTCTGCGAATTTGACAACCTGCAGGAATCGCTGTTGCCACACGAGCAGCAGATCATCGGCAAACTTTATGATAAGCTGGGGCAGTGGGATTACCAGCTCATCGATCACCTCTTTCTCAATAGCCTGGCACTGGCGTGGATCGATCACATCGAACAAAAGCATCCGGAGCTGCGAATGGTTTCAACGGGCGCGCTGGAACAAAGAGAAGAAGAACTGAAAGAACTGATACGGGCCAAAGAGTCCAGCAGCACAGAAATACTTTTGATGCGTGCGCGCGAAGGCGTAGTGGACGACATGGAATTCAACCGGCTGAACAACCGCATTACCTACCGCGACTTGCTGCACCAGCTAACGAAAAAGAAAAAGATATGGCCCATCAGAAAGGTGATGGCCGAATTTGAAGATGAAGTATTCAAGCTGGCACCCTGCTGGCTTGCCTCGCCCGAGTCGGTGTCGTCCATCTTTCCAATGAAAGAACTCTTCGACCTGGTTATATTCGATGAAGCATCGCAGTGCTTTGCAGAAAGAGGTATACCTGCCCTCTACCGCGGCAAACAGGCTGTGATTGCGGGCGACCCGCAGCAACTGCAGCCTTCCGATTTGTACCTGGCGCGATGGGAAGAGGAGACAGACGACCCCGATGCCGAACTCACTTCGTTGCTGGAACTGGGTAACCGCTACATACCCAAAGTGATGCTGCAGGGCCACTACCGCAGCCAGTCGCCCGAGCTCATCCAATTCTCGAACATGCACTTTTACGAAAATAAATTGCACCTGCTGCCCGATTGCCAGCGCCTCAACAAAGCGGAGGCGCCCATTCAATACATACACGTAGGCGGGGTTTGGGAGAACAACTGCAACCGGGCAGAAGCCGAAAAGGTAGTGGCGCTGGTGTGCGACCTTACGCGGCAGCACCCCGAGAAGGAGATTGGTGTGATTACCTTCAACGCGCCACAACAGGCGCTGATACTGGATCTGCTCGATCAGGAAGTAAGCCAACAGCGCTGGCAAAGACCTGACACGCTCTTCGTGAAAAATATTGAAAACGTGCAGGGCGATGAAAAAGACATCATCATCTTTTCGGTGGGCTATGCACCCGATAAGAAAGGAAAACTCACGGTGCAGTTTGGAAGCCTCAGCCAGGCCGGTGGCGAAAACCGGTTGAATGTGGCCGTTACCCGCGCACGCGAAAAAACAATGGTGGTAGCCAGCATAGATGGCAATGAACTACAGGTTGACAACACCCGCAACGATGGGCCTAAGCTGTTGCGCGAATACCTGCTATTTGCACGCCAGGTTTCCGAAGGGCAGGCCCCGCCAGCCAAACCACAGCCGGCTTCGCATGCGGCCGAGTGGTACTTGAAAACACAATTGCGCGATGGGCTGCTGGGCACCCATGCCGCTGACGAACGGTTTCCTTTTGCTGATTTTGTATTGAAGAAAGAGGCGCAATACCACGGCCTGCTGCTAACCGATGACGACCTTTATTTTCAGAACCCCTCCGCCAAGTCCGTGCACGCGCAATTGCCGCGTCTCTTCCAAGAGAAAAACTGGAAACAGAAAATGCTTTACAGCCGCAACTGGTGGCTGGACAAAGAGAAGTTCTGGAATGAAATCGGAAAGTTTGCTTCGTAACAATTCCCGACCACCATCATATTCCTAAATCACTGTAGGGCACCCCATCTGGCAGGTGACTTCTTTCACTATTTCCGATAGTCCAAAGCGGGCGGCCGGTTGCCCAGCAGGGCCTCGTACTGAAAGTTTTCGCCACGTCTGCGCTTTAGTTCGTTCCAGGCTTCTGTAATAACGGCCTGATTGGTGAAGAAATCAATGGCCGCACCTGCCATGGTTTTGGCAGCCACCATCATACCCTTGTGGCCGATGCTGGTGCCACCCGCTGCCACCGCCTGCCAGCTATGGGCCGCAGTACCCGGCACCCACGTAGCAGTTGCCAGCCCTACCGTTGGAACAACCCAGCTTATGTCGGCCACATCGGTAGATCCCCCACTTCCACCCTCGCGTATGGTAAAGGGCATTATTTCGTTGGTAGATTCCAGTTTGGGTACACTACCTGTAAAAGACTTTTGAATTTGCTCTGCAAATGCGCGTTCTTCTGCCGTGTAGGTGTACCCGCCCACCAATCGCAGGTTGGTGTCCATTACTTTTCCCAACACCTCGTTGGGCACCATGTTGTAAACACCTCCGGTTACTTCCACCTCCACCCGTGTTTCGGTGCCCATGGCGGCACCCTGCGCTGCTTTTTCAATGCGGCTCCAGGTAGACTTTACCTCTTCGCTGCGCGGATGGCGCACGTAGTAATACACTTCCGCAAAGGCGGGCACCACGTTGGGGGCCTCGCCTCCACGTGTAATTACGTAATGAATGCGCGTTTCCTGCGGCACGTGCTCACGCAGCATGTTTACCATGTTGTTCATGGCCTCCACCGCATCCAGTGCCGACCTGCCGCGCTCGGGCGAGGCCGCAGCATGCGAAGCCACGCCATAGAAACGAAATTTGCCGCTCTTGTTGGCGAGTGTTCCGCCCGTGCTGGCATTGTTTACAGGCGAAGGATGCCAGTGAATGGCTACATCCACATCTTTAAACAACCCTTCGCGCACCATGTACACCTTGCCCGAGCCTCCTTCTTCGGCCGGTGTGCCATAGAAGCGTATGGTCCCCGATTTTTTGTTTGCTATCAACCACTCCTTCACACCAATGGCTGCGGCAGCAGAGGCAGTGCCAAACAAATGGTGCCCGCACGCATGGCCGGCCGGTCTGCCTTCCACCGCCTTTAGTTCGGGCACCGCATCTTGCGATACACCGGGCAGCGCATCGAACTCGCCCAAGATGGCAATCACCGGTTTGCCCGATCCATAAGTTGCCGTAAATGCAGTCGGCATGCCTGCTACTCCCTTCTCAATGGAAAATCCGGCCTGGGCCAGCGTTTCCTGCAACAGGGTAGCACTCTTTGTTTCCTGAAATCCAACTTCCGCAAACGACCAAATCTGGTGCGCTACCCGCGCATATTGCTCGTATTTGGAATCGATGGACTTTAAAACATCGGGTTTGTTCTTTTGCGCTACGCCTGTTTGTACAACAGCAAGCAATAGCATCAAACAATAATGGCGTTTCAGCATGGGTCTGGATTTTTTTGATAAAGTTATCAATTCACCGCATTGTGGTTCCACCGCTGGTAAAAAGAAAGCCCGGCTTCAAAAACCGGGCTCCTTCCCTCACTAAACAAAACTACCCAAAACAAAAACTCATGCTATTACTTCCACTTTCTGGTGTTTGCTGGTTCGCATGGTTTCTCCGTGTTGACTGAGGTCGAGGCCCAATTGTTCATCGTTAGGCGACACACGCAGACGCGTAATGGTGCCTGTAACTTTGAAAATGAGATATGAACCGCCAAAGGCGAAAACACCCACAATCAGCAGTGCCAGCAAGTGGTATTGAAAGGTTTGCGTTTCTCCATGCACCAGGCCTACATCTTTCGCAAATACCGCGGTGAGAATCATACCGACAATGCCACCCAGGCCGTGGCAAGGGAAAACATCGAGCGTATCATCTAGGGAGGTGCGCTGCTTGTAATACACGGCCAGGTTACTGACAATGGCAGCCGCAAAGCCAATGAAAACACTTTGCCCCAGGTTAACGAAACCTGCTGCGGGCGTAATGGCCACCAGCCCCACAACGGCACCGATACAGGCACCCATGGCAGAAATTTTTCTGCCCACCAACGCATCGAACATTACCCAGGTGATCATGGCCGAAGCCGAAGCCGTGTTGGTAGTGGCAAATGCCTGCACCGCCAGGCCGTTGGCAGCCAGGGCAGAACCCGCGTTGAAACCAAACCAGCCGAACCACAACATGCCGGTTCCTAAAATGATGAATGGAATGTTAGCCGGGTGATGGTCTTTCTCTTCGCGTTTGCCCAACACATAGGCACCCGCCAACGCTGCAAAACCAGCGGACATGTGTACCACCGTGCCTCCTGCAAAATCCAATACGCCCCACTGCCGCAAGAAGCCTTCAGGGTGCCACGTCCAATGCGCCAGGGGGCAGTAAATGAGCAGCGAGAAAAGGCACATGAAGATGAGGTAAGAAGTGAACTTCACACGCTCCGCAAAGCTGCCCGTTATCAATGCCGGTGTAATGATGGCAAACTTCAACTGAAACAAAGCAAACAGCAGAAAGGGAAAGGTAGGCGCCAGGGCAGGGTGTGGGTTCAGCCCTACGTCCTTGAAGGCAAAATAGGTGGCAGGGTTTCCAATGATTCCTCCGATGCTATCACCAAAAGCAAGGCTAAAACCCACCAGGTACCACAACAAGCTGATTACGCCCAGCGCAATGAAACTTTGCAGCATGGTAGAGATCACATTTTTAAAACTCACCATCCCTCCATAAAAGAAGGATAGGCCGGGCGTCATGAACAAAACAAACGCAGTAGCCACAATCATCCAGGCCGTGTCTGCTTTGTCGATGGTGTGGGCCAGGTCGGCCACGGGTTCTTCGCTTTGAAGCAAAACGATGAACTGCAACAGCACCAGGATGGCAAAGATGACAATCCATCGTGTTTTAGGTTTACTCATAATGGGTTAGTTAGGATTGGGTGGCACAAATTTGAAACACCAAGGCCTATTTATACCCTATTTTCTCCAAAAAATTACCGAATTCGATTGAAGTGGGTATTTTTTGACCCATTCATACAAATTTCAAATGTTTAATTGCACATTCCTCTTCTCAAAAGGTATCTTTTTCAATCAGGCCATTTTCCTTAGATTACCACATTATCTAAACCCAAACCTCTCATGAAGAGACTTGTCATCTGCCTCTGCCTCCTCGCATTTCATTCCATTGGCCAAGGCATAAAAAAAGCGCCCGAAGTGAAAGAGGGCGAAGGCCCTTTCCCTCAATTGATTATACGTGGCGTAACGCTTATCAATGGCACGGGCGCACCCCCTACCGGCCCGGTGGATGTGGTGGTAAAGCAAAACCGCATTGTAAACATTGTGAACGTGGGCTATCCGGGCGTGCCCATCCAGGAAAACAGCCGCCCGAAACTGGAAACCGGTGGCCGCGAAATTGATGGCACCGGAAAATACCTGCTTCCCGGTTTTGTAGACATGCACGGACACATCGGTGGCTCGCAGGCACCTTTTGCCGAATACGTATTCAAGTTGTGGATGGCACACGGCATCACCACCATTCGCGATCCATCGGCCGGCAACGGGTTGGATTGGGTGTTGGATCAGAAAAAGAAAAGTGAGCAAAACATCATTACCGCGCCACGCATAAAAGCGTATACGGTTTTTGGCCAGGGGAGCAAGGAACCCATCAGCACGCCAGAGCAAGCCATTGCATGGGTAATAGAAAACAAAAACAAGGGCGCTGACGGTATTAAGTTTTTTGGCGCAGCACCGCAGATTATGGATGCCGCTCTGCGCAAAAACAAAGAACTGGGGTTGCGTTCTGCCTGCCACCATGCGCAAATGGATGTGGCCCGCTGGAATGTGGTAAAATCAGCCGAAGCCGGCCTTACCACTATGGAGCACTGGTATGGCCTGCCCGAAGCCATGTTCACCGACCGCACCATTCAAGACTACCCGCTGAACTACAACTACGCCAACGAACAAAACCGCTTCGAAGAAGCGGGCAGGCTTTGGAAGCAGGCGGCCCCTCCCTACTCTGAAAAATGGAATGAAGTAATGAACAAGCTGCTGGCGCTGGATTTTACGCTAGACCCCACATTCGATACCTACGAAGCCAGCCGCGATCTGCACCGTGCACGCAGGCAAGAGTGGCATGAAGTGTACACCTTGCCCCAACTGTGGGCGTTCTACCAACCCAACCGCGTGTCGCATGGCTCTTACTGGTTTAACTGGGGAACAGAGCAAGAGGTGGCCTGGCGCGAAAACTTCCGCCTGTGGATGACTTTCATCAACGAGTACAAGAACCGGGGCGGCCGCGTTACTGCCGGGTCTGACAATGCGTTTATCTACCAACTCTATGGCTTTGGCTACATACGCGAGTTGGAGCTGCTGCGCGAGGCGGGCTTTCATCCCCTCGAGGTAATCCGTTCGGCAACGTTGTATGGCGCACAGGCCCTCGGCATGGAAAAGGAAATAGGATCTGTGGAAATCGGCAAGCTGGCCGATTTGGTACTGATTGACGAAAACCCACTGGAGAATTTGCAGGTGCTGTATGGCATGGGCGCCATTCGCCTGAACGATGCCAACCAGGCTGTTAGGGTGGGTGGCATCAAGTACACCATCAAAGACGGTATTATTTACGATGCCAAAAAGTTGCTGAGCGATGTAAAGAAGCTGGTGGACGAAGAGAAGGCAAAGGCAGGCTTTGTATTGAAACAACCCGGACAGAATTAAAACTCGTTCACCTCATCACCTAACCTATGGCTTTAAGAAAGTATGTTTTCGTTTTTGCCTTTGCGGCAACTGCGTGTCAATCGGGTAACGACAAGACTAATGCGTTACATACAGATTCGAAAGGACTTGTGCTGACGTCTTTATTGGGAAAAGATTTCTATGAGCCGGAACGCTCGGAATCGGAGCAAGCCGCACTGGACTCCAACGTGGCCATTGCCCTAAAAAATTTCGAGGCCGATCCATCGGAAGAAAACTACATTTGGTACGGCCGCAGGGAAGCTTACCTCCATCATCTGAACAAAGCTATCGATATTTTTTCGGAGGGTATAGACCAATACCCGGATTCTTACAAATTGCTGCGGCACAGGGGGCATCGTTACATTTCCCTACGCCAGTTCGACCAGGCCATAGCCGATTTCGAAAAAGCCGTGCAACTGATGGAAGGAAAAGAAATAGAAATAGAACCTGACGGGCAGCCCAATAAACTTAACATTCCGTTGTCCACCACGCAGTTTAACGTTTGGTATCACCTGGGCCTTGCCCATTACCTAAAAGGTGATTTTAGCAAGGCCGAGGAAGCCTACAAACAATGCATGCAGGTGTCCGATAATAACGACTTGTTTATTGCCACAGCCGATTGGCTGTACATGACTTTCAGGAGGCAAGGCAAGTTGAAAGATGCCGAGGAGTTGTTGGCCATGGTTGTGGAAGGCATGCCTGTTATTGAAAACGATTCGTATTACCGCAGGCTTAAACTGTACAAGGGCCTGCTGCAGGTAGACGATGTACTGAATCCCGATCCGCAGTCTGTTGACTTTGACCTGGCCCTGGCCACGCAAGGTTACGGGGTAGGAAACTGGTACCTATACAATGGCGACTCTGCGAAAGCGAAAGAGATTTTCGAGAAAATTGTAAGCGGAAAACACTTTACTGCCTTTGGCTTTATTGCGGCAGAGGCAGAGCTGGCGCGGTGGAAGTGAAGCCAAATATTTTTTTCTAAATTTGCGCCTCGCTTTGAGTAGCCTGGCTGGCCTCGTACGGAGGAGAATTAACTTCTGTAGATCATGGATAGAATATCCCGATAAGAAGTGGTGGTCTCATAGTTCAACGGATAGAATAGGAGTTTCCTAAACTCTTGATCTGGGTTCGATTCCCGGTGAGACCACCACTTCCATCGGAACCAAATGCAATAACCTTCCACGATCAGAGGTATATCCCACATAATACTTGTCCGCCACAGCCGAGTAAAGGATATAGATGTAATACATCATCACCAACAAAAAATCCCGCCAAAGCGGGACTTTTGATGCTCCTCCTCTTGGACTTGAACCAAGGACCCTCTGATTAACAGTCAGATGCTCTAACCAGCTGAGCTAAGGAGGATTATTTCTCTCCGTTCCCCTTCTACCCTCTGATTAATCCCGCAGGTGCGGGACTCTAACCAGCTGAGCTAAGGAGGATTGTTTAAAAAACCCGATTTCGTTCAATCGGGCTGCAATAATACGGCATTGGGTGGAAATACGCCAAACACCACAATTTTTTTTTGAAATATTTGGCATTCGGGGTACAAAAATGGTTTTTAGCGTATATTTTCTTTGCTGTACAAAGTTCTTTGTAATGAACACACCGAATTTCCAACAAGACCTGGCCTCCATCCGCAACATCATGGAGCGCTCCGTTAAATTTATCTCCCTCAGCGGTTTATCAGGGGCTCTGGCAGGGATTTATGCGGTGGCCGGTGCCGCCTATGCCTACACCGTTCTTTACATGGAAAATGTATTACGGCCCGCCCGCTATTTCGTAGAAAACCCCGAAAAGGCAACACACCTCTTGCTAACGGCCGCGTTGGTGTTAGCTGCCAGCCTGTTTACCGGGTGGTACCTCAGCTATCGCAAAGCGAAAAAAGCCAACACTTCGGCATGGAATGAAACCAGCAAACGGCTGGTTGTTAACCTAGCTATCCCGCTACTTACCGGGGGATTTTTCATACTCATTTTGTTTTCTGGTGGCTACTTCGAACTACTCGTTCCGTGCAGCCTTGTTTTCTATGGCCTGGCATTGATACAAGCGAGCAACCACCTCTACAATGAGGCGCGCAACCTGGGCTACCTGGAAATTGCCCTGGGCTTGGCGGCTGCAGGTTTACCCAGCCTGGGCTTGTATTTCTGGGTTGCAGGGTTTGGCATTCTGCACATTATCTATGGTTTCATTATGTATCGCAGGTACGATCGTGCATGAAAAATCCATTCGAGAATTTTGATCGCACCCTGGAACATCGCATGCGGCTTCAGATAATGGGCGTACTGGTGGCCAACGACTCTTACGATTTTAATGCGTTGAAGGAATTGCTGCAAACAACAGATGGCAACCTGGCTACGCACATGAAAATGCTGGAAAAGGAAAAGTACATTTCCATTCAGAAAACATTTGTGGACCGAAAACCACACACCCGCTACAAAGCAACCGAACGGGGCCGCAATGCCTTCCGCAAACACCTCGATGCCATGGAAGAGGTGATTAAAAACCAGAAACGGTAACGTGCCCCGGCAGGTCGTAAATGCCGGCCACCGGAGCACGCTTGGTTCTATGAACTATTCCCTATCCAAAAAAGGATAACGATAATCCACAGGAGAAACAAACGTTTCTTTGATGGTGCGCAACGAAACCCAACGCAAGAGGTTTACCTTGGCACCGGCCTTATCGTTGGTACCAGAACCCCTGGCACCACCAAAGGGTTGCTGCCCTACCACGGCACCGGTAGGTTTATCGTTGATATAGAAGTTGCCGGCCGAGTTGGAAAGTTTCTGACTCGCCAACTCAATGGCGTAGCGGTCTTGCGCAAAAATGGAACCGGTGAGTGCATAGGGTGACGTGCTGTCTACCAACTCCAGGGTTTGTTCGAAGTTTTCAGCGTGGTACACATAAATGGTTACCACCGGACCAAAGATTTCTTCGCACATCGTAATCGATGACGGGTCTTTGGTAAGGATGACGGTGGGCTCGATGAAATACCCTTTTGATTGATCGTACTTCCCTCCTGCAATAATTTCGTTCATCGGGTTTTGGCGTGCCTTCTCGATATAACCCGTGATGGATTGGAAAGCTTTTTCATCGATGACCGCATTGATGAAATTGCCAAAATCTTCGGTGCCACCCATTTTCATGGTCTTCAGGTCGTCCAGCAGGTATTTCTTCACATCGTCCCACAGGTTGGAAGGAATGTAGCACCGCGAGGCGGCCGAACACTTCTGCCCCTGAAACTCAAAGGCTCCACGCGAAATGGCCACCGCCACGGCCTTTGCATCGGCACTTTTGTGCACCATAATAAAATCTTTCCCTCCGGTTTCGCCAACAATGCGCGGATAGGAGCGGTATTTGTGGATGTTGTTGCCAATGGTTTTCCACATGTTTTGAAAAACACCTGTGCTGCCGGTAAAGTGGATACCGGCAAAGTCCTTGTGGTTAAAAATCACATCGCCCGCATTGGGGCCGCTTACATAGACGAGGTTGATGACCCCATCGGGAAGCCCCGCCTCTTTCAAAATCTGCATGAATACATTAGCGGAATAAATCTGTGTATTCGAAGGTTTCCACACCACCGTGTTCCCCATCATGGCTACGCTGGTGGGCAGGTTGCCCCCAATGGCCGTAAAGTTGAAGGGCGTTAACGCAAACACAAAGCCCTCCAGTGGTCGGTATTCTATCCGGTTCCACACTCCGGGAGAAGATTCTGGTTGCTCGCTATAAATCTGCGACATGAAGTGCACGTTAAAACGCAGGAAGTCGATCAGTTCGCAAGCCGAATCTATTTCTGCCTGAAATACATTTTTGGATTGGCCCAACATAGTGGCCGCATTCATTTTGTAGCGGTAAGGGCCCGCCAATAATTCGGCTGCTTTCAAAAAAATGCTGGCGCGGTGCTCCCAGCTTAGGTTGGCCCACGCTTCTTTGGCACCCAGGGCCGCGTTGATGGCCTGCTCTACGTGGCCTTTGTCGCCCTCGTGGTAGTGCCCCAGCACATGCTGATGGTCGTGGGGAGGTGCAATTACTTTTTTGTTGCCGGTGCGCACTTCATCGCCACCAATGTACATAGGTATATCCAACACCTGGTTGCGCGCTTCGTCCAGCGCCTTCTTTAAAGCCATGCGCTCTTTGGAGCCAGGTGCATACGATAATACGGGTTCGTTTTTAGGAGTGGGTACGTGAAAGAATCCTTTTAACATACGGGTAGATAAGTATAGTTGCGTGTAAAATGGAAGGGGGCAAAGTTAAACCAAAAACGGTCAGAGTATGTAAGTAAGTTCCCTCAGACTCTGGATTTCATAGTCCACTTTCTCTTCGTGTGGCAACCGGCCGGGGTTGAAAAAAACCTGGTCGATGGCTGCATTGCGCGCACCCGCAATATCCGTGGTCAGATTATCGCCCACCATAATGGTTTCGTGCGATTGAAAACCGTGTTCTTTCAGGGCGAACTCAAAGATTTCTTTGGCAGGCTTTTTATGGCCTGCCCGCGCAGAGGTTACCACGCCATCGAAATAATGGGTTATGCCCGAAGATTTTAGCTTGGTTCCCTGAATTTCCTCAAAACCATTGGTGATGATGACAAGCGGATATTTCTCTTTCAGGTATTGAAGTATTTCCAACGCATGGGGTACCAGGGCACTTTTACGTGGCGACTCTTCAATGTAATCGGCCGAAAATTGCAGCGAAAGGTCGTAGTTATCTAAGCCCGCCTCTTTGAACACCCGGTGAAAGCGTTCGTTGCGAATCACATCGCGGTGAATCTCACCCCTGTCGTACTGGTGCCAGATATGTGTGTTTACGCGCACAAAATGCTGGTAGAATTGAGAGAAAGGCGCAGTGCCCAATTGCGACAGTTGGTACCTTTCATACAGCTCATTGAGCGACTCTTGCGAGTTGGTTTCATAATCCCAAAGCGTGTGATCCAGGTCGAAAAAAATACATTTATACTCTTTCTGCTTCATTATAGTTGACTTATCGGCTTTAATTTTAACTTATTCAATGTGAGTTCGCGGTTGTTGTACATGGTTTGAAACACCTGCTGATCGCGTTGCAGCACAGGGTCGCGCCTCAAGAACTGAAAAATCTGCTGGGTGAGGTCCAGTGCTTCTTCTTTTATCTGATAGAAAACCCATTGGTTGTACTTGCGCGAAGTCAGTATACCTGAATTCTTCAGATAGATGAGGTGCCGCGAGGTTTTGGTTTGGGTAAATTCCAATATTCGTTCCAGGTCTGTAATGCACAACTCACCGTTGGTAACAATCAAACTGAGTATGCGAAGGCGGGATGGATCTGACAGGGCCAAAAAAATCTGCGCCCCCGGCTCGATATTGAAATGTTTCAGCCTCATCTACACAGGCGGCAAAGATAGCCAAAACCGCTTACCAAATTCCCCGTTGGGGGTGTTAGGGTAAGTACCCGGCAATCTTTATCTTTGAAAAATTTGAAAGCCGGGAAATATTGTGAATGGCATGTTGGTTCGTGGTTTTTTGATGGTTTTTGCAGTGCTTTTTTGCCTGGTGGCCGAAGGGCAGAATCAGAAACGGGTAATACAGCTTTCGGGTGTGGTGCTGGCCGCAGACAGCCTGGGAGGCCCGCTGCCCGGTGTGCACGTGTATGTGCCCAAGGCGGGGCGTGGAACCTCTACCAACCGGGCCGGATTTTTCTCGATGCCTGTTTTGGTGGGCGATAGCGTAGTGATCAGTTCCGTAGGCTTTCAGCGCCAGCATTACATTGTGCCTAACCACCCCAGCGATTTGCTCACGCTGGTAATTGAAATGGTGGAGGACATCACATATCTGAAAGAAGTTACCATTATGCCCTTCCCCACGGAAGAAGTTTTTAAACAGGCTGTGCTGGCCTTGAATGTACCCTTCGATAACAAGGGCGTAGACCCGCGCAACCTCAATGCAGAGTTAATGGCACTGATGCTCCAGACCACACCCATGGATGCCAGTGCCAACTACAAGTACTACATGGATCAGTATGCAGGGTCTGTTACAGACCGGTTTCAACCGCGCACCAATCCATTTCTTAATCCATTTAACTGGGCGCGCTTTTTCAGAGACCTAAAAGCCAATAAGAACCGATAACTGCGTTTTTTCAGGGCTTGTTTCCAAAGTTTTTTACTAATATTGCACCTCCATTTTTAAACATACCCTTTCGGGGATGTAAAATGGATAGTGTTCGGGGTGTAGCGCAGCCCGGTTAGCGCATCACGTTAGGGACGTGGAGGTCGGACGTTCGAATCGTCTCACCCCGACATAGAGACCCTCTAAACAAAATGTTTAGAGGGTTTTTGCTTTTGTATGCTGCAGTATTCTTTCTGGTGGCCGTTGCAATAATAAGGTCGCCAATAACTCCAAATGCAACCAGGTCGGGTCGAAGTAGCCTCTGCCTTAGCCTTGCATCGTTATTTGATTTCTGTACACCTTTTTCGGTAAAACGATACGAACTGATCTGCATGTAGACGGAGAAGGGACACAAAATGCCATGCCTCCAGCTTATTGGTCCCCACCCCACCGGTTTTTTTAAAATCTGCCTTCAGATTTAAACTCCCTGCCTGCTTATGCAACTTTCCGTGAGCTTTTGCATCATTGAAAGAAAAAAACACAGCCTACTGATACCTTTCTTCAGAACAGCAGTACTCCTTCGGTAAAACAGCCTCGCATGTTCAAAAACTACCTCCTCGTCACCATCCGAAACCTTTTCAAAAACGGTTTCTATTCATTTATCAACATTGCCGGCCTGGCCATCGGCATTACCTGCAGCATATTGATACTGCTGTGGGTAGCCGATGAAACTTCTTACGACAAGTTTATACCAAAGTCAGACCGCCTCTACCAGGTTTGGATTCGCGCCCACTTCGATGGCAAGATAAGTTCGTGGACGAGTGTGCCGCTGCCAACTTACGAGGCCTTTAAAACCGCCAACAGCAACATTCAACGCATGTGCGTAACCGACTGGGGTGGCGATCACCTGATTACCGTGGGTGAGAACAGGCTCATTAAAAAAGGATACTATGCCAGCGAAGAGTTTTTGGAAATGTTTGAATTTGAACTCCTGGCTGGGCAGGCAGAACAGGTGATGGACGACCCCCGCTCCATTGTTATTACCGAGGCAACAGCCAAAGCCTTGTTTGGCGATGCCGACCCCATTAACCAGGTAATTCGGGTGGACAATGAAAACGATCTGAAAGTAACGGGCATTCTGAAAAACATTCCCAACCATTCTACTTTTCAGTTCGATTTTCTGATGACATGGAAATTCCGCGAGCAGATCAGCGACTGGGTGCGCAGAAATACCACCAACTGGGGCAACTACAGCTTCCAGGTGTTTGCCGAGTTGAACGACCCTGCCAACCAGGCAACTGTGGAAAACAGCGTTCGCATGATGCTGCAGGAGCATGGTGAAACCGAAACCAAACCCGAGTTCTTTCTATACCCCATGCAGCGCTGGCGCTTGTTCAGCAACTTTGAAAATGGCGTGGAGACAGGCGGCATGAACGACTATGTGCAGATGTTTACCATCATCGCCATTTTTATCATCGTTATCGCCTGCATCAATTTCATGAACCTGGCTACGGCACGCTCCGAACGCAGGGCGCGCGAAGTGGGCATTCGCAAGAGTGTGGGCTCGCGCCAGTATGAACTCATTCTGCAGTTCATCGGTGAGTCTACATTTATTTCCCTGCTGGCGTTTGCCATCGCCATTCTTACAGCCCAACTGCTGCTTCCTTACTACAATAACCTGGTAGAAAAAAAGCTGGTGATAGACTATGCCTCCGGCCAGTTCTGGATTTTCTCCATCGGTATGGTGTTGATAACCGGCATTGTATCGGGAAGCTACCCGGCATTCTATCTTTCTTCTTTTCAGCCTGTAAAAGTGCTGAAAGGCAAACCCACCATTGGCAAGGGAGCCAGCACCCCGCGCAAGGTGCTGGTAACGCTGCAGTTTGGCTTTTCTATTCTGCTTATCATCGGGACCATTGTTATATATCAGCAAATTCAACTCGGGAAGGGCAGGGAACTGGGCTACGACCAGGAAAACCTGATGGCCATTAACTACACCAACGAAGTGGCCAAAAACTACCGGCCCATTAAACAAGAACTGCTCAACACGGGCGTGGTGGAGTCGGTAACCAAATCGAACAGCCAGATCACCGACATCAATTCCAACAATTTTCTCGGGTGGCCCGGTAAACCGGAAGAGTTGCGCGTAATCTTTACCACCATTGCCACCGAGTACGACTATACAAAAACCATGGGTATTAAGATATTGGAAGGCCGCGATTTCTCTGAAGACTTCAAAAGCGATACAGCCGCCATTCTAATCAACAAAGCAGCCTTGCAGCTAATGGGCCTGAAAGACCCGATTGGAACCGAGTTGGATCTTTGGGGAGGGAAAAGAAAACTAATTGGCGTGGTGGATGACGTGTTGATGGGTTCGCCCTACCAACCCGTGAAACCCATGTTCGCGATTTTAGAGCCCGAATGGATTGATGCCGTTACGGTGCGTTTGAAGAAGACAAACGATCTCCCAGCGTCTATCGATCAGGTAAAAAAAGTTTTTGAAAAATATGCGCCCGCCTACCCCTTCGAATACCGCTTTGCTGACGTAGAATTTCAGAAAAAGTTTACCACCATTAACCTCACCAGCAAATTGGCCAGCCTGTTTGCCTCGCTTACCATCATCATCACCGGCCTGGGGTTGTTTGGTCTGGCCTCGTTCACAGCCGAGCAGCGCACCAAAGAAATTGGCATCAGAAAAGTGTTGGGCGCATCCGTGCCCGGCCTGATGGGCCTCATCTCGAAAGATTTTTCAAGGTTAGTAATTATTTCATTTTTACTCTCTGCGCCCCTGGCCTGGTGGTTGTTGAATAAGTACCTGGAACGCTACCCCATTCGCACGGAAATTGCGTGGTGGGTATTTCCGGTAACCGGTTTGGTGGCCCTGGTGTTTGCCCTCGCCATTGTAAGCACACAAGCCTGGAAAGCAGCTCATACCAACCCCGCTACATCGCTGCGCACCGAGTAACGGGATTGGTTATTGCTCGCCATCGGGCGCTTGATTGGAGTTGCCTGCCGAAATCTACTCACTCCTGGAGGAGTCGATGCGTTCCAACGTCTGCCTGGCGCATTAGCCCGGCAGCGCTTTAGGCATCAGAATTAAAGCGTTATTTTGCCCCCGTATGCGGGCAATGTATCTTAAAGTGTGGTGTGGGCTTTTGCTTATCGCATGCGCTCATCAGGCATTTGCACAAACCAGTGCGCTGCGGCAGGCACAGGCCCGTATGGCCAAAGGCAAATGGGCCAGCGCCAAACAAAACCTGAGCAAGGCCCTCAGCAAAGATTCGGTAAACACCGAAGCGCATTATTGGATGGCCACCTATTACTTTTCGCCAGCCAACCCCGAATACAACCTGGACTCTGCTTATCTGCACGTCCGCCAAACTGCTGCGCTGTACGTTCATACCTCGCCACGCGACCGCGACCGTCTGCAACGCGTACCCCTCGACAGTGTTATTTTACAACGCTTTCGCGAACAAATTGACAGTGCCGCTTTTGAAGTGGCTAAAAGGCTCAACACAGAAAATGCGTACATCAGCTTTCTCGCCAGGTTTTCTGATGCCAAACAACGTAGCAACGCCATCGCTTTACGCAACGAGGTGGCCTTTCTGGAGGCCCTTCGCGAAAATACAACGGGGGCCTATCAGGCATATCTTCGAAAATACCCCGACTCGCAACGAGCGGCCGAAGCCAGCCTGCGCTATGAGCAACTGCTGTTTGCGGAGCGAACCAAAACCGGAAAACTGGCCAGCTACGAGCGCTTCCTGCAGGAATTTCCACAAACCGTATTCAAGGATTCTTTAGAGCGGCTGATCTTTCACATCGCTACTGCCCCTGGTCGTCCCGAGGATTACCAGCAATTTCTCGAAAAATACCCCGCGAGCAAGTGGGCACCCCGTGCGGCTACCTTGCTTTTTCACATCCAGCAATCGCTGGGGTTACCCGTGAGCGGCCACCTGCTGAACGATTCGCTCAACAACCTGTCGGCCATGGAAAAGGGGTATTGGGTTCCGTTTCTGAAAAACGGCCAATATGGATTTATGAATGAAGAGGGCCGTGAGATGATTCCTCCCCGTTTTGCATACATCAGCGAAAGCTATCTATGCGGAAATGTAGAAGAAGATTTTTTTCTGGCAACCGGAGGCCTTTACAGCCGGTCTGGCGTGCGCATTTTCTCCGACTCTGTGGTGGGTGCACGTAACCTGGGCATGGGTTTTCTATCAGTGGCTACGCGCAATTGCGAGCAGGCCGTGAGTAAGGCTGGTTTTGTGCTGGGCCATGGATGTCCAAAAAATATGCGGCTGGTAAGCAACCGCTTTGTGGCGCTGGAATACGAGCAAGGCTGGGGCCTCTTTGCTTTAAACGGTTTGCAGCTCTTGCCGTTCGCCTATCAGAACATTTTCCCTATTGATGGCGTGGTGGTGCTGACCCGTGCGGGCAAACAGGTGCTGGTGCTGCCAGAAAACCTGGGCGCGCTGGCTGACAAAAATCCGCTGGCCGATGACCTGGTGTTTGATGAAGTAAAGGCCTGGGGTGGTGGCGATATTTGGGTGAGAAACGGTGTGCTGGAAGGAGTGGTCAACCAGCGGCTTGAGTTTGTAATTCCGTTCGACCGGCATCGCCTCACAAAAACTTCTTTCGGCTTTTTACAGGAAAAAGAAAACCGCATTCGCATTGTGGGCGCCTCTGCACAGTTAGAGTCGCAACGATTCGACCGCGTGAAAGAACTGGGCGAGTGGTTAGAGTTATACAATGTGCCACAGCGCTCGCTCTACCAGGTTTCTACCGGCAAAATCATCGATCAGCAATTAGACACCATCTGGTTTAGCAACCGAATCATTTTTGCACGCAAAGGCGACTCGCTGATGACATATGGCCGGTCGGGCAAACTGGCTTCTTTTCACCGGTCTGCCCCGCTTCAGTTTATAGGTAGTCGCGATACCACTGCCTATTTTTTTGTGCCTGAGAAAAAGAAAAAATCTCTATTCGATGTAACTACCGGGCAGAAACTGTTTACAGCCGACTTCGATGAGATTGAATATATTGGCACAAACACATTTCTGTTTACGCTGAACAAAAAGAAGGGTTTGCTGAACCGGACCGGTAAGATAATACTGCCGGCTACTTACGACATCATTGTTTACGCACCTAACGGATCTTTGTCGCTTTACAAAGACAGGCGTTTTGGCCATTTCTATTTGCCCACACAAAAGCTCATTAAGCCCGAGTACGAGCGCACCCTGCAACCTTATGGAACTAACCACTACATTGCCTACAAGGCAGGTGGTTATGGACTAATTACTTCCGATGAAAAAGCGGTGTCGCCATTTCAATTTGAAGAGATTCGGTATTGGAACGATACTTCCATGCTGGTACGTAAAAATCACCATTGGTCCATTTATTCGTGGGCCAGTAGCACCACGCACGTGGATCGTATCCGTCAGTTCAGAACACTGAGTGCGCACTCCGAAGAAACCTTGCTCACCATCCAGCGCGAGAATTACTACGGAGTGATTAGCAACGTGAGAGGAATCGTTATTCCCCCCAACTTCACGGACATTGTGAATGTGGGTTCAGACGAAAAGCCCCTATACTTCACTGAAAAGCGGGTAGAAGAAGCCGACATCTACGTGGTGATCTATTACAACCACCACGGAGCCCTCATTCGCAAACAGGTTTACGAAGCTGATGAATACGAACGCATTTATTGCGATGCGAATTAACGTACCGTTCAAACGAACTTCATATCCACCACAGGGTTATTTTGTTATCTTTCGCCACCTTAACTAATTCCTTTACCGATGATTCGTTTGGTATTTCTTTTTCTTGTTGCTTCTGGTATCAGTGCCGGGGCGCAGCCTCAAAAAAGCACCCCCCCCCCTGCATTGGTGGTGGGCATTGTGGTAGACCAGATGCGCTATGAATACCTCTACCGCTTCGAAAACAAATTTGGCGAAGGCGGCTTTAAACGTTTGGCCAACCAGGGGTTCAACCTGAAGAATGCACATTACAACTACGTGCCTACCTACACAGGCCCCGGGCATGCCTCTATCTATACCGGCACAACGCCAGCCATACATGGCGTAATCGGCAACGATTGGTACGATAAAGACTTGAAAAAAACGGTGAACTGTGTGGAAGACGAGCGGCATAAGCCCGTTGGCAACGACCAGGGAAACGGTGATGTATCGCCCTGGCGCATGTTAACCACCACCATTACGGACGAGTTGGAACTGGCTACCCAACGGAGGGCTAAGGTAATTGGTCTTTCAATCAAAGACCGTGGTGCCGTGTTGCCTGCGGGCCACACCCCTGATGGCGCCTACTGGTATGATAGCAAAACAGGTAAGTTTATTTCCAGCACCTACTATAAACCCGGTCTGCCCCTGTGGCTGGAGCAATTCAACGCACGCAACCTGGCCGATGGCTACCTGAACCAGGAATGGAAACCATTATTACCCATTGACCAATACAAGGAAAGTGGCCCGGACGACTCACCCTATGAAACGAAGTGGAAGGGCAAGGAGAAATCCACCTTTCCCTACGACCTGAAAGAACTTCGCAAAACCAATGGCAACTTCGAGTTGCTCTCTACCACGCCATTTAGCAACGACCTGTTAACAGAAGCCGCCAAAGCTGCGTTGGATGGAGAGGCGATGGGCAAAGACGAGTGGACAGATTTCTTATGCCTATCCTATTCGGCACCTGATATTCTGGGCCATGCCGTGGGGCCTTTTGCCGTTGAACTGGAAGACATGTACCTGCGGTTGGATAAAAATATCGAAGACCTGCTGAAGCGGTTAGACCAGGTGGCTCCAGGCAACTACGTTGTTTTTTTAACGGCCGATCATGCAGTAGCCGAAGTTCCCCAGTTCATGGTAGATCTTAAGATTCCGGCAGGCAACCTGCGGCAGGCGTATCTGCAATCGGGACTTTTGGATTTGCTCAAGACACACTATCCTGATAAACAACTGATCGACAAACTATCGAACGACCAACTGTTTTTTAATAGCGAGGCTTTTGGCAGCGACCCGCGCACTTCCGGTGTGGACTACCTGGTGGCTTCTGAATTGATAAAAAATTACCTGCTGAACCAGGAAGGTATTGCCGATGTATACACACGCCAAACTATTTTATCTGCCGATTTTAATGAAGGCGGCATCAAAGGCATGGTGAAGCGCGGCTTTCACCCGAAGCGGTCGGGCGACCTGGCCATTATTTTAGAACCGAGTTGGGGTGGCTGGTCTGGCGTACAAGGCACTTCGCATGGCTCTACCTATACGTACGATACGCATGTGCCGGTTTTATTTTACGGCAAAGCAATACCTACGGGCCAAAGCGTAAGGCGATACGATATTACCGACATTGCACCCACGCTTTCGGTGCTGATGAAAGTGAAGTTCCCGAACGGCTGCACCGGCAACCCCGTTCAGGAAATATTCGAAAAATGATTGTTCTTACCCTATCAAGCCCAGCACACTTAACACCACCAGCACAATCACTACGGGGCTCACGTAGCGGATCATAAATACCCAAACTTTATAGGGCGCCAGACCGAGCAGGGAGCCGCTCTTGAAGGCGGGGAAGCCGTGGTGTATTTCGTCTACCAACTTCTGGGTTTTCATTACCCAACCAGAATAAAGGCAAGTGGCCAGCACAACTACCATCATAAACAAGGTGCCGAAAAGGTAGTCCATGATATCAGAAAAGCCCCGCTTGTGGGTACCCAATAAACTGATTTCGAGTGAAGAGAAAAACTCGGAACTGCCCGCAGAAAGTGCGGAAGGAATACCGAAGACGAGCGCCACAATCGCCACGGTCCACACCGCCTTTTTACGCGACCAGTTCTTATTATCGATAAAGTATGCCGAGGGCGCTTCTAACATAGAGATGGTAGAGGTAATGGCTGCCAGAAAAAGCAAAAGAAAAAACAAAGCGCCCGCAATGTTGCCAAACGGCATCTCCTGGAAGATATTGGCCAATACGTTGAACACCAGGGTGGGACCTTCGGAGGGCGACATGTTAAAGGCAAACACAGCGGGAAAGACCATGAAGCCGGCTAAAAGTGCTACCGTTGTATCCATGGCGCCTACCCATAAGCTGGAAGTAACAATATTCTGGCTCTTGGGGAGGTACGATCCGTAGGTAATCATCATGCCCCAGCCAACGCCCAGCGAAAAGAACGCCTGCGTGAGCGCCTTCAGAATAACGGTGCCATTAATCTTCGAGAAATCAGGGATGAGATAGTATTCAATTCCTTTGCCCGCTCCGGGCAACGTAACGCTCCGAAGAATTACCACTATCAACAACACAAAAAGCATGGGCATCAATATTTTCGATGCCTTTTCAATTCCGCCAGATACGCCTCCCAACACAATCAACACCGTTATCAGAATTACAAAGGCTCCCAGCGGCACCACATACCTGGCAGTTGCAATGAATTCTGAGAACGTTACATCCAGAGAAAACAACGAGGTAAAAATATATCCCACGGTCCATCCGGCAATGATGCTGTAATAACTCAATACCACAAAGGTTACCAGCAAAGGAAGCACACCGGCAAAGAAGGTCCAGATGGAGTTGGCACCTGTGGCCTTAAACGCGCCCACCGGATTTTTACCCGTCAGTCGGCCTAACGCAATTTCGTTAATGAGCATGGGCGCGCCCACCAACACCACGCAAAGAATGTACACAATAACAAAGGCCGCCCCGCCATTCTCGCCCGTGAGGTAAGGAAAACGCCAGATGTTACCCAGCCCCACAGCAGAGCCTGCCGCTGCCATGATGAAACCAAATTTAGAGGCCCACTGGCCGCGATCGGTATTGGAAGTCATACGTATATTTTTTGCGTGCGGAAGATTAGAAATTATATCGGAAACTGAAAGGCGGCCACGCCCTTCACCGCATGGTAATTATGCCAAAGGCTGATGCTTTAACTGACCGGCCAGTAGCGCGAGCCCCTCGCGAAACGTATGCGGGCGATAACCCAATTCGCGTTTGGCCTTTTCAATCACAAAGCCGGTCTTCAAAGGTCTTCTGGCCGATTGTTTGAAATGGTTCGAATCGGTGGCTTGTATCAGTGTGCCATTCAGGCCAAAAAACTCGGCTGTTGCCGTGGCAATATCGAAAGGAGTCATCATCTCTTCGCCCGATACATGATAGATACCCTGCGCTTTCTTCGTGGCAGCCAGGTAACAGCCCATCGCCAGATCTTCTGCCAGCGTGGGGGTGCGCCATTGATCATTCACCACCTGAATTTTTTTGCCCTCCTCCAGGCTCTTCTTCACCCACAACACAATGTTGGTCCGGCCCATGTCGGCCGTAACGCCATACACCAGCACGGTTCGTAAAATGGCCCACGTGGTGTTGCTTGCCATCACCACTTTCTCGCCCGCCAATTTGCTTTCACCATAATAGTTAACGGGGCTGGGTTGTGCATCTTCTGCCAACGGACCACGACTGCCATCAAAAATAAAATCGGTGGACACATGCACCACATGGGCTTTCGCTGCGGCAGCGGCTCTCACCAGGTTTTCAACGGCCGTCACGTTCTGCAGCCAGCATTCTTCGCGTTGTGTTTCGCACTGGTCTACCTGCGTCATGGCGGCCGTATGTATGATCACCTCCGGCTTCGATTCACGCAACACATGCTCCACTTCCACCCGGTTGGCCACATCCATTTGCACAAAGGTTCCTCGCGTGAGGGTAAAAGCAAGTGGCCTGCGTGCCGTGGCTATGGGAAACACAGATGCATCGGTTTGCAGCAGCTCAACCAGCTTTTGCCCCAGCAGTCCGTTGGCACCGGTAACCAGTATTCGCATTACTCGGTGGGGTATTTGTACCCGAACTCCTTTTCGATTTGCGCCTTGGTCATCTCCTTCACGGTTACAAACATACGCACATCTTCAGAAGGGCGGTCGGCACCATCGCGCGGAAGCGCTGCGATTTTATCTATCACCTCCATGCCATAGATAATTTTGCCAAAAACGGTATAGTCGCCATCGAGGTGGGGCGCACCGCCCACTTCCTGGTAACGGGCACGCGCTTCGGGTGTGAAGGAAAACGCATGGTAGTTGGGCATAACTTTTTTAATGAGCGTATCAGACTGGATGAAAAAAGAGTTGAGCCACTCGGTGTTGCCCTCGCGCTGCTTATCGAGCACTTGTTGCCGCACGTTAGCATACTCGGGCATCGACAGGCACGTTCTCAATGCGTTGTTCTTGCGGTTGTACACCATACTTTGTTCGAGTTGCGTCAGCTCGGCCTCCTGGTACTTGCGGCCTTGCACTACATAAAACTGGCTACCACTGGACGCCTTGGTTGGATTTTGCTGATCGCCCAAGCGGGCCGCACTCAAAGCCCCGCGTTCATGAAAAAACTGCGGGTTAAATTCGGCATCTATTGTGTAGCCAGGGCCACCGGTGCCCAGGTGTTCGCCCGGTTGTGCGTTTTTCGAAAGCGGGTCACCACCCTGAATCATGAAATCGGGTATCACCCGGTGAAACAGCAATGAATCAAAAAATTTTTCTTTAGCCAGTTTCAAGAAGTTCTCTTTATGCTTGGGGGTTTCATCGAACAGAATGGCCACCATGCTGCCATGGTTGGTTTGGATGGTAACCACAAAGTCGCGATCGGTATTTTTTTGCGCGCATCCTGAAAACAGGATAACAACCAAAACGGTGGTACACGAAAATAATCTGAAGGTCATAACACTATCAGGGATTTAGAATTCTCGATATCTGCAGAGATAAGTCCATAAAAATCATCTTAGCGCTTCCGTTGCGTTCCAGATGGTAGCTCGCCTCGCCTATCAACCGGCTTGATCTGTCAATTTTATCTAGCGACATTACTTTGCTGAAATCCTGAATAAACTTCAGTTCGTTGCCCCTTATTCGGTTAATGGCCGTAGCACCGGCCAGGTGAAGCAGGGTTTCGCGCAACATATTGAGGCTATAAGATAAAAAGTTTCGCTGCATCAGGCGGTCGGCCTCATGAAACTCGTCTGCCAGGGCCAGCAAGCGCACATACTCGCGCTTGAAGCACGATCGCATCCAATCGGCAAACCGATCCTGGTTGTTGTCTTCTTCCACCTCCAGCAGTTTGAGTGCCCAGTTCAGGTTACCATTCGCCAGTTGTACCGCCTTTAAACGTCTGGACTCCTCGAACTGGGTATATTTCGCCAGGTAGCTGTCTAACTCTTCATCGGCCAGCAGCGGCACCTGCACAATCTGTGTGCGCGATAAGATGGTGGGCAACAAACGGTCGGCCGCATTGGTAACCAGAAAGAAAAACGTATTGACCGGTGGCTCTTCCAATATTTTCAGAATGCCATTCGAGGCAGAAGGGTGCATCAATTCCGGCTGCCAGATGATCATCACCTTAAATTGACTCTCGAAAGGCTTCAGCGAAAGGCTCCTTACAATTTCGCGGCTCTCTTCGCGCGAAATAGCTGCTTGCTTGTCTTCGCCACCATAGAAGGTTACCCAATCATTCAACATACCAAAAGGTTGCTCTAACAAGAACGAGCGCCAGCTTTTTAGGATGTCGGCTTTGAATCGCTCTTCGTCTTTATCGTTTTTTACATTGCCCAGCGGAAAGACAAAATGGGTGTCGGGATGAATTGCCTTCAAGCTCTTATTACAGGCCGGGCACACGCCACAGGCATCGTCTGTTCTTTGTTGGCAGTGCAGAAAGGTAGTAAAGGCCAACGCCAGAGGTAAGTTTAATGCGCCTTCTTTGCCTGCAAACAATTGCGCATGGGCCACCTTGCCCTCTTTTACCGACCGTACGAGCTTCTCTTTAACCTGTGTAGCACCGGGTACGTCTGCCAACTTCATATCATCTTTTTTCGCGCTCCCGGTAGGAAGCGGTGACGTTAAAAATATGATGAAGTATTTCTTTGTCAATATCGGTAAGTGGCACGTTTCTTCGGCTCGCCATGCGCTCTGCCGTATCGAGGGCCTTGTTGATTTGGTAAGTAGTTAGTCCACCGGGGCCACCCCACGAAAATGACGGAATGAAATTTCGCGGATAACCCGCCCCGAAAATATTGGCACTTACGCCCACCACTGTACCGGTATTGAACATGGTATTGATGCCACTCTTACTGTGGTCGCCCATGATCAAACCACAAAACTGCGCACCTGTGTCGATAAATTCTTCGGTGGCATAACTCCACAACTTTACGTGGTCATAGTTATTTTTCAGGTTCGAGGTATTGGTATCTGCCCCCAGGTTACACCACTCACCCAACACCGAGTTGCCCAAAAAACCATCGTGCCCTTTGTTGGAGTATCCGAAGATCACCGCATTGCTAATTTCGCCCCCTACCTTGCAGTAGGGACCTATCGTGGTGTCGCCTCGCATTTTTCCGCCCATGTTAATCACCGATTCCTCTCCCAGGGAAAATGGACCACGGATAACGGCCCCCTCCTGCACTTGGGCATTACGCCCTAAATAAATCGGGCCGGTCTCCGCATTCAATATGGCTGCTTTGGTTATCACACCCTCCTCTACAAACACCTGGCCCGGGTTGTAAACCACCGTATGCTTGTCGCCAATACCAGCCGTTGTTCTTCCCTGGGTTAGAAGCGCAAAATCTGCGCGTATCTGTTCTCCATTTCGCTGAAATATTTTCCAAACATGATCGATGAAGGTAACCGGCTGGGGATAGTCTTTTGCATTGTTGGTGTGGGCGGGTGGCTCAGCTTCGGCATTTCTCATGGCCAGTAGCTGCCCTCCGCTACGAATGCCTTCGCCCGGCTTCAGCGATCGGATGTTTTCTACTAAGGAGCGATCGGGACAAAGTGCACCGTTGATCCAATAGTTGTCGGCTGTAATCTGTGCCGGGAATTTTTTGGCCAGGTACGGAAGGGTGGCAAAAGAAACACTTTCGCCCAGCCATTTTTGCCACTTCTCTGCAATGGTAAGTGTGCCAATGCGAATGCCCGCTACCGGGCGGGTAAACGTAAGCGGCAGTAAATGCACCCTTGTTACGGGGTCGTCAAAAAGAATAACGTTCATGTAATGGCAACAAAGAACAGGGGCCAAAAATAACCCTCTGCGGCATGGTAATAAAATTTTATTTGTGCGCCACCCCGACAAAAAGAAAGGTCTCCTTGTGGGAGACCTTTCTAAACAAAAAACGCTAAGACGAAATGAAATAAGGTTATGCCTTCTTCTGGTATTTCTTCTGGAATTTCTCCACACGACCGGCCGTGTCAACAAACATTTTCTTGCCGGTAAAGAACGGGTGCGATGCCGAACTAACTTCCACCTTCACCACCGGGTACTCCTTGCCATCCGTCCATTTGGCCATTTCTTTGCTTTTCAGCGTAGAACGGGTCAAAAACTTCACATCGCTGCTGGTGTCCCAAAAAATCACTTCGTTGTACTCCGGATGAATGCCTTTTTTCATGTTCTTTTCTATTAAAGGACTGCAAAAGTAAGGAACTTGAAGGTATTTACAAGTCTGCCTAACATTTAAGTTTGTGAATCTTTTGACTAGGTTGTATTTTGGAACCAAAATGGAACCATGCGCACGATAACTCTTAAAAATTTCCCGGATGAACTTTACGAAATCGTAAAAAATCTGGCCAAAAACCATCAAAGAAGCCTTAATAGCGAACTGATATACCGCATTCAGGCCTCTGTTGGTTCCGAACGTGTAGACCCCGAAAAGCTTCGGGCGCAGGCACGCGAATTCAGAAAAAGAGCCCGCGGGCAATTGACACCCACAGAAATCAAGAATGCAATCAACCAGGGACGGGAATGATTGTTGCCGATACCAATTTGATTGCCTACCTCTTTTTCGAGACCCCTTACTCAGAAGAAGCAACTGCGGTACACCAAAAAGATGCTGAATGGGCTGCGCCCGTTCTATGGCGCAGTGAATTTGTAAATGTGGTTTCGCTGTATCTACGCAAAAACATCATCGCTTACAAAGACAGCTTAGATGCACTTGAGTTCGCTCAAGCTACCCTGCGCGGAAAAGAATTCAGCGTGTCGATGTATTCTGTGCTTCAGTTCGTCAATCTTTCAAAATGCAATGCTTTCGATTGTGAATTTGTGGCCCTTGCTCACGAACTAGATGTTCCTTTAGTGACCTACGATGAAAAAATTTTGAGGGAATTCTCCAACATTGCCATCTCTGCCTCTGACTTTCTTAAATCTCAACCACGATGAAATCAATCCTTCTCGCAGTTATTTTTTTGATCCTGGTGGACGCTTCCTCTGCCCTGGCCCAGAGTACCAACGCCTCTTACAATGAAGACTACTACCATTGGCTGGACCGGTACGAAATCAAGGCCGGCCGCATTTTGCCCGAAGTGTTTACAGCGGTAAAACCCTACAAGCGAGATGCCCTTGCCGCCTACACCGATTCGTTGCATACCAAAGACCAGGTCTTCACCTCACGTGCCGATCAGTTCAACTACGCGTATTTCCGCAACGACAACTGGGAATGGAACCGGCCGGAAACCAATGAAAGCACCAGGCCGATTCTGAAACATTTCTATCAAAAAAAATCCGACTTGATTTTTGTAGACACGCCAGAGCTAGACCTGCACGTGAGCCCTGTGCTCTACCTTGGTGGCGGGCTTAACCGCGAGGCGATGCAGATCGATCCGTTTACCGATTCGCGCAACCTGTTTATGAACACACGCGGTGTGGAAGTACGCGGCATGGTCGATCGCAAAATTGGCTTCTACACGTTTGCGAGCGAAAACCAGGCGGTGCTGCCCATTTACGTGGACAAAAAACAGCGCGAGATGGGCGCGGTACCCCACGAGGGTTTTTGGAAACAATTCAAAGACGAAGGTGTTGATTTTTTCCAGGCACGTGGCTACATCGATTTTAACGTGAGCAAGCACGTATACATGCAGTTCGGTCTCGACAAGATGTTTATCGGCAACGGCCTTCGTTCGCTCATCTTTTCAGACTTTGCCCCACCCCAATTGTATTGGCGCACCAACGTAAAAGTGTGGAAGCTGAATTACCTGTTCCAGATTAACCGCATGGTGGCCAACCCCACAGTAAACGCGGGCGGAACCACGGCCGGAAAATATCCGGAGAAGTACGTGGCCTTTCACCATGCCAGTTTCAACATCGGTCGTAAACTGAACATTGGCTTCTTCGAGTCGGTGGTTTACAGTCCGCTCGATCCTTCCAGTGGCCCTGCACGCAATTCGCTCGAGCTAAATTATTTCAACCCCATTATTTTTTACCGCGCCATAGAGCAACAATACGGCAGCAGCGACAATGCCATTTTGGGGGCCGACTTCAAATGGAATGCGTTAAAAGGCGTGTCGTTTTATGGGCAGTTAGTGCTCGATGAGTTTGTGCTCAGCCACATCAAAGATCAGGATGGCTGGTGGGCGAACAAATACGGATTTCAGGGCGGCATCAAATATATTGATGTATTCAGCGTCCCTAACCTCGACCTGCAATTAGAAGGCAACCTGGTGAGGCCCTTTACTTACACGCACAACACATCGTACGGCAATTACACCAATTACCGGCAACCCATTGCCCATCCGCTGGGGGCCAACTTCACAGAGTTAATTGCCATTGTGCGCTACCAACCCTTGCCGCGCCTGCAGCTAACTGCCAAATCCATTCGCTCGGAAAAAGGCACCGACTACCTGCGTGGTAACGAGAACTACGGTGGCGATCTTTTGAAAAACAACAGCACGCGCATCCAGGAATTCAACAACACCATCGGCCAAGGCACACCCATTACGGTTAACTTCCTCGATTTTACCGCCAGCTACATGCTGAAGCACAATTTTTTTATCGACTTAAAGGCCACCTATCGCACCAGCACACCCATGCCACCCGATGGTTTAGCACCCAATATTGTGGTAGATGAATCCAAAAGCACTATTACTTCGTTAGCTTTGCGCTGGAACATGGCCCCACGCAACTACGATTTCTAACACACGCACCCCTTACTGAATGGACGTTTTCTTCCGGGTACTCACCTTTTCCCGCAACCTGCCTTCCAGGCTGGTGATGTTTTTTATTTTCTCCGTATTGGGCATCGCCTTCAGCGCCCTGAGCCTGGTGGTGGTAATACCCATGCTCGATGTGCTGTTCGACCAGGTGAGGGAAACGGAAGTAACTCCGCTGCCCGACTTTGAACTGAGTGCCTCCTACGCCAGGGCCGCCTTCAATCATTTCTTTGTTTCACTGCTGGCAAAACAAGGCAAAGCCACTACGTTATTTTATATCTGCCTGTCCATTGTGTGCAGCGTTATGCTGGGTAACACCTTCCGTTTCCTCGAAAGGGTGGTGGCCTCCAAGATTAGGCTGGATGTGGTGAAAGGCCTGCGCACAAAAATTTTCGAAAACGTGACCCGTCTTCACATTGGTTTCTTCAACACCAACCGCAAGGGCGACCTTATTTCGCGTTTCTCGAATGACGTGCAGGAGGTAGAAAGTGCCGTAATGAACAGCCTGAAAGCAGTATTAAAAGAACCTGTTACCATTATTGTGCATTTTGCTTTGCTGTTTGCCATTTCTGTGAAACTGACGCTGTTCACCATTGTTGTGCTGCCTTTGGTAGGCGGTGCGTTGGCCGAAATCGTAAGGCGACTGAAGCGGCAGGCACAGGCCAGCCAGGAAACGTTGGGTCGCATTGTCAACATTCTGGATGAAACCTTCTCGGGCATGCGGGTAATCAAAGCCTTCAACGCCAGGGGTTACATTTTACAGAAAATGGAAGACGAAAATGAGTATCACCGCAAAGTAAACCTGTCGATGGCCTATAAAAACGAATTGGCCTCGCCCGTGTCTGAGTTTCTGGGTGTGGTGATCATCGCGGGCATTATGTACTTTGGAGGGCGGCTGATACTCAGTGGAGACGATCAGTTGGGCGCCAGTTCTTTCCTCACCTTCCTGGCCATTTTCGCCCAAATTATTCAACCCGCCAAAGCATTCTCTAACGGCATTACGTCTCTGCAAAAAGGTATTGCTTCTGCGCGCAGAATTTTCGAGCTGGTAGACACCGAGCCGGTAATTGAGAACAAACCTAACGCCATACCGCTGAAAAGTTTCAACGATCGTATTGAATTCCGAAATGTGAGCTTCGCATATGAGAAAGAGTTCGTTCTGCGCCACATCAATCTCAATATTCAAAAAGGAAAAACCATTGCGCTAGTGGGCCCATCAGGCGGTGGCAAGTCCACCCTGGCCGACCTGGTTCCGCGTTTCTACGACCCCACCGAAGGCGAAGTGTGCATCGATGGTATTTCCATTCGCGACTACGACATAGAGTCGCTGCGGAAACAAATGGGTGTGGTTACACAAGAATCCATTCTCTTCAACGACACTATTTTCAACAACATTGCTTTTGGCATGCCCAACGTAAGCCAGGAAGCAGTAGAGCAGGCAGCACGCATCGCCAACGCCCATGGGTTCATTATTCAAACGGAAAATGGGTACCAGACCGTGATTGGCGAACGAGGCTCCAAACTCTCAGGCGGTCAACGGCAGCGCTTAAGCATTGCACGGGCAGTGCTCAAAAATCCACCCATTCTTATTCTGGATGAGGCCACCTCTGCCCTCGACTCTGAATCAGAAAAACTGGTGCAAGAGGCGCTCTTCAACCTGATGAGGAACCGCACCTCGCTGGTGATTGCCCACCGGCTGAGCACCATTCAACATGCAGACGAAATTGTGGTGATACAGCAAGGCAGAATAGTGGAGCGTGGAACGCACACAGAACTAACCCGCTTGAATGGTATCTACAAGAAACTAAGCGACATACAAAGCACCATGCGCGAAGGTGCCAACCCGTTAAATGATTGAGCCTACGCAAGATTTAGCGCTAAATTGCATTTTAAGCTTTACCTGAAAAAAGCTAAGTTTGTTTTATTAAAACCCTCTCATGAACCAAAAACGCCTCATTTTCTACAGCATCTTTGCCGCTTACCAGCTTTGTGCGTTCATCTTCACCCTGGTTATGGAGAGCGACACCGGCTTTCTCTTTCAACTGGTTACCTACATTAAGTGGTTTAAGTATGGCACATTCATAGGGTTGTTGCTGGTGGCCATCGACTTTGTGTGGTGGTGGCGCGAGGGAAGGGGCACACAGAAAGAACAGGACGCGTTGCGCCACGAAAACAACACCCTGAAGGCCAAAGTGTACGACATGCAAGAGGCTGCCAAAGAACAGGCCGCCAAAGCAGCCACTTCCAAATAACGAATGGATTCCCGTTCACTCATTACGCGCGAATTAACCGAAGCCTCCACCGTTCTTCAACGCTTTTTGAACGACCCTGCGGCACTTGCCAAAGTGGAGCAGGCCGCACAAACCATCGCCCATGCGTTTGCATCGGGTAACAAACTCATCACCTGTGGCAACGGTGGCTCCCATTGCGATGCCATGCACATGGCCGAAGAATTAACCGGCCGCTACCGCGAAAACAGAAAAGCCCTTCCGGCCCTTTGCATATCAGACCCCAGCCACCTCACTTGCGTGGGAAACGATTATGGTTTTGAATTTGTGTTCTCACGCTTTGTGGAAGCACATGGCAAGCCGGGCGATGTTCTGGTGGCCATCAGCACCAGCGGCAAATCGCCTAATATTTTGCGCGCGGCCGAAACAGCCCGCCAGCAGGGTGTACAGGTAATTGCCCTTACGGGAAATGAAGGCGGCCCGTTGGCACCGCTGGCCGATATTGAAATTAGGGTGCCACACCATGGCTTTGCAGACCGCATCCAGGAAGTGCACATTAAAATCATACACATTCTTATTCTGCTGATAGAGCAACAGGTGGCTCGGTAACCTGTGGAAGACTGCCGCGCATTTGGCAGTATCTCAAAAAAATCTTAACATCAACGCGGAATAAACCAGCGAAACGTGGTAGCCAAAACGTTTGGAAGTGCCGTACATGGGGTAGATGCCAAAACCATCACCGTTGAAGTAGATGTGGCACAAGGCCAGAAGTTTTTTCTCACCGGCTTGCCCGACAATGCCATTAAAGAAAGTCAGCACCGCGTGGAATCGGCCATCAAAAGCCTGGGCTATTATTTTCCACGCACCAAGGTAGTAGTTAACCTGGCGCCAGCCGACATACGCAAGGAAGGCGCTGCTTACGACTTACCCATTGCGTTGGCCATTCTGAAAGCATCGGGTCAGATTACGGGCGAACACTTGGAACATTATGTGATCATGGGCGAGCTTTCGCTGGATGGGGACCTGCGCCCTATCCGCGGTGTACTTCCCATTGCCATTCAATCGCGCAAAGAAAATTTCCAATGCCTGGTGTTGCCACAGGCCAATGCCAGCGAGGCGGCCATCGTAAACAATATCGACATCATAGGCGTAACCTCTTTGAAGGAAGCCATCGCGTTTGTAGAAGGTGAACAGGCAATCGATCCCCTTCGCATCGACACGCGCGATGTTTTTCAAAGCAAACAAAACAGCTACGATGCCGACTTCAAAGATGTGCAGGGCCAGGAGAACATCAAGCGGGCGCTGGAGATTGCGGCCGCTGGGGGTCACAACGTTATTATGATTGGTCCGCCCGGTGCCGGCAAAACCATGCTGGCCAAAAGATTGCCCACCATTCTTCCTCCGCTTACGCTGAACGAGGCGCTGGAGACTACCAAAATACATTCCGTAGCCGGCCGGTTGGGCACCAACGCCACGCTGCTGACTACCCGGCCCTTCCGCAGCCCACACCACACCATCAGCGATGTAGCGCTGGTAGGCGGGGGTGGTAATCCACAGCCGGGTGAAATTTCATTGTCGCACAATGGTGTTTTGTTTTTAGACGAACTGCCGGAGTTCAAGCGCACGGTGCTGGAGGTAATGCGGCAGCCCATGGAAGAACGGAGGGTTACCATCTCGCGCGCAAAAGTGTCGATCGACTACCCGGCCAACTTTATGCTGGTGGCCAGCATGAACCCCTGCCCTTGCGGCTTTTATAACCATCCGGAAAAAGAATGCGTGTGTGCACCGGGCGTAGTGCAACGTTACCTTAGCAAAATCAGCGGTCCGCTGCTGGACAGAATAGACTTGCATGTGGAAGTAGTGCCTGTACAATTCGATGAGATGATTGCTGCGCGCAAAACTGAAACCAGCAGCGATATCCGCGAGCGGGTGGTGAAGGCGCGCGCCCTGCAAGAAGTGAGGTTCAAGGCACAACCCGACATTTACTGCAATGCCATGATGCCCGCCAACATGGTGAAAGAAATTTGCAGCATCAATGAAGCTGGCCGCACACTGTTGAAGACCGCCATGGAACGCCTCGGCTTATCTGCCCGGGCATACGACCGTATCCTTAAAGTATCGCGCACCATTGCCGACCTGGCCGGCACCGAAGAAATAAAAATTGAGCACCTGGCAGAAGCCATTCAATACCGAAGCCTGGACCGAGAAGGCTGGGCCGGCTGATCGATTTGGCTGTCACCTATTGTCGCCCTTCAAAACTGGTATTCGACTTCGCCAACACGCAACACTTCCGTTGTTTACCTGCGGTTGCCCAACTGGGCATGTGCAGCAGCCAAGCGAGCCACCGGCACGCGCGGTCCGGAGCACGACACGTAAGTAAGGCCTATATCGTGGCAGAAGCGGATGGAATCAGGGTGCCCACCGTGCTCACCACAAATTCCCACCTTCAAATCGGGGCGCGCCTGCCTTCCGTCTGCAACGGCCAGTTTCATGAGTTTGCCCATGGCCGCTTTGTCCAGTACCTCGAAGGGGTTGTCGGCCAGCACACCTTTCGAGATATAGAAAGGCAGGAATTTGTTTTCTGCGTCTTCGCGCGAGAAGGAGAAGGTTGCCTGGGTAAGGTCGTTCGTTCCAAAAGAGAAGAACTCAGCTTCGTTGGCCAACGCTTCGGCTTGTAAGCAGGCCCGCACCACTTCCATCATAGTGCCAAATTTAAAGTTCAGCTTCACCTGAAAGCGCGTCTCCACATCGAAGGTCACTTCATCCACCACACGTTTCACAGCCTTCAATTCCTCTGCAGCACATACCTGTGGCACCATGATTTCGGGGCGCACATCAATACCCGCTGCCTGGCAGGCTGCTGTAGCTTCAAGGATAGCCTGAATCTGCATCTGGTAGATTTCCGGGAAGGTAAGACCGAGCCGCACACCGCGGTGCCCCAGCATGGGGTTTACTTCGTGTAGCTCGCGTACTTTCTTCAACATCTGTTCCTTTTTCTCGATGGCCTTTTCCACCAGGTTCACACCCTGTGCATTGAAGGGCGCGGCCGATTGTTCCACCATGTTCACATCCGCATGCAGCAGCCGCAAACTTCCAAACAGGTTGGTCACACCACTTACGGTGTCTTTCAAGTGGTACAGGTGCTGCAGTTCATCGCGCAGCACCTCTTCCGTTGGCAGAAACTCGTGTATGGGTGGATCTAGCAGGCGCACGGTAACGGGCCGTGGTGCCATGGCTGTGAAAATTTCTTTAAAATCTTCTGTCTGCATGGCTTTCAGCCGGTTCAGTGCTTCCTCGCGTTCTTCGGTTGTGGCCGCCAATATCATCTCCACCACCACCGGCAAACGATCGGTATCGTTGAACATGCGCTCAGTGCGGCACAACCCTATGCCCATGGCGCCAAATGCCAGCGCCTTGCGGGCACCTTCGGGCGTGTCGGCATTTGCCATCACTTTCAGCGAGGCCATTTCGTCCGCCCAACCCAACAGTATTTTCAACTCATCGGAGAACGTGGGCTCTACCGTTGGGATGATGCCGGGGTAAACATAACCTGTGCCACCATCGATGGTGATGTAATCGCCTTCGTGCAACGTGCGCGTGCCTACCCGGGCAACGCGCAACTTGGTGTCTACCTGAATACCTTCGGCACCTGCCACACACGGTTTGCCCATACCCCGGGCCACCACAGCCGCATGCGAAGTTTTGCCTCCCCGGCTGGTCAGCACACCCTGGGCTGCAAAG